>NZ_RYDJ01000001.1:0-648428 GCF_003970355.1 Flavobacterium bomense | reverse complement strand
TTATTACTGACCAATTTATACGTTCCTAATATGTCGTGTGAATCTTCATCACGATTGAACATTGGGGTATCGGTTTCGATAATGTTTTTTGCTTCAATCACTTCAAATCGAGTTCCTTCAATATAATTTGAAAAATAGGCTTCAAAAAAAGCGAAATTTTGAAAAGCTGTATTAGTTGTATTTCTATCTATCGCATTTTTGAATTCTCTTTGCTTTAACTCTAAAAATAATATCTCAAACAAATCTATTCTTGATTGGTCATAAGGATTTCCAAATGCTCGTGCAATGGCTCGTGGAGACGATAATATTTTGGAAGGCTGTGTAGATAATAAGGCACTAATTAGTTTGTTTAATTTCTCAAACTCACTTTGCATTCTTAATTTATCGGCGATTACTTTTGCGCTATCTCTAATTTGATTTAGTCCTTCTTCGCCTTTAACTTGTACTATTTTCTCTAGTTTGTTTTCGAGTTCAGCAATTGAAATAGTTTTAGATTCTGGACCCGATTTTCTGGACGGTTGTAGGTTTTCTAAAAATGCTCTTTCTTGTTGTGAAACAAATAACTCCCCCGAAAATGAATTGTCACCTTCAATTGCTCCAATACCTTCCATAAAACGAATGGTTATTCCAGGCAACTCTATTTTTTTGGTGTAGGTATAGGTAACAAATATTTGTCCTGTTGCAGTTGGTTTGAATTCTATTGCGGAACGGTGGCTTAATAATGCCCCGGGATATAAATTGCCCAGAATAGAAAAAATATTTCTTTTGATAATAACCTCGTCCGTATCAATAAAATTGGAAGTAAAGATACGAGGAGCAATTTTTTTAATTTTACCTGTACTTTCAAGCAAAGCAATTTGTTTTCTTACTTTTTTATCGCTCGATGAATAAATAATTTCTTGAAGGTGTGTTGGGACAAAATTTTCCATTAGTGGTGCTTTATTGAAGTAAAACTATACTTTATTTTCCACTAAAAAGTATTTATCGGGCTTTTTTTTCCATTATAAACGAATGTTGGGGTAGGAATGGGTGTTTTTTCCAGTAATAATTATAGTTTTTCTAAACCAGTTAGCCAAGTTTGTAATTCTTCAACAACTAAATCAGTTTGTGGAGTATTAGCTGGAAATAGAACATCAATAAAACGATGCAAATATGTTAATCTTACTGTATTATGTAAATTTATAAATTCCCATATTGTACGGTGACACGTACATAAATAGGGCAGATGCCATCATTATTGACTTTTGATCTCTTTATATAAAAGAGAACGGATACGGCTGTGTTCATGGTTGGTGACCTTTTAGTTATTATTAAATTTAAACTTTGTAATTCTTCCAAACAAGATGTTCAAATAGTGAAAAGGTATTTGAACAAATGTTGAACTGGTATCTTTTGAGATTTAATGAATAATTTGATTTACCGTAAATGAAAAAACCCCACTAAATCCTAGAATTTAGTGGGGTTTGCTTCTTTTTGTATTTCTACTGGCAGAGAGGAAGGGATTCGAACCCTCGATATGT
Organism: Flavobacterium bomense; assembly: GCF_003970355.1. Classification (NCBI taxonomy): domain Bacteria; kingdom Pseudomonadati; phylum Bacteroidota; class Flavobacteriia; order Flavobacteriales; family Flavobacteriaceae; genus Flavobacterium; species Flavobacterium bomense. The sequence continues at coordinate 646,908 of NZ_RYDJ01000001.1, read as the reverse complement.
TGCCATATACACGCTTTCCAAGCGTGCGCCTTCAGCCACTCGGCCACCTCTCTATTTTATTACGGCTGCAAAGAACACGAAAAAAAACGAGTTAGAAAAGTAAAATCTAAATATTATGTCATTTCTCCTCGTAAAGAAGTTTCAAAAATAGTTTTGAAGTCTTTTGGGGCTATTTTTTTGCTCAATAAATACATCAATTTTGTGATTCCCGCCTCGGTGGTGATGTCTTTTCCGGAAATCACACCAATTTCTTTCAGTCCGGTACTGGTTTCGTATTGCCCCATACTGACACTCCCGCCAGAACATTGGGTAACGTTAACAATATGTAACCCGCCGGCAATCGCTTTTTTCAAGAGGTTTAAAAACCAATCCTCTGTAGGTGCATTCCCAGCTCCGTAGGTTTCTAAAACAACACCTTTAAGATTCGGAATATTTAAAATAGCGGATAAAACCGCTTCACTGATTCCAGGAAACATCTTTATAATGGCAACATTATTGTCTAAATTTTTATGCACTTTGAATTCCTCCGTTCCTTTTTTAGGCAAAAACAATTCAGGATTCAACTTTAAATGCACCCCAGACTCCACCAATTCAGGATAATTTGGAGACGTAAATGCTTTAAAATGTTCCGCATTAATCTTTGTAGTTCTATTGCCTCGGTATAATTTGTATTCAAAATAAAGACACACTTCACTGATAACCGGATGATTATTATTTTGCAGAGAAGCTATTTGAATGGCTGTAATCAGGTTTTCTTTAGCATCGGTACGCAAATCCCCTATGGGTAATTGTGAACCGGTAAAAATAACTGGTTTTGCCAAATTCTCAAGCATAAAACTCAGCGCTGAAGCAGAATACGACATAGTATCGGATCCATGAAGCACAACAAATCCATCAAATGAAGTATAATTATCTGCAATAATTATAGCCATTTTTGCCCATTTTTCAGGATTCATGTTCGAGGAATCTATAGGATTTTCAAAAGAAACAGTTTCGATCTCACAATCCAATTGTTTCAATTCTGGAATTCGCTGTAACAATTTACTAAAATTGAATGCCTTGAGGGCTCCTGTTTCAAAATCTTTTCGCATACCAATAGTTCCTCCGGTATATATTAAAAGTATTTTGGCTTTATACAACATCGTGGTATTTTAATTTGTTCACAACTGGATTTGCATACATGGCCAAAAAACTTTCAAGAGCCACTGGATTGTCATGATCAATTCGCATTTCCAGTCTGCGCTCGAACAATGATTTTTCATTTTCAGTATACAAATGGGAATATCTATCGGTCTTATTTACAATATCAAAAGCAATAAAATTCGTTGGCCATAATTTGTAATTACTCAATATGGCATTATCAATTACTTGTGCCAAAGCTACTATTTGCTTATTTGAGTTCTCGTTTTCTGTAATAATGGCATCAATTTCAATATCTAAAACTTTCCCAACATGAATGTGTATTCTCTTCTTTTGCCCTAGAGCACCACTCAGAATCGTCATGAAATCTTCATTCTTTTCCTTGACATACACTTCATTATTGGCTTCAGCCATCAATTGTGGCATTTTCAGAGCATCAGTAGGATCATACTCGTACGAAATAGATACGGGTACAATTTTAATTTTCTTGAAATAATCCATTAAATTCTTTTCATCAGAACCCATTCCTACCATTTTCAAAACACCCGGATTGGTCTCATCCTTGCCGTCTTTCGTTCTTCCTTCTCGCTGTGCTATCCATACAGAACGGTTTTCATGAAGCAATAAATTTCCTATATATTCCGACAATAGTTTTGAACTCTGCAGCATTTCTCTTGGAGTCAATCCCCGTTGTACTAAAAAATTACGGTTCAGTTTTGCCAAGGTATTCAGAAACGATTTTTTTACTAAATTATCCCCAATCGCTGAGGCTGTCATCACTAACCCATGTTCAAATAAAGCTGTGTTTAATAACGTAGTATCCAAAAGGATGTCCCGATGATTTGAGACAAACAAATAAGAAGTGTTTTTCTTTAACTTTTCAAAACCGGAAGTGGTCATTCCTTCTGAACTTTTTTCTAGTATTCTTTGAACCGATTGGTATATAAAATTACATTGAAAATCCCGAATGGAGTGCGTTTTCCTGAGTTGTTCTTTCCAAACTTCGTCAGCAGCACCCGGAAAAGTAAAGTTCATCAATGCTTTCATCATTGGGTGATTAATCACATCTTGAAGTGCTTCGTTTATTTCGGAATCATAAAATGGCCGAATAGCGTCAAATTTCTGCATTGTTGATTTTTCTATATTTGTGTGGGCAAATGAACAAAAAAAAAGTCAAAATAAAGTGAATTCTACTTTAAATCCCAAAAATAGCTTTAGAATTCTCGGTGGTTCGCATTGCTATTTCATGTGTTGAAAGGCCATAAATCTGGGCTAACTTATCGACTACGCTGACTATATAACTACTTTCATTCCTTTTTCCACGAAAAGGAATTGGGGCTAAATATGGGGAATCTGTTTCTAAAACAAGATGCTTTATATCGATCTGTTTCAAAAATTGATCGATTTTTCCGTTTTTGAAAGTAACAACCCCGCCTATTCCAAGCTTCATATTATACGAAATTGCCCTTAAAGCTTGTTCATACGTTCCAGAAAAACAATGAAAAATACCAAATAAATCATCCGATTTTTCTTGTTCCAGAATTTCGAAAATTTCATCAAATGCATCCCGACAATGAATCACAATAGGTAACTTATATTCTTTAGCCAATTGAATCTGCTTTTTGAAAGCAATTTGTTGCTGAGGCAAATGGGTTTTATCCCAATACAAATCGATCCCAATTTCACCAACAGCGTAGAATTTTCTTTTCGCCAGTTCGTTTTCCACATGCTGTAATTCTTTCAGATAATTCTCTTTCACATACGTGGGATGCAAGCCCATCATCAAGAATACGTTTTCAGGATACTTTTTTTCTAAAATATACATGGATTCGGTGCACGTCGAATCGATTGCCGGAATAAAAAAACGCGAAACCCCCGCTTCAATGGCGCGTTGGATCATTTCATCTCGGTCTTGATTGAATTCCTCAGAATATAAATGAGTATGGGTATCGGTAATTATTACTTTTGTTTCCAAGTGTCGTCTTTTAAGAATACAAAATTACAAGAATTAAACTAGTCAAAAAAATGGTTTAACAAAGATTGCGATAGAAAAAAGATTCCAAAACTGCATACAACAACTTGTATCTTTGTAAAAGGGACACTATAATTCCGAAAACAAATTCTGCCTAGATGAAAAACCTCCACAAAATCCTTAAAAAAGAAAACTACAAAAAAGTAAAATTTAAGATTACTAAAACCCAACACCTTTTGATTAAAGCCAAAATCAACGGTATCAAAGGAAATTTCATTTTAGATACAGGTGCTTCAAGTAGTTGTATCGGATTTGAATGTGTTGATTTGTTTCTATTGGAAGCTAAAAAATCAAAAACTAAAGCTTCAGGAGCTGGAGCTTCCGGAATGTTGACACAAATAGCTACAAAAAATCAATTGCAACTAGGCACTTGGAAAGACAGTGCTTTTGACGTCGTAATTTTCGATTTATCTCATATAAACGAAGCTTTAACACAACACAAATCAAAACCCGTTCATGGAATCATAGGAGCCGATGTTTTAATGAAAGGAAAAGGAATCGTGGACTATTTTAATTATTGCTTATATTTACAATAGAAAAACGACCTTAAAACCTTAAAGAAACATGAAAAATATTTTCAAAAAATTATTGGTATTTATGGGACTACTTTTATTTTCTTGTTCTCCCGCCGACTTAACTAACGAAGATGAAACAATAACTAATTCAGATTCCAACAATCTCAGTATTTTAAAAACCAGCTATTCAAAAATTTGGGACTTCGATAATTTAACGGAATGGGAAGATGCTACTCAAGTTGGCAATCCAAATTACTGGATTGAAAATGGAAATTTACGTATTTTCACAAATCCAAATACGTGGGAAAGATCAAAAGTAAAAACGATTTCAAGTTTTGCCGCTGGAACCTATAGCTGGAATGTTTATATCCCCGAAATGGGCGTTGGTGACATGGCTAGCATTGGAGCTTTTTTATATAATAATGACACACACGAACTCGATTTTGAGATTGGCTATGGATCACAAGCCATTCGAAATCAATTAGCAGCAGAACCAGACGATCTTATCGTATACATGATCTCACAGGGCTATCCGTTCCAATCTGTTCAAAGGAAAATCAAAAGAAGACAATGGTATAATCTTACACTACAATTATCCCTTACTTCTAATGGGCGATACAATGTAAGTTGGAAAATCAATGATGCAATTATGGCAAGTGTCCGGCTTAATTATGGTAAAAACACCAAATTTAACATCTATTGCAGTGTCGAAAATTTACAATTTATAGGCGACCACATTCCGAAAAGCCAAAATTACGCACTTTTTGATGTTGTGGAATTCAAAGGAATTTTAATAAAAAAATAAAAAATCCGTTTAGTTCTAAAACTAAACGGATTTTTTATTTTTTTATTAATTCAATTACAATTCTAATGCTTTTTTAGGATTGTTCTCTAACAATAATTCCATTGGGTTTTCTAAGGCTTCTTTTACGGCCACCAAGAAACCAACAGACTCACGACCATCAATAATTCTATGGTCATAAGACAACGCCACATACATCATTGGGTGAATTTCTACTTTTCCGTTTACGGCAATTGGGCGCTCGATAATGTTGTGCATTCCAAGAATTCCTGACTGTGGCGGATTGATAATTGGCGTACTCAACATACTTCCAAAAACACCACCGTTAGTAATCGTAAACGTTCCACCAGTCATATCATCCACTGTGATTTGTCCGTCACGCGCTTTAAGGGCTAATCTTTTAATGTCGGCTTCAACACCACGGAAAGTTAAGTTCTCCGCATTACGAACTACAGGAACCATTAATCCTTTTGGTCCTGAAACTGCGATAGAAATGTCGCAAAAATCGAAAGCGATCTTATGATCCCCATCCATCATTGAGTTTACATCTGGAAATAATTTTAATGCTCTGGTCACTGCTTTAGTAAAAAAAGACATGTACCCTAAACCAATTCCGCCATGTTTTGCTTTGAATGCGTCTTTGTATTCATTCCGAATCAAGTTGATTGGCGTCATGTTTACTTCATTAAAAGTAGTTAACATGGCTGTTTCGTTTTTAGCAGCCACTAATCGTTCTGCCACTTTACGACGTAACATTGATAATTTTGAACGTTCTGATCCACGAGACCCACCGGTAGGCGTCCCCATTGAAGGTGCCGCATGTACGGCATCGTCTTTAGTGATTCTTCCGTCTTTTCCAGTTCCTGTTACTGAAGTTGTTGCTATATTTTTTTCGTCTAATATTTTTCGTGCTGCCGGAGATGGAGTTCCTGAAGCGTAAGTTGCTGCTGCTACTGGAGCGGCTTTTGGCGCTTCTGTTTTAGTTTCCACTTTTGGCGCTTCAACTGTTTTTGTAGCTTCAGCAACTGGCGCATCGCCTGCTGGTTTTACGCCGTCCGTATCAATGTGACAAACTACTGCTCCTACTGCAACTGCATCTCCTTCTTCCGCTTTCAAAGTAATGATTCCGCTCGCTTCTGCTGGCAATTCTAATGTTGCTTTATCAGAATCAACCTCAGCAATGGCTTGGTCTTTCTCTACATAATCTCCGTCTTTTACCAACCAAGTTGCGATTTCAACTTCCTTTATAGATTCCCCTGGTGATGGGACTTTCATTTCTAAAATCATGTTCTATTATTTTAAATTATGAATTTTAAGTTTTAAATTGTTCTTGAACAACTTATGTGTGTTAGATGTATTGTTTTTTAGCCCTGATGGCAGCGACATCCTTTTTCTAGCTTCTTTAGCTAGGAAAAGATATAGCGTACAGCAGGAAATAGCTCCTTATTATCGGTATAAATTTTTATCAAAAACCATTCGCAAGGCATCAGCCTGACGGCGTTTTGCTCTTGTATAACTTCCTGAGGCCGGTGCCGCATACGCTTTTAGTGAAGCCAATCTCCATTTTACTAAATCAAAATTCATTAGCATAAAGCTGTAAGCTCCCATGTTTTTTGGTTCTTCTTGTGCCCAAACATAATCATCTGCATTAGGGTATTTAGCGATAATGGCTTTTAATTGTTCTACCGGTAATGGGAACAATTGCTCGATTCTAACTACAGCCACATCATTTCTGTCCAGAATTTCTCTTTCGGCAGTAATGTCATAATAGAATTTTCCGGTACAGAAAACCAGCGTTTTCACATGCGCTTTATTCACTGTTTCATCATCAAATGTTTCTTGAAAACTCCCTGTTGCAAATTCTTCAACGGTAGATACTACCCTTGTATCCCGCAACAAACTTTTAGGCGTAAACACAACAAGTGGTTTACGAAACGTTGTTTTCATTTGTCTTCTCAAAAGGTGAAAGAAGTTGGCTGGTGTAGTACAATCTGCCACATACATATTGTGTCTGGCACAAAGTTGTAAATATCGCTCCATTCTGGCTGATGAATGCTCCGCTCCTTGTCCTTCGTATCCGTGCGGCAATAATAAAACAATTCCGTTTTGATTGTTCCATTTATCTTCGCCACAAGAAATATACTGATCAATTATAATTTGGGCACCGTTACTAAAATCCCCAAACTGTGCTTCCCAGATGGTTAATGTATTTGGGTTGGCTAAAGCATACCCATAATCAAACCCTAAAACAGCATATTCAGACAACAGCGAATTGAATATATTGAATTTCCCTGTTGCTCCCTCTAAAGTACTCAACAAAGTCACTTCTTCTTCTGAATCCTCTACTTTTACAACGGCATGACGGTGAGAGAACGTGCCTCGCTCTACATCTTGTCCCGAAATACGAACATCATATCCTTCTTTTAAAAGTGAACCATAGGCTAAGTGCTCTGCCATGGCCCAATCCAGCTTGTTGGTTTCAAAAAACATTGTTTTTCTATCCTTGACCAGTTTTTCTATTTTGCTGATAAATTTTTTGTCTGCAGGTAAGTTACAAATTACGTTTGCAACCTCAGTAAGTCCGGCTACTGGAAAAGTAGTGTCTACTTTTTTGAGCATTTCAACATCCGAAACCTGTTCAAAACCTTTCCATTCGTTTTTCATGAATGGCGTTATAATAGTCAAATCTTTTTTACGGGAGGCTTCTAAATTCACCTCTAGATTTGATTTGTATTCTTTTTCTAATCCTTTTACAAAAGTACTGTCAACAACTCCTTCGGCAAGCAATTTCTCCATGTAGATGTCTCTTGGATTTTTATGCTTTGCAATGATTTTGTACAATACGGGTTGGGTAAAACGAGGCTCATCGCCTTCATTATGTCCATATTTTCTATATCCCAATAAATCAATAAACACATCCCTACCAAATTCCATTCTGAAGTCCAATGCAAAGGACATCGCGTGAACTACTGCTTCAGCATCATCTGCATTGACATGCAAAACGGGCGAAAGGGTAACTTTAGCAACATCAGTACAATAGGTAGAGGAACGAGCATCCAGATAATTGGTGGTAAAACCTACTTGATTATTGATAACAATATGTATAGTTCCTCCCGTTTTATAACCATCCAATTGTGCCATTTGCACAATTTCATACAAAATTCCCTGACCCGCAATTGCAGCATCTCCGTGAACGGCGATTGGCAATACTTTTGAGAAATCGTTAGGGAAATATTTATCTTGTTTGGCTCTTGTGATTCCTTCGATTACTGCACCTACTGTTTCAAGGTGCGACGGATTAGGAGCTAAATTGATATTAATTTTTTTACCGGTACTGGTCACTTTATCCGCTGTAAGTCCTAAATGGTATTTTACATCGCCGTCAAAATATTCTTGATCGTAATCTTTGCCGTCAAACTCTCCAAAGATGTCTTGGGTCGATTTGCCAAAAATATTTGCCAACACATTCAAACGACCACGATGTGCCATTCCCATAACAAATTGCTCAACTCCTTTTTCAGCTGCTTTCTCGATTAAAGCATCTAATGCAGGAATAATTGATTCCCCACCTTCTAGAGAAAAGCGTTTTTGACCTACATATTTAGTGTGCAAAAAATTCTCAAAAGAAACGGCTTGGTTTAATTTATTAAGAATGGATTTTTTTTCGTCCAATGAAAATTTAGGCTGATTGTCATTGTAGCCTAATTTTTTCTGAATCCACTCCACTACTTCTGGTTTACGGATATACATATATTCCACCCCGATGTGCTGGCAGTATATTGTATCAAGATGCGTTATGATTTCCTGAAGCGTACAAGGCTGTATTTCCATAACCTTGGCTGCATCAAAAACAGTATTTAAGTCTGCTGATGAAAGTCCAAAATTTGTGATTTCTAGAGTTGGTGATGATACTCGTCTTTCTCGAACCGGATTTGTTTTAGTAAACAAATGACCGCGAGAGCGGTATCCATCTATTAATTTTAATACATTGAACTCCTTTTGAAGCTTGTCAGAAACCAAGCTAATATCTGTATTATTAGCCGCAAAATTTGCAATTTGCTCGACTTTATGATCCTCGCCGTAAGAACTCATCCCAAAGTCAAAACCTTGAAAGAAACTTCTCCAACTAGGCTCAACGCTGTCTGGATTTTCTATATATTGATCGTATAATTGAGCGAAAAATTCTGTATGTGCTGCGTTTAAAAATGAAAACCTATCCATAATATTTAGTGAATATACCTTTTTGATTAAAATAGTTTGGCAAAAGTACAATAATACAATAAATTTATAATTTATTTTAAGATACTTTTACATCTTAAATTGTTAAAAATCTAGAAACTTATGGCAAAAAAGCGCTTTTTCGAGGTTACCAAATCGTTTTTAGTACTTATTGCCTTGTTTTTTGCAAGTGCTCTGTTTGCACAACAAAATACAATGTATACCACTATGCCAAACCAGTTTTGGAGAAATGTACAATTTGGAGGTGGACTGGGTTTAGGCTTTGGTTCCGGCTACACGGACATTTCGTTAGCGCCAAGTGCCATTTATAATTTCAATGAATATGTGGCTTTGGGACTGGGAGTGCAGTATAAATATTTGAAGCAACGCGATTTTTTTGCTTCTCATTTGTATGGCGGTAGTGTTATAGGATTATTTAATCCAATCCCCGAAATCCAACTTTCGACGGAACTGGAACAATTAAGAGTCAATGTAAATCTGGATGGATCCAATAGCAATTCTCAAAACTACTGGAATACAGGTTTATTCATCGGCCTTGGTTACAGATCTGGAAACGCCACTATTGGTGGGCGATATAATGTTTTGACTGACAAAAACAACATTTACGGCAGTGCCTTTATGCCTTTTATTAGAGTGTATTTTTAATTATCTGCGATGAAAAAAACTTTTCAATTATGCTGTATTTTATTTATAAGTTACAGTTTTGCTCAAAACAATATTTTACAATCTGGGCCCATGGTGGGGTATTGCGAAATGACCGAAGCGATGATTTGGTTGCAAACCAACAAAAAAGCTTCGGTGAAAATAGCTTATTTTGCCCTTGACAATCCTACTAATATATTCTACTCCGACGTGTATTCATCTTCAAAAGAAGTTGGCTTCACGCATCATATTATTTTAGATCAATTAGAACCCGGAAAAAAATATACGTATGCTGTTTTCATAAATGACAAAAAAATCATCTTGCCCTACGAGACTTGTTTTTCATCAAAGAAACTTTGGGAATGGCGCGAAGATGCTCCTGATTTCACAGTAGCCATTGGAAGTTGTTCCTATTTTAATGAAACTCCGCTGGACAGACCAGGAAAAGCCTACGGAAGTGAGTATGGCATTTTTGAAAGTATTGCCAAAAAAAATCCAGAAATCATGATATGGAGTGGTGACAATATTTATCTCAGAGAAGCGGACTGGGATAGTAAAACCGGGATTTATCATCGGTATACGCATTCAAGGTCGGTAAAAGAAATTCAGCCTTTGCTGGCAAAAACTCAAAATTTTGCCATTTGGGATGACCATGATTTTGGTCCGGATGATAGCGATGGCAGTTTTTATAACAAATTTCTAACTCAAAAAGCGTTTAAAGATTTCTGGGCAAATAAAAGCTACGGTATGAATGCTGAACAAAACGAGGGTATTTATTCTACCTTTAGCTGGAGTGATGCACAGTTTTTTTTATTGGACGATCGGTTTTTCAAGACCCCAAATAACAGAATTACGGGCGAAAGAACGGTTTTAGGAAATACCCAATTAGAATGGCTGATTAACGCACTAAGTTCCTCTAAAGCCAGTTTTAAAATAATTGTAATGGGCGTACAAGTATTAAATTCCGTAGCGGAAAAGGAAAACTACAGCAACTACCCCAAAGAGAAAGAAAAATTGCTAAAAGAAATTCTTGATAATAAAATTAAGGGCGTTTTATTCCTAAGCGGTGATAGGCATTTTACTGAATTTTCCGAAGTTCCCCGCGAGAATGCCTACTCTTTATTTGACTGGACCGTTTCACCGCTAACTTCCGGTGTTGCCGCTGAAGGGGCATTAAAGGAAAACAATATTTACAGATCCAAAGGCAGTTTGATTACGCAACATAATTTTGGTATGATTTCATTCTTGGGTTCAAAGGAAAACCGCCAAATAAAACTAACTGTTTTTGATACTGCGGGAACTGAATTATGGAATAAAACAATCTTAAAAAAAGACTTACAATAACTAATACTTATTCCGGAACCACACTTTTTGCCATTCTCTTTTTAGGATCAAAAAAGCGACTTGTTCTGCCAGAACTACTAAATCAGATCCGTCTAGTTTTTTTATTTCTTCTTCGGAAACATCAATTATGTATAATAAATTGAGGTATTCAGCAAATTTGTATTGAATAAGTCGATATATTTTTTCGTGAAGCTGCAACTTCAATTCACTGGGAGAAATACCCAACGGAAAATCAATTGCTTCGTTAGCGAGATTGAAATCCTTATTCATTTGTTCGATTAATTTCAAATATAAGTTTTCACCCGCGGCTTCAGCAAGTAGTAAATCGGTATTTTTTGGAACTATAAACATATCTTTAAATATCAATGGCAATATGAATGTCAATTTTCAATATTGTTATTATTGTACACTATACTTCTTGTTAAATTATAAATATAAACTTTCAAAGTCAATGTTGAAATTGATTATTGAAATTGAATTACACTTTTCTGCCCATTAAATTCTCCCCAAAAGATTTCAACATTGCTTTTTTATCGGCGCTAATATTCATTTTATCCAAGGTCTGAAACGCCTCAAAAGTAAAATCTTGTATTGCTTCCTGTGTTGCCGTAGCCGCACCAGAACTATTAAAAAGTGCTTTCACCGTCTCTATTTTATCCGTACTATTTTCCGGCTGAACAGAAAACAAATACCGCAATTCTTTAGCTTCCTCTTCTTTTGAAAAAGCTACTGCTTTTAGATACAAATACGTTTTTTTATTTTCTATAATATCACCGCCTACTTGTTTTCCAAAGGTTTCTGGATCCCCAAAAGCGTCCAAGAAATCATCCTGTAATTGAAAAGCCAAGCCTAAATTGAGGCCGAAATCATACACCAGATTTGCGTTTTCCTCGGTAGTTTCTGCAATAATCGCTCCCATTTTCATGGCTGCTGCTACCAAAACGGCCGTTTTGTATTGAATCATCATCAGGTATTCTGGAATGGTAACATCATTGCGTTCTTCAAAATCGACATCCCATTGCTGCCCTTCGCAAACTTCAAGCGCTGTTTTGCTGAACAACTTGGCCAAATCCCGAAAAATAACGGGCTCATATTGTTCAAAATATTGATAGGCTAAAATCAGCATCGCATCCCCAGATAAAATTCCGGTGTTTATATTCCATTTCTCATGAACCGTTGCTTTTCCTCTTCGTAGTGGCGCATCATCCATAATATCATCGTGAACCAACGAAAAGTTATGAAAAACTTCAACGGCTAATGCGGCAGGCAATGCTTTTTGATACGGCGCATCAAAAATTTCGGCACTCATTAAGGTCAGTACCGGACGAATTCTTTTTCCGCCAAGGTCTAAAATATACCGGATGGGCTCGTACAAATTTCTTGGTTCTTTGGTTTCATATTGTGCCTGCAAATACTCCGAAAGAAACCCCTGATATTGATAAATGGAATGCATAAAATAAATTTTTGGCTAATTTACTCTATTCAAATTGTATTACAAACATCGTTTTACCTTCAAATGTTAAATAAACCAAAATACATTGGAAACTATTTTGGTGTTTAAAGTTTCCGTCTTATATTCGCACTCGAAATTAATCGTTCAAATCAACAAATTTGAATTTAATTAAAAAATACTGAAACCATTTCAGCCTTAAAAATGAAAGAAAAAATTATAACTAAAGCAAGTGAGATGTTTTTAAAACTAGGTTTTAAGAGCATCACCATGGATGATATTGCAGGAGAAATGTGTATTTCTAAAAAAACGATTTATAAATATTTCTGCAATAAAGAATTACTTATTGAGGAAAGCACCACTGCAATTCACAAACAAATCCATCAAATTATTGACCGTATTATTGCCCAGAATTATAATGCTATCGCAGAAAATTTTGAAATACGAAAAATGTTTAAAGAAATGTTTCAATCCTCAGACGACTCCCCCATTTACCAATTAAAAAAACATTATCCTGAAATTTATGAGAAAGTGATGACAAGAGAAATCAATGAATGCAACACCACTTTTGAACAAAACATAAAAAAAGGAATCGAACAAGGTTTTTACCGCGAGAATATAAATATTGAAAGTTACACGCGATTTTATTATTATTTAATTTTCAGTATAAAGGGCTGTACCAGTTCCGAAAAAGAAGCTCAAAAGATAGAACTTGAGATTTTAGAATACCATACCAGAGCTATGGCAACTCCCAGCGGGATAATTGAACTTGAAAAACATTTACTTAACTATACTACAAAATGAAAACTATAATTTTACTAGCCATCCTGACCTTTGGGATTTCGGCTCAATCACAAAACTCAGGCAACCCAGGTACAAGTCCCGTACAAACACTTACGCTAAAAGAAGCCATCAACTATGCTCTAGAAAACAAAGCAGATGCCAAAAAAGCACAATTACAAGTAGAGAACAGTGAATACCAAATTCAGGAAATACGCTCCAGAGCTTTGCCTCAAATTTCAGCTAATGGCAATTTGACGTACAATCCTGTAATACAAACAACTGTTATTGACGGAGCAGGATTTGGCGCTCCGGGAACTACCATCCAAGCCGCTTTTGGCCAACCATGGATTTCTACTGCCGGAGTTTCTCTGACACAGGCTATCTTCGACCAAACTGTTTTTACCGGCCTAAAAGCAGCAAAATCTACCAGAGAATTTTACCAGATCAACAATCAACTAACAGAAGAGCAAGTAATTGAGCGTGTGGCCAATAATTATTACCAAGTCTATGTGCAGCGACAAAAACTAACGGTGATTGACAGCACTTTAAAAAATACCACCAAAGTAAGAAACATCATCAAAGGACAATATGACAATGGTCTAGCCAAGAAAATTGATTTGGATCGAATTATAGTAAAAATTTCAAACATCAATACACAACGTCAACAGGTACTGAATGCCGTACAAATACAAGAAAATACCTTGAAATTTTATATGGGAATGCCCATAGAAACCCAAATCGAGATTCCACAAACTGCCTTTGAAGTAGGGTCACAAGCATTGTCTGAAATTCCAAATACGGCAAACAGAACGGAATACTTGCTTTTGAAAAAACAAGAACAACTATTATTTTATCAAAAAAAGGCTATTGAAGCTGCTTATTACCCAACATTATCACTGAATGCCGGGTACAATTATATTGGTCAGGGTCCTGTAATGCCTTTGGGCGGAAAACCTTCTAAAGGAGTGTACTGGTCTGATTTCTCTTCGATTGGCTTGAATTTGAAAGTACCGATATTTACTGGATTTGGCACTCGTGCAAAAGTGAGACAAGCCGATGTTGACCTACGAACTATCCACGAAGAGTTGGTTGATACCAAGTTGTCACTTGACCTGGCTTTTGCCAATGCAAAAACGCAAATTGACAACAGCTTAACCACAATCAAAAATCAGAAAGAAAATGCCCAATTAGCCAAAGAGGTTTTAAATAACACCCGAAACAACTATATACAAGGATTAACCACACTGACTGATTTACTGGATGCCGAAAACTCATTGACCGAAGCTCAAAACAACTACACATCAGCCATATTAGAGTACAAACTGGCAGAAATACAATTAGTCAAATCCAAAGGGGAATTAAAAACACTAACCAATAAATAATCAAAATGAAAAAAATAATAATAACAGTAGTAGTAATTGTAGCATCCTTAGGACTAATTGCCTACGTATTAACCAATAATAAAAAAGAAAACGAAGCTAAAACAACTATTGTTGCGGAGAAAAACGCCTCCGTTTCTGTTAGAGTTGAAACCGTAAAAACCGAAGCTGTTTCATTAGATTTCTCATCCAATGGAAATTTTGAACCCATACAAGAATTAAAATTTTCTGCTGAAAAATCAGGTAAAATAACAAAGATACTTGTAAAAGAAGGCGATTATGTTTCAGTAGGACAAACACTCGCCATTGTACGAAGTGATGTTATAAACGTAAATGCGCAAAACGCTAATGCGGTGTATCAAAATGCGGTGGCTGATTACACCCGATTTGAAAATGCATACAAAACAGGCGGCGTAACTAAACAACAAGTAGATCAGGTAAAACTAGCAATGGTAAATGCTAAATTCCAGTTAACACAAGCAAATATCAATGTTGGAGATACAAGAATCAAAGCGCCAATTAGTGGGTTTATCAATAAGAAATACATCGAGGTTGGATCAATCATTTCTGCTACACCTGCTACGGAATTGTTTGATATTGTAAATGTTTCCAAACTAAAACTAAAAGTTAACGTTAACGAAAGCCAAGTGGCCAGTTTAAAAGTAGGTACCGTCACAAAAGTTGTAGCAAGCGTTTATCCAGACCAAATTTTCTCAGGGAAAATCACTTTTATCGCCTCAAAAGCGGACGAAATTTTAAATTTCCCCATCGAGATTGAAATTACAAACAACGCTTCCAACGGTTTAAAAGCGGGTATGTACGGAACCGCTGAATTTGCATCGAAACAACAAAAACAATCGTTGATGATTGTTCCTAGAGATGCTTTTGTAGGAGGTGTAAGCAGCAATCAGGTTTTTGTAATTGAAAGCGGAACTGCCAAATTGAAAACAGTTACAGCTGGAAGAATTCTTGGGGACAAAGTAGAAATTCTAAACGGACTCTCAAATGGCGAAACTGTAATTGTCACAGGTCAAATCAACCTTCAGGACGGATCTAAAGTGGATGTCATTAAATAGTCGAAAGTTGTAAACCCAAAGGTCAAAAGCAGAAAACGGCATGACCTTATACGTTAAGACCTAAAAATATAAATATATGAAATTAGCAGAAATATCCATAAAACGTCCTTCGTTAGTAATTGTATTGTTTACGATTCTAACACTTGGTGGACTGTTCAGTTACAGCCAATTGGGTTACGAATTGATTCCAAAATTCGAAACCAATGTAATTACTGTTGCCACTATTTATCCGGGTGCATCACCAAGTGAGGTAGAAAATACGGTTACCAAAAAAATTGAAGATGCCATTGCATCCTTAGAAAATATTAAAAAAATAGACTCGAAGTCCTACGAAAGTTTATCAACAGTGTCCATTACATTAACGTCTTCGGCTGATGTTAATATTTCCATGAACGATGCGCAGCGTAAAATAAATGCTATTCTTAGTGATTTGCCTGATGATGTTGAAACGCCTTCATTGACTAAATTTTCTTTAAGCGATTTACCAATTATGACTATTGGTGCCAACGGAAAAATGGATGAAGTTGCTTTTTACGACTTAATTGATAAAAAATTAGCACCCGTTATTTCTCGAGTAGAAGGTGTAGCACAAGTAAATATTATTGGCGGACAAGAAAGAGAAATTCAAGTAAATCTTGATGCGGTAAAAATGCAAGCCTACGGACTTTCGATTCCGCAAGTGCAACAAACTATTTTATCTTCTAATTTGGATTTTCCAACAGGAAACATTCAAACTCGTGAGCAGAAAATACTAATTCGTTTAGCCGGAAAATATAAAACTGTTGATGAATTAAGAAACTTAATTGTATCTTCTAAAAACGGAATACAAGTTCGTTTAGACGCTATTGCTGATGTTCAGGATACTCAAAAAATTCCTGAAAAAATAGCGCGTGTCAATCAAAAAAGTGCTATTATTTTACAAATCATCAAACAATCGGATGCCAATGCGGTTGCCGTAAGTGAAGAGTTAGTTAAAACAATTGCTAAACTGGAAACGGATTATAAAGCAAACGGATTAAAACTTGAAATAGCAAAAGACAGTACTATTTTCACATTAGAAGCTGCCGATGCTGTTGTGCATGATTTACTAATTGCGGTACTTTTAGTGGCTCTTGTGATGTTATTTTTCTTGCACAGCATCAGAAACTCATTGATTGTAATGGTTTCTATTCCTGCTTCATTAATTGCTACGTTCATTGGAATTTGTTTGATGGGGTATACCTTAAACTTAATGAGTTTATTAGGACTTTCTCTTGTGGTGGGTATTCTTGTGGATGACGCCATTGTGGTTCTCGAGAATATTTACAGGCACATGGAAATGGGGAAAAATAAAGTTCGAGCTGCTTATGATGGAACTGCAGAAATTGGTGGAACTGTTGTATCGATTACTTTAGTAATTGTAGTAGTGTTTCTACCAATTGCAATGAGTACCGGATTGGTTTCTAACATTATTACACAATTCTGTGTAACGGTTATTATCTCGACATTGCTGTCATTAGTCGCTTCATTTACAATCATCCCATGGTTATCTTCCAGATACGGGAAATTAGAACACATTCAAGGTAAAAATCTTTTTGGAAGAATCATCCTGGGATTTGAAAGCTATTTGACACGATTTACAAATTGGGTCTCCAGATTATTAGAATGGTGTTTGGATCATTATTTTAAAACACTAGCTATCGTTTTAGTACTCTTTTTTGGATCGATGATTAGTTTATTTGGCGGTGGATTTATTGGTGGGGAATTCTTTGCCGCGTCTGATAGTGGTGAGTTTTTAGTTCAGATAGAAATGCCAAAAGATGCTTCATTAGAGCAAACCAATTTCATGACGCAAAAAGCAGAAGCATTCTTGCAGAAAGAAGAGTATGTTTTTAGTCAAATTACAACGATTGGTCAAACCAGTGAAGGTCTTGGTGCTTCGCAAGCCACTGCTTACAAATCGGAGATAAACGTAAAAATGGTTGGATTAGACAACCGTAATGAACCTGCAAATGTGTATGCTGCAAAAACCAAACGCAAATTAGAAAAAATACTAGTTGGTGCCAAAGTAAAAACAGTTCCAGTTGGTATTTTAGGAACTGCAGAAGATGCTACTTTAGGATTAATTGTAACGGGGCCAAATGTAGAAAGCGCCATGCAATTTGCAAAAGCAGCAGAAAAAGAATTACGTACCATTCCTGGAGCAACAGAAATCGAATTGTCTGTAGAAGATGGAAATCCAGAAGTAAACGTAAAAGTCGATAGAGATAAAATGGCCGCTTTAGGATTGAGTTTGCAAACAGTAGGTATGACCATGCAAACTGCTTTTAGCGGAAATACTGATGGTAGATTTAGAGCTGGTGAATACGAATATGACATCAACATTAAATACAATGCATTCGACAGAAAAAGTATCGCAGATGTCAGAAACTTAATTTTCATAAACGATAGTGGTCAACAAATAAAACTGAATCAATTTGCAACCGTAACCGAAGGTTCCGGTCCAAGTGAATTAGAACGAAGAGACAAATCAGCATCGGTAACTGTAAAAGGCCAAAATGTGGGTGTGGCTTCAGGAACTATTGTAACACAATGGCAAGAAAAAATTGAAAAATTAAAAAAACCAACCGGTGTAAATTATATTTGGGGTGGTGATCAGGAAAACCAGTCCGAAGGTTTTGGTACATTAGGAATTGCGCTATTAGCTGCGATTGTCTTGGTTTACCTGGTAATGGTTTCGTTATACGACAGTTTTGTACATCCATTTGTGGTATTGTTTGCCATCCCGCTTTCCTTTATTGGTGCAATGTTGGCTTTGGCTTTAACCAATAATACACTGAATATATTTACCATTTTAGGTATCATCATGCTTATTGGTCTGGTGTGTAAAAATGCGATTATGCTTGTAGATTATACCAATCAAAGGCGTAAAGCTGGCGAAACGGTCAGAACAGCATTAATCCAAGCAAATCATGCGCGTCTTCGTCCAATTTTGATGACCACTATCGCGATGGTATTTGGTATGTTCCCCATTGCGCTAGCCTCTGGAGCTGGAGCGGAATGGAAAAACGGTTTGGCTTGGGTAATTATTGGGGGATTAATTTCCTCATTATTCTTGACTTTAGTAGTAGTTCCGGTAATTTACCAAATTATGGAAAAAGCCATCAGTAGACTTTCGAAAGGAGAAAAAGTTGATTATGAAGCTGAGATGGTTGCCGATTATGAGCATAAAGAACTAAGTGAAGATGGATTTAATCCAAAACATACCGTTTAAAATCTGAATTTATTATAAAAGATAAAACCTGTTCATTAGTTTGAACAGGTTTTTTTATGGCTAAAAATCCATTAAGAATTCAATTTTAACAATAGCAACAACTGGCTTTTACACCTTCTTAATCACATAGGTCACAATTCCCCAGATGATTAATTGATTTTCTTCCGTGACTTTTATCGGAGCATAATTGGGATTTTCAGGCATCAGATAAAAACAGTCTTTCTCCAGTTGTATGCGTTTCACCGTAAATTCTCCATCGATAAAGCAAATTGCAATTTTATTGTTCTGTGGCTCCAAGCTTCTATCCACAACAAGAACATCTTTATCATTGATTCCAGCATCAATCATAGAATTTCCTTTGACTCTGATGTAAAAAGTAGCTAATGGGTTTTCACTCAATTGCTTGTTCAAATCAATGCTCATTTCCATAAAATCTGCGGCCGGTGATGGAAATCCAGCCGAAACCCCTTCGTTTATGAAAGGAATTCGCAATTCACTTTCAAAATCAGGTAGAAAGAACATTAGTTTTTGTCCGTTATTTATTGGCATTTGATTTCGAGTATGTCTTTAAAATTAGTGGTGTATCCGGGTGACAAATGGTTCTGATTCATGTTCCAGGTCAGACTTAAATTTTGGGTAGCCAACTTTACTTTCTTGTCACCAATTTTGTTATTGAGACCATCCATCACTTTCATCAGCAGCAAATGTTTTGGGTTTTCTTCGTCAAACAGCTGCAATTGTTTCTTGTTTTGATCAATCAATTCCGTGACGATCACGCCCGCTTTCTTGAATTTCAAATGTTCATTTCCTTGGTGCAGTTTCTTCAACATTGCGATAGCAACATTAGAAATTGTCAATGTAGAATTTGACGCATACGGCAATGTAATCGCCATATTAAAATAATATTTTGAGGTTTGTACCGTATGTTTATCCACCACTAACATTACAATAATGGTATGACAGCAGGAATTTTGTTTGCGTAATTTCTCTGCACAAACCGCGGCAAAAGTTGCTACACGTTCGCGCAGCAAATCAAAATCAGCAATTTGTTTTGGGAAACTTCTGGTCGTAGCAATACTTTTCTTTTGGTCAACAATGGGCTCTAAATCCAATACTGATTTTCCTTCGAGTTCATATTTTAAACGCATCCCAATCACACCCATTTCTTTTTTGATCCAAGCTTCGTGTTGTGGTGCCGTAAAATCCAGAGCGGTCACAATATTTTTAGCTTTCATCTTTTTATTCATCCGGTAACCAATGCCCCAGACATCTTCAATCTTTGTCCATTTCAAGGCTTTGATGCGTTTTTCTTCGGTATCAATAACATACACTCCTTGCGTTCTGTCTTGGAATTTCTTGGCAATTTTATTGGCTACTTTAGACAATGCTTTGGTTTCGGCAAAGCCAATGCAAACCGGAATCCCTACCCATTTTCGTATCCGAGTTTTCATTTGGATTCCATACTCATGATAATCGGAAATCGTCAAACCATCAAAATTCAGGAAGGCTTCATCAATGCTGTAAATTTCTAGATTTGGTGTAAACTGCCCTAAAATAGCCATCACCCGATTGCTCAAGTCTCCATACAGTGCATAATTGGATGAAAATAATGTTATATTTTTCTCTTTTACCAATTCCTTAATCTGAAATGCCGGCGCACCCATAAGAATCCCGGCCGCTTTTGCTTCATTGCTTCTGGAAATCACGCAACCGTCGTTATTTGATAATATTGCAACCGGCTTTCCGTTGAATTTCGGCTGAAAAACACGTTCGCAGGAAGCGTAAAAATTGTTACAATCAACTAAAGCATACATGTTGCAAAATTACTCAATATCAGTTGAAGCGAGTTCGTAACAAAAGTTAATTTTAAGCACTGTTGATAAGTAGTTTTTGTAGTGAAAAGGATTTAAAAGTAGCTAATGCTCCTTTACTGGCATTCTTCTTTTATGAAAAACATCAACAGATACAGTAATTTTATGAAAAAAAATCATAATAATTGCTTTTCAATAAAATTGTTTTTTGTTTTTCATACAAATTAGAGTGCTGATTTTAAGTGGATTAAGTCTACAAAATCAGGCCGTACTTTAAAGACACAATCCCTTGATTAAAAATTTTGGCATGCTCCTTGAATATCCCTTATCAAATAACACAAAAAGCGAAAGCCGAAAAGCTCAAGAGTAGGCAAAATTCAAAAGAACTGTATCATGAAAAAAATTACCTTTTTAGTAGCTAGTATCTTCATATTGGGAGGTAGTATAGCGAATGCCACAGAAAAAATCGATTTTTCTGTAGAAAGAAGATCTCCAGTAGATTTTAGAGATGCCGACCCAATTGTGTTCACAGAAAGAGGAATTGAGTTTTTTATTTTCCCTGACGGACAATTAGATTTTAATACACGTCCTACAATTGGACGGGATATCTATTATAAGTCAAGCCGAAAAAATGGGGTAAACAAAACCTATGGTGCGCCAGGCAATGTGCGAAACGGGAATTATGGGGTAAAAGTAGCACACGATAATATGGGGAGAGTAAGACAAGTAGGAAATGTGTTTATCAACTATGATTCAAATGACCGCATCAAACGAGTGGGTTCCGTGTATATGACCTACAACCGATTTGCATTGGAACGCGTAGGAGGTTTAGAAATAATCTACAACCGTCATGGCCAGATTGTTGAAACTGTTGGCGCTGTAAAAGGTGGTAGAAGTTACCAATACGGTCAAAACAGAAATGATCGTGATGACGACAATGATTTTGGTGGCAACCAAAACTCAGAGGACGACGACTCTTACTATTACAGAACAAATGGCCCCAAAACAAAAATTGAAAAAACGAAAGGAACCGGTCGCGTAGCCATCGTAATCAATAGAAGATAGTTTGTTAGTTATAAATGGTTTGTTTGAAAAATCCCGTTGGTATTCGTATCAACGGGATTTTTGTTTGAACAATTGAAAACACTACAAATTCCCCATAATTTGGTCCATAACCCAACTCGTATGCGTTGCTGTCAAACCTGTAGAAGGGTGTGTACTGTGCCCAAGAAGGTCTTCTCGCATTTGCTGCACATGATACAACTGAATATTTTCAGGATGGTCAATGAGTACTTCTGTTTGTCCTTGTGCGTTCGAAAGCACTACAGGATCATTTTCAAATACAGAAAACGTTATTTTTCCTTTGCTTCCATAAATGACCACTTTATCTTCCCGTTCATAGCACCCAAAATTCCAGCTTCCGGTACCTGTAATTCCAGACTCATGCAACCAACAGGCAGTCGCGGCATCTTTAGCAGCGTACAATCCCTGTTGATTAATACTAAGCCCCGAAACTTCTTTTATATTTCCCAGTAAATGCGTGAATAAATCCAGGCCGTGACTTGCTAAATCATCAAAATAACCGCCTGCAGCAATCAACGCATCAGTTCGCCAATTGTATTCGCCTGATAAATCCGTAGAACTTGCAGGTTTACTCAAATGCCATCTTATGTGTCTGATGTCACCAATGCTATTGGTATCAATCCACGCTTTTATTTGTTCAAAACGAGGTAATGTTCGGCGATAATAGGCTACAAACAACGGAGTTTTTTTTGCTGCGAAAGCAGTACAAATCGAGAGGCTGTCTTGATAATTTGGAGACAAAGGTTTTTCGATACAACATATTTTACCGGCTGCAGCCACCATGAGTCCATACAATTTATGCACATCCGGAGGCGTGGCAATATAAATCGCATCAATCTCAGGATCATTAATCAAATCATCGGCATTTGTGTAATATTTGCTGATTCCGTGTCTTTTAGCATAATCCGCAGCCTTAACCGCATCTCTTCGCATTACTGCTACCACTTGAAAACCATCCGTTTTCTGGTACGCAGGACCACTTTTCAGTTCGGTAACATCGCCACAGCCTAATATTCCCCAGCGGATTACTTTTGTAGGTTCACTCATAATGATAATTTTTCATTGCCTCAGACGATTGTGCCCTACTGCGACTGTTTTGCTTAATAGTTAAACCAGAAAGAAATTATGCTTCTTGTAGATACAACGCTGGATGAAACTTAATTGCTTATCGTTTGAAATTCTCGTTTTACTCACAACCATCAATTCCACAACTGTCTCCATCGGTGGTATTCAATACCGTGACTTTCGAATCAAATTTGCCTTCCTCCCATACTTTTTCAAGTGTCTTCACAAAGGTTTCCACATGTTGCGCACCCGAAACTGCATATTTATTATCGAAAACAAAAAAAGGAACTCCTTGAACCCCGACAGATTGCGCCTCATTTATATCCTGCTGCACTTCATTTGCGTACGCATCAGAATTTAGCACTTCATCAATAGCTTCGCCATTCAGTCCTACTTCCAGTCCTAACGCCTTCAAAGTATCCAAATCATTAATATTCTTACCATCCGTTAAATAGGCTTTGAACAGTAATTCTTCTAAGTCATTTGTCAAATCATATTTTTTAGCCAAATGCAACAAGCGATGTGCATGCAGCGAATTGGCCATAACCGCTTTTTCAAAATTGAAATCCAATCCTGCATTTTTAGCATTTTCAGTCATATTATTCAGCATCTCTTGTGCCCAATCTTTATCTTTTCTATATTTTTCGGCCAAATGCTCAACCATATCATCCTCTGGAGAAGCAACAAAGCCGGCGTCTAACTGAAAACTTTTCCATTCAATTTCAACTGCATCTTTATGCTCAAAATTCTGTAAAGCACCTTCTATTCTTCTTTTTCCAATATAACAAAACGGACACATGATATCCGACCAGATTTGTATTTTTAATGTATTTCCCATTTTCCTTTAATTAAATTCAAAAATTAATTTTATAATACAAAATTAATCAATTCAGTTTTGAGCTTTTGGGGTTTTAGTGTTTAATTATAGATACTGGAATAGTAAATATTTATTTGAATCAGAAAATCAGAAAAGTAATCCTTTATAATAGAACCAAAAAAACCATCAAAATTGCTCGTGATGGTTTTTTGTCAACTATAATCATTATACTAAAACTTCAACGTCAAACCGGCAAGGAAATTAATTCCTGCTTGTGGATAATAATACGGATAAATATCATACATGTAGCCATTAGAAACATATTTTTTATCTAAAAAATTGTTTACAAGACCTGTTACAATTATTTCTTTAAAAATTGATTTGGGTTTAAAGGTGTACGCCACATTCAAATCATTCACAAAATAATCCGCCAACTTTGCAGCCGGTAATTCAATGTTGTTCATGTATTGTTCCCCAACGAATTTTTGCAACCACGAAATATGAAGATTCTCCACTGGTGTGTAGACCAGAATATTTCCCGCAATTATTGCTGGTGAATATGCGATTTCAGTAGTTCCGTAATTTTGACCTTCAACAGCTAAATCAATATTTTTATTGGCACTCAAGGTAAAATTAGGACGAATAATCAATTGGTCTGTCAACGCTATTGTAGCATCCACTTCCAGTCCTAAGCGGTAACTTTTTTCGCTGTTCGAACGTATCGGAGCACCTACATCGTCTAAACTCCCTGTCAAAATCAATTGGTCTTTATAGGCCATATAATACACATTCGAGTTAAATTGTACTTTTTCCGCAACATATCTCCACCCCAATTCAAAGTCATTTAGTTTCTCTGGCTTTACGTTTCCGCCTTCATAATCACTCCTATTCGGTTCGCGATTGGCTCTGGCATAAGACAAATACACGGAATTTCCGGAATTGATCGTATAGGTCAATCCCGTTTTAGGGTTAAAGAAATTAAACGTATCATCCACAAGTGTTGGTTGAACACCATTAGCCTTGTAATTCACTGAACGATATTGCAAATCTCCAAATAAACTTAGCTGTTCTGTGATTTGGTAATTGGCTTTCACAAAAACATTCCCGTCCGTTTTATTGGCATAATCATCATAATAGCGATCTCCCAATTCACTCTGTGAAGCATTTCGTGCCCAGATCACTTTTCCAAAATGGTCGCCTTCATACTTATTCCATCCACCACCAAAAATTACATCCAGTTTTTCCTCTTTATAATTAGCAGAAAAAGTAGTACCGTAAAAATCATTATCCAACCATTTTTGACGCACTAAATCCGTTCTATTTATTGTTGTTCCTCCAATAGTAATTGGCGTCAAGTTATAGCTGGAAAATTTAGCATCTTCTTTATAATTTTCATAGAATCCTTTTCCTTTGGTGTAATGCAAAGCAAAATTAGTACTCCAGTTTTCAGATATTTTTTCGTTCCAATGCAATTGAGAGTGATCTTGCTGGTAATTATCCGTTTCATTATCATAAAAACGAGCATTTCCTTGCTCGTCCGTAAAAGCACCTGATGAATTAAACGCTCGGTCATTCTGCAGCGTTTCTGCATCTATTCCGTTCCAAGACTGGTACGTTTTTTCAGTACCTCCAAAAACCAATGCTTTTATCAAAGTCGTTTTGCCGACATACGTTCCCTGCAGAAAATAGGATTTCAAATCAGAAGCGCCACGATCTACAAACCCGTCAGACTTGATGGCTGATAACCTTCCTGCGATTTCAAAATGGTCGTTCATCAAACCCGTACTGAATTTTACGGTGTGTTTTCTGGTATTGAAACTACCCACAGAGTTCGATATTTCACCAGAGCTTTCTTTGGCAAAATTGTCCGTCAACATGTTTAAGCTCGCCCCAAAAGCACCCGCTCCATTCGTAGACGTTCCTACGCCACGTTGCAATTGCAAACTTTCTAATGATGAAGCAAAATCTGGCATATTTACCCAAAAGGTTCCCTGACTTTCAGAATCATTGTAAGGAATTCCGTTGATAGTGACATTCACTCTTGTTGCATCGCTACCACGTACGCGAATTCCGGTATACCCTACTCCATTTCCCGCATCAGAAGTCGTCACAACTGACGGCAAATAATTCATTAAAATAGGAATATCCTGTCCTAAGTTTCGGAATTTGATTTCCTTTTTGTCCAAATTACTGAAACTTACCGGCGTTTTAGTAGTGACCCGCACCGCCGAAACCAAGACTTCATCAAGTTGGTTTACTTTCGTAGTGTCTTTAACTTGAGAAAAAGAGATAAATGATGTAAAGAGAAAGACAGAAGACATAAAATATGTCAGATTCTTGGACTTTGAAACTTTAAGACTTTGAGACTTTGAGACTAAAATAGTATTCATCCGTAAATAAGATTACGAATAAAAGGGGGAATTATTCCTTTTGTTAAATTAATAAATGATTGTTTCCTATGACAAATAGATAGTGTGCACGCTATTTTCTTTGTCATTTTTTCCCTTAGCGACATTACTCGCCCAGGTTCGTTGGGTATGATCTCAGCTCGTTATTTAGAGCACCCCTTTGAGACAGCGCAAAAGTAGTTTTTTTTGTTCGAATTTTAGAAATAAAAAATAAAATCTTATTCTAAATTTGGTTTTCTCCTGTTTTTCTTGACTTCAGAAATAGTCTTTTTATCCTTTATTCTTTTTCTAATGACTGATTTAGGGATTCTGGTGGGTTTTCTTTCTTTTGGAACAAGCAATGCATTTTTTATTAATTCCAAAAATCGTTTGATTACGAGTTCTTTGTTTCTAAATTGACTTCGGTCTTCCTCACAATTTAAAATTAAAACAGCATCAGTGGTAAGTCTGGACGATAATTTAGTTGCAATCAAAAGTTTTTCTTCATCCGTTAAAGCCAGAGAATGGTGCAGATCAAAAGTCAACACCACTTTAGAGGATACTTTATTTACGTTCTGACCGCCGGCTCCACTGCTGCGGACTGCTTTAAAACTTAATTCGGATACGATTTTTTCTATTTCCATTGATGCGTAAATTTTAGAACTGATGTGCCGGTTTCAACAAATCATTCACCGTTTTGACCGGATTAAAAGTAATCAAAGGCACCTCAACAAACACAGTCAGCCATTTAGCCATTGCGCCGTTCCATAAACCAGGCAATTCATACCCTTTGATGTTTTTGCCCGCTACATTTTTTTCCACAATAAAACCACTACTATAATCCACAAACTGAGTGAGATCAAATTTCTCTTTTTTATAATTTTTTAGGCTACAGACTAAATCAACCGGATTAAAATGGGTAGCAGCATCCAGAATCGTCTTTTGATTGTCGTTTGCCAAATCGACTTGGAAACCTTCTACGATTTGCAATGAAATTCCTCCTTGAAGATCCCGGACCCAAAACGGCCCTCCTCCGGGTTCACCCTCGTTTTTTACCATTCCGCATACGCGAATCGGCCTGTTTAAAATCGCTTTTATTTCCTTGACTTTATTGTCCAGACTGTCCGTATGAGAACCGTCCTTCATTGTAGTATTCAATTTTTCCTTCAAAAAAAGAATAATTTCATCTACAAACGCGGACTCAATTGCCACAGTATCCAAGGCGTTTAAATACCTGAAAACCTGCTGCTGTATTGCCAGCAAAATTCCCGCCAACCCTTTTTTGTACAAAGAAATTTTCTCTAAATTGTTTTGAATTACATTGTCAATGTTTTTGATAAATACTATATCAGCCTCTAAATTATTCAAATTGGCAATCAAAGCACCGTGTCCTCCGGGCCTGAAAACTAATTGTCCCTTTTCATCTCGGAACGGCTTGTTTTTCATAGTAACCGCAAGTGTATCAGTTCGCTTGCTTTGATAGGAAAAACTAACCTGTATTGTTACACCCGATTGCTTTTCAATTTTAGATTTAATTGCATCAATGCGGCTTTCAAACTTTTTTTGATGGGATTCTGACACTGTAAAATGCAAATAAGAACAGTTATTAGTGCTCGTATAATGCGTACATTCCTGTAAATGCTCTTCCACAGGAGTTGCAATATGGGTTTTGTATTTATGAAAAGGAAGAGTCCCTTTTGGCTGATTTGCAAAGTCAAAATAATCAGATGATAAAATGAATTTTATAAAATAATAATTTTTCAAACTTGGATCTAAAGTATCAAAAGCGGCATACTCGGCTCTGAGTCGTTTATCGATTGCTTCAAAAAAGGGAAGTTTTTCCATTCCCACGATAAAAACAGCAAGTTTATTTGCTTTTTTTCGGTTGATATAGGAATTAATTGATTCATTTTCAACATCAAATTCATTTATAAATTCCGCCAAAAACTTAAACATTCTGCTGGCTGCTCCGGAAGCAGGCACAAATTTCTGTAATTTCAGATTTGATTTATGGGTATCAAAAAAAAGGGATTTTTCTTGAAAATCTTTTTCAGATAGCTTTAAAATACCATTAGACACTGTTGCCGGACGAACCAAATCTGCTTTGGGGATACCGTTTTTAAAAAAATTCAATTGCTTTTGAATGTCTTTCATTGAGATTCCATACTCCTGAATATACAGAAAATCATCCGAGGAAAACCCGAGTTCCCTTGCTAAAGTTAAGTCGTTAACACTTGCAATTGCCTTTTTGAGACGCAAATCCTGGTCTCCGGAAAGGGTTATAAATGGTTTATTATTATCGATTAAAGATTGTTTAAACACGGCAAAAACAGATTCTCTTCCTTCTGCTTTGTCTCGCAAATCATCTTTTTCCCAGGGTACATCAATATCTGTCAGAAAAAACAAATCGTATTCATGTGCCCGAGCTGCTTCATGCAACAAAGGATCGCAATAGTTGTAATACACCTCCGAAAAAACTTTGGTCACCATTAAATTCGTATCACAAAAAAGATATTTATTGGCAATCAGCGTTCGTTCATTTTCTAATTTAGCTTGACCGTAAGCAATGGGCAGCATATCATCAACGGTACATATTTGCTGACTTGAATCCCACTTTTCTTGCAGGTAATCACGTGCAAACTCCGGAACCCATTCCGTTTTATAATAGTCCGCAAGCTGTCTGGCCAAGGTAGTTTTACCAGTGCTTTCAGGACCAAATAAAGCTATTTTAATTATTTTTGTAACTCCGTTTGAGAGCTGTCTGAGATTTTCTTCCATTCTAAATAGCCAAAAATGGCAACTATTGTAAATACTATGTATTGAAAACTGGTAAAGGTATAGCCTTTGGCAAAATACAACGGAATGGAAATTACATCTCCAATAATCCAAAACACCCAATTCTCGACTTTCCTTTTGGCCATGAGCCACATTCCCACAAAGAAAATCCCTGTAATAAATGTATCTACATAGGCATACCAAGTGGTAAATTTACCAAAATAGTGATATACTGAAACCACAAAAGCGACCGTAAATATAAAAAGAATTATCGCAATTCGTTTTTCAGAACTTGAAATTTTTGAAATTGGGAATTCTTCCGTATCACCTTTTTTTCGGGTCCAATGGTACCAGCCATAAATACTCATTACAAAATAATAGCCATTAATCATCATGTCACCCCACAAGGTCCATTTCCAGAGCAAATACACAAATATGGACGTACTCACTAATCCGGTTGGAAAAACCAGAATATTGTCTTTTTTGGCGTACCAAACACTCCATAGTCCAAAAATGACAGCTATAATTTCCAAGATAATATCTAATGTTGAATACTCGCTGTACTGCGAAAAAAAATAGTCTATCATTAATTAAGGTTAAAAAAATTAATATCCTTTTCAAAAGCGGTTCCTATAATTACTAGATCGGCTCCGGCAGCATACGCGTTTTGAATTCCCTGCAAATCTACAATACCACCACCAACAAGTAACGGAATTTCAATATTTTGCGTAACTAATGCAATCATTTCTAACGGAACAGCTTGTTTAGCGCCACTTCCCGCTTCGAGATAAATCAGTTTATTACCTAACATTTCTCCCGCTAGTGCCGTAGCCAATGCTAAATCCAGATTATTTCTATCTAAAGGCTTTGTTTTACTAATGCGTTCTACTGCGGTTTCAGTGCCGCTTTCAATCAAAATATAACCGGTAGAAATGATCTCGAGTTGGGTTTGTTTTAAAATGGGTGCCACTTTTACTTGGTGTTCGATTAAAAAATCAGGATTGCGACCAGAAATTAAAGACAAAAATAAAATTGCATCGGCTTTATCTGAAATCTGAGATGGGTTTCCAGGAAATAAAACGATAGGCAATGTGCTGCTTTTTTTTATTTCTATAATTAATTCGTCTAAAATGTTGTTTTCAACCTGGCTTCCGCCAATGAAAATATGTGTTGCGGGTGATTGATTGATTTTTGAAATTAAACTAGGTAAATTCACCAGAACTATTTTATCAGGATCCAGAAGAATCGCCAGGAGCTTTTGACATTCGACTTTAGATTGGATGATTTCGTTATAAATGTTTGTCATTTTTGGTACGCAGATAACGCGGATTTTGTGGATTTAAACGGATTTCTGATACTTTATATTGTTGCTTATTAATTGTCTTTTCATTGCTTAACCAGTACGGGCAAAGCAATGACAAACTGCGCGATGAAATACTGTGTACTATTTTTCGAAAGCATAGACTAACGTAAAATCTTGTATTTCTTCAAAATGAATATTGAAATCCTTCAATACATTATTAAAATGAAGTTTAGCTTTATTTTGTTTAGTATTTAATTCAAATGAATGAACGTTTATATGGTCTTTGAAACTGATTCCTTTTTCGTTTCTAATTTTGAAAATAGCCTCTTTGGCACCCCAAATAACCGTTAATTTTCGGATATATTCTTCACTGTCCATATCCAAGAATTGAAACTCGCTATCACAAAATTTATGTGCTATTTTGATGATTTTATTTCGTTGCAATTCAATGTCGATTCCCACGGTTTCAGTACTGATTATAATGGCCGAAAACTCATGAGAATGTGTGATGGAAATGTGCTTTCCATCGTGTAAATGGGGCTTTCCGAAGGTGTCATAATACAAATCAAAATCAGTATATCCGGCTTGTTGCAATGCCTTACGAACGCTCAGGAAGGCGCGTTGGTGCATTTCGGATTTCATTCCGTCCAGTCGATTTTGATTGTTTACATTAAGAACAATCTGTTGGTTTAATTCGGAGAAAGGTTCCGTTATTTTCCAAATTAAAATTTGGGTGGCGGCATTAGGACGTATGATTTTATAAAGTGGCATCGTGTTGTGATCTTGATTTTTAGCCCCGGTAGCAGTGATATCCTTTTTTCACGCTTTTTTGCGTGTAAAAAGATATAGCGAATAACGGGAAATAGCTCCAGAAACTGAAACAAGTTCAGCTTAAAGAAATTATTTAGTTAATGTTCAAAAGATTAGCGAATTAAACAATTCATAAATCTTCTGGAAAACCGTAAAATTCTAAAGTTATTGCGTAAATTTGCAAAAAATTTTCACCCGAGCCTGAAAGGCGAACGGACGAAGTAATTACAAATATACTATAAATGAGTACTACAACTATGCCTTTTGTGGCTTTCAAAGTAAAAGACATTTCCCTGGCGGCTTGGGGAAGAAAAGAAATTGAATTAGCAGAAGCTGAAATGCCAGGTTTAATGGCGCTTCGTGCGGAATACAAAAACGAACAACCACTTGCTGGTGCTCGTATTGCGGGATGCTTGCACATGACAATCCAGACTGCAGTTTTGATTGAAACGTTGATCGCTCTTGGTGCTGAAGTTACTTGGAGTTCTTGTAACATTTTCTCTACACAAGATCAGGCTGCTGCAGCGATTGCTGCTGCTGGAATTCAGGTATATGCTTGGAAAGGGTTGAACGAACCTGATTTTGACTGGTGTATTGAGCAAACATTATTTTTTGGTGAAGACAGAAAACCATTGAACATGATTCTTGATGACGGTGGGGATTTGACCAATATGGTTATAGACCGTTACCCGGAATTAGTTGCAGGAATCAAAGGATTATCCGAAGAAACTACCACTGGAGTACACAGATTATACGAAAGAGTAAAAGCAGGAACATTGCCAATGCCGGCAATCAACGTGAATGACTCGGTTACTAAATCGAAATTTGACAACAAATACGGTTGTAAAGAATCAGCAGTTGATGCAGTTCGTCGTGCAACTGACTTGATGCTTGCTGCAAAAAGAGTAATCGTTTGTGGATACGGTGACGTAGGTAAAGGGACAGCAGCTTCTTTTAGAGGTGCTGGTTCTATTGTTACGGTTACTGAAATTGACCCAATTTGTGCGCTTCAAGCAGCGATGGACGGTTTTGAAGTAAAAAAATTAGATACAGTTATTGCAACTGCTGATATTATCATTACCACTACTGGAAATAAAGATATTGTTTTGGGTTCTCATTTTGAGAAAATGAAAGACAAAACTATCGTTTGTAATATTGGACATTTTGACAACGAAATTGATATGGCTTGGTTGAACACTAACCACGGTGCATCAAAAATCGAAATCAAACCTCAAGTTGATAAATACACTATTGCTGGAAATGATATTATTGTATTGGCTGAAGGCCGTTTGGTAAACCTTGGTTGTGCTACAGGTCACCCAAGTTTTGTAATGAGTAACTCCTTTACTAACCAAACACTGGCTCAAATCGAATTATGGAAAAACAGTGCGGCATACAACAATGATGTGTACATGTTACCAAAACATCTTGATGAGAAAGTAGCCATGTTACACTTAGCTAAATTGGGTGTTGAATTAGAGACGTTACGTACTGATCAAGCGGATTACATTGGCGTTCCAGTTGAAGGCCCGTTCAAACCAGAATATTACAGATACTAGTCGAGTCATTGCGAGGAAACGAAGCAATTCTCACTATTATAATACAAACCCTTGCAGTCCCGAAGTTTCAGGAGCAAGGGTTTTTTGTTTTTGGCCGTGACCCTTCGCAAAAACTACGGGTCGGATACTTATACGTGCCCTGCTAATGAAACCCCAACGACCAATGGAAATTGGTACGCCAAAAAGAACGGCACGTCAATAAGCCAGATGAAGCATTATAAATCTAGTGCTTGTCTGAGTTGTGAACTTTTAAAAAATGCACCAAAAATGCCAAAGGCAGTCTCATTGAACGCTTCCAATATGCCGATTTTATTTATCAAAATAAAGTCAGAATCCAAAATAATTATAAAATATACCGCAGACGACAAGCCGTCGTCAAACATCCGGCAGCCTGTCCCGCTCTTTGCAAGAGAGTAATAAAGCGGCAATGGGATTTTTATTATATCATGGCAACGAAAACCATAAAACGCGCCGCAGCTGATGTTGGATTGATTTTTACAGCCTACAACCTGCGCCGAATCTTCAACCTGATTGATCACAATCTACTAAAACAGTATCTAAGAATACTGGCGTTGTATTTTGTGATGTTAAGAGCAATTTTAACCCTTTATACGGACTGTTTTATTTTAATAATCATCAGCGACTTTTGCCAGAACGAATTTTAATTGTAGTTTAAATAACATATATTTACTCAATGATTAACAAAATACAGTTCCCTTGGAGGTTTTTAGACGAACTGACGTTAGCGGGAATCGCACCCACTATAACCGTAAAATCAAACAAAAGAAAACATGAAAAAAACATTGCTTTTAATCGCTCTTTTAACGGTTTTTAATAATATTTATTCACAAGAAGACAAAGTCGATCTTGCAATAAAAGAACTTATTCAAAAAAATAAAATTGTCGGTTTACAATTATCGGTTATTAAAGAAAATGTTATTGTAAAAACAAGTCATTATGGATTCGCCAATATTCAAGATTCAATTGCTGTAAATAGTCAAACCGTTTTTAGCATTAATTCTATTACCAAAGCATTCACAGGAGTTGCAATCATGCAATTAGTAGAAAACGGAAAATTAAATCTAGAAGAACCTATTTCAAATTATTTAGATAAATTACCCCAAACTTGGCAAAAAATTACCGTAGAACAGCTTGCAACCCATAAATCGGGACTTCCTGATGTTTGGGATTCACAAGGCAATATGCTTTCCGAGGATGGTAATATTTTGTTCGAAAACGTCAAAAAGCTACCCCTTGCTTTTGAACCTGGAAAACATGTGAGAGAAGGCTTGGCAAATTACATGCTTCTAGGAATGCTTATAGAAAAAATTAGTGGACAGTCGTTTGAAAAATTTATTATGGAAAACCAATTCAAAAAAGCAGGAATGAAAAACGCCATGAAGGCAGGAATTGGGGATTTTTATAACATTATTAATAACTCATCAAGACCATATACTTATTTTAGAAATAATGTTCTAACTAATGTTTATCAACCAATGCCTTCAAATTTATTGCCTGCAGGTGGGATATATGCAACAGCAACCGAAATGGCACAATGGGTAATTGCATTACAAACTAATCAATTAATTAATGCTGAAAATCTTAAAATTCTTTTAAAACCTATTGAATTAGAAAACGGAAAACCATATGAAGAGAATGGTTTGCTCGACAGAACTTCAATTGGTTTTTCATTAAGTTCAAGAGCTGAAAATCCAATAATTGCTTCAATGGGTGGTGCAAGAAATGCATTATTTATTTATCCTAATAAAAATGTTTCAATAGTAATTTTGACAAATTTAATGGGTTCTCATCCTCAAGCTTTTATAGAAGAAATTGCTAAATTATACATTAACTAAAAATAACAACTGCCGCTAACAGCTAGGGCTTACAAGTGCTACTCAAAAAATCGTAATGCCGGATTTTGACAAACCGTTAAGGCAAAATATGCAACGCAAAACGCCTGATAAATTCTGATGCATTTTTGACCCAAAAAAACCAACCTGTTTTAGTTTCAAATTGAGAGCTAATCCGATAGAATAATAAAGAAACCTCTCGATTTACAAATAAATCAATTCGGTAGTCCTTATAATAATATAAGTTTATGGTATCTTTGAATAACATAAATTCTAAGAGACATACAGCTGCTAATTAATTTGTATATCACAACAAAAGATAAAACCCTTTAATTATAAAACCATGAATACTTATTCTATTATCGCTCAGCTTGTAATCGCAGTGTCCGTAGGTTACGTATGGATTTTTAGGTTTGATAACATTGTTAACGAATTTAAACAATACGGCATATCGGATTTGACAAGAAATGTTGTTGGAGCCACAAAAATAGCCTTATCAACCTTGTTAATAACAGGAATTTGGTATCCTGAATTAGTATTTATACCGGCACTTATAATGGCCTTTCTAATGATAAGCGCACAATTTTTTCATTTTAAAGCAAAAAACCCATGGTCTAAACACCTTCCTTCTTTATTCCTTTTAGCATTATCTCTTTTTGTTGCATTATGCGCTTCCAAATAATCAAAACATGAATTTATTGCATTTACTTATTTTATTTTCGGCAACCTCCTTTCTTATCTATGGAATGGCGTATTTTGCCTCGTCGAATATGAAAAATGAATTTAAACGCTTTGGACTTGAAAAATTTGGACCATTAATTGCTGTTTTAGAATTGGCAGGGGCTATCGGTTTATTTATTGGGCTTCAAAATCATACTGTTTTAGTTCTTGCTTCCGGAGGCCTAGCTTTGCTTATGCTTCTTGGTACAGGGGTAAGAATAAAGATGAAAGATTCTTTATTGGTTTCTTTACCCGCGTTTTTTTACTTTGTGTTGAATCTCTATATTTTATGCAGAACCTTAGAATAAATCAACACTAAGTTGTTTTTAATATTTACCACCAAACAGTTCACTATTTGTTCTAATTTTAAATTAAAACAAAATACCCATTCCAATAATAATTGAAATGGGTACTAAGTAATAACCATGGTATAATGTCGTATTTTAAAATCAAGATAAAATTACATAACAATCTGATTTAAAGCTGCTTTACTTAAAGTTAATTCTTTTGACTTTACGACTTTTAAACTTTCGACTTATTTATAATAATTGAGAAAATCAATAATGCTTCAGCATAACGCTTTTATCACATTTTGAAATTATTCAATAATAATTTTTTTACTGGTTTTATTATTCTCATCATCAATTAGCTGCATGATATACGTTCCAGACGAAAGAGAAGAAACATCTATTGTATTACTAGAAGACTTTAGTACTGTACTTAAAATCTGTCTTCCTAACAAATCAAATACTGCAACATCTAAGTGCTGTGTTTTTTCAAATTGAACCGTAATGCTGTTTTTTGCAGGATTTGGATAGACCTGAATTAGGGAAGTATCAAAATTTTTAGCGCTAAGGCTTAAGCTTTCTACTCCACAATACGCTATTGCCCATGATGTCAGTATACCATCATCCCCTAATCCTGTATCCGTTATATTAAGTCTCCATTCGCCTTTAGCACTTTCTCCATTAAAAGCAGAAAGCGGTTGCGCCGGCTTTAAAACACCAGAGATTGCTGGACTTGTTAAAGAACAGTTTATTACAGCCAACCCTTGATCATCAAAAGTAGCATTCAAATCTGGATTAGAATCACACTTACTAGCTATGAGTGAAACATTGGTCCCTGATGGACTTGTCAGTACCGCAACTATATCTCCTATATAACTATGGGTAATTTTCATCGAAACATTAATATCTGAAATTGGGATATCAGTTGCTATATTTATTGTGCTTGTTGTCGTTAAGGTTGATACTATTACAGAAGGATTAGTGTTAGTCCTACTAAAACACTTGTTTGAACCAGTTGTAAAGCTACTTGGCCTACTAAAAACACCGTTTGCACATTCGTTTTTAGGCCTAACTCTCCAATAATATAACGTATTTTCGCTTAACCCTTTATTTTGATTATATCCATTTTTTGAGACAGTTGCGGTTTCTACTATAGATTGAAAATTTGAATCAGAAGCAACTTCCACATCAAAAAATTCAGCACTGTTATTCCCATCTTTAGACCAGATATAGGATGGATAAGTTGATTGTTTCACACTTGTATTAGCTGGACTACTCAGCACAGGCTCCGAAAAAACACCTCCCTTTAGCGTTAATACAACAACTTGAGTTTTGGTTTCTGACGGAGAAGTACCCGCGAAAGTGATAGAATAATCCTTAGGGTTTGAATTAGAAAATCCGCTAACGGTCATTAGTATTGTTTCTTTTGAGGTACTTGCTGTTGTTGGTGTAAAGCTAGCTGTGGAACCAGATGGTAAACCTGTCGCAGCAAATCTCACTACCCCCGTAAAACCCGCAGAAGGAATATAATCAAAACTAAAAGTTGATTTATTATCATTAGCACATTGGATTTTTGAGACTTCAAGCGCTGTCAAAAAGAATGTTGGAGTTGTAACTTGCTTAATTATTATAGTTGCGTCATTTACATCTAAGAAAACATTGTCAGCCGCTTTTATCATTAAACGCCCTGATTCCGTTAAAGAAGAGGGTACAATGATGCTTTTAGAACCACTATTTAAAGCCTTATCCGCTAATATAATAGTATCGGTAAAATCCCCTAAAGCCGAAAATAAAACATTTACAAACAAACAGTTTACCGGAAGTAAATTGGTATTCGCAACATCCCAAGTTATCAGTTGAGTTTCACCTTGTATCCAAGTCGTGTTTGAGTTTTGACTTGAAACTTTAAAGGGTCCTGCCGTTTGGATTGTATTTAACGTCATCAAATCAGCTGCCGTTTGTCCGCCATAAACAACATTATCCCTAACCGTAAAAGCAAACTCAAAACTCCGTTGAACTTGGGAAATTACCTCCCAAGTAGGCATCAGATTATTACTTAAAATATCAGTTAATTGGGGGAAATACCTATTAGGTTTTGTGGTTCCTCTTCGGGTTCTAAACATAGGACCTTGAATAGCCGTTGGGACAGGCTGAACAGGACTTTGCATCTCTTCATTGTCATTTTGTTCCCACGTATAAGTAAGAAGATCTCCTGAGTCAGGATCAGAACCTGTTCCTGACAACTGAAATGCGGTACCTACAGGAATGCTATAATTAGCTCCCGCATTGGCTTTTGGCGGTAAGTTGCTAACCTTGATTTCATCAAAACAGGCAGAACTCACACCCCCTTGAATGTTAGCACTTATGTCTCGTATGTTTACATAATTAAAATAATCATCCGAATTTTCCTGTACATTTTGCCCCGTACAAATTCCGGCATACCCCATTATTGACGATCCGCTTCCGGGTTCCACTTCGGTATTATTTCCACTTTTCAAACAGGTAGTTGTCCCATTGTGGGTATGATACCCTCCCATTTGATGTCCAATTTCATGTGCTACATAATCAACATCAAAAGAGTCTCCAGTAGGATTTGATCTACCAGTCATACCGCTTCCTTTATTTCCGGAATTACAAACACAACCAATACAACCTGCATTACCGCCGCCAGCTGTATTAAAATTATGCCCTATGTCGTAGTTTGCGTCTCCAATATTAGCATCTATGGTCAATTGAGTTTGCTTATTATATTCTGTACCCCAAGGGTCAGTAGTTCCATCATAATACATTACATCAAAATTCTTAGGTACAAACTGATATGTGATACCTAATTCTTTCTCATAAATACCATTTACTCGTGTCATTGTGACAACCATTTGCGCCATGATATTTGATTTTTTTTCAAAATCGGTAGTAGCATTACCAATAAACAAGGCACCATACTCTCCTGTACACGACATTGCTAATTCATACAACCGAATTTTACTATCATCAGTAGCACCTATCGTTTTATTTATTTGCGTATTTCCAGTTTTTTTAGAAAGTGAATTATCAGTCTCGCAAGTAAAAACATCAGATGAATTATTGACTAGATCATCTCTGTTGTAAGCAATATATACTGACTTATCACTTGTATAGGGATCTATAAAATAAGTTGATTTTCCAGCTTCAAAAACCTGAGCATGAAATCCGGCTTGCGATAAACTAAACCGAATATATTTACCAGGATGTACTAATGAACTACCAACATAACTTTTAATATTTGGTAATTTTGCAGCCAAATCCGGATGCAAAATTTGGGCATCTAAAACTTGGTAGTTTTCAACAGAACCGTCTTCATTAGGCACATTGATTATATTTTGAGAAGTCCCAAAAAACACACCTCTTTTAGGAGTATTCTGTAGTTTATTTTTAACAGAGGCTATACCAACAGTATAAAGTTTGAATTTTGTAGGCATTTTTTCTTTATCAAAACTAATATTATTAATTTTGAGCCGACTGTTTTCGGATAAAGCGGTCCAATCACTTTTATTCTGCCCCCATGATATGCTTAAGGAAAAACAAAACAGTAGGGGTAAAAGAAAATTATTTTTAGTATTCATTATCTTTAAATTTAGGTAAAAAATAAATCCCCCATTGCATTTCTACGATGGGGGATTTTGAATCAATTATTTATTGCATCAGAAACTTAAATGTATCTGATTTATTACCATTTATAACAAGAAAATACATTCCGCTGGATAATTTACTAACAGGTATTTTAGCTTCATTACTACTTTCTAATTGCAAAGCGCTTATTAAACCTCCATTTAGGGTATAAATGTCAACTCGATCAATTGGCGTTCTTGCACTGGAAATTGTAATTACTTTATCAGCCGACAATACAGTTGGGTATATTTTAAATTCTTCCCCATTAATTTTTTGCGTAGATAAAGTCGCTTGTGTTACCAAAGCAAAAGTTCCAGATCCGGTATGATTTCCTTTATAAGTACGATATTGCTCCGCAGAATATGCAGCACCTAACCCTCCGTTTATTTGAAAATTCTTAGGGTAATTTTTAGCATCATTGATAGAGTT
The DNA here is from genome assembly GCF_003970355.1 of Flavobacterium bomense. NCBI lineage: Bacteria > Pseudomonadati > Bacteroidota > Flavobacteriia > Flavobacteriales > Flavobacteriaceae > Flavobacterium > Flavobacterium bomense. The sequence goes on along the minus strand of NZ_RYDJ01000001.1, from coordinate 607,706 downwards.
GCTATTTACTTTTATAACTCTTAACCCGCTAGGGTCTGAAAACTCACTTGTTTCAGCATCTGTAAAGAATAGTGTTAAGTCATAGGAAGCTGTTGGTGCATTCAATCCATCTGCTTCTACTTTGATAACTTTCCCTGAATGAGATCCTGCTATATTAGTAAAGTTAGATTTACTACCTGACTCACTAATAGTTAGCGTAACACAACCCAGATCCTTAGTCGCATTTTCTATCAAACCAATGACATCTCCATCTTGATCGCTCAAAAAGTATACTTGATTTCCAATTTTCACGGTTTCACTATCAAATTGCATCAAATCAGATTCTACTGAAGCTGGTGTTCCGCTTACTACTACGTTGTCTAAAGTAAAACTAAAAGCAGTACCTAGTAAAGCATCATTATACCATCTCCAAGCTAAATGAAATTGTGTATTATTTAATGCCGGTGTCGCTTTATTATACTTACCTGAAGACATAACAGCTCCTGATGCTGTACCTGCAAAAAAGGCTAAAGAATTATAATTAGCGCCATCTAAAGAGTATACAAATTCACCATAATCAAACAACGCAGTATTATCTACTTGGTCCGTTTCTCCTCCTGCTTGCCAGTCAAAAGCTACAGTAACATCGCTCATCCCTTTTGTATCAATCAATTTGCTTATGAGAAGTAGATTTCCGTTTTGGGTTGAATCATAAGTGGCGCCTTGAGATGCAGTGCGATTTGAAACGTATGCTTTTCCTAAAGTATTTGGCCCATTAAAAAGCCAAACATTGGGATCCAATCCTATTACACTTTTAGTTTCCCAACCAGATGGAATATTTGAAGTAGTAAAAGTTTCTTTAAAAATCTCTACCGTACCTATACCAATAGCTGGTACATAATCATTATCAACAATTGTGATGTTTTGAATTCTAGATTGCGCTACAGGAGTATTTACATTAAACTTGATTATAATATTTTCTACACCTTCAACTATACCATCATTAAAAATGTTGAGTAAAATTGTTTTAGTCCCATCTTTATCAAAAGACAAACTAGTTGCTGATGTAGTAAAGTCTTTATTAATAGTTGCTGTAGAACCTGAGAAGTCTAAATTAATGGTTTGAGGAGAAGTGATGTTTACCCCAGTGACCTTAACCTCTATTGTATTAAAAACAGCACACCCTTGTGTTGCTGTCTGTTCGTTGACTACAGAAACATTAGCCGATTCAAAGAAAAGTTGGTTTGGATCAGGCGCAATAAATTCATTCCCTACATTAACCGCATACCAGGCATTCGTTACTTGTTTCACTTCATTAGAAAACGTTCCATATTCTTGTCCTGCAACAAGTATACTTGCATCTCTCATCTCTTGAAAAGTAGCGTTTGGAGTAAGTAGCACTTCGGCCTTAAAAGTAATCTGTTCAGCAATAAGAAAACCTAAACCTTTGACACTGTAGACCTTCAAAGCATCATTTATTTGATCATCTGCAGCCGCTTTAGCTTTCCCACGAGTAAAACTCTTTCCAGAACCTTCTACTAATAAATAATACCATTTATTTAGAACTCCACTATTACTATGGACTCCGCATTGGTCATTCGCTAAACTAGGTTGTACACATTGTGGGTCAGACCAAAATTTACCTCCATAACTGTCGGGATCTGTATTTGCTTTTGGATCATCCATCCAACGCAAAGCAGTAGATCCAGCTGCGCCCGGAGCTAACCCACCATCACGTTCATCAATTTGTTCTCCAATTCCCCATGGATCGTAAGGCAACGAACTATCAATTGTAGTCAACACATAATTTTCTACAGATGCTGCCCAGATATCCGAAAAACCTTCATTCATTGCACCGGATTCTCTGGCGTAAACTAAATCAGATGTATTAGAGCAGACACCATGTCCTATTTCATGCCCACAAACATCCATGGATGTTAAAGGTCCAAAAGAACCATTAGGCTTTGTACCGCCTTGATAACTTCCATCTCCGTAGGTCATTGCAGTACCATTCCAGAAAGCATTGTCATACGCATCACCATAATGTACATAATTAATAACTTTGGTACCACGATTATCATAACTACTTCGATTATGAATAGCTCCCCAATATTTAATTACTATTTCAGCTCCCCAATGCGCATCTAAAGCAATATCATCATTTTTTGTTTCATTGTCAACAGGGTATTTTAGAGTAGTGAAACGACTTCTCCAGTGTTCATCTGCGGTCCAGTTGTTGTCTCCAATTTCAACTTTTAATTGTCCTGATGGAGCATCACCATCATAAATAGAATACGATGGAATATTAGGCACACCAATAGGCGCTCCACCTACTCCATTATAAGAACGCGTTTCGTTTTCTATAACAACCGGCAATCCATTCACAAGGACCGGAATAGTCCCGAATAATGAATAGCGATTATTGACTGCATCTAATGTAGTCTGAAATTTTCTGTTTCCAGCATATCTTGTAGCTCCGTTCCCTTCAACTGAGGCTAAAATTGCTGCTGAATTAGTGGTGTTTATTTTATTCTTTTCGATGTTTTTATTAATTTCATCTGCATGTTTAATAATTGCATCCGTTAATAAAATCTGGCCATTGGCAGCATCAACAAAAACATTGTTTCTTGATAATGGTTTTGATGCGTATATATTGAATTTGTATGCAAGCGTTAAGTCAACCTCTTTTGTCTTATAATTATCAACATATACTAATTCGCCTTTAGGCAAATATTCATTATATGATTTTTGTAATTGTTGTATCTCTTTCTGATTCACCGTAACTTTTAAACTTTTTGAAATATCTTCCCAAACATAATTCTCAGCACCAACATGTTGCTTTGCCTTTTCTAATGCTTGGTCTTGGGACAATGACTTTGTCTTAGAAACATTAGCACCCATAACATAATGCTCTAGTGTAATTGCAGTTACTTTATCTTTTTTAAGAACAATATTATATCGTGCATGCTCCACTTTCACCCCATTATAGAAGGCAGAAAAAGTAACGATATTAAAATTTCCTTTGGTAGTATTGGTGTGAATTTCTTTAAATTCAAATGAATTTTTATCTAATTGCAGTACTTCCACTAAAAAAGCAGGAACACCAGCTAAATTTAAATTATAGTCCGGTTTAATTTTTAGTAAAGAAGGACTCTGGCGACTTTTATTAAATTTAAATTCCTGGATATTTGTATTTGATTGCAAATATTTTTCATTATTTTGAGTTTTACTTTTTTGAGCGAAAATTAAAAAGGTAAAAAACAAAAAACTAGATGTGAGTAATAGTTTATTCATAGTTGTGCTGTAAAATTTGGTGTACTAATTGAGTTTGTCCTTATTGTTTAATGCTGTGTAATTTGATACTTTATTTCATTAGCGCTAATATTTATTAATTAATAGTATTTATAGTCTTTAAAATCATTAATTCAAACGAACAATCAATAAACCACTTAGACAAGATCATTTTTAATGTCTAATCTGATTAAACAGAATCATATTAACTATATCCCGGTACGCTGTTTTGACTCGTAAAACCAACATTCTCGTAAACTATTATTCCAAAAAAAATATTTGATTAAAATTGATTAAAATAAATTTTAATCAAAATTTTGACTTTAAAAAACATAATTATTATATTTTAATCCAAAAAAGAATTAATTAATTAATTTTTTATCAAAAAAAAAGGTTAAAAAAAATAAACTTAATTTCTAATCAATATTAAAACAATAAATTATTTAAAAATTAATTTCAATTTATTAATTAAAAAAAAATCCTATAGATTTAAACTATTAGAGAGTAATGAATCTAATCTTTATGTTGCCATATAAAATCAGATACCGTTTAAAACTAGAAATAACCTTCTGAATTAGTGAAATTATATCAAAAAAAGAGATGCGTTTATAAAGAATATAATGGAGAGGGAAAATTTGAAAGAAAAAAAACACTACAGTGTCTTTGAGTGTCCAAAAAAATTACAGACAAGCAGTAATCACCTATACAAGTGAAAATTTATATTTTAATTAGAAGATGATTTTCTAAAAACAGTTCTGATTTGTAAAACCTATAAAAGAATCACAACAGTTTCTAATTACAAAATATCCCTTCCAAAACAGTATACGGCATTTTATTTGAACCGAAATTTAGTTTATTAAACTCCCTAGACCATCAGTAAAAAACTACGAATATAATCAATACTTATACCCTGATAAAATCAAATATAATTTACAAATCAGGCAAACCATCAATTTTGACTCTGCCTTCTTTTCCTTTGAAGATTCCGGAGGCGCTTGGCTAAGGTCAAAAAAAAACCCATTTCTTTCGAAACGGGTTTTTTAATAATTGAGAAAATCAATTATGCTTCAACTTCAAATGGAAGTATAGATACATAAGATTTGTTATCTCTTTTCTTTTGGAAAAAAACAACTCCATCTACTCTTGCGTGTAGGGTGTGATCTTTACTGATGTAAACATTTGCACCTGGATTATGTTTTGAACCTCTTTGTCTTACGATGATGTTCCCAGCAATAGCAGCTTGACCACCAAAAATCTTAACACCTAAACGTTTTGATTCTGATTCTCTACCATTCTTAGAACTACCGACACCTTTCTTGTGAGCCATGACGTATTAGTTTTATTTTGTTATTATTCTTGAGTATCTTCTTTTTTAGCTTTAGCTACCTTTTTCTTAGGAGCTTCAACTTCTTCTGTAGTTGCTTCAACTGCTGCTTTTTTAGGAGCCGCTTTTTTAGCACCTGCTGCAGTAATACCTTCGATTACAATTTGAGTAAGATACTGACGGTGTCCGTTTCTCTTTTTGTATCCTTTTCTTCTTTTCTTTTTGAAAATGATAACTTTATCTCCTTTTAAGTGTTGTAACACTTTGGCTTCTACTGAAGCACCTTCTATAGCTGGGGCGCCTATTGTGATTGTACCGTTATCATCTAACAAATAAACTTTGTCGAAAGAAACTTGAGTTCCTTCTTCATTTGCTAAACGGTGAACGTAAACCTTTAGGTCTTTGCTAACTTTAAACTGTTGCCCTGCTATCTCTACGATTGCATACATAACAAATTGTTTTATAAATTTTTAAGGTTGCAAATATACAATTAAATAATTACCTCGCAATTTGTTGAAGAAAAAAAATACCCAATACATCATAATTACTTATTAAATAGACTTTTGAAATAATTTTACAAAATAAAACGCTTAACTAGTGTTAAATTTCTCACAGTGAAACGCTTTTTATGTAACAAAAATTAAAAACCACTACTAATTATGCATATTAACAAAATTATTAACCTTATGAAAAATTCATTAATGGCTTTAGGTGCTTTGTTTATGCTAGGAGGAGTAGCTTCTGCTCAGAAAGTAGCTTTTGAAGAATACAAATTAGACAATGGACTGCATGTGATTTTGCACAACGATCCTTCTGCCCCTACTGTTATTACCTCAGTAATGTACCATGTAGGCGCTAAAGATGAAAATCCGGAAAGAACTGGTTTTGCTCACTTTTTTGAACATTTATTGTTTGAAGGAACCGAAAACATCAAACGCGGTGAGTGGTTTAAGATTGTAACTGGAAACGGTGGTGTAAATAATGCCAACACAACGGATGACCGAACCTATTATTACGAGGTTTTCCCATCTAACAACTTAGAATTAGGTTTATGGATGGAAGCAGAAAGAATGCTGCACCCAGTGATCAATCAAATTGGTGTTGATACTCAAAACGAAGTGGTGAAAGAAGAAAAGAGATTGCGCGTTGACAATCAGCCTTACGGAAATTTTTTGGCGGAAGTAAAAAAGAATATTTTCACAAAACACCCATACCGTTGGGCAACTATAGGTTCTATGAGCCATTTAGACGCTGCAACATTAGAAGAATTCCAAGCTTTCAACAAGAAATTTTACATTCCGAACAATGCTGTTTTAATTGTCGCTGGTGATTTCAAAAAAGAGCAAGCAAAAGAATGGATTCAAAAATATTTTGGACCGATCAAAAAAGGAGCTCCCATACAAAGAGAAACATTTGTTGAAGAACCGATTACTCAAACTATAAAAGCAGAATTTCAAGATGCTAATATCCAAATCCCCGCAATTGTAGCAGCCTACAGAACGCCATCTATGAAAACCAGAGACGCAAGAGTACTGGATATGATTTCATCCATCTTAAGCGATGGAAAAAGTTCTAGACTATACAAAAAAATAGTTGATGACAAAAAGATGGCCTTGCAAATTGGCGCTTTTAGTAACAGCCAAGAAGACTACGGCAGCTATATCATTTACGGTTTGCCTCAAGCGCCTAACACAACCGAAAATATTCTTGCCGAAATTGACTCTGAAATTGTAAAATTACAAACAGAATTAATTTCAGAAAAAGACTTACAAAAACTACAAAACAAATTCGAAAACCAATATGTCAACAGCAATTCTACCATTGACGGTATTGCAGACAACCTGGCTTCCTATCATTTGTTATACGGTGATGTAAACTTAATCAATACCGAAATTGAAATCTATCATTCTATCACTCGGGAAGAAATCAGAGATATTGCTAAGAAATATTTAAATCCAAACCAAAGATTAGTTTTGGATTATGTTCCATCTAAAGACAAAGCTCAAAACTAAGATACATCATTATGAAAAAATCAATATTAATTTTATCAAGCTTGTTCTTAACCGTAATTATGCAAGGACAAATCATCCCTCAGCCAAAACCTGGTGTAGCACCATCAATAAAAATCGGAAAACCGTTAACTTTTGAATTAAAAAATGGATTAAAAGTTATGGTTGTCGAAAACCATAAACTTCCTAGAGTAGCATTCAGTCTTACCTTAGACAATGATCCGTATGCTGAAGGCGACAAAAAAGGGGTTGCCGACATGACCAGTACATTAATCGGAAGCGGCACCACTAAAATTTCGAAAACAGCTTTCAATGAAGAAGTAGATTTCTTAGGCGCTAACATCAATTTTAGTTCTAATGGCGCTTCAGCAAGTTCCTTATCTAAATATTCGGGGAGAGTTTTAGAGCTAATGGCTGATGGTGCATTAAACCCAAACTTCACCCAAGAGGAATTTGACAAAGAAAAAGCAAAACTTATTGAAGGTTTGAAAGCCAATGAAAAAAGCGTTTCAGCAGTAGCAGCAAGAGTTGTAGATGTTTTGACTTATGGGAAAAACCATCCTGCAGGCGAATATGTTAGCGAAGCTACCTTGAAAAACGTAACTCTTGCAGATGTAAAAGCAAACTACACAACATATTTTGTGCCAAGCAACGCTTACCTAATTATTGTGGGTGATGTAAAATTCAGCGAGACAAAAAAAATGGTAGAGAAATTCTTTGGCTCATGGAAAAAAGCAGCTGCTCCATCGATCTCTTATAGCGATCCAATAGATGTTTCCGCTACACAAATCAACTTTATTGACATGCCAAATGCAGTTCAATCAGAAGTTGCGGTTGTAAATATGTCAAATCTTAAAATGACTGATCCAGATTACTTCGCAGTTTTGGTGGCCAATCAAATCCTTGGTGGCGACTTTAACAGTTACATCAACATGAACTTAAGAGAAGCGCACGGATGGACTTATGGTGCAAGAACAAGCATTTACGGAGACAAACGCATTTCTACTTTCAGTGCTTCTACGCAAGTTCGTAATGCCGTAACGGACAGTACTGTTGTTGAAATTTTTAAAGAATTCAAAAAAATCAGAACTGAGAAAGTGACGGATGAAATGTTAGCCAGCGTAAAAGCAGGATACATTGGACGTTTTGTAATGCAAATTGAAAAGCCACAAACCGTGGCAGGATATGCTTTGAGAATTCAAACACAAAGCTTACCAGCTGACTTCTACGAAAACTACATCAAAAATATCAGCGCTGTAACAGCAGATGACATTTTAAGAGTATCAAATAAATATTTTTTAACGGACAACAGCCGAATTGTAATTGTTGGAAAAGCAGCTGATGTAGCTACTAATCTGGAAAAATTGAAAATACCAGTTTCCTACTTTGATAAATACGGAAATGCAACAGCTAAACCAGAATTAAAAAAACCAGTTCCAGCAGGAGTCACTGCCAAAAGTGTCATTGAGAATTACATCAAAGCTATCGGTGGAGAAAAAGCAGCATTGGCTGTAAAAACAATTGTAATGAACGGGACAACAACTATTCCGCAAGCGCCTTCTCCATTAAGCTTCACCTCAAAAATTGATGCCAAAGGAAAATTGATGGTTGAATTAACGATGGGCACAATGAGCCTAATGAAACAAGTGGTAAATGAAAAAGGAGCTTACGTAATGCAACAAGGGCAACGCCAAAATATTGAAGGCAGTACACTTGCTGATATGAAAGCAGCTGCCACACCATTTGAAGAATTGTCTCTTGCTAAAAACCAAGGTTTAACGCTGGAAACTATTGAATCCATTAATGGGAAAGATGCGTACGCCGTCAAAAACGGAAAAACAACCTTGTTTTACGATGTAACTTCCGGTTTAAAATTAGCCGAATCTAAAATTGTTGAACAAGGCGGGCAAAGCATCACTCAAACTACAAATTATGGAGATTACAAAGAAGTGAAAGGAGTTAAAGTTCCTTTTAACATCATCCAGAATGTAGGTTTTGAATTAGACATAAAAATGTCTGATGTAAAAATCAATGAAGGTGTTTCAGATGCTGATTTTTTATAATCAAATCTTGAATAAATAAATAAATAAAGGCTGTCTATTTTTAGACAGCCTTTATTATTTTTAATAAGATCCTAAACACAAACTGATCAAGAACAGCTACTACTTCTTAGCCGACAAATACACGCCGATTAAAATAATAAACGCACCAAAAAACTGAACTGGCGTTAGCATTTCATTATCCAATAATCCCCAGCAAAAAGCAACTACGGGAATCAAATACGTTACCGAAGTAGCGAAAACCGGCGATGACATCTGGATCAATTTAAAGAACAGAATATTCGCAATTCCAGTTCCTACCACACCTAAAACCATTATAAACAAAATTGATTCCTGCACTTTCACATCATGTACCACTTCAAAAAAACCGGAGAAAAACAAGATAATGAATGCCGGAAAAAACAATACCATAAAATTCCCGGTAGTAATACTCAGCGGACTCAAATCATGCAAATATTTTTTGATTAAATTGACATTGACTGCGTAACATATCGAAGCTATTAAAACCAAAATAGCATAATAATAATTTTGTTCCGGATGATGCATGGCGCCGTTCAAAATCAACAAGGCGCTTCCTAATAAACCAATTAGAATTCCAAAAATTTGATTTCTTTTGAACTGCAGTCCAAAAACCAAAGCGCCAAGAATCAGCGTATTCAAAGGGGTCAGGGAATTCAAAATAGAACTCACGGAACTATCAATTTCAGTCTGTGCAATTGCAAACAAGTAAGCGGGTATAAATGTCCCGAATAAAGATGTTAAAGCAATGTATTTCCATTTAAATACTGGGATTTTAGACAAACTTTTGAACCCTATTAATATTAAAAAAACAGCTGCAAAAATAATTCGCAACGATCCCAATTGTAACGCTGTCAAACCTATTAATCCTTTTTTTATCAGTATAAAGGAACTTCCCCAAACCAAGGCAAGAACCAACAAATACACCCATTTTAACTGCTTCGATTCCATAAAAATAATTTTGCCCAAAATTGTAATTATTTTATGAATTAGTCCTTCTTTTTTTAATTAATTTTGTAATTCATAAAAAAGTAGTTAATCTTCAAAATATACATTATAATGAATTTCAAAAAATCAATCGCAACACTGGTACTTACATGTCTTTTATTTGTAGGTTGCAAAGAAAAAGAAACAGACATAGCTTCAAAAGAAACGGCTGAAACAACTGCTCCAAAAGTTAAAAAGGAAATTGCAGCTGCTAATCTTCAAACAGCGAGTTTCTCTGTAGAAGGAATGACGTGCGCTGTAGGCTGCGCCAAAACGATTCAAGAAGATCTAACCGCACAGGATGGTGTTCAAAAAGCAACAGTAGATTTTGATACTAAAATGGCCACTGTAACTTTTGACAAAACAGTTCAAACACCAGAAAAATTGACAACAGTGGTTGAAGCCGCTGCTGATGGCAAAACATACAAGGTTTCTAAAATGAAGTCCTAAATAGAACTTTACCTTTATCGCAACAAAACATTCTCTTTACGGGGATGTTTTTTTTTGAACCACACAAGGATGTTGAAGGTCATTAAAAAAAGCGTACAGTTAGTGTTAACAGGCTAATTTAAACTTAAAAGCCTTATTTATTCTAAAAAGAGTATTGCTTATTTTGTACTATTCCGGTAAATGGCTATTGTTGTTATTTCCACTTCAAGGTTTCCATTAGCCGCTGCATATCATTTTTGATATAACTTGCCGCTGGCATAATCGAGTCATAATTGGGTTTCGCATAAAAATAAACGGATCCCGTCAAAAAATGACTAGTACTGTCCGTAGCATAAAACTGGGAATTCGTTGCTGCATTTCCTTCTACCTGATAAAACATACCGTACACTTTCTTATCGGGATTCAAATACGGTTGTTCCAGAATATCATCTGCTTTTATCACGTGTTCATAAGTCAATTTTTGTGCATCCCGCAACAGTTCATTAATGTTTTTAGTGACTGGTTTATAGGTGAGATAAATAGTCGCTTTCATTTTTGGATAGGTAATCGTGAAACCACAATTGGGCTCTTTCTGGATAACGGCCTCTGAATTCATTTCAAAAGCAAAAGGACATTCGTTTTCAAAATTCATATAACTGGCTTGCGGATAATCCAACCGCAAATAAGCGGATGGTTTTGGGATCACGGCGTCTTTGCAACTAAAACTCAACAATGACGTTAGTGCTATTACCAGAAAAGGGATTGTTTTTTTAAACATTTCTATTTTTTTTAATCTTACAAATTTTAAGAAAACGCATTCCAATGGCTCTCTTTCCTTCGCAGAGGACCATGGAAGGATTATTCAATCGTTACTTTTATCTGTTTAACTCGTTTTTTATCCACTGCTTCTATAGTAAACAGACAGTTTTCGAATGCAATTTTTTGATCTTTTTTAGGGAAATTGCCTAAAATTTCCAGAATAAATCCGGCTAATGTTTCGGCTTCTCCTTTTTTAATTTCGAATAATTCTTCATCAACATCAATAATCCGATAAAAATCTCGCAGGTTTATTTTTCCTTCAAAAAGGTAATTTTTTTCATCAATTTGAGAAAAACTAATCTGCTCATCATCAAATTCATCGCTGATATCCCCAACAATTTCTTCAATAACATCCTCAAGAGAAACTAACCCTGAGGTTCCTCCATATTCATCTACCACGATCGCTAAATGACTTTTCTTGTTCTGAAAATCTTTCAGCAAATTATCCAGCTTTTTGTTTTCAGGGACAAAAAAAGGTTCTCGCAGCAATGCTTTCCAGTCAAATTCATTTGTATTAATATGCGGAAGCAAGTCTTTGACAAACAAAACGCCTTCTATCTGGTCTATATTGTCTCGATATACCGGAATTCTGGAATATCCTTTTTCTATAATTTTGGGACAAATAGCAGCAAAAGATTCTTCTATTTCTAAAGCAAAAATATCGATTCGCGGACTCATTACTTGTCTGGTATCCGTATTTCCAAAACTCACAATTCCTTCTAATATTTTTTGCTCTTCGGAAGAGGTTTCATCCGAAGCCGTAAGCTCTAAAGCCTGTGATAATTGATCAACAGAAAAATTTGTTTTTTGTTTTCCTAATTTGTTATGCAAATAAATCGTTGCTGCACGCATTGGTAAACTAATAGGCGTCAAAAGCTTATCTAAAAAGAAAATAGGGTAAGCAATAAGTTTGGCAAACTTGGTATTATTTCGACTGGCATATACTTTAGGCAAGACTTCTCCAAAGAGCAAAATCAAAAAAGTGACTACCAATACTTCCAAGATGAATTTCAATACCGGTTGGGTTATCGCTGCAAACATGCTTTTGCCAGTATATGAAAACAATATTACTATCGCTATGTTGACAAAATTATTAGCAACCAGAAGTGTGGCCAGCAGTTTTTTAGGTTTTTCTAAAAGCGCGGCAATAATTTTTCCTTTAGAATCATTCTCCTGAATGGTTTCATCAATCTCTTTTTGTGACAACGAAAACAAGGCTACTTCGGCACCTGAAATTAATGCGGAACAAAACAGCAATATGATTATTACTGTAAAACCAAATGCTAAATTAGTATCTATTGCGTAAGCAAAAAGCAAACTGGGCTCTGAGTCCAAATTGGTAAGGATTAGTTAAACACTCAAAATGGCAAGTCGTTTATAGGCAAGACATTCTTTTCGGTGTCAAAATTAGTGTTTTTCGGGACATCAGATACAGGAATTTGTTTATTACTTTCAGTGTCTTTCTTAGTTGACAGAAAAGTAAATTCGGTTACCTGAATTTCAGTGGTGTGTTTTGTACTTCCATCCTCTGACTGCCATTGACGGGATTTAATGCGTCCTTCCACGTAAATTTTATCGCCTTTAGAAAGGTATTTTTCACAAAGTTCCGCCGCTTTGTTGCGAACAACTAAATTGTGCCACTCCGTAGAAGTGATTTTTTCATTGGTGGTTTTGTTGATATACACTTCGTTTGTGGCCAACTGAAATCTTCCAATACAATTGCCTCCATCAAAATAATGCATTTTGATGTCGTCGCCAAGAAAACCAATTAGCATAACCTTATTTAATGTTCCGTTCATTTTAGAATATGGTATTTTATCAAAGATACATTTTTTTAGAAACTCTATAAATCCTTTTCAATAAAATTATGAATCACAATTGGGAACGGAAAAGTTCTCAAAGTTTCAACGTCAATTCCGTTTTCAATTGTTCCTTCAATTTTCACTTTCCAAAACTTAATATGTAAATGCTGGTGTGACAATTTATGAAGGATGCTTTTTTCGTTGTATTCTAACATACTTACGACAGTATTATCTTTAAAATAATCCGCTTGAATAGCTTCGCTAACACAATCAAAATCTTCCTCTTTTTCGGTTTCTATCAAAGGGAATTCATAGAGATTGTGCCAAATTCCTTTGTCTGTTCGTTTTTGAATTATGGTGTTGTCATTTTCATCTGCAACAACCAGATAATTAAAGTAACGGCTTCTCACTTTTAGTTTTTTAGTCTTAACAGGCAACTGATTAACTTTGTTTTTTTGCAAAGCAGCGCAACTTTCATTAAAAACACAAATACCGCAATTTGGACTTTTAGGAACACATTGCAAAGCCCCAAATTCCATAATGGCTTGATTGAAGGTTGCCGGGTTATCTTTTGGCATCAGTTCGAATGCCAAAGCAGCGAATTCTTTTTTGGCAGAAGCCTGAGCAATATCTGTATCTATATCGAAATAACGCGATAAAACTCGGAATACATTTCCATCAACAACCGGAACGGCTTCGTTATAAGAAAAAGAAGCGATGGCCGCAGCGGTATATTCCCCAATGCCTTTTAATTTTAGTAAATCCGCATAGTTATCCGGAAAACTTCCCCCTAAATCTGAGGCCACATATTGCGCCGTTTTATGCAAATTTCGCGCTCTGGAATAATATCCTAATCCCTGCCAAAGTTTCAAAACATGTTCTTCATTGGCTTTTGCTAAATCAAAAACAGTAGGAAAAGCGGCAGTAAAAGACATAAAATAAGGCATTCCTTGGGCAACGCGTGTCTGCTGCAACATGATTTCGGAGAGCCAAATAGGATACGGATCCGTAGTGTTTCGCCATGGCAAATCCCGTTTATTTTGTAAATACCATTTTATCAGCAGGTTAGAAAAATTCATTTTTAAATATTAGACTGCAAAAGTAAAAGTTTATGTGATTAAAATTTAATGAATTAGCTTGAATAATTGTTTTTTAAATTCCTATATTTGCAAACTCAAAAAAATAGTACAACATTATAAATAGGAAAGAAAATGACGAAAGCAGATATCGTAGCAAAAATTTCAGAAAAATTAGGTCTTGAAAAGGGAGATGTACAGGCAACTGTAGAGACTTTTATGAATGAAGTAAAAAATTCATTGGAAACTGGAGACAATGTTTATTTAAGAGGTTTTGGAAGCTTTATAGTGAAAACCAGAGCAGAGAAAACTGGAAGAAATATTTCTAAAAATACTACAATAAAAATTCCTGCACACAACATTCCTGCATTCAAACCTGCAAAAGTTTTTGTTGAAGGGGTGAAAATAAATAACGAAGCAAAATAATAATATTAATTAATCATAAAATCATAAGATATGCCAAGTGGTAAAAAAAGAAAGAGACATAAGGTAGCAACTCACAAACGTAAAAAAAGAGCGAGAGCTAATCGTCACAAAAAGAAAAAGTAGTTTTAAACTACTTTTTTCTTTTTAAATGTTCATTGAAATTGAAAGTTAGTAATCAGTATTCAGTTTTTAGTAGTCAGTCAACTGCGAACTTAACACTGCAAACTGCCAGCTAATTTTCCCCGGGTTCAATACCTGTTAAAAATATTGTTTAATCCATTTGTTCGCCACAGCGAATAGATAAAAATGTACAGCGTGAATAAAGAATTAATCATCCGATCTAGTTCCGAAGCCGTAGATTTTGCCTTATTAAAAGATGGAAAACTAATTGAATTACACAAAGAAGAAGAAAAAAGCAACTTCCAAGTTGGCGATATTTTTATTGCCAAAATCAGGAAACCCGTTGCCGGACTAAATGCTGCTTTTGTAAATGTTGGCTTTGAAAAAGATGCCTTTTTACATTATCATGATTTAGGACCCAATTTAGCTTCCCAACTGAAATTCATAAAACTTGTAAGCGCAGGTAAATTAAAAGATTTCTCCCTAAAAAACTTTCAGTTTGAAAAAGAAATAGACAAAGATGGTACCATTACTGATGTTTTGAGCGCCAATCAATCTGTTTTAGTACAAGTTGTCAAAGAACCTATATCTACCAAAGGACCAAGGATTAGCGCTGAGCTTTCTCTTGCCGGAAGATTTATAGTTTTGGTTCCGTTTTCTGATCGTGTTTCTATTTCTCAAAAAATAGAAGACAAAAAAGAAAAAGAACGCTTGAAACGATTAGTACAATCCATCAAACCAAAAGGATTTGGTGTTATTGTTCGCACAGTAGCCGAAGGCAAAAATACAGCCGAATTAGAAAAAGATTTGCAGAACCTGCTCAGCAGATGGACTGCAATGTGTAAAAAATTACCAACTGCTCATCATCCTTCAAAAGTATTAGGAGAACTCAATAGAGCCTCTTCGATATTAAGAGATGTATTTAATGATACCTTTAGTGGTATTCAAATTGATGATGAAGAGTTGTACAACCAAACGAAGGATTATTTGCAAGAAATTGCCCCTTCGAAACAATCAATAGTGAAGTTTTATCAATCAAATGACACACCTATTTTTGAGAAATACAACATAGAGAGACAAATCAAAACTTCTTTTGGAAAAACAGTATCCATGAGTAAAGGGGCGTATCTTATTATCGAACATACTGAAGCCTTGCACGTTATAGACGTAAACAGCGGAAACCGTTCTAATAAAGCCACCAACCAGGAAGATACAGCCATGGAAGTCAACATGATAGCAGCAGCCGAAATTGCAAGACAACTGCGTCTTCGTGATATGGGCGGAATCATTGTGGTTGATTTTATCGACATGTCGAATCCTGAAAATCGCAAAGTGTTGTTCGACTTCCTCAGGGAAGAAATGAGCGATGATAAAGCAAAACATAAGATCTTACCCCCTAGCAAATTTGGACTAGTTCAAATTACAAGACAAAGAGTAAGACCAGAAGTAAATATTAAGACCAGAGAAGAAGATCCAAACAATGAAAGTGCCGAAATTGAAGCGCCGATTCAAATCATTGATAAAATCGCTTTTGATCTGGAAAGAGTATTAAAAAACCACAAAGATGTTGTGCTTAATGTACATCCGTTTGTGGCCGCATACCTTACCAAAGGTTTTCCATCATTACGTTCAAAATGGTTTCTTGAACATAAAAAGTGGGTGAAAATCATACCTCGTGATGCTTACACGTATTTAGAATATCATTTCTACGACAAAAAAGAAAATGCTGTCATAGAATAAATTATAAACCGCCTTTCGTAAGATTGGCGGTTTTTTTGTGCGTCATTGCGAGATTTTTCGAAGCAAGCGGTCATTGCGAGGCACGAAGCAATCTGGAGCTAATCCAGCTATACGTTACAATCTTTTCTTTTTTAAAGAAAAAAAGAAAAGGATTTCCACTGCTATCTGGGCTAGGGATTTGTGTAAATAGAATTATTTTCTTCTCTCCACAAAAAACCGCTTCATCAACTCCGAAGCTTCATTTGCCAAAACACCTTTCACAACAGTTGTTTTAGGATGCAATTGTGTTCCCATTTTCACAAAACCCCTATTTTCATCAGTGGCTCCATAGACAATTCTCGAAATCTGACTCCAGTACAAAGCGCCGGCGCACATCTGGCAAGGTTCCAGTGTGACGTACAGCGTACAACCCATTAAATATTTTCCGCCGAGATAATTCGCAGCAGCAGTAATGGATTGCATTTCGGCGTGGGCCGTAACGTCATGGAGTAATTCGGTAAGATTATGTCCTCGAGCAATGACCTTATTATCGATAACAATTAGAGCACCAACAGGAATTTCGCCTTTTTCAAAAGCCATTTCGGCTTCCTGCAAAGCCTTTTTCATAAAATATTCGTCGGTGAAAGGATTTATCATAGTATAAGTCCGCGAATTCGCATATTTAAGTTCTTTGCAAATCTTCGCTTTATTTTGTGATTCTTTATAAAACAAGTTTTTTATCAAATGTAAAAATACAATTTCAAATCGTACCTTTGCTTTATGTCAGATAATTTACTTTCAACCATAAACAATCCAACCGATTTACGCCAGCTTGATGAAACCCAACTTCCTCAGGTCGCTCAAGAATTACGCAATTTCATAATTGATATTGTAGCCGCAAAAGAAGGCCATCTTGGGGCCAGTTTGGGTGTTGTTGAACTCACCATCGCTTTGCATTATGTGTTTGACACACCAAATGATTTGTTGGTCTGGGATGTAGGCCATCAGGCCTATGGACATAAAATACTCACCGGCCGAAGAGAAAATTTTCACACCAACAGGCAACTCGGCGGTATTTCCGGTTTCCCAAAAAGAGGTGAAAGTATCTATGATGCTTTTGGCGTAGGACATTCTTCGACTTCCATTTCAGCAGCATTAGGAATGGCGATCGCTTCTAATTTGAAAGGCGAATACGACAAACAACATATTGCAGTGATTGGAGATGCCTCCATCGCATCAGGAATGGCTTTTGAAGGATTAAATCACGCCGGAGTTACTGATGCTAATTTACTGGTGATTCTTAATGATAACGCCATCGGCATTGACCCGAGCGTTGGTGCGTTAAAAAAGTATCTTACTGCCGTAAAAGAAGGGAAAAATCCAAGGCAGAACAACATGATTAAATCATTGAATTTTGATTATTCGGGTCCTCTTGACGGGCATAATCTTTTTGCGGTTATCAAGGAACTCAAACGCTTGCAAAAAGTAAAAGGACCAAAATTTCTCCATATCATCACCACCAAAGGTAAAGGACTGCAACAAGCCGAAGAAAATCAGGTTAAATACCATGCGCCGGGGAAATTTGACGCTACAACTGGGGAAATTCACATCAAATCAGAAGAGAATTTACCGCCGAAATACCAGGATGTTTTTGGCTTGACCGTATTGGATTTGGCCCGAAAAAACGAAAAAATAATAGGAATTACACCTGCAATGCCTTCGGGAAGTTCCCTCAAATTCATGATGGAAGCTTTCCCAAAACGCGCCTTTGATGTAGGAATCGCCGAGCAACATACCGTTACCTTAGCGGCCGGAATGGTGGCACAAGGAATGATCGTATTTTGCAATATTTATTCTACTTTTTTGCAAAGAGCATACGACCAAGTCATTCATGACGTAGCACTGCAAAACTTACCGGTAATTTTCTGTTTGGACAGAGCGGGATTAGTGGGAGAAGACGGCGCAACGCATCACGGTGTTTTTGATCTTGCTTATTTGCGCTGTATTCCTAATATGATTATCTATTCCCCCATGAACGAAATAGCGCTTCAAAACATTCTCTATACTGCACAACTGGGATTGAATCAACCCATCGCTATCCGTTATCCAAGAGGTCGTGGTGTGATTCAGAATTGGCACGATCAACATCTGGGAAAGTATAAAAAAATAGCAATTGGAGAAAGCATTTGTATTAAAAAAGGAACACATATCGCAGTATTATCAAATGGAACTATTGGTCACAATGTCACTTTGGCTATAGCCAAGACAGACCACCAGGAAACCATTGCCCATTATGATTTTTCATTTGTCAAACCATTAGACGAAAAAGCACTACATACCATTTTCACTAAATTTTCAACTATAATCACGCTAGAAGACGGCGTTGTAAATGGTGGTTTTGGGAGTGCTATACTTGAATTTGCTTCCCAAAATAATTACACTTCAAAAATAAAAATATTAGGCATTCCTGACGAATTTATTGAACAGGGAACAGTCGCTGAATTACAACAATATTGCAAAATTGACGTTAAAAGTCTTGAAATCCTTTTTTCAAGCTATTAAAATAATTATTTTGCACGTTTAAATTTAATCTCACCCGTAATGAAATTACTCCCTACTGCATTTTTACTTTTTTTATTTTCAGTTTCTATAAATAGTTTTTCCCAAGAAGCAACAGTCAGTACTATGAAAACTGCACTTGAACCTGTAACAACACTCACAAAAGTAAAGAAACCGCTGACCGTAGTAATCAATATACGAACTAAGAAACCACATGTCCCTTTATCGTATTGGACAAAAAAAAATAGTTTAGGATTTGACATATCCGAAGTCGCTTTTATCAACTGGAGTCCCGGGGGAACGAGCTCCGTTTCCGGGTTGTTCAACGGAAAATTTCTGAGAACGTATAACCGAAGTAATTACAATTGGACCAATGAACTTTTAATCCGATATGGTTTAAACAAACAAGACCGCATCGAAGTAAGAAAAACGGATGATGCCTTTTTATTAAACTCAACATTTGGTTACCGAAAAGACACCCTTTCGAATTGGTACCATTCCGCAAAATTAAATTTCAATACGCAGTTCACTAATGGTTATTCCTATCCAAATACTGAAACTGCAATATCAAAGCCCTTTGCTCCAGCTTATGCCTTCATGGGAATAGGAGCTGAGAATATAAATAAAGAGAAAAAAAGAACGTTTTATATTTCCCCATTTACATTTAAAACAACCTTGGTTTTAGATCAAAGATTAGCGAATCAAGGTGCTTTTGGTGTCTCTAAAGCCATTTACGATCTGAACGGAAATTTGATCGAAAAAGGCGAAAAATCCAGAACAGAGCTCGGATTTTTATTTACGGGTCATCTGAAAAAAGAAATTTTTAAAAATATTCATTTAGAAAATCGCCTCAGTTTATATTCTGATTATGTGAATCATTTTGGCAACATAGATATCGATTACGACCTCCAATTTGAATTAGTGGTAAACCAATACGTAAAAGCGAATATTGGCGCACATATTATTTATGATGATGACATTAAATCAAAAAGAGAAATAGCGGGAATTCAAGTCACTGAAGGCCCAAAAGTACAAGTACGGCAAGCTATAGGTGTTGGAATACAATATTTGTTTTAAAAAAATTCTGAAAAATTTTTTCAGGGCTTTAAAATTTATGCTATTAATTTTTAATTATTTTTTCAACATAATGTAAATTTTCTCCTTTTATATCCAATATATAAATCCCGGTTGCCAATGCACTTAAATCAATTGATTTTGCTCTACTGAATTCTTGGTTTTTAACATCATAAAGCACTCGTCCGTTAAGATCTATTACTTGGATATTTACCCTACCAGAGTATTGATCAATTTTAATTGTTATTGGCCCTTTGGATGGGTTTGGAAATACGCGCATCACATCACTCTCAAAGTTGTCTACCGCTAAGGCGCAATTTGGTCCTGATACGGGTCTTGTAAAATCTTCAGCTTGATCATTCCCGACATTATTGTCTCCAGCAGATGCGTTTACTCCTAGTCCTCTGGCAGCAAAAACTTCCCAAATCAAACAGAAATCCTTACCGCCTGTTATTGCCTGATCTGCAGCTATAATAGCATTTCTTGCATCTACAAAAGTAGGACTGCAAGCTTGTAATTTGATTCCATCTAATACAATTCGCATGATTCTATTATTCCCGCTTGATCCTGTATATTTATTATTATCAAAACCATATTTATTGACATAAGCCCACGTTAAGTCCCACAGCATAGTAGCCCAAACGGAACCTACCCCGTGTACCGAGGTTTTTGATACCATATCTGCTGCGTCAATAAACTGATAATTATTGGTAGAGGCGTATGTCATTGGATTAATCGCCCTGTCCGTAGAATACTGAAAATCTCGTATTCCCCTGCCATCTGTGGCTTGTGAAGAAACAAAAGTCCCTATTCCTCTTTTGGCACCACCAGAATCTCCAGGTTTAATTTGCATCATTAATGCAAACCAATCAGACCAGCCTTCTCCCATTTGATCCGCATTATTCAAACAACTGGAGTTATTGCTCCCACCGGCCAGACGAGTAGAAATCCCATGACCATATTCGTGTGCAATAATCCCATTATCGAAATCACCATCTGAATTTATGAAAGGAGAAGCCTCTAATTGAATCTTTATATTCACGGTTTGAGTCTGCATCTGGGTTATAATATTCTCCCCAACGGACTGAGTAACACTTATGGCAGGTATGGTAATCGATTCATCAGCTCCCGACATAATTAAATCTCCATCAGCATTATTAACAACAATTACAGCAATAGCCCCAGCATTTTGCGCCGCTTTTACTTTTACTACAAACGTACAGCTCCCTCTTCTCAGCACAACGATTTTTCCACTCATTGCCGCAGCATTAGAAGGTGCTACACACCCTTGGGAGGTGCCGCCCGTACTATCTAAGTAGAGCACTACATCAGATTGCAGGAAATTGGGAGCCACAGGCAAATCAACACGTCCTGGGTTAAAGGAGTTTTGCCTTGCTACATAACTTCCAGCAATACTTGCAGGCGAATTAATTATTATTGGCTTAATTTCTGGACCTCGATCCCACAGAAACATCTGCATTCTTCCGCTACTCCCATCCACCGGAGTTGAAAAATTAGCATTATTTAAACTCATTGGTACCACTAATGATCCATCTTGTGCATCAGCATTAACATGATCCGTATCTTTCCCGCCACGATTGTAGTTATTCACTTGGAAATTTCCATTTGCTTCATCAAAACCATATTGATACCAAACATCATGCATGACATTATTCATATAAAAAAGGTTCGTAATTGCCGCATCTATATAGGTTGATGCCTGTACATTTGTACCACCATAAGGAAAATCAAAAAGTAGTGATGCTCCACCTGAAGGGCTAAAACCCGAAGTTGAATTAGTGCTGACAAAATCCTCTTTAGCCCATACATTATTTCCTCTGGTTATCGTAAATTCATGTCCCGCCACACCATCAACATCATGCCAGCCAAAAGGAGATGCATGGCTGTTCGCTGGGTTCGAAACAAGTTGAAAAGCAGAGTGGTTGGGACTTTCAAAATTGAATGGTATCACTCGGTAGGACCCGCTAGTTGTTTGCGTTGGAGAGGCCGAAAAAATTTGTTTGTAACTGGAGTCAAATGAATTTGCCCAAGACTCATGAGAATGACTGATTGCTTTACTATGATCAAAACTGCAAGAAATAACAAAATCATTTTTTTCTAACAGTCCCCCATCAGCGGCATCAATTCTCACGCTCCATATATGGTCCTGAGTTGGTGTATAAATGGTAAAATCCCACGCCAAAATTAATTTACCATTACTGGCTTGATGAAAAACTAAATTAGCAGTGACTGGCTCCTGAATGCCTAACCCATTGCTTATTTTAAATTTATGAGCTTCTTTATTTTCTATAACAGTGAAAATTTCATCGGCTTTCATGCCCAAGAGCGAATACGCTTTAGTCAAAGCATCTACTGCTGATAATGAGGGTTTGGTTGTATTTACTTTTTTAGAAACACCATCCACTATTCGTTTTTGAACATCAATAACTTCACTATTCTGTATTGAAAAATTAGAAACTGCCCTAAAGATTTCAATACCTTTATAACGTTGCACTACATAACAATTTTGTATTCCGGAGCTGGTCGCTCCACCATCGCTTTGTATTACCCAATCCTTAAAATCGCTTTTCGAAACATTAATTTTAGCATTAGGAGTATTTAAATAATGTTGAATAATTAAAGCGTTAGATTGTCCTAAAGCAAAAAAATGCGTTAAAAAAACTAAAAAAAGTGTAATTTTTTTCATAAAAATCTAATAATTCATCAATCATAAAAGCTGAAAACAAATCTAATTTTTTTAATCTACAATAACAAATTAATGATTAGTACACAATTGTTAATTTTTAACAGCAGTAATTGTTTTATAAAACAACAACGCATTTCCATCTGTCAGTAATGAGATAAAATGACAAATATGAAGTAATCTTCCGTATAAATTTTCTTTTTCCAAATGATGCTTTTCAGGCAACATTTTCAGAATTAAAGAGTCGTAATTAGATGCATTCCCATCGAATTTATTATTGAAAGCCGTTATGAATTTATCTAACAAGGTTTGAATAATCTGGTAGCCTACAATTTCTTTCTCAATGACTTCCCGACTTTGGTAAATATTATCCACACTTATTTTGATAATATCGTCCATCTGCGCTTTGTATTTGCTCTTATCCATTATGGCATACGGGAATTTTCCGTTCAGGATCAGCACTTCATTTTCGACAAATACTTTTACGGCATCATTGATTAAACTTCCAATTGCCAAAGCGCGCAAATAACTTATTCTATCTTCTTTGGTTTCTAAGGTCTTGTATTTTGAAGTATCAATGCTGTCTTTTACCAATTTTATCAAATATTCTAAAGCAAAATCTTCGGAAACTAGTCCTAAATTGATTCCGTCTTCAAAATCAATAATGGTATAACAAATATCATCAGCCGCTTCGACTAAATACGCTAAAGGATGTCTTTCAAAACCAATATCCATCCCTGTTTTATTTGGAATCAATCCCATATCTAAAGCCACATCTTGAAAAAAAGTTTTATCCGTTTGAAAGAAACCGTATTTTTTGTCGGCAATAGCTGCGGTTGGTTTCTTCGGCAAGCTTTCTTTTGGATACTTCATAAAAGCACCCAGAGTTGCAAACGAAATTCTAAGTCCTCCTTCAATTCCCGGACGACTGGCCGTCAATACCGAAAATCCATTCGCATTTCCTTCGAAATCAATTAAATCCTGCCATTCTTTTGCCGTAAGCTGGTCTTTGTATTGTTGTCCTTTCCCAATGGAAAAATATTCACCAATTGCTTTCTCACCGGAATGCCCAAAAGGTGGATTCCCAATATCATGAGCCAATGATGCAGCGGCAACTATAGCCCCAAAATCATTCATGTGATAGCCATGCACTTCTTGCAGATGCGGATATTTCTCGATGATTTTTTTACCCACCAATCGCCCTAAAGAACGTCCCACGACAGAAACTTCTAAACTGTGCGTCAATCTGGTGTGTACAAAATCAGTTTTTGATAACGGAATAACCTGCGTTTTATCTTGTAAACTTCTAAAGGCAGCCGAGAAGATAATACGGTCATAATCCACCTCAAAACCCAAACGGGTGTCGTCTTGTTCTATCCGCAATCGTTTGCCTTTGTCTCCTTGTCGTTTTAGTGATAAAAGTTGTTCCCAGTGCATCATTATATTTTTGGTTTTTACAAGGAGCGAATATAAAAAAAAGGTTGTGTTTATAAACAAAAAAACAGTCTAAAATGACTGCTAATTTTATCTTATCTACTTTCTTATTCTTCCGTAAATAATTTTTTCTTGGTTATAAACTCGTGTTTTTTCACCACATACGTTGCGGATAAAGTATCATGCAAACCTCTTTCTGTTTTACCCAGAAATGAAAAAGGGTCCATAGGATTAAGGCGGGATACTGCTCGTATCATAAAGTTTTTGGTATTGGGTTTAGATCCATCAACTCGTACTACAATCGTTTTGGTAAAATACTTAGCAAAGGTTCTGGAGAAGTACATCTCCGTAAATACATAGTAAAAAAACAAAATAATAAGCCCAAAGAATAAATTTTCAATCAAACTTAATGATGAAACCCAATTCGATGCCCCATGACTGTTTGTTGTATCTCCAATTATATTAATGGTAGCGACAATACTTATTGCTATAATATAAATAATCAATATATCGATAAGTAGATTCAGGAGACGCTGGCTTTTGGAAGCTAATAAATCATCTGTAATAGTAAATTTTTTATTTTCCATAGTATTAGTATAAAAATGATTATTTATAACGATAACTATCTCAAATATAGTGAATTATTTACAAATATAAACTTCTAGTTTCAAAACAATATGATGTTTTGGTTGTGATTATTGTCTTCTCTTTATTTATATTTAGGCTTTTTAGCTTACTTCTTTTAACATTCCTTTTATCATTGTAAATAATGGCCTAATTATGTAAAGCAAGATAAACGAACCTAGAAAAGCAAAAACCACATTAAATTTGACATTATAAAAATTCAACTCTCTTAATTCAAATTCAAGTTTTGTTTTTTTGATTCCATCTTCAGAAAATACTTTTACATAGTCAATTATCATATAATTTAAATCCTCTGAACTTGATTCGTTGTAAATTAATTGCTTAATATTTCTTTCTAATTGTGTCTTTCTTTTTACACTGAACCTAACATTAAACGTTTTCTTTAAAACATTATTAACATCCTTTTTACAGGCTTCATAGTATCCACTTAAATCCAAGTTTAATTTTCTGATAGGTTTTTTAATAACCGTAAATCCTTTAGGCAATGGAGGTATTATTGGATCGGAAGAATTTTTAGATTCTTTTAATATTTCGTTTGCAGACGTTAAGTCAAGAGGAGGTCTTTTTTCTTTTAATACTGTTTCATCAGAAGGTGGAACAAAATTATTATTTTGATTATCCTTCAGTATTTCATAAACAAATGGAGGTCTTTTATTCAACTCTTCTTTAAGTATGTTAAATGAATTATTAATCTCTGAAATTTGACTTTCTAACCGTTCTTTTCTAATTTCAGAATACTCATTTTTAACATAAAAAAATAGGATACTTCCAATTATAATACCAGCGAAGACAAAAAAAACAAACAACTCTCTTTTTGCCTTTTTCTTATAAACATTAGATTCTAAGGAATTCATCCCATCTAAATATTTCCATACTAAATAAAACGATAAGGTAGGAACGATAAGATAAATTAGAAATCTAAAATAGTTCATTGTACCATATCCATCAGATATTATACTTGAATGAAAAATGTAGTTGTCATTATTTTGATAAGGTACAAAATATATGAAAATCAATAATATTATTGAAATGTAAACTAGAAATGCAATTTTTTGAAAAATATTAAATTTCATAATATTTGAGTTTAAAAAAAGCTACCATTTATATGATAGCTTTTCAATTAAATTTATTGATTTAAAAAATCATCAAAATCGTCTCCTTTTTTCAATTTTAGTCTTCTTTTATTTAATATTTCTAAAATAGTTACACCAAGTTTAATGTTTTCTTCTGGAATTCCCTTATTTATATCATTTTTCCCAAGTATTAAATAATCCTTTAAGATTTTCTTTTGTTCATTAAATAAAATCTTTTTTTCAGGAATTAATTCGTTTTCTTTTTTTTCTTCTTCTCCCCAATATATTGTTGTTGGCAATTCAACCTCAATTATACCTTTATTAAAAGTGCCTTTAATGTAATGATTAATTTTAAAATCTACTGGTTTTTTAAATAATAAGCCTTTTGTACCTGATGAAGATACTTCTAACTTAATAGTAATATAGCCATTTAAATCATTATCACTTCTACCTTCAGAGAGAAAAAGGGATTTTGGTACGAGTGCTGTGTTATTCATACTAATTTTACTGCTAATAAAATCAAATTCTAAAGCATTCAATTCATAATCATTGAAAATTTTCTTTTGGTGTAATAATATATTATCTTCAGTTATGGATGTTAATTTTTCAATGTCAATAGTGATTTTTTCTGTTAGTTCATTAGTTACATCTACACTTTCTTTGCTAAACAATATTTCCATTTTTTTCTTTTTTAAAATATTTACGACCCACACATTTCACACTCATCCGGACCTGCATTTTTAGACAATTCGAGCATGGCTCTGTATTCATCGGCAGTCATTTCTACTGCTTCAGCGACTGCAGGAATAACGATTGATTGCTCCTTGATTTCGATTGGCTCCGCTTTTTTATCATTGTTTAATGTAAATTTAATCGCATCTACCGCAGCTTTTGTTCTCAAATAATACATTCCCGTTTTCAATCCAGATTGCCAAGCATAGAAATGCATCGATGTCAATTTAGAATAATTGGCATTTTGCATAAACAAGTTCAACGATTGTGATTGATCCACAAAATAACCACGTTGACGAGACATGTCGATAATGTCTTTCATCGACATTTCCCAAACTGTTTTGTACAATTCTTTCAGGTCTTGCGGAATATTCAGGTCTTGAACCGAACCGTTATTTCGCATTAATTCTTGTTTCAACGTTTCGTTCCACAAACCACGCTCCACTAAATCGTGCAACAAGTGTTTGTTTACCACAATAAATTCTCCCGAAAGTACTCTTCTGGTGTAAATATTAGAAGTATAGGGTTCGAATGCTTCGTTGTTACCCAAAATTTGTGACGTCGATGCTGTTGGCATTGGTGCCACTAACAACGAGTTTCTCACTCCGTGTTCCATCACTTCTTTTCGCAAGGAAGCCCAGTCCCAACGACCAGATAATTCCTCATCTTTCATTCCCCACAAATTGTATTGGAATTCTCCTTGAGATATTGGCGAGCCTTTAAATGTCGAATAAGGACCTTCTTCTTTGGCCATTTCCATTGAAGCGGTTACCGCAGCAAAGTATAATGTTTCAAAAATTTCCTGATTTAGTTTTTTAGCTTCGTCGCTCGTAAACGGCAAACGCAACATAATGAAAGCATCGGCTAATCCTTGTACTCCAAGACCAATTGGCCTGTGGCGTTTATTAGAATTCTCTCCCTCGATTACCGGATAATAATTCCTATCAATTACTTTATTTAAGTTTCTAGTTACCCGTTTTGTAACGGTATACATCAATTCATGGTCAAACTTTCCATTAGAAACAAACATCGGCAAGGAAAGAGAAGCTAGATTACAAACTGCAATTTCATCTTTGGATGTAAATTCCATAATCTCGGTACACAAATTCGAAGAACGAATCGTCCCCAAATTTTTCTGGTTTGATTTTCTATTGACGGCATCTTTATACAACATGTAAGGCGTTCCGGTTTCGATTTGCGATTCTAGAATTTTCTCCCAAAGCTCATGTGCTTTAATTGTTTTTCTACCTTTACCCG
Organism: Flavobacterium bomense; assembly: GCF_003970355.1. NCBI lineage: Bacteria > Pseudomonadati > Bacteroidota > Flavobacteriia > Flavobacteriales > Flavobacteriaceae > Flavobacterium > Flavobacterium bomense. Next base: position 580,169 of record NZ_RYDJ01000001.1, on the reverse strand, counting down.
CTTTTTCATAATCCGTATACATTTTTTCGAAATCATCACCATAGACATCATACAATCCCGGACATTCATTAGGACACATCAACGTCCAATAACTGTCTTCTTGAACTCGTTTCATAAATAAATCAGACGTCCACATGGCAAAGAACAAATCTCTGGCGCGCATTTCTTCTTTTCCAGTATTCTTTTTTAAGTCCAAAAATTCAAAAATATCCGCATGCCAAGTTTCGATGTATATTGCAAAACTACCTTTACGTTTTCCACCACCTTGATCTACATAACGTGCCGTATCATTGAAAACACGCAACATCGGAACAATTCCGTTTGACGTTCCGTTTGTTCCACGTATGTAAGAACCTGTAGCTCTTACATTATGAATAGAAAGCCCAACTCCACCTGCTGATTGCGAAATTTTAGCCGTTTGTTTCAACGTGTCATAAATCCCATCAATACTATCATCTTGCATCGCCAAAAGGAAACAAGAAGACATTTGCGGTTTTGGAGTTCCTGCATTGAATAATGTAGGCGTTGCATGCGTAAAGAATTTTTTCGACATTAAGTCGTACGTTTCAATCACTGAATCTAAATCATCTAAGTGAATCCCGACCGAAACACGCATTAACATGTGTTGCGGACGCTCCACTATTTTGCCGTTTATTTTAAGCAAATATGATCTTTCCAAGGTTTTAAACCCAAAATAATCATAATTAAAATCTCTGTTGTATATCACATGGGAATCTAAAAATTCCGCATTTTTCATAATCACCTGATGTACTTCCTCAGATAATAAAGGTGCATCTTGTCCATTTCTCGGGTTTACATAATGAAACATATCGTTCATTGTTTCCGAAAATGATTTTTTAGTATTGGAATGCAAATTCGAAATTGCAATTCGCGCCGCCAATTGTGCATAATCAGGATGCGCAATAGTCATTGAAGCCGCAGTTTCGGCTGCTAAATTATCTAATTCTGACGTAGAAACTCCATCATAAAGCCCTTCAATTACTCGCATTGCGACTTTCACGGCATCTACTAAATCATTTAAACCATAGCATAGTTTTTTAATTCTATCTGTGATTTTGTCGAACATTACCGGCTCTTTGTGGCCATCTCTTTTTACTACGTACATACTTTTGTTTGTTTTTTAAAACAGAAAATCCCTTCGCTGTTTTTCGTTATTTGTTAGTCATTGCGAGGAACGAAACAATCTCAATTATTGTTTCATTTGCTCAATTTTTTTTGGAGCCATATCCAGCTATCCATTTCAATCTTTCTAGTCCTGAAAAAAGTTCAGGACTAGAAAGGATTTCCATTACTATCTGGGCTAATCAGTATTAGAAACAAAAAGAAATCAGTAAATCATTTAAGATTTAAAAAATCAAAATATTTCTTTAACATTAAAATATTTAGAAAAATTAAGACAAAACTTAATCGATCTTAATTCCTTCATGGTTTGATAAAAATCTAAAAATCGGCGTCAAAAGATATTTTTTGAGCATCACCATCAGTGTTCATTACACCTGCTTTTTGATATTCAGCCACTTTCTTTTCAAAGAAGTTTGTTTTCCCTTGAAGCGAAATCATATCCATAAAATCAAATGGGTTTGTAGTATTATATTCTCTGTCGCAACCTAATTCCACTAACAATCTGTCAGCAACAAATTCTAAATATTGTGTCATCAATACGGCATTCATTCCTATCAAACTTACCGGAAGTGACTCGGTGATAAATTCTCTTTCAATGTTTAAAGCATCTACAATAATGCTTCTGATTCTTTCTTTTGGCACTTTATTCACCAAGTGATGGTTGTGTAAATGCACGGCAAAATCACAGTGTACTCCTTCATCACGAGAAATCAATTCGTTAGAAAACGTCAATCCTGGCATTAAACCCCGTTTTTTCAACCAATAAATCGAGCAAAATGCTCCCGAAAAGAAAATTCCTTCCACTGCTGCAAAAGCAATCAAACGTTCTGCAAATGAATCCGATTCAATCCATTGCAAAGCCCAGTCCGCTTTTTTCTTAATCGCCGGAAAAACCTCTAAAGCATTGAATAATTCATCTTTCTCCACTTCATCTTTTACATAGGTATCAATCAATAACGAATAGGTTTCGCTGTGAATGTTTTCCATCATAATTTGAAAACCGTAAAAGAATTTCGCTTCCGCGTATTGCACTTCGTTTACAAAATTTTCTGCCAGATTTTCATTTACAATGCCATCTGAAGCAGCAAAAAATGCCAAAATGTGCTTCACAAAATAACGCTCATCATCCGAGAGTTTGTTGTTCCAGTCATTTAAATCCTGTGACAAATCGATTTCTTCAGCCGTCCAGAAACTGGCTTCCATACTTTTATAAAATTCCCAAATGTCATGGTGTTTGATAGGAAAAATTACGAAACGATTTTTATTTTCTTGTAAAATTGGTTCAACTTGAGTCATTATAATTGTTTGTTTTTTTGAGGTTTTAACAAATTTTTAAGCTTTTTGAGAGATACAAAGATTGTAAAATATTGCGGTTAATAAAAGCCAAACTTATTCACAATCCCCTATAGTTTTTAACAAATAGAAAAATTAAGATATTTTTCATACAAATTTTAAAACACTTAAATTCAGTATTTTAAATAATAATTAAAGGAATGAAGCACCGTAAAATATAGTTTTTTTAAATAATTAAACAAGAAAAACAGAATTCTTATTTACTTATTTTTTCATGTCTTGCGCCACCCTTTCAAGTTCAGCATACCAGTCTTCGCCAAATTTACGAATCAGGGCTTCTTTGACAAATTTGTATACCGGAACTTCAAGTTCCTGACCTAAAGAGCAGGCGGGATCACAAATATCCCATTTGTCATAATTAACAGCGGCAAACTCCGTAAAATCTTTCACCCGAACTGGATACAAATGACAAGAAACTGGTTTTTTCCAACTAATTGCTCCTTGATTATAGGCTTGTTCAATACCACACAGAGCGGTCTTACCGTCAAATATTGCGTAGGCACAATCTTTGTCGTCAATCAGTGGCGTTTCAAGATCACCATCGGTACCTTTTACCCAAGTTCCTTGCGCTTCAATTGCAGCAATTCCTTGTTTGCGTAAAAAAGGCTTGATCTTTGGATAAATAGATTCGAGGATTTGAGTCTCCTCAAAACTCAATGGCGCACCAGCGTCACCATCTACGCAACAAGCGCCTTTACAAGCAGTCAAATTACAAACAAAATCTTTTTCGAGTAAGTCTTCTGAGACTATGGTTTTTCCTAGTTGAAACATTCTGCAAAGATATTCAAGAAATTTGAAAAAGCACCTCAGCAACTCATAAATTCGTAAACAAAACCGAATAAAATTAAAACGAATTTACCTAATTTTATACTCCTGATTTTTTAACTTCGTTTACTTTTGTTTTCAAACTTATACAAACAATTGCATTTTTTATTTCTTTACAGTTCATCCTCTTTCACCAACCAAAAACACAGAACCATTTGAAATGGTTTTAAAAAATATTGAGTATTAATTGCCTTAGTTGTGCCCTAAAAACGATAAAAATCAAACTGTTACTTTTTTAGGACTATGAAATACAGGTCAACTATTCCCTCCTGGGAAAAAAATCTTCTCAAAAAAAAGGCATTAAAATTAAAAAATCTACTCCTCCAATAATCAGGGAAATTATCTACTTTTACCATAAATAAAAAAAGTCTGTTATGGAATTCGATATTCGAGAAATAATCACCGTAGGAATGGTACTTTTTGCCGTAATTGACATCGTGGGATCCATCCCGATTATCATTGATTTAAGAGCAAAACACGGACATATTGAATCCGAAAAAGCATCCATTGTAGCCGCCGTCATCATGATTGTTTTTCTTTTTGCCGGAGAAGAACTCTTAAAACTAATTGGAATTGATGTCAATTCTTTTGCTGTAGCCGGATCCTTTGTGTTGTTTTTCTTGGCATTAGAGATGATTTTAGGAATTCGGATTTACCGGGACGAAGAAGCCAGCTCTGCCTCAATTGTTCCCCTTGCCTTCCCTTTGATTGCTGGAGCCGGAACAATGACCACTTTACTCTCTTTACGCTCCCAATTTTATACCATAAATATTGTAATTGCCATTTTATTAAATATCATTTTGGTCTATATCGTTTTAAAATCATCCTCAAAAATAGAAAAATTATTAGGCGAAAACGGACTTGGTGTAATCAGAAAGACTTTTGGCGTAGTACTTCTGGCGATTGCTGTTAAATTATTCGCTGCGAATGTTAAAGGTTTGTTTGTCTAAAATATAATTTCCTAAATTTACCCTTAAATTATTGTAAAATAAAAAATCTGATTTTTTTGGAGCATTTTATTCTAAATAAATAACCCCTCCAAACATCTGCATTTTTTACCAAAAACAAAAACATCTTATGAAAATTTTCACTAACATCTTGGTATTTTTAGCAATAGCGCTAATCCTATTTAATGTTACTTTACTGGATTTCAAAAATCCATTTCAAGGAGATAGCGTAGTTGCATTTATTGGAATGGCAGCCTCTTTTTGTGCTGTATTGATTCTTCTAATATTCAGAATGTCAAAGAAAATAGAAGAAAAAACAAACGAAAAATAGCCTTGGTCTTTGATGTACTTATCCTTGGCGGTGGCGTATCTGGCATGTCATGCGCTCTAGTTTTGGGTTCTGCAAACAACAAACACTTTGTGTCTAATAAAAAAATCGGGGTGTTTACCCATCAAAAAACCTCTGCCCTTAAGGAAGCGCTATTCAATAATGTCTACGGAATCCCTGCAGGCACATTAGGCGCTGATTTATTGAAAGAAAGCACAGGACATCTTTTAGAAAAATATCCGCACATTACACAAATTCCCAACGAAAAAGTACTAAAAATTGAGGGCACCGCTCCTGAGTTTGCTGTAACTACAAATAAAAAAACCTACAAGACCCGCATAATTGTTGTAGGTGTCGGATCTGCAAATACTTTTGCTATTGAAGGTTTAATGCAATTTGTCGAACCACATCAAAAATCCCTTCCCGAAAAACAACGAATCCAACTCAAAAACAGCGATCACAAAGTCAAGGAAGGCATTTACGTGATAGGCACTTTAGCCGGATGGAGAAGCCAACTGGCCATTGCTGCAGGCAGTGGAGCTGCAGTAGCAACAGATATTCTAACTTTATGGAATGGCGGAATTCAGACTCATGCTCATGATAGCATTAGATAAATAGAATTTCATTCTGGAAAATCTCTCAAAAAATAGTGTTAGGTTTACACCTTCAATTCACTGTTTTATGGGATCATTTTTTTTGGGACTGGCAAGACTCCTGATTTTTATCGGATTTGTTTCTTTTTTTTCGATTGTGTTTTTTCTTTTTTCTTTTTTTCGAAGCAACGAAATTAACGCCCAAAAAGCTCTTATCCTGCGGGACTTTATAATTCGCACCTCAAATACCCTTTTGGGCATACGCACTATTATCTATGGCGACAAGCCGAAAGTTCAAGGACTAATCGTAGCCAATCACCGTTCCTATTTTGACCCAATTGTTATCGTAAACCAAATACATGCTTTTCCTGTAGGGAAAAAAGAAGTTGCCTCATGGCCTATGATTGGCTACATCTGCAAAATATCCGGCGTTTTATTTGTAGATAGAAAGTGTCCAAAAAGCCGACAAGAAACCGCCGAAAATATCCGAGAAGTTCTTGCCAAAGGATATTCGATCATTAATTTTCCAGAGGGGACAACAGCGGTTTTGCCAACGACTCTTGATTTCAATTACGGCTCTTTTGTAATGGCTACTAAGATTAAAGCTGCCGTGATTCCTATTGCAATAGATTATAAAGAAAAAACAGACGCTTTTATTGGTGACGACACTTTCATTCCGCATTTTTTAAAATGCTTTGGAAAACGGACCACTGAAATTAAAATAACTTATTTTCCGGCTATTTATTCTGAAGATGCAGCCTATTTATTAAGTACGTCAAAGAAAATGATAGATAACGAACTCATTCGATATAGAAAAGATTGGGACAATCAAAATTAGTTTTCTTTTTAAGGGCAAACAAAATCAAGAGTGAAATTTTCTAATTAAGCATCAAGTCCTAAGCTAATAAGCATCTCAAAAATAGAATCTTCATTTAGTGCCACTTTCTTTAAAACAGCTTTAATTCCTTCCACATTTTTTTGTTCCAGAGCATTATCAAAGTCATTTATAAGGCCTCCAACATACAAACGCTCATTAACTGTCATTCCAGAAAACTTACTTTCCATACTGTGAAATATAGTGATTATTATTTTTTCAAAATTGCCTTAATCATGGCATCCTCTTTCAATATAATCTCATAATAAGACCGTTCCCCATACAATTGCCGAGCAAATTCAGCAGCCAGGTATCGTTTTACCAATGATTTGCTTTTTCCAAATTTCAAATCCAATCCGTTGCCAAAAATAAATTTCTGAAATGAATTGAAATATGCCTCTGTTTGATTCATTTTAGATTGGAACTGAGCAAAAGTGAGTCCTTTAAAGGCGCTCCGATTTTTATCCAATTGTTCGAAAACAAAATTCCCTACGATTCCCGATTGCAATAAATAAGCGGTACTTCCATTTCCATGTTCCACCTCAAGCGGTACAAAAACATCAGGAACAATACCGCCACCGCCATATACAATTTTACCTTTTTTAGTTTTGAATTGCAAGGTGTCTGAAACTTTTATACTGTCTTTTTGATATAGTTCCCCATTTTCAAAACGCGTTTCTGATTCTTTAAAATACGCTTCATTCCCTTTTGAATAGGGTTTTTGAATCGACCGGCCTGTTGGCGTATAATATCTGGCAACAGTCAAGCGAACTGCTGAACCGTCAGCAAAATCTATTTCTCGTTGCACCAATCCCTTTCCAAAAGAACGGCGGCCTACAATAGTTCCCCGGTCATTATCCTGAACGGCTCCTGCAAGAATTTCACTTGCTGAAGCGCTGTTTTCATTAATTAGAATAAAAACATTTCCTTTTTCAAAACTACCTTTTTGGGTTGCAAATGTCTTGTCTATAGTACCTTTTTTGTTTTTGGTAAAAACAATCAGTTGTTTGTTTGGCAACAATTCATCCGCGATAGCAATTGCTTCTTCCATATAACCGCCACCGTTATCTCGGACATCAATAATAAGTGACTTCGCACCTCGTTGCTTAAGTGCAGACAAATTTTGCATAAACTCCTTGTAAGTAGTTTCGGCAAAACGATTTATTTTTATGTATCCTGTCGCATTACTCAAGAGCAAAGCGGCATCAACACTTTTTAAGGGAATAACATCGCGTTTTAGTTTTAGCTTGAGTTTTTTACGTTCTGATTTTCTATATATTGTAAGCTCAATATTAGAACCTACGGCCCCTTTTAATTTAGAAAACAAACTGTCTGTGGGCAACTTACGTCCGAACAATTTGGTTTTATCAGCATATAGAATCCGATCACCTGATTTTATTCCTGCTTTTGCCGAAGGGCCGTTTTCTACAGGTTTTATGACCGCTACAGAATCTTTATACATATAAAAATTCACTCCTATTCCCACAAAATTACCCTTCATGCTTTCCATTACCTGTTGCTGCTCGCTAGCGGGAACATATACGGAATGCGGATCAAGTTGCGCAAGAATATTATCAACGGTAAGATTTACAATAGAATCCGTATCAACCGCATCAACGTATTCAGTATCAATAAAATCAATGAGTGTATTCAGCTTAGTTTTAGAATTATTTTTAGCTGTGAAATCAGCTCTACCGGGAAAATGCAACATCCCGCCCAACACAACGCCAAAAGCAAGTGTTGAGAAAAGGAGTAGTGGTAAATATTTTGTATTAAATTTCATATAAAGTTATCATTAAAAGAATAATATAACCTGACGTGCATCATCGTTTTAATTTTTTTTGCACGTTCTTTTATTCCTCCAAAACTGGAATATGCTCAACCTCTACTCCGGCTTTTATCAAAAACTGAATGCCGGAATCATCGCGATAGCCATTGTGATAGACCACTCTTTTTATTCCCGACTGGTGAATCAATTTACTGCACTCCTTACAAGGTGAAAGTGTGATATACAAGGTGGCTCCTTCACAGGATTGTGTGGATCGCGCTACCTTGAGGATCGCATTTGCCTCAGCATGTAAAACATCCCAGCGGGTTAATCCTTGCTCATCTTCACAACAGTTTTCAAAACCGGAGGGCGTTCCGTTATACCCATCTGAGATTATCATTCTGTCACGCACAATAATTGCACCAACTTGTTTTCGTTTACAATAGGACAGCAAGCTCCATTCTTTGGCAATTCTAAGGTATGCTTTGTCGTATTTATTTAATTTTTTTTCGTTCATTTTATCTTATCCAGATTTCACTTTCCACAATCATTGGTATCACTACTCCTATTATAAATGCTGACATTACTAATGTCCAGTCGCGTTTTGAAAATCTAAAAACAGTCTGAACAATGTAGGCTAAAATCAAAACCACAAAAACCACTACAATCTGGGCGGCTTCTATACCTAGTGCAAATTCTGACAGTGGCAAGACTTTAGACATAGCATTTCCTCCAAGAATCGATTTGAAATAATTTGAAAAACCCAACCCATGAATTATCCCAAAGAAAAGCGTGATAAAAAACATCAGATTGAGGCTTTCTTTCTTGCTCGATTTTCCTGCCGTAAAAAGATTAAACAATGCGGTTATCACAATTGTAATTGGGATTAACAACTCAACAATATTTACTTTTATGGCAATTATACCAAAAACAGAAAGCAGTAAAGCCATGGTATGACCAATGGTAAAAAGGGAAACCAAAAGTACAATTCGCTTCCAGTCCTTGAAAGAAAAAGGAACCGCTAGGGCGATTAAAAATAAAACATGATCATAAGCGTGAATATCCAAAACGTGTTTTAATCCTATTTGAAAGTAAATCCAAAATTCTGACATCAGTAAAGTATTAAGTTGATAAAGGGTTGTAAACTTACGATTAATTTTGAAAATGATTCATTTGAACATTCAAATAAATACAAATCAAAAGCAGGTATGTCGAAAGAAAAAATATAAAAAAAATAAAAATTAATACTTTAAAATAGATATATCTTTGTACGATACAAAAACCACAACTATGTCATTTTCAGATTTATTTGATAGCGAATTCAAACAAAGAAATAGAGGTCATTTTTCATCTATTGTCCGCGTAGCACTAACTGACGAGAAGATTTCTCCAGAAGAAAAAGCATTTGTAGATAAATTAGCCGTTCGATTAGAAATTTCTCCTGCAGAATATGAAGAAATTTTACAGGATCCGCTAAAATACCCTATCAATCCTCCTTATTTATATGAACAAAGGATAGAGCGACTGTATGATTTAGCCAGAATCGTTCATGTTGACCACCATTTAGGAGACAAACAAGAGCTGATGTTACGAAAAATTGGCATTGGAATAGGATTTGACCCTGAAAATATAAGTCAAATTGTAGAAAATGCTCTTCTGCTTGTAGAAAAAGAAGTAGATTTGGATACGTTCATTACTGAAATACAAAATATCAATACGTAGATTATACCTATAAAAAAGCTTCCGCCAAGACGGAAGCTTTTTGTTTTTAGTACTTGCTTAGTTTTGCTTTAAGCATAAATTCTTCCGATTTTTCAACCATATTGTAGCTTCCACAGAAAAAAGGAACGCGCTGATGCAGTTCCGTTGGTTCAATTTCCATCACCCGATCAAATCCATCCGATGCTTTTCCTCCCGCCTGTTCTGCGATAAAAGCTAATGGGTTGCATTCATACAACAATCGTAATTTCCCTTTGGATGCTTTTGAACTTGTTGGATATAAATAAATCCCTCCTTTAATCATATTGCGATGAAAGTCAGAAACTAAACTTCCGATGTATCGAGAAGTATAAGGCCTGTCTCCTTCTTCCAGCTGACAATATTTGATATAATCCTTTACTCCTTGCGGAAAATGGACATAATTACCTTCATTGATGGAATAAATATGGCCATCGGTTGGGAATTTCATTTTAGGATGAGACAAGTAAAAAGTACCAATAGCAGGATTCAGCGTAAATCCGTTCACACCGTGCCCAGTTGTATAAACTAACATAGTCGAAGTCCCGTAAATCACATAGCCTGCAGCAACCTGATTGATCCCCGGCTGTAAAAAATCTTCCAACGTAACTGGAGTTCCTATTGGGGTAATTCTCCTGTAAACCGAAAATATTGTCCCTACAGAAACATTAACATCAATATTAGACGAGCCGTCAAGGGGATCCATCAACACTACATATTTATTATTGTGGCTGTGGTCACTTCCTTCCACAGTAATGAAATCATCATTTTCTTCAGAAGCGATTCCGCATACGATCTCGCGATTAATTAATGTTTGAATAAAAACTTCATTGGCATATACATCTAGTTTTTGCTGGTCTTCCCCCTGTATGTTTTGCTCTCCGGCAGCACCCACAATATCAACCAGTCCAGCTTTGTTTACTTTATAATTGACTACCTTGGCAGCCAATCGGATGGAGTTGATAATTCGAGATAATTCGCCGGACGAATATTGAAAAGCATTCTGGTTTTCAATGATAAATTCTCCAAGTGTTTTGTTGCGTTCTTCCATTAAGAAATCGTTGTAGTTGTTTTGAAGTCACAAATATCGTTTTTTTTGTGAAATTGATTTGAAAAATAGTTGCTTAGTTTAACCGTATTGTATATTTGCTGATTAAAACATAAAATTAATACGTAAAAATCTAATTTTATTGCGATATTGAAGCATTAAAATAAAAAATTATGAAATGAGCCGTATTGGAGATTGATCCAATAGCCAATCGAAAAAGCAAATTTCTTATTCAACTAAAAAACACAAATACATCCCGCACATGACGATCAGAAAAGGAAATCCTGAAGATATGGAAGCTGTTTTAGGGCTCATCCAAGAATTAGCAATATTCGAGAAAGAACCCGATGCCGTCCTTGTAACTGTTGCCGATTTAATTCGAGATGGTTTTGGCCCGGTGCCACTATTTCATGTTTTTGTTGCCGAGGTTCAAGCGGACCCGAGCAATAGCGAACAGGCAAAACAAATTGTAGGTATCGCCTTGTACTACTACCGATTTTCTACTTGGAAAGGAAAAACAATTCACCTGGAAGATTTAGTGGTAAAAGAGACAATGCGTGGCACCGGATTAGGATATGCTTTATATTCTGAAATTATAAAACAGGGTAAAAAAGATCAGGTTCGAAGAGTAGAATGGAATGTATTGGACTGGAATACTCCAGCAATAGAATTTTATGAAAAATCAGGCGCCAAAGTACTCCGTGATTGGTATGTTGTTCACATGGACGAATTGGGAATCACCAATTTTGTAGAGAATAAATTGAAATAAAATAAAGAACAATTTTTGTTTAAAATATGAGAGTATTCAAATTTGGAGGAGCTTCTGTAAAAGATGCTGAAGGAATTAAAAACGTGTATGACGTTTTACAAAAAGTGGGCTATGAAGACGTATTGTTGGTCGTTTCTGCAATGGGAAAAACCACAAATGCGCTCGAGGTTGTCATAAAAAATTATTTCGATAAATCCGCTGAATTAAATTCATCTGTTCAAGAAGTAAAAAAGTACCACAATCAAATTTTGATAGATTTATTTGAGGACGAAAAAAACGAAGTCTTCAAAGCTGTTAACACTCAATTTTCAGATTTAGAGTATTTCCTGACCCACAATAAATCACCCAATTATAATTTTGTCTACGATCAAATTGTCAGTTATGGCGAATTAATTTCGACCACAATCCTAAGTCATTTCATGAATTTCATGGGCATAAAAACACAATGGCTGGATGTTCGGAATTTCATAAAAACCAATGCTACATACAGGGATGCGGAAGTAGATTGGGAATTGACACAGAAGAACATTGCCAAAAACGTAAAACGTAAAACACTAAACATTACACAAGGATTCTTAGGTTCTGACGAAAATAACTTTACCACCACTTTAGGCCGAGAAGGATCTGATTATACGGCTGCAATTTTTGCGTATTGCTTAAATGCCGAAAGCGTGACCATCTGGAAAGATGTTCCCGGAGTAATGAATGCCGATCCAAGATATTTTGAAAATGCGAGTTTATTGAATCAGATTTCGTACCGTGAAGCCATAGAACTGGCTTTTTATGGGGCAACGGTTATTCACCCAAAAACACTACAACCTTTGCAAAAAAAGGAAATTCCGTTGTATGTAAAATCCTTTATAAATCCGTTACTAAAAGGAACGAGCGTTTCTAAAGGAGTCGACTTAGAACCTTATTTACCGTGTTTCATCGTCAAAAGAAACCAGCTTTTGATTTCGCTTTCCTCTATCGATTTCTCTTTTATCATGGAAGAAAACATCAGCGAAATTTTTGCATTATTCCATCAATTCAAAATAAAAGTGAACTTGATTCAGAATTCAGCAATTAGTTTCTCCGTATGTGTAGAAGATAAATTTGACAATTTCAAAGCCCTGAATGCTATCTTGTCTAAAAAGTTTAAAGTAGAGTTTAATGAAAATGTCACCTTATACACCATCCGACATTTTAACGAAACAGCAGCCGAAACCGTTGAAAAAAACAAAGTTGTGTTATTGAAACAGGTCAGTCGGGAAACCATACAAGTGATCACAAAGGAAGTGTAACCCTAAAAAAGATGCGCAACCCAAAGTATAAATGGAGATCAGAATCAAATTCTGATCTCCATTCTTTTAATACTTTAAAACCCAAACGCTAAAATCGAAACCTTTTGTAATTATCAAATTATAAATACTACTTTTGACACTTTCGAGTTATAGTATTTATGTTGAAAAAATTACTTTTTTGGACTGTAATAAGCTGTATTTCTGGGCTCCACGCACAGGAAATAAATTCGTTGTACAAAACCAAAAAAATCCCTTTTTCCCGTGACACCATTCATCTTGAAAAAGAAAGCATTAATTCCAGTTTTTTCAAATTGCTTGACGCCAATGGCAAACCCATCGAAACCCTTTTTTATACGGTAAATTTCAGTGAAGGGACTTTGTTTTTAAAAGAAAACAGCGCCCAATACAACGATTCAATAACCGTACACTATTTGAAATTTCCGGAGATCCTTACTAAAGAATACCGCATTTATGATTCTGCCAAAGTAGTAAGCAACGAAGCCGGATCAGGTGATTTATATACCCTCAAAAATAAAAACCCAAATAAAAATGTGCCTTTTGACGGCTTGAATACATCCGGAAGTATTACCCGTGGCATTACCATAGGAAACAATCAAAATGCCGTTTTGAACTCCAATTTAGACTTACAAATCACAGGAAAAATCTCTGAAAAAGTAAACTTAAGAGCCTCCATTCAAGACAGTAACATTCCGCTGCAGGATGGCGGTTATTCCCAAAAATTAGACCAGTTCGATAATGTATTCATGGAATTATTCAGTGCCGATTGGAACATTCGAGCGGGTGATATTTTTCTAGAGAACAAGAAATCCCAATTCCTGAATTTCAATAAAAAAGTGCAGGGACTCGCCACCACCTTCACCTTTGGAACCGAAGAAAACAAAACAAATGTATTTGCCTCAGCAGCGCTGGTCCGAGGACAATATGCAAAAAGCGATATCGTGGGCCAAGAAGGCAATCAGGGTCCCTATAAATTAAAAGGGCAAAATGGAGAGTTGTATGTACTCGTTATTTCAGGATCAGAGCGGGTGTATGTAAATGGTGTTTTATTAAAACGAGGCGAAAACAATGATTACACGATTGATTATAATGCGGGTGAAATCGTGTTTACCCCGCTTTTCACGATTACCTCCGAAATGCGAATTGCCATAGAATACCAATATTCAGATCGAAATTACACTCGATTTATAACCTATGCAGGCGCCACGCACGAAAATAAAAACTGGAGTTTTGGAGGCTATTTATATTCGGAAAACGACCTGAAAAACCAACCTTTACAACAAAATTTATCCCAAGAACAAGCCCAGATATTAGTTAATGCGGGAGATAATCCGGATTTAATGGTTGCCCCGTCAGCATTTGCAGATTCCTATTCTGAAAACAAGGCGCTGTACCGAAAAACAATCCTCAATGCTGTGGAAATTTTTGAGTACTCAAATGAAGCACAGCAGGAATTATTCAATGTTCGATTTACTTTAGTAGGACTGAATAATGGAAATTATATTTTGACAAATTCAGCCACGATCACCCGGGTTTATGAGTATATAGCTCCCATTAACGGCGTTTCGCAAGGAAGTTATGAACCCATCATACAATTGATTGCTCCTACAAAAATCCAAGTGACCACCTTTTTAGGGAAATACAATCCCACTGAAAAAACGGTACTCGATTTTGAAATTGGTCTCAGCAATAACGACAGCAATTTATTTTCGCCCGTTGACGATGCAAACAATCAGGGCCTGGCTGCAAAAATCAATGCCAAGCAACGGCTTTTTTCAAAAAAATGGCACGTAGATGCTTTTGCGAATTATCAATTTATTCAGCGAAATTTTAGGGCTGTAGAACGGCTGTACAACATCGAATTTGACCGGGATTGGAACTTAGGAACTGCGGCTATAGGAAATCAAAGTTTGTTAATTTCCGGACTGCAATTGGATTTAAACCCTAAACCCAACTCAACAAACAAAGGACTATTGATGTATCAGTTTGAAAAACTGGATTTTTCGGGAAATTTTTCGGGAAATCGACATGTTTTAAATGGCTTGTTTCAAATAAAAAACTGGACTTTTCAAAATCAAGGCAGTTCCCTAAAAAGTGACGGAACGATTTCATCCTCTGAATTTTTAAGAAACCAATCCCAAATCCGTTTTCATTTTGACAAAAACTGGATTGGCTCTCGCTTGCGCTTAGAGGACAATCAGGAGAAAAATAAAATTTCAAATGTATTTTCGGCTTTGAGTCAAAAATTTACAGAGTACGGATTTTTTACCGGTCGCGGAGACAGCACCAAAGTTTTTGTAGAATTGGGATACCTAAGAAGATCCAATGACAGTTTACAAAATGGACTGATCCAAAGGGTCAATTCGTCTCAGACTTTCCTTTTGAAATCAAAATTGATTCAAACTAATAAAAGCGATTTATCCCTATATGCTAATTACAGAATCTTGGATTTTGTGGATGCAACAAGAAAAAGAGAACCTACGTTAAATTCCAGAATAATTTATACGGATCGTTTTTTCAATCAATTGATACAAAGCACAACGGTTTATGAAACGAATTCCGGGACCATTCCCCAACAGGAATTCACGTATCTGGAAGTTCCTGCGGGCCAGGGAATTTACACCTGGAACGACTATAACGGCAATGGAATTCAGGAATTACAGGAGTTTGAAGTCGCCACGTTTATTGACCAGGCAAAATTCATCCGCATCTTTCTTCCCAACAGGGTTTACATAAAAACACATCAAAACAAATTCTCGCAATCCGTGACCCTGAATCCCAATCAATGGCAGAACGAAAAAGGTTTTAAGAAAATACTTTCGTATTTCTACAATCAAACCGCTTTTATAATCGACCGAAAAACTAGAAGTGAGGGTGATAATTTCGAATTAAATCCGTTCAGCAGTTCTACTGAAAATGTGTTGGGATTAAACTCGAGTTTAAGGAACAGTTTGTTTTACAATAGAGGAAAACAAAACCACTCCGCCACGTATTCATATCTGCAAAATAAAACTAAAAACTTGTTGTCTATAGGCTCTCAAGAGGCTACCAACAATTCGCATCAATTGCAGTACAATCATTTGTACCAGAAAAGCTGGCTGCTAGGTTTTTTTGCCAAAACGATACAAACAACCATTGAATCAGAAAATTTCCCGGAGAAAAACTATGCTATAAACGGTTATCAATTAGCTCCTAAAATCAGTTATCTATTTTCTAAAAGCACGAGCTGGGACCTCTTTTATGAATTACAGAATAAAAAAAACCAAATTGGGGTTTCAGAAACGCTGCTGCAAAACCGTTTTGGAACTGCCTTTTCGTATGCAGGCACAAAAAAATTCACGATGAACGGCGAAGTCTCTTTTTACCAAAATAAATTCGAAGGAAATGAATTCTCTTCGGTTGGATTTCAAATGCTGGAAGGGCTACAAACCGGACAAAACATCACTTGGAGGCTTCTTTTACAAAAAAATATCACCCAGTTTTTAGATGTTAATTTTAATTATCAGGGTCGGAAAAGTGAAACAACCCAGGCCATACATACTGGAAATATTCAATTGAGAGCCTATTTTTAATACCACAATTTAATAGTTTGGTAATGCCCTCGCAATATTAAATACACGTTCATTGTCTATCTTTCAAATTTAAACCACTAAACTACAGAGCCACATGAATTTGAATGCAAACCAACAAACTATTTTGATTGCGCCATTAAACTGGGGCTTAGGCCATGCTACACGTTGTATTCCAATCATTAAGGCCTTATTAGAAAACAACTACATTCCTATAATTGCTTCTGATGGAATTGCATTGGCTTTGCTAAAAAAGGAATTCCCTACTGTACAAACGCTGGAACTGCCATCCTACCAGATAGAATATGCAAAAAATGGAGCTCACTTTAAATGGAAATTATTAAAAAATAGCCCAAAAATGCTTGAAGCAATTTGGGAAGAAAAAAAAATAATTAAAAAATGGATCTCAAAATATAGGATTGACGGGATTATATCCGACAACCGACTGGGTGTGTTCAGCAAAAAAATTCCTTCGGTATTTATTACCCATCAATTGAATGTAATGACTGGCAATACCACTTGGATTACCAGTAAGATCCACCAACATATTATAAAAAAATACACAGAATGCTGGGTTCCAGATCTTGCTGGATCAATTAATCTAACCGGAAAAATGGGACATGTTGACGATCCAAATCTTAAAATTAGATACATTGGTCCTTTGAGTCGATTGCAAAAAAAATTAGTCCCAAAAAAATATGATTTAATGATTATTCTTTCCGGACCAGAACCTCAGCGCGGCTTGCTGGAGGATTCCCTGAAAAAAGAAATCGCACGATACCGCGGGAATGTCATATTTATTGAAGGAAAGATTGAAACCGAACAAATAGTAACTCAAATCAATCCTGTTACCTATTATAATTACATGAATTCTTTCCAGTTAGAGCAGGCTTTTAACGAAAGTGAAATGGTGCTGTGCCGTTCCGGATACACCACAATTATGGATCTAGCCCAACTCCGTAAAAAGGCTTTTTTTATTCCAACTCCAGGCCAATACGAACAGGAATATTTAGCCAGAAAGCTAAAAAAAGAAGGGTTAGTTCCCTATTCAAATCAGGATGATTTCAAAATTGAAAATCTTAGTGAAGTAGCGTCCTACCGTGGTTTACAAACCTTGCATTGCAATATTGACTGGAAATCGCTTTTTGATATTTTCCAAAACACAAAAATAAGTACCCTTAACCCCTAAAAACCCATTCCCTCAAATGGGTTTCTTAAGATTAGTTTTGAATGGTTATCAAAAAAAGAAGCACTACTGAATTACAGATTTGTACCTTTTAAATTAGCATGGCTATTGAATTCTTTGAATAATTCGAGTAAGTGCATCGTTGCTTTTATCAAATCATTAGTTTCTAAAAGTAACGCGAAATACAACTTGCTGTTTTTAGGACTGGTTTCTACCGTTCTAATTCTTTCAATTTGTTTTTTAATTAATTTAGATACTTGATCGTAAATCTCCATTTTGGTTTCTAAAAGAACATCAATTTTGTCAAACGAACCTTCTTGAAAAATAACAATAATATCTTCAAATAATTTTTTAAGCTTATTGTCTAAGCTTTTCAAATCCCTAATTTGATTGAATTTCAATTGTTTGTGATTGTTATTGATATGTGCATAGCTGTTTTGTGAGATGAATCCAAGGGACTGAATCATGTCTTGAAGATAACCCAAAATCATGACATAAAACATACTGCCCTCTGCCGAGGTTTCATCCAGATTCTTTATAAAATAGTATACATTACTCTTTAATTCATCGACTTCTTTTTCGAGTTTTTTGAGGTCTTTTTTATTCTCCTTTAACTTCCCTAAATCCTGAAGGCTAAGATTTTCGATAACCTCTCTATAAATCGTGTTTGAACCGCTTATCACTCTGGAAATCTGAATGGTACACTCCCTAATAACTTCATTTATGGTAACAATATCTTCTCTTTTCAAGAGCAATAATTCTTGCTGGGCTTTAATGGTTTTAGTATGCTTTCTTGAACTTCGATACAAAAGAATTCCTAATCCAACCAGCAATCCGATGAAAGCATATACTTGACCTACTTTGAGGAAATACGCAAAGATAAAGGCCGAAACAAATGCAACAATTGCTGTTACAAACCATCCCCCAATCACATTAAAAACCCCTGCAATACGATACACTGCGCTTTCGCGGTCCCAAGCTCGATCTGCAAATGAAGTTCCCATGGCCACCATAAAAGTAACATAAGTTGTAGAAAGTGGCAACTTTAAAGAAGTCCCTATCGATATCAAAATGCTGGCTACCATTAAATTTACAGCAGCACGAACCATATCAAAAGCAGGTTCGTCCTTTCTTTTTTTTCCTTTGACTTCCTGTTTCTCAAATTGCTTATCAATTTTTATTTGGATTGATTTTGGTAAAAAATAATTAATTCCCAGTCCGATATAAACGCCAAATCGCACAATATATCTGGATAACATATTGGGTGAAAAACGCTCTACGCCATCACCCTGTCTGGATAAATTAAGGCCGGTCTCGATGACAGTTTTGGCTTTTTTTGAAGTCCAAAGTGTTATAACCATAACCACTCCTGCAAAAACTAAAAAATAAAATGGCGCCACAATATTATCATTAGCCAACGCTCCCATCATAAATTGATCTCCAGAAATTCCTGAACCATTGAAAATTTCATAGGAGTTATAGGCCGCAATAGGAACGCCGATAAAGTTAACCAAATCATTCCCGGCAAAAGCTAAAGCCAAAGCAAAAGTCCCTACTATGATGATTACTCGGAGAATATTTATTTTGAAGAAAGTCATCAACACTTGAGAAAGCAGTGTGAAAAAAACAAAATTTACTCCTATTATCAGTAATTGATTGCTTTTTATCCAGACATGAGTAGCTTGATCGATAAAAGAAACTCCTTTCAATCCTTTAATCAGGATAAAAAAAGTAATCGCAGTAATGGCTAATCCTCCAAAAACTGCACCTATATATTTGACTCTTTTTTCATATTGAAAAGTAAAAATTAGTCGAGAAACATATTGCACAAAACTTCCAAGAGTGAAAGAAAGAATGACAGACAGTAGGATACTAAAAACAATTTGTGATGCTTTTTCAGTGTTGATATAATCACTTAAAGTATCAAAACTATCATCCAAAACATAAATTTTATAGACTGCCAAACAGAGCGCTGCCCCTAAAAGTTCAAAAATAATGGATACTGTTGTCGAAGTTGGTAATCCTATTGAGTTAAAAACATCTAATAATATAATATCTGAGATCATTACGGCCAGGAAAATAATCATAACATCATTAAAACTAAACATGCCGGGAACAAAAATACCACTTCGGGCAATTTCCATCATACCACTGGAAAATAGCGCTCCTACTAAAATACCTAGACTGGCCACAATCATAATAGTACGAAACGACACTGCTTTAGAACCAATTGCCGAATTTAAGAAATTTACTGCGTCATTACTAACCCCGACAACTAGATCAATTATTGCCAAAATACCTAAAACCACAAGCATTACTATATATATTTGTTCCATATCTGTATTAAAGTGAAAGGTGAAATTTTGTTTGCTCTGATGGAATTAGTTGGCCTTCAAAACAACTGTCTCATTGTACGACAACCTCATGATGATTTATGCCTGAGTGTTGCTTTATAGTTCAAAAAAGCGTCGTGATGGTACGGTTACACTTGGATGTCATCATAAATATACCACAACAAACTTCCGGTGTCTTTTGCAAATATGACCCTCAAAAGTAAGACTGTCGTTACTAAATTATTATTTTGACATCAACTTAATAACATCAATAACACAAGTGAATGATCCTAAAATAATTGTGCTTATTAGGTAAAGGATATTATTAATTCTATTTGACCTGAAGGAATTTAGATGGCCGTACTTATTCCCCTGACTTGGATTTTTCCAGGGTAAATGAAAACTCAGATCCAACATGATACGTGCTGTCTACATAAATTTTCTCGTCATGTGCTTCGATAATATGTTTTACTATGGACAATCCCAGCCCAGAGCCTCCCTCTGTTCTTGCTCCGCTTTTATCTACTCTATAAAAACGTTCAAAAAGTCTTGGGATATTTTTTTTCTCAATTCCTTCTCCGTTATCGGTGACACGAACGATGACTTTTTCTGCTGTCAAATCCTCAATACTTACTTCGGTAGAACCCTTTAATTTTCCGTATTTGATTGAGTTTACAATAAGGTTCATCACCACTTGTTGTATTTTTTCCTGATCTCCAATGACCATAACGGGTTTGTTGTATTTCATGTCAAACATCAACAAAATATCTTTTTTAGATGCTTTCATTTCGAGCAAATCAAATACATTCTGAACGAGTTTAACGATGTCAAACTCGACAATTTCCAGATGCAAATCCCCTATTTCGAGTTTGGTAATCATGTCCAGATCCTGCACAATGTAGATCAGTCTTTCGACTCCTTTTTCGGCGCGTTCCAGGTATTTTTTTCGGATTGTTTTGTCATTCATGGCTCCGTCAAGTAAGGTTGACAGATAGCCCTGAACCATAAAAAGAGGTGTTTTTAGTTCGTGAGAGACATTTCCCAGAAATTCTCTCCGGTATTCCTCCCGAACTTTTAAGGTTTCAATTTCCAGCTTTTTGTCAGTAGCAAACTTCTTGACTTCCCTTGTAAGAGTCGCCATGTCAGTGGTTATGGGCTGGTTTCTGAAGGTGCTAGATTCTAATAAAGAAACGTCATCGTATATTTTTTTTACCTTTTTATAAATAAAACGCTCCACCCGATATTGAATCACTATAAATGAAAAAGTAGCAATCGAAATGGCAAAAATCAGGCTAAACTGGTAGGAAAAAGTAAAAAAAAGGTAAATCAGTAAACTTACCAATGCAGTAGAAAAAAGGGTAATATACAGGGCCGACTTTACGGCAAAACGATATGTTTTTTTAAAATTTATTGTCATTTATACTTCAAACTTATATCCCACTCCTTTTATTGTTTTGAACAACTCTTCGCCAATTTTTTCACGTAATTTTCTGATGTGAACATCTATGGTTCTACCACCAACAACTACTTCATTGCCCCACACTTTATCCAGAATTTCATCTCTTTTGAAAACTTTTCCCGGTTTTGAAGCCAATAAATAAAACAATTCAAATTCTTTTCTGGGTAAGGCAATTTCGATATTATCTTTTACAATTTTGTATTCCTCCCGATTGATTTCGATTCCACCAACATTAAGAGTTTCGCTATTTTGTTCTTTTTCTTTTAATCGGCGCAGTAAGGCTTTTACTTTACTGACTAATAATTTAGGCTTTATTGGTTTAGTGATGTAATCATCAGCTCCGGCATCAAAGCCCGCAACTTGAGAGTAATCTTCGCTTCTGGCGGTTAAAAAAGTTATGATTACATTACTGAGTTCCGGTATTTTTCTGATGTTCTCGCAAGCTTCCATGCCATCCATTTCCGGCATCATTACATCCATTATAATTAGGTCCGGCAATTCTTTTTTAGCGATTGCTATAGCCTCTTTCCCGTTTGTGGCAGTACTGATTTGATATCCCTCTTGAGAGAGATTATACCCTACAATTTCTAAGATATCCGGTTCATCGTCTACTAGTAGAATTTTAGTATTTTTTTTCTTCATAAAGCACCAAAAATTATTTTGAATTGTAAATGTAATCATAAATGAGCTATTGAAAAGCTGTTAACGGTAATTTAATATTGAAGCCTCTTTATGATGTAAAATAAAACATAATCATAACAAACCAATAACTTACATTTTACATTTCGGCTGTTACTTTGCAAAAAATTTAAACCAGATGAAATTCAAATTATTATTTTTAACGTTATTTATAACCGCTGTTTCTTTTTCACAGAACAAAGGAACTATAGCAGGTATCTTGACAGATAAGGATTCTAACAACCAATCATTACCATTTGCTAACGTTCTCATTAAAGGAACTAATATAGGAACAAATACTGATATTGATGGTAAATATGCCATAACAATACTTCCCGGAAAATATACTTTACAGTTTAGTTTTGTAGGATATGAATCTGTAGAAGTTCCTGTAACAGTAGTTGCTAATCAAACTGTAACATTAAACAAAACTTTAGGTTCCGGAAGCTACAAACTAGAAGATGTAGTGGTGCGATCTACTGTAAATAGAGAAAAGGAAACCGCTCTTTTATTAGATCAAAAACAAGCGGTCGTGATAAAACAAAGTATCGGTTCACAAGAAATGGCTCGTAAAGGGGTAAGCGATGTTGAGGAAGGATTAACGAAAATTACCGGAATTACAAAAGTAGACGGAAGAGGTTTATTTATTAGAGGTTTAGAAGACCGTTATAATAACTTGTTGATAAACGATCTACAATCCCCTTCTAATAGTCCTTTCAAAAAAATTATTCCTTTGGATTTATTTCCTACTGACGTTGTAGGAGTTTTAAATGTATACAAAACATTCAATCCTAATATTTCAGGAGATTTTGCTGGAGCGACTGTCAATATTGAAACACCTCAGCCGAAAAATATCACAAAATTGAATATTGGTTTTGGTTATACCACAAACAACAATCTTGAAGCATTTTTGCTGTCCAATGATGCAAATTCTACTAAAGGGTCTTTAGGAATGCTTGGGAATGACAGAGCACTTCCTAGTGCTTTTGGTTCTGTTCCTAACGGTGCAGAACTTTCTCCTTCAGAATATGAAAATGGTTTTGGTAAAAAATCATGGGACGTTAACAATACTAAAAGCCCCTTGAATTCAAGCATTGGATTTTTACATGCTCAAAAATTCAATCTTAAAAACGAAAGTAATATAAGTTACATTATGTCTTTCAATTTTGATAATAAATACTCTTACAGAGAAGGTGTAGACAGAACCTTCAACCTTGGACAGAGTAATTACGATAATAATTTATACAACAAGCAATATAGTTATCAGACTACTTTTTCTGGATTAGCTGGAATGAAATACAAAACAAACCGATTCAACTTAAACTTCAATACTTTTTTAATTAAAGCGACTGACAGTAAAATTCAAGATCAAATAGGATATGTTAATAGTGCTGCCAATATTACTGATAATCTAATACGAATGAACCAATATGAGGAATCTAAGTATTGGAATACACAATTATTTGGAGACTATAAGTTAACTGAAGATGGCAAACATTCCCTTAAAGCTGGAGGTTCTTATGTAAAGACTTCATTCCAACAGCCCGACCGAAAATTCATTACAGGACGAATAAATGACAATCAAATTGACATGATATACGGTGGTAATAATTTAAACCGTCAATATCTAGACGTAAAAGGAAACTTTTATTATTCGTCTCTCTTAGAATATAATTTAAAATTTGGAAATGAAGAAGAATCCAATAAATTATCAATAGGATATAATAGCTCCCTAAATGACATGCAGTCTACTTATCGCTTCTTTTCAGGGAAAAGCAGAACTAATACACAACCTTACACTGCAAATGTCAACACTGTTAGTGAGAATATTAATCAAGACATAAACAATGGAATTGTATATGTTAAAGAGGAATCCAATGGTGATTATAAAGTCAAATTAAATCAGTTCGTTAATGCGGGATACTTCAATTTGTTCATGAATATTGGAGAAAAATGGGATTTAAATGCTGGAATTAGAGCAGAAAGCTCTACTCGTGAAATAAAATATAGAGAGCAAGGCGATCCTTTTGGAAGCGCTTATCGCAAAAAAACTGATGACAAACTTGATATCTTACCATCAGTAAATGCAAAACGTATTTTGAATGAAAACAGCAACCTTAGACTTTCATTAGCAAAAACAATCACTAGACCTGTAGCTGTGGAGTTGTTGCCAATAAATTACATTAATGCTGACGGAACCTCTGAAAGTGGAAATAAAGATTTGAAGGATAGCGAAAACTACAACGTAGATTTTAAATACGAATTATTTCCTAATAATAAAGAAATGTTTGCAATAGGAGTATTTGGAAAAATGATTAATAATCCAATTGAAAGAGTATTCAAACCTACTGCGAATAGTGGTGGTCAGATTACTACTTTTAAAAACTCGCAGCAAGCCGTTATTTATGGTGCCGAAATAGAAATGCTAATCCAATTGAGCAGAATAAACGAATCGCTTTCTAATTTCTCTCTAGGTTTCAACACATCATTAATGAGTACTGATGTTAAAATTGATCTTAAAAAACAAGGAAATGAATTAGAAAACAGTACCAACCGTAAATTACAAGGTGCTTCAAGCTGGTTAATTAATTCTGATTTAAAGTATGATTTCATTCTTAACAAAGATTGGAAAAACTCTATGACCTTAGTGTATAACGTTTATGGAGATAGAATCTTTGCTGTAGGTTCTTCAGGAATTGATCATATCTACGAGAAATCTTTTAGTAAATTAGATTTTGTCTGGACAAATTCTATTTCTAAAAGTATTGAACTTAAATTTGGAATAGACAATATACTAAATCCAAGCTATAAAAAAGAGTTAGGAAGGAAAAGCACTTTGAACATTACTGAAGACTCTCTAGTTTTAAGAGAATTCAAAAAGGGTGTTGGGTTCTCCTTTACTATAGGGTATACGTTTTAAAAACCAAAAAAAGAGCTGTAACGGCTCTTTTTTTGGTTTTTATAGTAACGTAAACTTTACATCAAATTGATTGTTATATAATACTTTAGTAACAATTACATAACTAAATTACAAAAACTCTAGAGTAATTTTGATTAAAATAATAAACAAAAAAACTTATAATTTTAAATTATTAAAAATGAAAAAATTAGTATTTAGTCTTGCATTACTTACCTTGGTTTTTACAAGTTGCACATCAAGTGATAATGAAACAGTAACAACTACACCAACTGCAACAGGCGATATCACAGGTGACGTTACAACATCAAAAACCTACACTAAAGGTACTTACAAATTGATTGGAGCCGTAAGAATTAAAAGTGGTGCAACACTAACTTTTGAAGCGGGCTCAGTAATTACTGCTGACGTTACGGATGGTTCTGATGTTCTATTAGTAGAAAATGGAGGGAAATTAAATATTTCAGGTACAGCTGCAGAGCCTGTTGTCTTTACTGAAAAATCAAAAACTGCAGGTTCTTGGGGTGGTATTATCATGTTTGGTGATGCTCCAATTGTATCAGGAAAAACAAGTGACGGAACTCCGATTACAACAGCAACTTCTGAGGATGGTACAAATATTGTTTACGGAGGTACAAATGCATCACATAATGGTGGTTCATTAAAATATGTACGAGTAGAATACGCTGGTAAAAAGATTCTTGATGGAAATTCTGAGATGAATGGATTTTCATTTTATTCAGTAGGTTCCGGAACAGTTTTAGAAAATCTTGTAGCTTATAAAGGAGCCGATGATGGTTTTGAATTTTATGGAGGAACAGTAAGTGCTAAAAATCTAATTTCATACGGTAATACAGATGATTCTTTTGACTGGCAAGATGGATGGCAAGGTCAAGCAAATACTAACTGGTATGCTTATCAAACTGGAGCTGGAAATTTCGGAATGGAAATCGAATCGAAAAGTGTAAATAATTCATTTGGTCCTAAAGTATCAAACATCACTTTAAGAAGAGCCGCTGGAACTGTAACTGAGTCTGGCAATCCTACAGAAATAGATGCAATCCAATTTAAAAAAGAAGGAAACGGAGAATATTCTAATGTCGTAATTTCAGGATATACTAATTCTGTAACTTCCGGAACTACAACAACAAATGCCGTTGCCGTTAGAATTCAAGATGCTAATACGAACACAAATCAAGTTCTTTCAGGTAAAATAAAAATGTTGAATGTTAAAATTTCTGATAATACTCCATTATCTGGAGCTGGTGCAAGTACATTTACTGTAGCTTTCCCATCTGCAAACTACACAACAAGCACTTCAGCAACTGGAGCGGCATTAACTCCTGGAACATGGGCAATTGTTGATGGCGTTAATTTGTTAGGGAATTTGTAATTAACAATCCAATCGATTTATATCAAACATCCTGAAAATTCAGGATGTTTTTTTTTGGTATGCTTTTTGAAATATATTTTGTATATTTACTATTCAAATTAATCTGATGGCAAAAAACTACTTTTATACTATTACTTTATTGGTTTTTTTATTTTCCCTTGGCATTAGTGCTCAGGAAACTAAGCAACAACCAAAGACACAAGAAAACGTCTCAATTGAAGGATTAAGCTTGTACCCGAACCCTGTGAGTAATGGTAGAGTGTACATTTCTACAAAAAACGATTTTGATAAAGAAATTATCATCTTTGATGTTTTAGGAAAAAAAGTACTTCAAACCATATTGAGCTCAAAAGAACTAAATGTCTCTAATCTAACCTCTGGTGTTTACATCATCAAGATCAATGAAAAAGAAGCATCAGCGACCAGAAAATTAATCATCCGATAATTTCAAAAATACATCAGAAAAGCTCCAATCCTGTTGGGGCTTTTTTGTATAATGCTTAAACCAAATCAACTCCCAGATTCAAGTTTATACCATTCCGTTATTGGTTTGCCTTAAAATTTTTGATTACTTTTGCAAAAAAAATATTGATCACATCTTCCGATATATTTACCATTTCCAGTCAAAAACAGTTTGAGAAAATTGCTTTGAAAGTGTTTCGTTTCCAATACGAAAACAACTTGGTCTATCAGGAATTTTGCGATTTTTTAAAAACAGATCCTCACAAAGTAAAATCGCTACAACAAATTCCATTTTTACCGATTCAGTTTTTTAAGAGTCATGAAGTGGTTTCGAATACCAATCCCATTCAGGAAACTTTTACCAGCAGCGGAACCACAAGCCCCGTAGCCCATAAAGGGGGAAATTTGGATAAAAAAGTAATTCCCATAACTAGCAAACATTTAGTTACGGACGTCACTCTGTATGAAGAAAGTTACCGCAAAGGGTTTTCCGAATTTTATGGCAATATTGAAGATTATGTTGTTTTGGCCTTGCTTCCTTCCTATCTGGAACGGGAAGGATCTTCCTTAATTTACATGGTCAAGGATTTAATTGAACTTTCCAATCATCCTGAGAGTGGTTTTTACCTGCACAATCACGACGAACTGATTGCCAAGCTTATCGCTTTAGATCTAGCGGGTCAAAATGTAATCCTGATTGGGGTTACTTTTGCTTTATTGGACTTAATTGAAACCTTCAACGAAAAAAGTTCTTTTTTAGATAAAAAAAAGAAGGTTCGTGATGACCTTGGGCAAACAACTGAACTTTCAGAAAAAAAACATTCGTTTCAACTGCAGCACACCATTATCATGGAAACAGGCGGCATGAAAGGAAAACGTAAAGAAATGATTCGAGAAGAACTACACGAACAATTGTGTAAAGGATTTGGCGTTTCAGCCATACATTCTGAATATGGAATGACCGAGTTGCTTTCGCAAGCGTATTCCTTAGGAAACGGCGTATTTGAATGCCCTTCTTGGATACAAATCCTTGTTCGCGATACCGAAGATGCGTTAACTTACATTCCAGACGGAAAAACAGGCGGAATCAACGTGATTGATTTAGCTAACATCAATTCCTGTTCCTTTATTGCTACGCAGGATTTGGGCAAAAAAAATCCCAACAACTCTTTTGAAGTATTGGGACGTTTTGATAATTCTGATATTCGAGGTTGTAATTTGATGGTCTTGTAAAAAGGTTAATCGTTAATTTATTTCATCGGTTAACCAAATTAACGAGCAAAATTTCATAAATAATTCTGTAATCTCCAACACGAATTCTATATCCTTTTCTTCCTTTCAATTTTCTATACCCTTGCGGCCGTGGATTTTCAGCTAAATCATAGATTTGCTTTTTGATTGCTGAATAGTGAGGCTCATTAATTTTGATTAAAGCTTTCAAAACTTTATTTCGAAATTCGATAGCATAAGCCATTACTTCGCTAATTTGCGCTTTTCTTCAATAATTTTAAAAGCTTCGTCTATAGAAATTCGATAACCGTCATCCTCTTTTTTGGCTTCATCATAAAGACGTACATCTTCTAAATCTTCCAATTTTTCAATCAATTTATTATATTTCTTGATAGGCAATACAACTGCGGTTCTATTTCCTTTTTCGTCAGTTAAAAATTGAGTTTCCATAGCTTTTCGTTATTTCAAGTAAAGTTATACAATTATTTAACCCGAAGCACAAAATAATTTTTCTTACCGCTTTGCAATAATACAAATTGATTGTTGATTAAATCTTTGTTCGAAAGCGAGAATTCTTCGGTTACTTTTTCTTTATTTACTGAAATAGAATTAGCTGTCAAAGCGCGTCTTGCTTCGCCATTCGATTTTAGAAATCCTGTTTTTTCGTTTAGAACATCAACAATATTGATTCCTGATTCAATCTCATTTCTATTGATTTCCGCTTGAGGAACACCATCAAAAACATCTAAGAAAGTAGCTTCGTTCAATTGCTTCAAATCATCTGAAGTGGAATTTCCGAACAAAATATTCGATGCTTTTATGGCGTTTTCTAAGTCTTCTGCTGAATGTACCAATACCGTAGTTTCTTCGGCCAAACGTTTTTGTAACAAACGTAAATGCGGTGCTTCTTTATGTTTTTCAGTTAAAACCTCAATTTCATCTTTGGATAAAAAAGTAAAAATCTTAATGTATTTCTCCGCATCAACATCCGAAGTGTTCAACCAATATTGGTAAAATTTATAAGGAGAAGTTCTAACGGCATCCAACCAAATATTTCCTCCTTCAGATTTTCCAAACTTGGTTCCATCCGCTTTTGTAATCAACGGACAAGTCAATGCATACGCTTTTCCACTCGCTATTCTACGCACTAATTCAGTTCCCGTGGTGATATTTCCCCATTGGTCACTTCCACCCATTTGCAACGTACAATTCTTTTCTCTGTACAAATGCAAAAAGTCATACCCTTGAACCAATTGGTACGTAAACTCAGTAAATGACATTCCTTCGGCAGCTTCAGAAGACAAACGTTTCTTCACAGAATCTTTGGACATCATATAATTTACCGTAATGTGCTTTCCAATATCCCGAATGAAATCGAGAAAAGAAAAATTCTTCATCCAATCGTAATTATTCACTAATTCCGCCGCATTTGGCGCATCGGAAGTAAAATCCAGAAAACGAGCCAATTGTCCTTTTATCGCTTCTTGATTGTGACGCAAGGTCGCTTCGTCCAATAAATTTCTTTCATTTGATTTTCCGGACGGATCACCAATCATTCCTGTTGCACCACCCACTAACGCTAATGGTTTATGTCCCGATAGTTGAAAATGTTTCAACAACATCACACCCACCAAATGTCCTATATGCAATGAATCGGCAGTTGGGTCAATTCCCACATACGCCACACGCATTTGTTCCATCAAATGTTCTTCTGTGCCGGGCATAACATCGTGGAGCATTCCTCTCCAAGTTACTTCTTCAATAAAATTCTTCATCTTTTTAATCAATTTCCACAAAGATAAAATTTATTGTGGATTCGGTTATTTGTTTAATAGGTTATTCGAAAAAAATTATTCGTATTTTCGTAGCATGATTTTAGTCACAGGAGGAACGGGTTTAGTAGGCACGCATTTATTGCTTCATTTAATTGATAATGGTAAAAAAGTACGTGCTATTTATCGAAGTGCCGCCTCGATGGAGAAAACGAAATCCCTATTTGCCATCTACAAAAAGGAATCGTTATTCGAGCAAATCGAATGGATTCCCGCAGATATTACCGAAATCCCTTCGTTAGAAATCGCCTTCCAGAATATTAATTCCGTCTACCATTGTGCCGCTTTGATTTCCTTTGATCCAAAAGATGAAGATGCTTTGCGAAAAACAAACATTGAAGGCACCGCAAATATTGTGAATTTTTGTATCGCTTATAAAATAAAAAAACTGTGTTTTGTAAGTTCCATTGCCACTTTGGGTGATTTGCTGCCTCATGAAAAATTCATCACCGAAGAAACCGAATGGAATCCGGAAAAGTACCATACTGATTATGCTATTTCTAAATATGGTGCCGAAATGGAAATCTGGCGCGGACAACAAGAAGGTTTAGATGTGATAATTGTAAATCCAGGCATCATTCTCGGGCCTGTCCCGAAGTTTCGGGATTGGGAGCAAGGAAGCGGACAACTTTTTACGAAAGTAAAAAAGGGACTGCAATTTTACACGCTAGGTTCAACCGGATTTGTTGCCGTTACTGATGTGGTCCGAATTGCACATCAATTGATGCAAAGCGAAATCAAGAATGAACGCTTTACCTTGATTGCAGAAAACAGTGTTTACCGGGACATCCTGAATACTATGGCGGATGCATTGGGCGTGAAACGACCTGAAACTCATGCAAAACCCTTTTTCATGGAAATTCTCTGGAGATTGGATTGGTGCGTTTCTACTATTTTTCAACAAAAGAGAAAATTATCGCACGCTACCGCAAAAGCTTCCTACTCGAAAAACAGGTATTCCAATGAAAAGATTAAAAACAGATTAAAAACAGATTTTACAAATATCACCGACTACATAAAAGACATTTCAGCGCTTTAAAAGGGCGCTTCATTCTGTTTTAATCGCGAAGTATCCTTAACAATTACAGGCGTTTTTTTCTTTTTCAAAAGAAGGGATTTCTTTTTCTTTTTATCTATGGTAAGTAAAGAATCAACTTGTTTTTTGTTATCCTCCAATCGTTGGGTCATTTGCTCAAACATCACTTTGTAACCCTCATAATCGGACGCATAATAAATATTACTTTTGGCAAACTGCAGGCTGTCAATTTTATATTTTTTATAAATATATTGTGTAGGATTTATTTTGAACGTGTCCAGGGAGGCTGGATTTTGGTATTTTATCGCTTCTAAAACAGACAAATCATACATCACATTTATCATAACGTCTTTATCAATAAGCCGTTCCGGTTTTTTGACTACTTCCTCTTTACAACCTAATAAGAGAGTCCCGATCGCTAAAAATGCTATAATTTTTTTCATTTATCAAAAATTTATCTTTCAAACAACAACCGTTTGCCCACACGAATGTCTTTTACCTTAAATGCGTTATATACTAATTGTCCATTTACAAAAGTATGGGTAATTCTGGACTTAAAAGTAAAACCTTCAAATGGTGACCACCCACATTTAGCCATAATATTTTCTTTCTTAACACTCCACGGCAAACCTGAATTTACGATCACTAAATCCGCATAATAGCCTTCTTTAATGAAACCACGTTTTTCTATTTTGAAAATCTTTGCCGGATTATGACACATTTTTTCCACAATTTTCTCCACGCTAATTTTACCTTGATGAAAGGCTTCAAACATAGCCACAACAGCGTGTTGAACCAGAGGCCCACCGGAAGGCGCATTCAAATACGATTGTTTTTTTTCTTTTAATGTGTGTGGCGCATGATCTGTGGCAATCACATCGATTCTATCATCCAGCAAGGCTTCCCAAAGCACTTTCCGGTCATTCGCAGTTTTTACCGCGGGATTCCACTTGATCAGATTGCCTTTGGTTGCATAATCATCATTGGTAAACCACAAATGATGGATACAAACCTCAGCTGTGATTTTCTTGTCTTCCAATGGAATTTTATTGGTAAACAAATCCATTTCTTTAGCAGTTGAAAGGTGAAAAACATGCAAACGCGCTCCTGTTTTCTTTGCCAGCGCAACCGCTTTGGAAGACGAAATATAACACGCTTCCTCACTGCGGATCAGGTGATGTGCGGTAATGGGAACATCTTCTCCATACTCTGCTTTGTATTTTGCTAAATTATTTTGGATAGTCGTTTCATCCTCGCAATGTACCGCGATAAGCAGTGGTGTACTGGAAAATATTTTTTCTAATGTGGCTTCATTATCCACCAGCATATTTCCCGTTGAGGATCCTAAAAATATTTTGATTCCGGCAACATTCTTTGGATTTGTTTTTAGAACCTCTTCTAAATTATCATTGGTTGCACCCATCATAAACGAATAATTCGCATACGATTTTTGGGCAGCCAACTCGTATTTTTGTTCTAATATTTCTTGGGTAACCGCATTTGGAACCGTGTTCGGCTGTTCAATAAAGGACGTAATTCCCCCTGCAATTGCGGCCTTAGATTCGGATTCGATGTCGCCTTTGTGCGTGAGTCCTGGTTCTCTAAAATGCACCTGATCATCAATGGCTCCGGGAATTAAATAATTTCCCTCGGCATCAATGATTTTACATTCAGAGGATTTAGCGCTGATGCTTTCTGCAATTTCAACAATAAGGTCATTCTCAATTAACAAATCACCTTCAAAAATGACTCCTTCATTTA
This sequence comes from Flavobacterium bomense, assembly GCF_003970355.1. Lineage (NCBI taxonomy): Bacteria > Pseudomonadati > Bacteroidota > Flavobacteriia > Flavobacteriales > Flavobacteriaceae > Flavobacterium > Flavobacterium bomense. Next base: position 547,627 of record NZ_RYDJ01000001.1, on the reverse strand, counting down.
CTATTTTGGCATTCTTTATTAAAACCCTGTTCATCGTATTTTTTTCTTATAATGTATTGAAAAGTCTTTTTAATCTAAGCGAAATAACTCCAAAAACGGCTTCAATAATTATTGAATTACTCATTTTGGATTGCCCCTTGGTTCTATCAGTGAAAATAATTGGAACCTCTACGATTTGAAAATTCTTACAATATGTTCTATATTTCATTTCAATTTGAAAGGCATACCCAACGAATTTAATGGAATTTAAATGGATTTCTTCTAAAACTTTTCTTTTGTAACAGACAAACCCAGCGGTAGCATCATGAATTTTCATTCCGGTAATCATGCGCACATAAACAGAGGCAAAATATGACATTAGCACCCGGCTTAAAGGCCAGTTCACCACATTGACACCGGTTACATATCTAGATCCAATTGCTAAATCAGCATCCCCAAAATGACAGGCACTGTACAATTTTTCTAAATCATTGGGATTATGAGAAAAATCGGCATCCATTTCAAAAATATATTCATATCGGCGCTCCAATGCCCATCTGAATCCATGTACATAAGCCGTTCCCAAACCTGATTTCTTTTTTCTTTTCTCTAAAAACAACCTGCCTGCAAATTCTCTCTGAAGCAAAACAACCTTATCAGCAGTGTGATCTGGTGAATTATCATCAATAATAAGCACATGAAAGGGTTTGTGTTGAGAAAGCACCGATCGGATAATGCTTTCTATATTTTCAATTTCGTTATAGGTAGGAATTATAACAATACAATCATTCATATTTAGGCTAATTTCACCGCAAAAGTAAACTTTTTATGCCACTTGATCCTTAATAAAATTATAATAAAAAGAATGGCATAAAAATTAGTAATTTTGCACTGTTATGATAGAAACCATACTTCATCCAAGAATAACAGAGAACAAAGACTGGGCGACCGTACTTTTTGTGCTGTCATTTGCTATTATTGCTATTACTAGATCCATTTTCGAAAATCGTTTTGGTGATTTTGCGAACCTTATTTTCTCCAATAAATACACCAAAGTATACCGTGACAGCAGTCATCTCAAAAGCGGATTCACTGTTGCTTTATTTTTGGTTCAAATCATCTCCCTTGCGTTCTTCATCCAAATTGCATTGAGCTATTTTGGCCCTGTTTCAAAAACGGACTGGTTGCTTTATATTCAAATATTTACGTTCTTGATCTTCTTCGTTTTAGCAAAGTATTTAATCGAAAAAATAATTGCAACCTCATTCAATATTGAAGAATTTATGGAGCAGTTCAACCTTCAAAAGGTAACTTACAGGACCTATATTGGATTAATCATACTGCCATTCAATATTATTTTGTTTTATAACGACACAATCTCAATAAATATTCCATTATTAATTATAGGCATTATATTGACAATCAATGTTATAACTTATTTTATTTCAATAAAAAATTATCAAAATTTAATAATCGGTAAGTTGTTTTATTTTATTTTATATCTTTGCGCTCTCGAAATAGCTCCCTATTATTTCATGTATTATTGGTTCACAAAAGGGAGTGCTTAGAAAACGTTAAAATATGAAAGTGAAAACAATTTTGGTATCACAACCAGAGCCTAAAGTGGAAAATTCCCCATACTTTGAACTTCAACAAAAGCATAAAGTAAAAATTGATTTCAGGCCTTTTATTCATGTAGAAGGAGTTAATGCAAAAGAGATCCGCCTTCAAAAAATTGATCTTAATCATTACACCGCAATTATTTTAACCAGTAGAAATGCAGTAGACCACTTTTTCAGAGTGGCCGAAGAAATGCGATTTAAAGTACCCGAGGGATTAAAATATTTCTGCCAATCAGAAGCAGTCGCTTTTTACCTGCAAAAATATGTGGTATATCGAAAACGGAAAATTTACGTTGGACCAAAAGACTTTGCCGATTTATCCCCACTGATTAAAAAATACAAAGACGAAAAATTCTTATTACCTGCTTCAGATCAACTCAATGCGGATGCTCCAATAACGCTGGACGCCTTAAAAGTAGACTGGACTCCCGCTATTTTTTACAAAACAGTGATGAGCGATTTGTCTGATTTAGCCGATGTATATTATGATGTTTTGGCCTTCTTTAGTCCAACCGGAATAAAATCATTGTTCATGAATTTTCCGGAATTTGAACAAAACAATACTCGAATTGCTGTTTTTGGCAGTACCACCCAAAAAGAAGCTTTGGATCATGGCTTAAGAATCGATATTCTTGCGCCAACCCCGGAAACTCCCTCGATGACAATGGCTTTAGAGAAATATGTTATGGAAGCCAACAAAGGAAAATAAAAAATTACTTTTCGAAATAAAATCAAAAAAGCCATTCGCAATCCGAATGGCTTTTTTGATAATACAAAATCTAAAATTCCGTTGTGGTTCTTTATCGTGTATTACTGATACATATAAATTAGTACTACTGTCAGTTCGAGCACAATCGAAAATCATTTTAGCATCCAGACTGCGCTCAATATCACATAAAACTCAACAAATACTAAATTTAATCGTTTTTTTTTTAAATTTGATTTTCAATTCAAACTAAATTTAATAGTTTAGTTTAAAACAACAACCTATGAAAATCAATTCACTAGTAGTAGAAATTGACGGTATCGATAAAGAAATCTTGCGCGACTTGATGGAAGATGCCCGAAAGCCAATTCTTCAAATCGCCAATAAAATTGGAATTTCCGGAGCTGCGATTCATCAACGTTTGCGAAAACTGGAACAATCCGGCGTTATTTCGGGATCAAAATTTACGGTAAACAATAAAATTTTGGGCTATAACACGATGGCTTTTGTTGGAATTTATCTGGACAAAGCGGCTAGAAATCCAGAGGCGGTACGTGATCTAAAAAAAATTCCTGAAGTACTAGAATGCCATTATACGACAGGAAACTGGTCTATTCTTATTAAAATAATTTGTCGAGATAACGAACATTTAATGCAATTACTCAATACCAAAATCCAAGCGATAGAAGGCGTTTCCAGAACAGAAACTTTTATTTCTCTGGACCAACAAATTGAAAGACAAATTCAATTGTAGCACCACTTTTATCCCTTTGTGACTCCATGAACTTTGTTATTTCTGCGTAGGATAAATCATACACTCCGAATAACTTGATGAGATTTCTTCTCCGTCGAGATGAAATAGAGGCAAAAAAATCCGTCTTGTTCTTACACAAGACGGATTTGTATTTTTTTAGCAAACATCTAATTCCTTCTTCCGCCCATATAAATCGAAACATAATACAAGAGTGTCGCGATGGATCCTAAAGCAGCCACAACATACGTTCTAGCAGCCCATTTAAGCGAATCTTTGGCTCCCGCTTGTTCTTGCTGTGTCAGCATTCTTTTGTTTTCTAACCAAGCCAACGCCCGATTACTCGCATCATATTCGACCGGCAAAGTAACTATAGAGAATAAAGTAGTTGCTGCAAAAATGATAATTCCCACCAGTAGTAATTGCGGAAAAGTCTTCATCATCAAGATTCCTCCTAGCAAGATCCACTGCATATACGTAGAGGCTACATTTACCACCGGCACTAATTTAGATCGCATTGTCAGCCACTGATACCCTACAGCGTGTTGCACCGCATGTCCACATTCGTGAGCCGCAACAGCTGCCGCTGCCGCATTTCTTTGGTTGTAAACGGCCTCGCTTAAATTCACAGTTTTGTCAGATGGATTATAATGATCCGTCAAACGTCCCGGTGTAGAGATTACTCGTACATCACGAATCCCGTTATCGGCAAGCATTTTCTCGGCGATTTCAGCACCGGACATTCCGTTTTGCAATTGCAATTTAGAATAATGTTCAAATTTGCTTTTTAGTCTTGAACTAACTAACCAGCTGAAAAGCATGATTGCTCCGGCAAGAATCAAATAACCCATTCCCATATTTTTGTTTTTTAATTGTATTGTTTAAAATAAAACATCAAATTTTGAACCATTTTTTTACAATGTCAAAATGGCACAAGAAAATAGCAACAACATTATTCATTAACACTCAACTGCTTATTCACAGCTTCAAATTTAACGATCAAACCGTTGACTCTAGCCTGCTCTTTTTTGATTTCTTTTGGTCTTAAATAAAACCAAGTAAACCCAATCCACCCCAACATTACTACATAAGTGAAAATTCCCCAAAATATTGTCATACGGGATGTGTATTCATACATATACAAACATAACCCGGATCCAAGCAGTATAAAATACAAACTCAACATGGTAGATTGCAAAAAATGCTGTTTTGTTTTAATCGAAATTAATTTTTGCAGGTATTCACTATTACTTTGGGTGCCATCAATAGTTTTATAAAATGAAACTAATTTATTGTAGACGAATAAATAAAGCATCATAGCAAAAACGGCTAAAATGATTCCGATTTTGGTTGAAATAAATTCAGGCTGATAATGATACCAGATAAAAATAATAAATACACTTGTTGCGATAAGCAGCACATTTGTTATAACTAATTTTCGCAGACTCACTCTCTTGAAATGTTTCAGTTTAGAAAGCAATTCTTCTATATTTGGCGGACTTACAGCCTGTTGTCTCCACAAATCTTTAAAGTCTATATTATTGTCCATTTTCTTTAAACTTTTGAGTTAATTTTTCTTTTATCCTATGAATTTTTACTCTTGTATTAGCCTCTGATAGCCCAACAATATTGGCAATTTCTGCTTGTTTTACTTCTTCCAGTTCTAGTGAAATAATGATACGATCAATTTCTGGCAATTCGGCAATGCATTTGTACAAAAATTGAATCTGAGGTTCTGGCGAATAGTGCTTTTCTTCTGTAATATGTATTGGAAGTTCTGACTTGGGAAATCGTTTTTCTTTATCAATTTGTCTCAAGCAATTATTAGATGCAATACGGAAAATCCAAGTTCCAATACTGGCTTCATTTCTAAATGTGTGGAGTTTTTGCCAAACGATTATAAATGTTTCCTGCGCAATGTCCTGTGCTATGTCATAATCATTTACATAACCCATGCACAGGCGAAAAACCTTCTGCCAATAGGATTTGTATAACTGTTCAAACTCCATTATTATGATTTTATAAAGTTATTTAGTTGTGCTAAGTACCATTCTTTATCATCATACATAATAAAGTGTAACCCTTTGTTTGAATATTGAAAACTCGCAGTTTCTAAGTTTTTATATTGTGCCTCTATAGGCCTTTTATAATTTGAAAAACCAAATTCTAATAATATTAATGAAGGGCATTTTATATTCCCAATTTTTTCTCTCAAATCGGTATTGGAAAAATCACAATACATTTCTCCAAAAGTTTTTCTGTCTGATTTCATGCTCCACCTAATTGCTTCATCTTGTTTTGTAGCATCTGCTAAAAGCATTGCTATATTTCTTTTTTGCATTTGATAAAATTCATCTTCAGACATAGCCGTTATTTGATTGAGCATTGACGTGCAATCATTATTTACTTGTGATTTAAAAGAAGGATCTCTCAAAGCTGCCAAACAAGGAAGCGCATCAACAACTGCAATTTTGTTTATTAATTCCGGATAATCCGAAGCAATAGCCAACGCAAGTCCTCCACCCATACTGTGACCAACTAGAATTGGTTTTTCGATTTTGTTCGCTTTTATGTAGTTCACAATTTCTGTTTCCCAATTTTCAAATGTAGCATTTGGTTGTGGTTTACCCCCCGCAAAACCAGCCATTGTAAAAGTGTAACAAGTAAACTCTTTTTCAAAATTAGATTTTGTTTCATTCCAGACATCTCCAGAACTGGCAAATCCAGGCAGAAATATTATGGATTGTTTTCCCTTTCCTGTTTTGGCAATTTCAAACGGATACGATTTAGTTTGCCCAAATACATTTAAACACAATGCTGTAAATAATAGAGCGATAACCAAGAAGAGATACTTTTTCATTTTAATAGATTTAAGTTGTTAAATGATCCAATTTGCTTTTTAGATACAGGATCTATTAAAATGTTACAAAAGTTAAAAGTAATTTTTAATTTTCTGTTTATTAGCTGTTTGCAAAACAAAAAAAATCCTAATTCTAAAATTTAGGATTAGGATTGATTATATACTGTGGACAGATTATTACCCTACTAAATTAATAATTTTTCCCGGAACAATTATCACCTTATTTGGCGTTCTTCCTTCTAATTGTTTGATGGTTCTGTCATCTTTCATCACGATTTCCTCGATTTGCTCCTTGGTTAAATCCAAAGGTAAAACCATCGTGAAACGCATTTTTCCATTGAAAGAAACTGGATATTCCTTTTCACTTTCTACTAAATATTTCGCTTCAAAAACAGGAAAAGCAACTGTTGCAATCGAACCTTTATTTCCTAGCAACGACCATAATTCTTCGGCGATGTGTGGTGCATACGGCGAAATCACAATCGCTAAAGGCTCCAAGATTGCACGAGAATGACAATTCTGCGTTGACAATTCATTCACACAAATCATAAATTGTGAAACCGAAGTATTAAATGAAAAACCTTCGATATCTTCTGCTACTTTCTTGATAGTTTTGTGCAATGATTTTAGATTCTCCCCCAACCCCTCCGAAGAAGGGGAGTCAGAAACGTAGAAAGAGTCGTCTGGTCCAGTATGATACAAACGCCATAATTTTTTCAAGAAACCAAAAACTCCTGATATTCCTGCTGTATTCCAAGGTTTTGCTTGTTCCAATGGTCCTAAGAACATTTCATACAAACGCAATGTATCAGCTCCATATTCGTTACAAATATCGTCTGGCGTTACTACATTGTATTTGGATTTCGACATTTTTTCGATTTCGCGACCTACAATGTATTTTCCGTTTTCATCTAAAATAAATTCCGCATCTGCATAATCTTCTCTCCAAGCTTTGAATCTTTCAATATCTAATTCATCAGAAGAATTAACCATTGAAACGTCAACATGAATTGGCTGCACGTTTTGTCCACCGATTTTATTTTTAGAAACATACGTATTTGTTCCGTCTAGTCTATAAACAAATGCACTCATTCCCAAAATCATTCCCTGATTGATCAGTTTTTTGAATGGCTCTTCGGTTGGAGCAAAACCTTTATCTTTTAGGAATTTGTTCCAAAAACGAGAATACAATAAATGTCCGGTGGCATGTTCGCTTCCGCCAATATATAAATCTACGCTTTCCCAATATGCCAATGCGTCTTTACTTGCAAATTCGCTTTCGTTCTGCGCATCCATATAACGCATCCAATACCATGAACTTCCCGCCCAACCTGGCATCGTGTTCAATTCTAATGGGAATATAGTTTCCTCCCCCAACCCCTCCGAAGGAGGGGAGAGAAGCTCATTCGAAACCACTTTATTATTTACACTGTCCCAAGCCCAAACCAAAGCGTTACCTAAAGGCGGTTGCCCGTCTTCGGTTGGTAAGTATTTCTCTACTTCCGGCAAGATGATTGGTAAATGTTTTGCTGCAATCATTTGCGGCAAGCCATTCACATAATATACCGGAAACGGCTCTCCCCAATAGCGCTGGCGCGAGAAAACAGCATCACGCAAACGGTAATTGATTTTTCCTTTTCCTTGGTTTAGTTTTTCTAATTCTTCTATCGCTTTTTTAGTCGCTTCTTTGTACGTTAATCCGTTTAGGAAATCAGAATTGGCGATAATCACATTGTCTTTCGAAACGTATGCAGCTTCAGAAATATCTACATTGGCAAAAATATTTTTGATTTCTTGCATGCCTTGTTGCCCTTTGAAGAAATTCGTAAAAGCATAATCTCTTTCGTCGCCACAAGGAACCGCCATAACCGCGCCTGTCCCGTAACCTGCCAAAACATAATCCCCAATCCAAACCGGAATTGGTTCTTTCGTAAAAGGATGCTCTACGTAAGCACCAGTAAATACTCCAGAAATGGTTTTAACATCGGCCATACGTTCTCTTTCGGAACGTTTTGACGTTTTTTCTACATACGCATTGACTGCCGCTTTTTGTTCCTCAGTTGTTATTTCTTGAACCAAAGGATGCTCTGGAGCCAATGTCATGAATGTAACTCCAAAGATGGTGTCGGGCCGAGTGGTGAAAATCCCCACCCCAACCCTCCCCGAAGGGGAGGGAGCCGAAGCTGAATTCGTAATATCTTCTCGTTTTCTATTATTTAATTCAGTTTGAATTTTAGACAAAACTGCTTCAATATCTTTTTTTACCTCATCATTTGAAAATCGAATAACTTTGAATCTGTGTTTTTGTTCTAATTCAAAAGTCCTTTCTTCATCAAGTTCTATTTGTTCAGGAGTATTATGATATTCTCCATCAACTTCAACAACCAATCTACTTTCCAAACAAACAAAATCAGCAATGTAATTACCAATTAAATGTTGTCTTCTAAACTTACTGTCTAATTTTTTATTCCGAACAGCATCCCACAATAACGCTTCAGCAAATGTTGGTTCTTTTCGCATTTCCTTGGCATTAACCAATAAATGTTTAGCATTCTGAGAATCCCCTGTCATGTACCCAGGCTCGGCTCCCCCTCTTTTGGAGGCGGCTGGGGGGAGGAGATTAAAGGTTACCATCGCCCCAACACTTTTCCCAATCCAGTTTCTCTGACTTTCCTTAATGCTTTCGCTCCAGTCAATATCGTTTAAGCCTTGCAGTAAACGTTCTGCATAAGCCGAAATTCGCATGCTCCATTGTGTCATTTTCTTGCGCACCACTGTAAAACCGCCACGCTCTGAAACACCATTTACGATTTCGTCATTTGCTAAAACCGTTCCCAATCCCGGACACCAGTTTACTTCAGTCTCGGCCAAATAGGTCAATCTGTATTGCAATAAAATTCGCTCCTGTTGCTCTTTTGCGAAAGCGTTCCATTCATTTGCTAAAAAAACTTCACTATTTTCATCGCAAACCGCATTGACATTTGCATTTCCTTCTTTTTGGAAAATCGAAACCAAAGTCGAAATATCTTCGGCTTTGTCGCTGTTTTTATTGTACCATGAATTGAATAATTGAATGAAAATCCATTGTGTGTGTTTGTAATAATCGGGATTTGAAGTACGCACTTCTCGACTCCAGTCGAAAGAGAATCCAATTTTGTCCAATTGCTTTCTGTATCCTGCAATTTTATTTCCTTCTTTATCCGTTCCGCCGTCAATATTTACCGAAGTAGTATCCTCAGGACGTTGACCAGTCTGTATGGCATATTGCTCAGCAGGCAAACCAAAACTGTCATAGCCCATAGGGTGCAACACATTAAAACCTTGGTGTCTTTTGTATCTAGAATACACATCTGAGGCAATGTATCCCAGCGGATGCCCAACATGCAATCCCGCTCCAGATGGATACGGAAACATATCCAGTACGTAATATTTAGGTTTTGTTGCGTTATTTTCAGCTTTAAATGTTTCGTTTTCTAACCAATATTGCTGCCATTTGGTCTCTATTTCGTTCGGATTGTATTTCATTCCTCTTTTTTATTGTTTTTTAATGGAGTCATGCTGTCGCGCACTCAAGTCATTCCTCTTTTTTATTGTTTTTTAATGGAGTCATGCTGTCGCGCACTCAAGTCCTTTTTATAAGGTTCTGAACAAATGAGCAACTGAGGTTCTACCTTTTATTACGATGACTATTTTTAGGTGGCAAATTTACGTTTATTGTACGAAAGTTGAAACTTTGAGCGTTATTAACTTTAAATAAAGAAATTCTTTGTTATTTTTACCCAATAATTTCAGTAAACTATGAGTTCTTCCTTTGATAATTTTCAAAAACGCCGTTTAATTTCCTCTTATTTCTCAGTAGTGCTAAGTGTATTCTTGGTCTTGTTTCTACTTGGAATATTGGGTCTTTTCATTATAAATTCTAAAAAATTAGCGAACGATTTCAAAGAAAATATTGCCATGACCATTTTTTTCAAAAACGAAGCCAATGACACGATATTAAAAGCTTTTGGAACTGAATTAAAAGCAAGTCACTTTGTAAAATCATACGATTATGTAACCAAAGAAGCTGCTGCAAAACAACATACCGATATTATAGGGGAGGATTTCCTGGTATTTCTGGGAGAAAACCCGTTGCAAAATTCGTATGACATTCACCTGAAAGGAGATTATGTAGTAAAGGACAGCATAACAAAAATCGAAGCTAGCTTACGCAAAAACGCTATGATTTCCGATATTGTGTATGACAAACAATTAGTAAATCTGGTGAACGACAACATCAAAAAAGTAAGCATGTGGATTTTGATAATCAGCGGTTTTTTATCTTTTATTGCCGTATTACTGATCAATAGTTCGTTGCGTTTGTCCATACATTCTAACAGATTCATCATTAAGACCATGCAAATGGTAGGTGCTACCAAATCATTTATCAGAAAACCTTTTGTAATCCGAAGTATAAAACTGGGCATGATTGGAGCATTTTTAGCCATAATAGCCTTGACTGGTGTACTGATTTATATAGAAACCAGTTTTCCAAATCTTGGCATATTAGAAGACAAAGCATTAATTGGACTTGTTTTATTGAGTGTTCTAGGAATTGGTATTTTAATTACCTGGTTAAGCACGCATTTTGCAACACAACGGTTCTTGAATTTAAGAACAGACGACCTTTATTAATTAAACAATGAGGATAAGATTGCTTTGCTTCGTGCCGCGCAACTCCTCGCAATGATTTTATGGAAAACAACAACCACAAACCAGAATTTCTTTTTGACAAAATAAATTATAAAATTCTCTTAATCGGGATTGGTGTAATTGCCTTGGGATTTATTCTAATGGCCGGCGGAGGAAGTGATGATCCAAATGTATTTAGCGAAGACATCTTCAATTTTAGAAGAATTCGACTTGCGCCAACAACTGTTTTAATTGGTTTTGGCATTACTGTATATGCCATTCTTAAAAACCCAAAAAAATAACAAACATTGACGCATTATAAGTTACAATACTGATTAACAGACTACTAAAAACAGAACACTGATCACGCTATAATGAATACATTACAAGCTTTTTTAATTGCCATAATCGAAGGATTAACAGAATATTTGCCCGTTTCATCCACAGCACACATGGTTTTCCTAAGTTCCTATTTTGGAATTCAAGAAGATGATTTTGTGAAGCTTTTTCAGGTTTCTATTCAGTTTGGAGCTATTTTAGCTGTCGTGGTATTGTACTGGAAAAAATTCTTCGATTTCTCCAAATTCAATTTTTACATTAAACTCATTTGTGCCGTAATTCCTGCTTTGGTTTTAGGAAAATTATTTGACGATAAAATTGAAGCTATTTTGGGTGATCCTATCCCTATAGCGGTGGTGTTAATTATAGGAGGTGTAATTCTGCTTTTTATTGACAGTCGTTTTCAAAGCCCCACTATCATTCAAGAAGAAGATATTACTGTAAAAAAAGCTGTAATTATTGGTTTCTGGCAATGTTTAGCCATGATGCCGGGGACAAGTCGTTCCGCTGCCTCGATAATTGGGGGAATGCAACAAGGATTAACGCGGCATGCTGCGGCAGAATTCTCTTTCTTTTTGGCCGTGCCAACAATGATGGCTGTAACATGCTATTCTGTGTTCTTGAAAACCTACGAAACTTCACAAATGAAAGGCTATGAATTGATTTTAAAGTCTAACGAAAACATCCAATTATTCCTGATTGGTAATGTCGTGGCTTTTATCGTTGCCATTATAGCAATTAAATTTTTTATTGAAATTATCAAAAAATATGGTTTCAAACCATGGGGCTGGTACCGAATAATTGTAGGTATCTTTTTATTGATCTACTTTTCATATTCTAAATAATTCCTTTTGAAGACAGCCGAAGATTACCAAAACGGACAAATTTTACTGATTGACAAGCCCTTGAACTGGACTTCTTTTCAGGCGGTGAATAAATTGAAATGGGCATTAATCACTAAACTGAATCTGCCAAAAAAATTCAAGATAGGTCATGCTGGAACGTTAGACCCTTTGGCAACCGGATTACTGTTAGTTTGTACCGGAAAATTCACTAAAAAAATCACTGAACTTCAGGGTCAAGCCAAAGAATATACCGGAACTTTTTACATTGGAGCGACTACGCCTTCGTATGATTTAGAAACGGAGATCGATCAAACTTTCCCGACAGATCATATTGATGATGCTTTAATCCATGATACCCTAAAACAGTTTCTAGGCGAAATAGATCAAAAACCCCCTATTTATTCGGCTATAAAAAAAGATGGCGTGCGCTTGTATGAACATGCCAGAGCAGGAGAAACTGTTGAAATTGCCACCAGAAAAACAACGATTCACGAATTTGAAATTACCAGAATTGCACTTCCTGAAATAGACTTTAGAGTAGTTTGCAGCAAAGGAACTTACATTCGTTCCTTGGCATTTGATTTTGGAAAAACCATGGGTTCTGGTTCGCACTTAACGGCTTTACGCCGAACCAAAATTGGCGATTATGATGTAAAGAATGGTGTAGCTGTTACTGTTTTTGAAAATAGTTTAGACTCCAATAATTAGTGTTTTGAGACTTTCAACCCTAACAACATTCTTAGTTGCTTTTTTAAAACGAGAATAATTTCCAAATTAATTCATCCCTAATTATATCTTTTTTTAATTACTTCGTTCAACCACGTTTTATGAGAACTTGTTGTGCAGCGTACAACCTGATACAGCTGGGCATGCCCAAAAAAACCCCTCTTAAAACTTCAAAAGGGATTGGTTTATTTTATGTTTTGGAGAAAATTATTCCATTTCTTCCGCGTCTTTGTCTTCTTTCTCCACCGCGTCTTTATAATCCGGATATAAAAACTTATTGTACGGAAAACGGGTAATGTGAATGTGACGTACGGCTTCATAAACACGTTCTCTGAATTCCTCAAAATTTTCCTTGTTAGTAGCCGAAATAAACAATGCATTTTGCTCGCCTACTCTGCTCATCCAAGTCGATTTCCATTCTTCCAGCGTATAATGTCTTGGCGTTTTTTCGGTCATTAAATCATCTTCGTCAATAGTCAAATGCTGGTAAGCATCAATTTTATTGAAAACCATAATTACCGGTTTGTCATTTGCCTTAATATCCAATAAAGTTTGGTTTACGGATGCAATATGATCTTCAAATTCAGGATGCGAAATATCAACTACGTGCAATAACAAATCCGCTTCGCGAACCTCATCCAGCGTGCTTTTGAAAGAATCGACTAATTGTGTTGGCAATTTTCTGATAAATCCTACCGTATCCGAAAGCAAGAAAGGCAGGTTTTTAATAACTACTTTTCGGACGGTGGTGTCCAGCGTAGCAAAAAGTTTATTCTCTACAAAAACATCACTTTTACCAACGGCATTCATCAAGGTTGATTTCCCCACATTAGTATATCCCACCAAAGCCACACGAACCATAGCGCCACGATTGCCGCGCTGCACACCCATTTGCTTGTCGATGGTTTTTATTTTTTCTTTCAATAAGGCGATTCGGTCACGAACAATACGTCTGTCGGTTTCAATCTCCGTTTCCCCGGGACCACGCATTCCAATTCCCCCTTTTTGGCGTTCAAGGTGCGTCCACATTCCGGAAAGCCTTGGTAATAAGTATTGACATTGCGCTAATTCTACTTGCGTTCTGGCGTACGAAGTTTCAGCACGTTGCGCAAAAATATCCAAGATAAGGTGCGTTCTGTCCAGAATTTTACATTCCGTTATGATTTTAGATATATTTTTTTGTTGTGAAGGTGATAATTCATCATCAAATACCAAAGTCGAGATATCATTTTCTTTTACAAAAAGATGAATCTCTTCAATTTTTCCGGTACCAACAAAAGTCTTGGGATTAGGACGTTCCATTTTTTGCGAAAAACGTTTCACCACTTGCCCTCCTGCGGTAAAAGTCAAAAACTCTAATTCGTCAAGATATTCGCGCAGCTTCTCTTCACTTTGGTTTTGAGTTACAATACCAACTATAGCCGTCTTTTCGAAATTTATTACTTCTTTTTCTAACATATTTTTGAATAAGTTACAAATTTAATGATTTGTCAGGGACTTATTGAGTTCTGGGTTTATAAAAAATTAGAAGCTGTAAATAATGATAGTTTTTTGGTCGATCCGAAAATTATACTGCTGAAATGTTTTCCTGCGAATAAAATAAATTCAGCCGTGTATTTCTCCAGATGAAACTGCTATTTAACTCCAGAACGAGAAAAATTTCGCCACAGATTAGCACAGATTAAACGGATTTTTTCTCTTAGCGATAAATAATCTGTGAGTATCTGCCAAATCTTTTTTATCAGCGGGTCGTAATGATTATTTCTAAAGAAAAATTTTGCCACAAATCACCATTTGATTTCAAAAAAATCAGTGAAAATTAGGATAATTCGTGGCTAAAAAAATTTGCCAAATTTACAGTTATTTTAAAAAATTTTATTCTTGCCTCGCACACATTAAATGTTAGTTCTATTTTAATAAAGTGCATCATTTGAAAACAGTTTAGGCGCTAATTTTGACTTACTATCAATTAAATTGAACAAAACAGTACATCATTCCAAATTTTATTCCACTGGAAAGAGTGTGAAATAAACAATAAAGAGTTTACTTTTACTTTTTAAGAAATTGCAGCGATAACTACAATTTTGTTACTGTTTTAAATAAAACGATCTCGTAAAAATCAAGCCGAATTATAAAACCAAAAATCAATTAGTAATTTATATTCAATAAAAATGAAGCATTATCTTTTTTCACTACTATTCACTTTAACGTTCTTGAGTAACGTTGCGGCACAACAATTAAAATCACCCAACCAAAAATTCACAATGGATTTTTCATTGTTAAGTGACGGCACTCCAAGTTACACTTTGAGCTACAAAAATAACGTCGTTATAAAACCTAGTAAACTGGGTCTCGAACTAAAAAGCGACAAAAAAACAATGTTGTTTGATTTGACATATAGTACTAATCCCGCTGAAAAAAAATTGCTTTTTGATAAAAATTCGTTATTAAATAATTTCACGATAACAGATACCCAAACAGCTACTTTTGATGAAAACTGGAAACCCGTTTGGGGAGAAGTAGCTTCCATTCGCAATCATTATAACGAATTGGCAGTAACCTTAAATCAAAAAGAAACAGACAGAAAGATTGTGATTCGTTTCCGTTTGTTTGACGATGGTTTAGGATTTCGTTATGAATTTCCTTCGCAAAAAAACCTTACTTATTTTGTAATTAAAGAAGAAAGAACTCAGTTTGCCATGACAGGAGATCATACTGCATTTTGGATTCCGGGTGATTATGACACTCAAGAATACGATTACACCACATCAAAATTATCGGAAATCCGAGGCTTATCAGAAAAAGCAACTACCGCAAATGTTTCTCAAAAGTCTTTTTCTACAACAGGAGTACAGACTTCGCTAATGCTAAAAACAGCAGATGGATTGTATATCAATCTACATGAAGCAGCATTAATCAATTATTCGTGCATGCATTTGAATCTAGATGATAAAAATATGGTATTCGAATCTTGGTTAACACCAGATGCCAAAGGAGACAAAGGATACATGCAGGCCCCAAATCATTCGCCTTGGCGTACAATAATTGTTAGTGATGACGCAAGAGAAATTCTGGCTTCAAAAATGACATTGAACTTGAATGACCCAAACAAAATTGAAGATACATCATGGATAAAACCCGTTAAATATGTAGGTGTTTGGTGGGAAATGATCACCGGAAAAAGTTCTTGGGCGTATACGGATGAATTTCCAACGGTACAACTTGGCGTTTCTGATTTTTCAAAAGCGAAACCAAATGGAAAACACGGTGCCAACAACACTAATGTAAAAAAATACATTGATTTTGCAGCTAAACACGGTTTTGATGCCGTTTTAGTAGAAGGCTGGAATGAAGGTTGGGAAGACTGGTTTGGTCATTCCAAAGATTATGTTTTTGATTTTCTGACTGCGTATCCGGATTTTGACGTCAAAGGATTGCATGAATATGCCAAATCAAAAGGTATTAAAATGATGATGCACCATGAAACTTCAGGATCTGTGCGTAACTATGAGCGCCACATGGATAAAGCGTATCAGTTTATGAAAGACAATGGATACGATGCTGTAAAAAGTGGTTATGTAGGTGATATTATGCCAAGAGGCGAAAACCACTACAGCCAATGGATTGTCAATCACTTTCAATATGCTTTGGAAAAAGCAGCCGAATATAAAATTATGTTGAATGCTCACGAAGCGGTTCGTCCAACGGGAATTTCAAGAACCTATCCCAATTTAATTGGTAACGAAGCAGCAAGAGGAACAGAATACCAAGCTTTTGGTGGTTCTAAACCCAATCACGTGACAGTGTTGCCTTTTACCCGTTTAGTAGGCGGACCGATGGATTATACTCCTGGGATTTTTGAAATGGATTTAAGCAAATTGAATCCAGATAATAATTCCCATGTCAACAGTACGATTGCAAATCAATTGGCATTGTACGTAACGATGTACAGCCCGTTGCAAATGGCAGCCGATACACCGGAAAATTACGATCGCTTTCCTGATGCTTTTCAGTTCATCAAAGATGTAGCCGTAGATTGGTCTGACAGCAAATACCTTGAAGCAGAACCTGGTCAATATGTTACTGTTGCGCGTAAAGCAAAAGTGACGAACAATTGGTTTATTGGTAATGTAAATGGCGATACTTCTCGTACATCAACCATCAAATTTGATTTTTTGGAAAAAGGAAAAAAATATGTTGCCACTATTTATGCTGATGCAAAAGAGGCACATTATAAAACCAATCCACAAGCCTATACGATTCGTAAAATGACGGTGACTAACAAATCAAAACTGGCACAACTCAGTGCGCCCGGTGGAGGTTATGCGATAAGCATCGTTGAAATTAAATAATAATAAGCCGTTGGGTGTAATTCAATTTGTTTAATTTTTTAACCACATAGAAATATAGATTTTAAAATTCCGTAATGCGTTCCACTTTTTCCTAGAAAACCATAGCTATGTGAACCCAAGAATTAGGCTATCTTACTCTTTTTTTCTATGTCTCTATGTGGTTCAAATTTTTTATTAAAGATTAATTGAAATTTTCTTTAATTACACCCAACGAGTTCATAATAATAATCCGTGTATTGTAATTCATTCTACCACATAAATTCATAAAACAGAAAAGGCTGCCTAGAAAATCTAGACAGCCTTTTTTAGTTTTATCTTTCTCTTTAACTAATTTACTTTGATCAGTTTAACATTGAAAACAAGAACAGATCCTGCTGGAATAGGTCCACTACCGTTGCTTCCATAACCCAGATGAGAAGGAATTAAAAGAACTCCGTTTCCTCCTTCTTTAAAAAAGGGAATACCTTCTGTCCATCCTTTTATCACTTGGTTCAAACCAAATGAAATGCCTGAAGCATCACTTTGATCAAAAACATTTCCATTAGTAAAATATCCTTTGTAGGCTACTGTTACATTAGATGAAGCTGTTGGTTGAGCGCCAGTTCCCGCTTCATTAACCACATAATACAATCCTGAATCGGTTTTTGTGGCAGTCAATTTATTTTTCGCAATGTAATCCACGATTTCTTTTTCGTTTTGAACCGTGTAATCAACAGGTTTAGATGCTTCGTTATCCGATAAACAAGAAACAAATAATAAAGAAATTAGGGCTAATAAAGTAGATTTCATAATTTAATTTAAATGTTAAAGTTGCAAATATAGTAATTCAAGCAAAGCCTTTTATAAAAATTATTTATCACCAAAAATCTGGACGTCATCTACTTGAAAAGCGCCATCCAAAGCCAGGTTTTTTCCGGAGCCTGTATATTTAAAAGCAATGCTGATTTTACCTTGGAATGCAGATAAATCTACTGCGCCACTTCCTACAAATTGATACCAAGGCGTGGCTTGTTTGGGCAAATTAACCATTAAGGGAATCCAAGTGGCAGTTGCAAAATTCAATCCGTCAAAATTACTGGAAGCATACACTTCCAAGGAATTTAACTGGGAATCAACGTCTAAATGATGCTGAGCGCTTCTAAAAGTAAGGACTTCTTTCGTATGAACATCCATGTCAATTTTTGGCGAGATCAACCAAGCCACATTCGAAACAACTTTAGTTCCGCTAATGGCAAACTCGGCATACCCGTTACCGGAATAAACGGTGCCTTTCCAGAAAAGTGTTCCTTTTTGAACCATATTTGCCCAGCCGGGAAGACTCAAATTCGACTTATCGACAACTTTTTCAAAATCTTGGGAGAAAAAAGGAACAGCTCTGCTTCCGGTCATCACCACATCTTTTTCGGAACGCGGCAATAATTGGTAATCCGTTCCGTATTTTGTCAAAATTCCCCTTACTTTTCCGCTTCCTTCGGGAACAACTTTAGTCGAAAAATCAGAAAAACTACTCGTTCTAAAATAGACTTGATTGCCTAATTTATCTACTAATCCCCAATTTGTCGCACCGCCCACATTATTGGTTTCCTCAAAATAATGACGCCCTATGGCCAAAGCTGAAAACTGAACATCAGACAATTCGACCAACGTATTCAAATTAGAATCATTCAGCAGTTCCGCCATGGTTAACGACCGAACCAAAACCTCCTCCTTTACATTCCTACACGACGCATTCAACACTTTTTTATACTCATTTTGTGAAAGTCGCCCCACGCCACCTTCATTATAGGAATTCACAAAAATACTTCCGATACGCATCCCGCCAAATGAAATATCCGTATATTGATCTTTCAATTTTATATATACTTTATTGCCCAATCTATAGTCAATATACAAGTTGGTAGCATCCACAGGAACGCTAAATCCTATGGCTGGCGTTGTGGCTGTTGCCAAAGTCTGAAAGGAAATCGACTTGAAAAAATTTCCCGATTCATCGCTGGAAACCACATACGCCTCGATGACATCCTCGTATTTGTACTGTGTTACAATGGCATTCGCAACAGCATGAACTTCGTTAACTGTTTTATTTACAACTAAATCCGGCTGGGTGCAAATGAGTTTTGGAGCCACAACCTCATCCGTTACGCAACTGCTGAAAGTGATTGTCAACAGTAAAAATAGAACCGGTTTGCAAAATATTGATTTCATGTGCTTTAATTTATAAATTGATATAAAGATTGACAAAATACGTTCTTCCGTATCCGTAAAAATATTTTGGCCCAAAAGAAGGCGTGCCACTGGAAACATCTTGATTAATTTGTCTGAAATTTGCGTTTCGGGCTTGTTCATAACCACCCGTTTTATAGGTAACATCGAGTACATTATTGATGCTGGCAAAAATCCCAACATTCTTTCCGTAAATTCTCCATGATTTTCCACCCACAAGGTTGAGCAACATCGTTGGATCAAATTTTTCTTGTTTTATGAGTACTGTAGCCCGTTCCTCCGTTGCCTCTGGAAAATTGAAACCGCTTGCGGGATTTTTATAAAATATTTCGGTTCTGGAAATAGGAGAAATATCAATATAACTGTTGGTGAGGTAATTTACATTGGCGCTAATCCACCAATATTTTGGATCTCGATATTCAATTCCCACGGAATACGCGCGTTGTGGCATTCCCGCTTGCTTATAATTTTTTAGGGAAGCCGTTCCAAAATCAAAAACCGGACTGGTATTTTCTGGAGTTGCTTCAGCATCGTTTGTCAAAGTCACTCTTGGATTACTGTCATACATATATTCCCCGAAAGCGGCCGAAAAAGTGGTTTTAAATGTTTGGCTTAATTGGTATTCCAAACTGAATTCGGCCCCTACATTTTTCTTATTCAATTGTGTTAATGTCTGACTCACAAAAGCATCGGTATTTAAATAACCGGAGCCATCATCAAAAATTCCTTCGGCATAAAAAAAGGAAATTTGAGTAGCATTTTTAATTAAGGAATAATACGCAGTTAGTCTGGCTTTGAGTTTTGGGGAACGATAGATGTAACTGGCGTCCAAACTGCTGATGTTCTCACTTTCAATACCGTCTACAATCGCATTATTCAATCGGGAATTCGCAAACGTATTTTTCAAAGATGGTGCTTTGGTTAAATGTGCCGCATTAAAAGTCACCAGCTGTTTGCCGGAGATTTTGAAATTGAATCCGGCTTTGAAGCCAAAGTTTTCAAATGCTGTTTTTTCGTTTTTCCCGAAGGAATTGGTTTCATAAATTCCGTTTTTGTACAGACCTTCCCTTTGATAATTGGCAGTAGAAAAATGCTGGGCCAGATAAAAATCCGCTTTGTTGTAGGTGAATTTGAATTGGGTAAACGCTTCTACAGTATTGGCAAAATAATTATAGTTGTATCCGTACGTATCCCCAACAACTACTTGACGGTCGGGACTATTCAAATCAGACTGGGATTGATTTCCACTATAAAAAGCATCGATATCTTCAAAATAGGAACCGCCAAGCAAGTCCAACAATTTTTGTGAATTATGCGATTTTAGTTTTTTGAAAGATGCTCCTGCATTCAAAAAAATATTTTCCGACAGTTGCGCACTCAAATTTGTTGTGGCCACCGCTGTCTGATCTTCTACTTGATCTTCATACAAAACATACTTGCTTTTTGTGGGTTCGTAGCCCGTAATTGTTTCATTAGCATCCAAAACCGGATTTTGATTGGCTCGGTACAATGCGGTCCAATCAATTTGCGAATTGGCTAAAAATTCCGCTTTACTTTTTTCTGCATTTTCATAATCCGGAGTAAATGCACCCGAGAATTCTCCATTATCAGGCGCATAAAGAGAGCTGTAATAACTGGGCATATTTCGATAATACGTTGGATCAGGACTATTCGCATTTTGATAATCGATGTTGCTGTTGGCAATTGTTCCAAATTGATACGTCACACTCGAATTCAAATTGGTTTTATCATTGATTTTAAAATAATGATTCAGCATTATCATGGGTTCTTCAATGGTTTTGATGCGGGCGTTTCTTTTTTCATTCTCTTGAAAACCCCAATACGAATTGTATTTTACGTTTGTCAATTGGGTAACTTCAGCTGTATTAGGGGAATTTTTGGCTCTGGAATTCGGAGTGTACAGTGCCGTGAGATTCAACGAATGCTTCTCGCCTACTTTTTTTTCGAGACTTATAAAAAAGGAATTCGCATCATAACTGCTGCCTTCAAAATACCCTTCTTGCGCCCAGCGCTTTCCTGCCGAAACTACAAAAGCCCAGCCACGGGAATTCATTCCGGAAGCATGCGTAGCCATGGTGCGCCAACTGTAATTGGTATTGGTCCCAGAAAATGAAATTCGAGAACCTGGTCTGTAAATAGAGGCTCGCGTATTGATTTCCTGTGTCCCTAAAATACCCCCAAACGTATAATCCGAAGGGGCAGTTCCCAAGGTAAATTCCTGATTACGTAGCGCGTCATTCAATCCGCCCCATGCACCCCATTGCGGTCTGCCGTCATAAATTTTATTCATGGAAACGCCATTGATCATCATTGTGGAATGTTCGCTGTCTAATCCCCGAACTCTAAAACGAGCTTGTCCCCAGTTGAAAGCGGCAGCTTGCAAAAAAGCATCTCGGGAGGATTGCAAGAGTCCGGAAGTACTTTCGGAACTGCTGTTGTCTTCGCCAAAATCACTTTCAATAAGTGTGATGATACTGTTTTGCTGCTCTATGGATTGGTCTTGTTCTAAAGATATGGTTCCCAAATCCAGCATTTGTCCTTCGGTAATTTCAACGGGATACAAGCCATCTTTGAAACCCTGACTGTGTACCAGAAGCAAAATATTTCCTGTGGGAACGGTATCAAAACTGAAATTACCATCCGTTTTAGTGAGTTGCATTAAAGTCGTATTTTGAACACTGACTACCACAAAACCTAACGAAATTTGCGTTTTTGAATCGATGATTTTTCCAAAAAAGCCTGTGTTATTTTGTGCCGTAATGCATCCCAGTTGAACCATGAAAAAGAAAGCTATGTAAAAATTATTCATATATTCAAACGATGAGGGTTCTATTTAATAAAAATTATAAATTCCAATAAAAAGTTCAACCGTTACAATGAATTGCAACGGTTGAACTAAAACATAGAAAGCGTCATCCGAAAGGGAATAACTTTGAAAACAATTAAAAATGAATTTTGGAAAAAGAGTATAAAACCTTACTACTATAATGCTGAAAAAAGTGGTATTTAAAATTCAGCCTGTTGTCACGAACGAATTATAATGTTAAATGTACAAAAAAAACACTAACATATTGATTTTCAATAAATAAATTACTCTTTAGGTTAAAAATAAAAAACATACAAAAACATCGCGGTTTTAGTTGAAAATTTTCATTCTTTTCAAACGATCCTAAGCTTATTTATTCAAATATTATCTGTTGTTTTTGCTTCCAATACTAGCGATTTTATCGATTTGAAGGCCTGATAAAAGTTAAAGTGTTTTTTTATTCTTCGGAAAAAGCGTCTAAAAACGCACCAATTGTTAGGTAACTTTTAAAATTTGCCCCGAAACTTCGGGATAAAACTTAAAAGTAGTATTTTTGCACTATGGAAACAAATAGACAGAAAAAAATAGGTGGGGTTATCCAAAAAGATTTGGTTGATATTCTGCAAGGTGAAGTGAGAAAAAATGGAGTAGCTAATTTAATTATCTCGGTATCCAAAGTTACTGTAACTACAGATTTATCAGTGGCGACAGTACATTTAAGCGTTTTTCCTCAGGACAAAGCCAAAGAAATTTTAGAGGCGGTGAAGTCCAATGCTAAAACTATAAAACATGATTTATCACAACGCGTTCGTTTGCAATTAAGAAAAGTTCCTAATTTGGTTTTCTTTATTGACGACTCTTTAGATTACATTGAAAAAATTGACAATGCGTTAGCCAACAGAGATAATCCTATAGAAAACAGGGATCTTTTAGACAAACGCAGATTCCAATAAAGTTTGAATTTCTCCCTCTACATAGCCAAACGATACATCCTCAGCAATAGTAAAAACAATGCTATAAACATCATCAATCGCATTGCCAGCATGGGAATTATTGTTGGTGCAATGGCTTTGTTTGTTGTTTTATCCGTTTTTAGCGGGCTAAAAGTATTTAGTCTTTCGTTTACCAATGACATCGATCCGGATTTAAAAATAAGCAGCACTTTAGGAAAATCCTTTTTGATTTCTCCCAATCAGGAAAGCCAAATCAAAAAAATAGACGGTCTTGCTTGGTATACCAAAATCATCGAAGAGCGTGTTTTATTTACTTTTGACGGAAAACAACAAGTTACGTACTTAAAAGGGGTTGATGCTAATTTTAGCAAAGTAAATGCTATTGAATCCAAACTTTTCAATGGGCAATGGTTTAAACCTGACACCTATCAAGTAGTTGTTGGGTATGGAATTGCTCAGAAATTCTCGATGGGATTATTGGATTTTAATAATCATTTGGAAGTAATGGTGCCTAAAGCTGGAAAAGGCACGATTGAAAATCAAGAACAGGCCTTTAACAAAACGGATATAATTCCTGTTGGTATTTACGCCATTAGCGAAGATTTAGATTCTAAATATGTTTTTGCTGATTTGGGTTTAGCGCAGGAACTATTGGAATACAAAACCAATCAGGTTTCCGGGATTGAAATCAAAGCAAAAACTGGTGCTGATGAAACTGCTATTATAAATCAACTTCAAACTATTTTTAAGAATAAAATCACCGTAAAAAATAGGGCTCAACTTAACGACTCGCTCTACAAAATGTTGAATACCGAGAATATCGTTGTTTATTTAATCTTTACTCTGGTAATTGTTGTGGCACTATTCAACTTGATTGGCGCGTTAATTATGATGATTTTAGACAAAAAAGGGAATCTAAAAACCCTTTTTAATTTGGGAACTGAAATCAAAAATTTGCGAAAAATATTCCTGCTTCAAGGGACTTTATTGAGTGTTTTTGGCGGAATTATTGGGCTAACCTTAGGGATTATAATTGTACTACTTCAAGAACATCTTCAGCTTGTAATGATTACTCCTACACTGGCTTATCCTGTGATTTTCTCTCTCGAAAATGTACTTATTGTTATGGGGACGATTATTACGCTTGGCTTTATTGCATCCTTGATTGCAAGTAGTCGCGTGAGTAAGAAGTTATTGGAGTAAGTTTTTTACCGCTAATTCGCTAATTTTTAAAAAAATTACTCTTTAGATTTAGCAAAGATGTTTAATTAATAAGCTATTATAAATTAGCGAATTGGCGGTAGAAGTTGATTAATATATACTGCTTAAACCAACTCATATCCCGCATACGCTTCTTCGATTTCATTTAAAGCAGCGAACAATTCTTCGGGACGATCTAGTGTAACTAATTTTTGCTTGTGGGTTTTAAAAGAATGAATTCCTTTGAAATAATTGGTGTAATGTGGTCTTGTTTCCACAATTCCTAATCTTTCGCCTTTCCATTCCATGGCCCAAGTAAGGTGATTTCGAACTGCTTCGACTCTATCAATAACGGTAGGTTTTGGCAAATGTTCTCCCGTTTTAAAGTAATGTTTGATTTCGTCAAAAATCCAAGGATAACCAATGGCAGCACGACCAATCATAATGCCATCGATACCATATTCATTTTTATATTGCAATGCTTTTTCCGGAGAATCAATGTCGCCATTACCAAAAATAGGCATCGTGATTCTTGGATTATTTTTAACTCGGGCAATATGCGACCAATCGGAATGGCCTTTGTACATTTGGGCACGAGTTCTGGCGTGTATGCTCAAAGCAGCAACACCAATATCTTGCAAACGCTCTGCTACTTCATCAATATTAATGGAGTTATCGTCCCAACCCAAACGGGTTTTTACGGTTACCGGCAAATGGGTACTATCGATAACGGCTTTAGTCAGGCGAATCATTAAATCTACATCTTTAAGAACGCCGGCTCCGGCACCTTTGCAAACGACTTTTTTAACAGGGCAACCAAAATTAATATCGATTAAATCCGGGTTTACGGCAGACACAATTTTAGAGGACATGGCCATCGCTTCTTCGTCTCCACCAAAAATCTGAATCCCAACGGGGCGTTCGTAATCAAAGATGTCTAATTTCATGCGGCTTTTGATGGCGTCCCGAATCAATCCTTCGGAAGAAATAAACTCAGAATACATCATATCGGCACCGTGCGCTTTACACAATCTGCGAAAAGGCGGATCACTCACATCTTCCATTGGTGCGAGAAGTAAAGGGAATTCGGGTAATATTATGTTGCCAATCTTGATCATCGTCCTTAATTTTTTGCAAAATTACGACATTTAGCTGAAAGGATAAAAGAAGAAAGGAGAAAGACTTCGTATTAAAGGTGTTGGTTTACGAATTCGGGACTTTGAAACTGTTGAATTTAGCTTATATTTGCAGATTAATAGTCGCTGTTTGGCGATTGCGTGAGGGATTGCAGTGGAAATCCTTTTCCTTTTTTCTTTAAAAAAGGAAAAGATTGTAGCGGAAAGCCCGACCCTTGTGGTCACGCCCTGAAAAAAAATCAGGGTAAACCCAAATAAATTTGATATCAACAGAAAATGAAACACATACGGAATTTTTGTATTATTGCACATATTGACCACGGGAAAAGCACGCTTGCTGACCGATTACTTGGCGCTACACAAACCGTTACCGCTCGTGAGGAAAAAGCGCAATTGCTGGACAACATGGATCTAGAACGTGAACGTGGGATTACGATTAAGAGTCACGCGATTCAGATGGAATATACGTATAAAGGACAAGAATACATCTTGAACTTGATTGACACTCCTGGACACGTGGATTTTTCGTACGAAGTTTCTCGGTCGATTGCCGCTTGTGAAGGCGCACTTTTGATTGTAGATGCAGCGCAAAGCATTCAGGCACAAACGATTTCGAATTTATATTTGGCTTTAGAAAATGACTTGGAAATTATTCCGGTTTTGAATAAAGTAGATTTACCAAGCGCGAATCCAGAGGAAGTAAGTGACGATATTATTGATTTACTTGGATGTAAATTAGAAGATATTATTCATGCATCTGGTAAAACTGGTTTTGGTGTCGAAAATATTTTGGCAGCCATCATCGATCGAATTCCTCCTCCAAAAGGAAGTGTTGATGAGCCATTACAAGCCTTGATTTTTGACTCGCATTACAATCCATTTCGAGGAATCGAAGTTATTTTCCGGGTAAAAAATGGTCAGATTAAAAAAGGTCAGAAGATAAAATTCATGGCTACCGGAAACGAATATTTTGCAGACGAGATTGGGACTTTAAAATTAAACCAAGTTCCGAAACAAGTGATTTCAGCCGGTGATGTTGGGTATTTAATTTCTGGAATTAAAGAAGCGAAAGAAGTAAAAGTAGGTGATACATTGACAGATGCGAAAACGCCAACAACGAATATAATTAAAGGATTTGAAGAGGTAAAACCAATGGTTTTTGCGGGAATTTATCCTGTGGATACGGAAGATTATGAGGAGTTGCGAAACTCTATGGAAAAATTGCAGTTGAATGATGCTTCATTAGTATTTTTACCGGAAAGTTCAGCTGCTTTGGGATTTGGTTTCCGTTGTGGATTCTTGGGAATGTTGCACATGGAAATTATCCAAGAGCGTTTGGAGCGTGAATTCAACATGACAGTGATTACTACGGTTCCCAACGTTTCGTATTTGGCTTACACCAAAAAGGATCCAACAACTCCACTTATTGTAAACAATCCTTCGGACTTGCCGGAGCCCTCTCGTTTAGACCACGTGGAAGAGCCTTTTATTAAGGCAACTATCATCACCAAATCCGATTATGTTGGAAATGTAATGAGTTTGTGTATTGAAAAACGTGGGTTGATTACGAATCAGACCTATTTGACTACGGAACGTGTAGAGTTGACTTTTGATATGCCATTGGCAGAAATTGTATTTGATTTTTACGACCGTTTGAAAACCGTTTCTAAAGGATATGCTTCCTTTGATTATACGCCAATTGGGTTGCGAACTTCTAATTTAGTGAAAGTAGACATCTTATTGAACGCTACGATTGTGGATGCATTATCCTCCTTGATGCATGCCGACAACGCATATCAAATAGGAAAAAAAATGTGTGAAAAACTGAAAGAATTGATTCCACGCCAACAATTTGATATTCCTGTTCAAGCGGCTATTGGGGTAAAAGTGATTTCTCGCGAAACAATAAAAGCATTGCGTAAAGACGTTACCGCTAAGTGTTATGGTGGAGATATTTCCCGTAAACGTAAATTATTGGAAAAACAGAAAAAAGGTAAAAAACGAATGAGATTGGTTGGAAATGTTGAAATTCCGCAAGAAGCGTTCATGGCTGTTTTGAAGTTGAATGATTAATGACCTGACGTTTTTTCTCGTCATTAATTACCCTGACGATAGTACCGGTTTTTTTAGAGGAGTGAACTAGGTATTTCATCCCAGATTTAAATACGAAATTGGTTGTTTACTTTAGTGTTCAGAAACAAAGAGACAAAAGCGTATATTTGAATAACAAAAAAATATAACAATTATGAATTTTAATTCTAAAAATCCATTTTTAAATACTAAAACTTTTTCTACTGCAGTTTCAAAAAATGATCAAGTACATCAAACCACAATTCTTGATTATAATGACGAGATGACCTTGTCAGGAACCATAAATAAAAGTTTGATTTTATTTTTACTACTTACTGCTTCGGCTATAGTAATATGGTGGTTGACCTTTAATGGGATGAACCCAATGGTCCCGGCAATTGGCGGTGCAGTAGTTGGGCTTATTCTAGTCGTAATTTCAGCGTTTAAACCTCAATACTCCCCCTATTTAGCTCCTGGTTACGCACTTTTTGAGGGCTTATTTATTGGTGGAATTTCAGCAATATTTGAAGCAATGTATCCTGGAATTGTCATTCAGGCCGTAGGAGCTACATTTGTAACCTTCATGATTTGTCTGGGATTGTATAAATATAAAATTGTGAAGGTAACAGAACAATTCAAATCGGTAGTTGTGGCTGCAACATTGGCTATTGCCACGTATTATCTTATATCTTGGGTATTTTCAATGTTCACCAGTTTTGTGCCCGTGCATTATGGCGGCTCATGGATGAGTATTGGAATCAGTGTTTTTGTAATTGTGATTGCTGCTTTAAATCTGTTTTTGGATTTTGACCGCATCGAAAAAGGAGCAGAACAAAAAATGCCAAAATACATGGAATGGTATGGTGCCATGGGGTTAATGATCACCCTTGTTTGGCTGTATATTGAATTTTTAAGATTGCTCTCAAAATTAAACAGTAAAAACTAATCGTGCTAATAGCTGTATAAAAAAGAGTGAACCTTTTAAAGTGTAAAAGAGTCACTCTTTTTATGCTGCTTTCTCAAAAGCAATGTAATGACTTAAAAGCCCTTTATTGTTGAAAATAGGAAACCCTTTTATGAAACAAACATAAATAGTCCCATTTTTTTTATAATTCAACACTGTTTTTTCAAAAGGTTTCTGCTCTACTATTGCCGTACGGATTTCACTTGAAGTACTCTTGCTCGTTGCTTTCCCTTGAAAAATCTTAGGGCTTTTTCCCAAAACTTCGGATTCTGCATAGCCGTTCATTTTTTTCATGTTGTGTGAAGCAAATATAATATTCAATTTTACATCCGTAACAATAACAACCTCTTCTTTCAGGCTACTATTGAGATCCCAATCATTTTTTGACCATTTATTTTGCAAAGCAATTGAGTTTAGCTTGTTTAAATCCAAAAAAACATTCTTGACTGAACTCAAAAATTCATTATGAAAATCCCAAGAACAAACAGGAACCGTCTTAATACTTAAAGCGCTGTGATACATCGCAATAGCGTCTTCATATTCTTTAAAATTGCTCATAACACATAATTTAATGAACCAAATGTAATTTTATTCACAAAGATAAAATTACAAATTTCAGATTTTAACCATTGTTGAACTCCTTCATTCTCCATTAGAAATCAAATTTCAGCTGCACCACAACAAATTTTTTCTGCTCTGTATTCAAATTGCTTAGAGAAATCCCCAGCAAACGAACGGAATCCTTCATGCGCTCTTGGTACAAAAGTTCTTTCACAACCTCTAGAATCAGTCCTTTGCCAGATATAAAATAAGGCAAGGTTTTACTGCGGGTTTGTTGGGTAAAATCACTGTATTTAATTTTCAAAGTGATTGTTTTTCCAGCTATAGTTTGTTTTTTTAATCTTCTTTCTAAGGCACTTGCAATAGGATCCAGTTGCTCCATCATGAAAATTTCTGAAGAAAGGTTGACGTCAAAAGTATGTTCTGCCGCTACTGATTTTGTGATTCGATTGGATTTAACCTCACTATTATGAATTCCCCTAACTACGTTGTAGTAAAAATGTCCTGATTTTCCAAAATGTCTCTCCAGAAACTCCAATGATTTACTTTTTAATTCTACTCCCGTAAAAATCCCTAATTGGTACATTTTCTCGGTGGTTACTTTTCCAACCCCATGAAATTTGTGAATGGCTAATTCTTCCAAAAATGCAATCACTTCATTTGGATCGACTGTTTTCTGCCCGTCGGGTTTATTATAATCACTTGCGATTTTAGCGACAAATTTATTAACTGAAATCCCTGCCGAAGCTGTCAAACCTACTTCATTAAAAATGCGTTGTCTTATTTCCTGTGCCAATAAAGTGGCGCTAGGATTTCCTTTTTTATTTGTAGTGACATCTAAATACGCCTCATCGAGTGAGAGTGGCTCTACTAGATCCGTATATTCATAAAAAATCTTGTGAATTTTTCTTGATATTTCTTTGTACCGATCAAATCTCGGTGTAACAAAAATAAGTTCTGGGCAGTTTTTTTTAGCCATAACGCCACTTATGGCACTCCTTACGCCAAATTTCCTAGCCTCATAACTTGCTGCAGCGACAACTCCTCGATTCTCTGAACCTCCCACTGCAATGGGTTTTCCCCGCAACAATGGATTGTCCAATTGCTCCACAGAGGCGTAGAAAGCATCCATGTCAACGTGAATAATTTTTCTTACTGGAATGAATCCCTGCATAATGTTCTAATTGAATATTCCCTTCGATTTCTTCCAAAGAACCTAGCATTCTGATTAATTCTTACCGTCTGAACTCAAATAATTGACAACTACTTCTGATTTTTTTTTGTTTTCCGTTGGAAAAAAGAAACTAATGGGTCTGGATTTAAAATGATTCCAGATAGAAGCGGCAATAAATCGCAATTCAAACAAAGAAATAGCCCTGGAGCGGAGCGCCAATCCCAACGAAAGGCTAAAACTGACCGTAAAATTCACTAACCCAATAACTCCAATCCCAAAAATGCCCCAAAACAACATAGTATTGCTTACTTGATAATTTGCTCCATACACTCCTAAGGCTAGATTGCCACTTACAAAAGTGATGTGTCTAATATCCAGATTCAACCCTAAAAACAAGCCAACGGAAGCCGTACTTCCCATAAAAACGCCAAACCAAAAATTAGAAATAATTCCGGCCCCTCTTTTTTCGTACAGCTTGGCTAATTTTAAAGTACGTACTTTCCCTAAGCTTCTTTTCAACATGGGGTGTTCCGTTATCCGGAAAAAAACCTGATTATGTTTATCCCTATTGGCAATACTTCCCGAAATAATTCCAGATAAAAACAGAAAAAATCCTGCTATTGCCGCATGAAAAATAGCTAATGAATGAATGGGACTAATGTCTGTAAGTAACGTTTCCCATTTAGTTGCAGCAATATTATAATGGAATAAGTAATCAATAGCCCAAATTCCAAGCAATGAAACTGGAAAAGCCATAATTACATTCCCCAAAAATGCAATAAACTGGGACCTGAAAACACGTGCAAAAAGAATGGCAAAAGCTTCATATTTCTCCGCCTCCTTCCCTTGTTTTGCAACTCCTTTTTCTAGAGCTTTTATCAAGGCAGCAGCAGTCATCGCTGGCTGTTTTGTAGCTAAAGTAAACCCCAGAAGATAAATAGCAATAAATCCAAAAGCATAATTCATACTATAAAGAAAAGCATGCCCAAAAAAACTAGTGTCAGCGCTAGCAAGCAAAACCTTAATGACACATAATATACCTACAATAAACCCTCCACCTAGGGCGGTACGGAACATTTTAAAATATTCTTTGCGACTTTCTGTGATATAATGTTCCCCTGTTTTAGCCGTGTGCTGGGTAATTTCATAGGAGATTAATTGCGTACTTTCGGCTATAAATTTCCTAACATTGTTCTTGTAGCAATTGAATTTTATCAAACGCAAGGCTAAAACAATCCCATTGTTTTTTTTATCACTCTCTTTTTCAACGATCAGCAACGGAATTAAAAATTTAAGCCGCTCTAATTGCTGTCTGATTTTTAGTAAATTCTGGTTTACCCGAAGTGAAATGCCATATTTAGAACTATTATGAAAAGCTCTGTCCACAAATTCTTCGCATTGCTTATGCAAAACCATCAATTGGGAATAAGATAAATCATCTATAGTGATGAAATGATTTTCAGAACTCCGGACTTGATCTTCTATTTGAAACAATTCCTTTTCAAAAGCTGAAAAAGGACTTTCAAAATCATCAAATTCAGGTACCATTTTAATCACATCCGTTTCCATGGCACGACCGCTGATGCGTTGTGTAATAAGATGCATTGCAACAAGTATTTCTGATAAAACGGAGTGAGGTGCTACACTTTCATAAATAGATTTGAATTTTAAAAGGCTGTATAATTCCTCTAATTGCTCCACTGGAATTTTATTTACCCAAATCCCATCATTGGCTAGATAAAAAACCTGATTGAAAATGTATTCTAAAGTGTCTTTTTGAGGTTGATAAGGCAATATCTTAGCAAAGATTCTTTTTTTGACTTCAAAAAGAAAATCTACATCTTGCAAAATAGCTGCGTCTGTGAGGATTTTATTAAACTTAATGTCTTTGAGAATTTCTTTGAGATAAAGGGAAAGTTGTTTCCGACAAGAATAATTTTCTTTCAAAAAAGTAATAATATCCTGCAAATCCACGGTTGCCAATTTTTTTGTTTGCAAAGGCCGAATCAACCGAATTAACTCCACTAAAGGCTCCAGGTTGTCTTCTGTATCACGCCAAGACTCTGCTTCCCCAAAAAATTCAGTTAGCACTCCCACTGGAGTTGGCTTGTGTTTTCTTTTAAAAAATGGTTTTATCAACTTTGTTTAATTTTTGTAAAAATACGAACAGACTGATCATTTTTCATTAATAAATCCTTGAAATTATTGCTCAAGGACGCACAAAAAGACCTATTCGCAAAATTTCCTTCCTATTATCGGTAATCGACACACAGAATTGGAACATAAAAAACAGCAAACTAGCATAAACTCCGCTTTTGTCAAAGAGATAAAAACGGAACAAAAGCAAAATATTTAATACCTTTGGTTGCTGGTATCAGCCCAGATAGCAATGAAAAATCTTCGATTGAAAAAAACTATTTTTCATTTAAAAAAGAGCAACCCAAGACGCTATTTTTTACAAATTGAAAAAAGATTTATGAGTAAAAATTGAAATGAATATCTGGATACGAGCCAAGTGAACTGACAAAATAAATAACTAAAAATAACAAATTTCGCTTGAAATGATAGAAATAGAAAGAAAATTTTTAGTCAAAGATGATTCCTATAAAGAATCTGCTTTTACTCAAAATCATATTGCGCAGGGCTATTTGAGTTCCGCGCCAGCGCGAACGGTACGGGTACGAATAAAAGGAAAAAAGGGGTTTCTGACGATAAAGGGGATTTCTAATACCTCCGGACTGTCCCGTTTTGAGTGGGAAAAAGAAATTTCCATTAGTGACGCTGAAAAATTACTGCTTTTGTGTGAAAAGGGAGCTATTGATAAAACTCGTTTTGAAATAAAAGTGGGCTCTCATATTTTTGAAGTAGATGAATTTCATGGTGAAAATCAAGGACTGGTTGTGGCAGAAATTGAATTAAACTCTGAAGAAGAATTTTTTGAAAAACCAGCTTGGCTGGACAAGGAAGTCACCGGAGACTCCCGCTATTACAATTCTTATTTGAGCACTTCGCCTTTTAGAAACTGGTAATCTAATTACTCATTACGGCTATAGTTACCTGCAGCCCTCCGCTGTTTTTATTAGCTGCAATATCCATAAATGCTCGTTTAGAAAGATCAATCTCTCTAGACTTGACAAATGGGCCTCTATCTGTAATTTCTACAATTACGAACTTCCCGTTTTTTTCATTGGTCACTTTGACTTTGGTACCAAAGGGCAGTTTTTTGTGGGCGGCGGTATATTTATTATTGTCAAATTTTGTACCGCTGGTCGTTCTTCTGCCATTGAATTTATCTGCGTAATAGGATGCGTGAGCGGCTTTTTTGTAGATTTTAAATTTTCCTAAAGAAGAGATCAATGAGTCTATTTTTTTTTCTTCCAGCTCCATTGCGGTTCGACTTTTTTTGATGCTGTCTTTTTGTATGGTGGCTTTTTGTATGGTGGCTTTTTGTCTTTCAGAGATGGAACTTTGGCTACTGGCTAAAGTGATTATTGCCAACAAAAAAAATAATGTTATTGATTTTTTCATTTATGTCTTTTTTAGTTAAATCTATTTTACAAAAACCATACCTAGATAAAAAAAGCTCTATTTCTAGAGCTTTCACGGTTTTTTTTAAAACCATATTTTCCATGGGATTCGGCTTAAAATAAGCACTAATCCTAAACCATAAAAAATAGAAAATGTTTTAAATTTAGATTCGCTTGTAGTTGCTTTTTTGTGTTTTGACCACCCAATAGTAATCAAGACAATTGCTATTATATTGATCAAAGGATGTTCTAAAGCCAACAATCGGCTTTCCGTTGTCAGCCCACCCATTCCAACGGCTTTTATCATATTCAAACCATTGGGAGACACAAAGTATAAAAGTACACCTACTACTAATTGAGTGTGTATTGCTATTAAGCCAAACAGCGCTATCTTTCTGTCTTTGGAAGTAAATTCTTTTTTAGAAAACATCCCTATCAAAGAATTAACCACAGCCACCACTAAAACTAAAAGTGCGAGATAAGCCCAGCCAGAATGAAATTTTTGAATAAAATCCTCCATAAATAATATTTTTGTTTTAACAAATATAAGCAAAAAAGGCATAAAAAAACCACGTTTTTCAACGTGGTTTTAAATATTCAAACACTTAAATTACTCCTACTTACCAAAAATGTATCTAAGTGTAAATTGTGCTTGCCAAACATCAAAAGTTGAAGCATTTTTTTGAAAAGTGTCTTTTATTAAAACTCGAGTTCCGTTAGCTTCTACTTGAGTCGCTAATTGATAAAAAGGAACATTCGTAGTCGTTGTTCTGTAGTTCAAAACATTTGTATTTGTAACTCGTTGTGTAACTCCCCAATCTTTATTAATGAAATTAGTAAAGTTCAGGATATCAGCTCTGAATTGAAAATTATTCTTTTTACCCGCAATTGTAATATAAAAATCTTGAGTTGCTGATAAATCTAATCTATGTAGCATAGGTAAAACTCCTCCATTTCTCTCTGCATACTGCCCTCTTCTAGTAGAAAGGTAATCATCTTGATTGATATAGGATTCGTAAGCTTGTTGTTGTTGCGCTTCAGTGTAGACTGTTGTCACAGTCCCATTTGTTACTGAAAGTGATTGAAAACGAATTTCATTTGCATTTTTAGGGACATAAATCAAGTCATTGTTATTTACTCTGTCACCATTCATATCACCCCCGTAAGAATAGGAAAACGGTCCGGATTGTTCTCCAATGTATCCTAAATTGATTGAAGTTGCCGCCCCTACATTTTTACCGTATTCAATTTTGTATCCTAAAATACCAACTAATCTATGTGGTGTATTATTGTTAGACAATGCTAAAGGTAAGTCGTTATTTCCATTTACAGATCTAGCGCCCGTCCACGAACCAGAAGCAATAGAACCCGGAGATAACAAATCATTAGCACTTGAATACGTGTATGCAAACGATCCCCATAGCCCTTTTTTGTATGGATACTCTAATTTAAAGGTTGAAGAATAAAAATATCCTTTGTCCGTGTTTGTTAAAACAACGGCACTGGAAACATTATCATTAACACGAACACCTGCATCGGTACGAGCATATCTTGGTCTGTTATCCGGACCGCTGAAAGTTCCAACTGGCGCATCAAAATTAGCATTATAATAATGTATCGCATTAATATTTCTTTGAAAAATCCCTTCTACTGTACCTACAAAACCAAAAGGAAGTTTTTGATCAACCGCTATATTAGTTTTCCAAACTTGCGGAAACTTAAATTTTTTATCGGTGAAAGCCAATTCAAAAGTAGTAGGAAGCGTTGGGGTATCCGGAATAAAATAATCATTTGGGTTTGGAGTAAAACCATACCCACCAGAAGCCAATGCAGTGCCACTTACATCAACAAAACCTGTAAGCACTCCATTATTACCAATTGCATTAGATAAATAAACTGAAGGTGCTCTTCCTGTAAAAACACCACTACCTCCACGAAGTTGCGTCGTTGCATCGCCATTTAAGTCTAAGTTAAAACCAACTCTTGGCTCCAACAAATACTGAGTATCAGGCATTTTTCCTGTATTAAATTTTTGGCCTTGTCCAAAAGTTAATGCAGTAACTGCAGGATTCTCAAGAGCTGTATCAGCAAACCAAACAGCTGTGGCACGAAGACCTACTGTTAATTTAAATCTATCGCTCAATTTCATTTCATCTTGCGTGTACAAATCTAATTTGTTTGACTTGAAGATTTGTAATGGCTCTTGAGCGCCGGGCAATGCAGAATATCTGAATTGAAGACGTGCAGGAAGTGCAGTTGTTGATGGCGCCCCACCTGTGTTTGCAGACTGATTAGCTGCTGCATAAAAGTCAGAAAGTGAATTAAAAGTATAAACACCATTAGACCCAGAGAAAAACAAGTTGCTTGATTTGAAGTACTCAAAGTTAGTACCAAACAATAATGAATGTTTACCTATCGTTTTGGTCAAATTATTAGTAAAATGTAATGTAGAATACGAAAGTTTATTTCCTTGAGTGAACGGATCTAAACCTGCCGAAATAAATGTGTTTGAACCGTTTAAGATATCAATTGTTGGAAACAAACCACCACCTTGTAATGCTCTGTCTTCAATTTGCTTATCGTAACCTGCAATAAAGTTATTGTACCAAGAATTGCTTAATTTACTATTCAATTCTAAGACTACTGATCTCGTATTATCCTGAATTACATATCCGCTGTTTTTAAAAGACATTGCTAACGGACTTGTTCTTCTGTTTCCAAAACCTAATGAATTTGAGTTTGAAGTTAACTCATCAGAATTAGAGTTATGAAAAACATAACGAGCGGTCAATTGATGATTATCATTAATATTCCAGTCCAGTCTGGCTAGGAATTTTTTTGAAATTCTTTCAGCATCATAGTTTTCCCATGGTCCTGTGGTATAATTAAATTTATCTTGCAAAAAAGTAGAAAGTGTTTGCATTTGTGCAAAAGTAGGAGCCGAAACCTGTGCACTTGCTTGTGGCGAACCTGTAGATGTCCAAGTAGTAGCCGGGCTAATGTTCTCTATAGTTTCAACATTCCCAAAGAAAAATAATTTATCTTTAATGATTGGTGCTCCAATTCTGGCGCCCCAAATTTTTTCTTCAAATTTTCCAGGTACTACTGTTCTTTCTCCTGCTTTACTTCCTATGAAGTCTTTTTTGTTGCTTCGGAATGAGTTGTATATTGACCCTTCCACCTCATTCGTTCCACTTTTGGTAACCGCATTGATTCCAGAACCTAAAAATCCGGATTGACGTACGTCATAAGGAGCGATATTTACTTGTAATTGCTCAATAGCATCTAATGAAATAGCTGTAGAACCGGTTCTTCCTCCGGCTTGTGAGTCACTACCTAAACCAAAACCATTATTAAAAACAGATCCGTCAATAGTAAAATTGTTTAATCTTGAATCCTGACCACCAAAAGTACCGTTACTACCTGCATTAGCATTGTACTTAGTAATTGCATTTATGGAACGTGCACCTGTTACTGGCACGGCAGTGATTTCTCTGTTAGAAAATTGTTGAGATGCTCCAGTTCTTCCTTTATTGAAAGTCCCTTTCGATTTTGTAGAAACAATTACTTCATTCAACGCATTTGATTCTTCTTCTACAACAATATTTACAGTTAAATTATTCCCTAAAGGAGCGTTAATATCCGTGATTTCTGTTGTTTTGTAGCCCACATAAGTCACTCTTACAGTGTAGGGACCGCCTGGTCTAATACCCTGAACTGCATAGCCTCCATTGGCACTTGTAGTTGAAAAATATTTTGTTCCTGTAGGCGTGTGAACGACCTCAACTGACGCTCCTGGAAGAGTCTCTCCAGCATTCGATTTAACAGTCCCAGACATAGCAGAACTAGTGACCTGCGAATGACCTACAACTGATAAAAAAATAATCAAAATAAAAATAATTCTTTTCATTTTTGTTTTTTTGTTTAGTTAAAAAAGTTTGGCAAAAATATAACATTTTTACTTAAATAAGTTAACATACTGTTAAGAATACGGTATTTCAAAACAATTTTTTCGCCCTCAACCATTATTTCTTTTTAGATCGAAAACCAAAGTATTTATTTTTTTTATTAAAGATTATTCTTTTTTTAAAAGACTTAAAATGTGGTTTTTAGTTATAAAAAAAAACCTCATTCCAAATTGAAATGAGGGTTAGATTATTTTAAGCTAAACTAGTTGAATGTATAACGAACACCAGTTTGCATTTGCCATCTTGATGAGTTAAGACCTACATCATCAACTTGGTTAACATTATTTCCTACAGCAGGGTTGTATCTAAACGTTGGTGTGGTACCATTAGCTAAGAATCCAACTTGCTGAAGCAATTGCACTTGGTCAAAGCTTGTAAAATAACGTTTACCCCAATTTTTATTTATAAGATTGGTAAAGTTGAAAATATCAGCTGTAAATTCTAAGGTATGTTTCTTATTCCCTACGTTGATAGTAAACTCTTGTGCAAATTTCAAATCGACAACATGAGTCGTTTTTAAACGATCTCCGTTACGCTCAGCGTATCCACCTTTTCTACTTCTTAAATACTCATTCCCTTCGATAAAAGCACTAAGCGCATCCCATTGTTGATCAGCGGTTAAGCCATTAGTTGTGCTTACTAAATTAATTTCAGATTTAGCAGCAGGAACATAAATCAATGCTGAACTAGAGAATGTATCTTTTAACAAATTTCCACGGTCATTATACACATAACTTATCGGTGTTCCTTGAGCTCCTTCGTAGAAGAAACCAATTCTTGATTTTGTGAATTTACTCCATTTCAAAGTAACATTTCCGTTCGAAATAACTCTTGCACCTTGATCAAAATCAGATCTTGACAATGTTGGAAAATTAGCTCCATTAACGGTTTCAGTATTATTCCACTGAGAACTGTTTTGAGATGAGGTTGCATCCAATAGAACGGTAGACTTACCATAGGAATATGTACCAGAAATATTACCGTCAATAAATGGTGATCTAAAGTTTTTAGTTAAAGTAAAAGACACATTATAAGCTTTTCCTTCATCTGTATTAGAGGCCAAATAAATTCCTAGATACTTGTTATCAACTCTATTATTTGCATTGTAAGTTGGTCTTGTATCCGCTCCAGTTAAGTTACTTGTAGACGCTTTGATATTCAAATTTTCATAGGTGATAGCACTGATGTTATCATTGTAAGTAACTTCGGAAGTAAACACGAAGCCTAATGGCAATTTTTGATCTACTGCAAAACTTGCTTTAAATACCTGTGGTAATTTAAAATCTTTTGCAAAAATATCAATATTACCGCCCGTACTACCTGAACCTGGTCTTGGGACAGAAGCAGGAAGCGGCGCTATTTGACTATCAACGCTTGGATTAGGATTGAACACTGGCGTTGTCCCTCCGGTAATTTGAATCGCTCCTTGAGTAACTCCATTATTGTTATATGTCCCACCTGGCCATACTAGCGGTAACCTAGAAGTAAATACTCCAAATCCACCTCTAATTTGAGTTAATTTTGCACCATTTACATCATAATTAAAACCCAAACGCGGTGCAAAATGAGCATAATTAGATATCCCTTGACCTACTCTGGCATCTT
Source organism: Flavobacterium bomense (assembly GCF_003970355.1). Classification (NCBI taxonomy): domain Bacteria; kingdom Pseudomonadati; phylum Bacteroidota; class Flavobacteriia; order Flavobacteriales; family Flavobacteriaceae; genus Flavobacterium; species Flavobacterium bomense. The sequence continues at coordinate 508,568 of NZ_RYDJ01000001.1, read as the reverse complement.
TCAAGTTTTTACCGGCTGCTTGTAATAACCCAACCGTTCTAACATTAAAATCATTATTTACTAAACCATCTTCCCATACCGGCATATCAACTCTTACTCCGTAAGAAAGTTTGAAATTTTCAGTCAATCTCATGTCATTTTGAATATACAAACCAAATTGTTTTGTACCAAACTCAGCTGCTCCTAGCGACTCATCTCCACTACCACCAATCAAGGAATAGTTCATTAAAAACCTATTTGCTCTTGCATCTGTTAAGAAATCAGATAATTTGGAGTAACGATAAGCTCCAAAATTGTTACCAAAGAATACGTTTTTAGATTGTGAAAATTCGTTGTGAGTTCCAATCGTGATTTTATTTCTTCCAAGATTGATTTCAAAATTATCAGAAATAGTCAATACTTTTTGATCTAAAAGATTTGCAGTTGAAAAAGCTTCTGCACCAAAGAAAATACTACCTGGACCATCTATAATTTGAACGGTAGGAAACGGATCTCCAGATGGGTCTCTGTCATCAGCTACAGTTGTGTAAGCAATAACAAGATTGTTAGAAAATTTATTACTAAATCTTGAGTTTAGTTCTAAAGCTGTTGAATTAGTTGTCGATTTAAATAACTGACTACCATTGATAAAACTAATTGCTGTAGCAGAAGAACGGCTAGGAGAAAAATTCTCTGCATCAACAATACTGTGCTTAAATGATAATTTATGATTATCACTGATGTTCCAGTCTAACTTAGCAATGATTTTATCACTCTTAAGTGTTCTGACATTATTATTGTAAGAACCTGGATCATATCCAAAACCTGCTAATTTTGCAGTTAAGGCATTAATATCAGCTAATTTAGAATCTCCTGCGTAGGTACCAAAATCAAAAGGTTGTGGTGTCTCATTGTTTTGTTTTTCATAATTGATAAAATAAAACAATTTGTCTTTGACAATTGATCCACCTGCACGAACTCCGTACGTTTGCGCAGAAAAATCAGCTAACTTTTGTCTTCCGTCTGCACCTGCCAATGAAGGAGGCGTTTTAGCAGAAATAGACTCGTCTCTATTGAAAAAATAGGCAGATCCTTCAAAATCATTAGTTCCTGATTTCGTAATTGCACTAATTGCTCCACCCGCAAAACCTGAAAGTTTCACATCATAAGGAGCTACACTTACTTGAAATTGCTCAATTGCATCCACAGAAATTGGACTTACACCCGTTTGCCCTCCGTTAGTTCCGTTTGCAGCTAGTCCGAAAACATCATTACTTACAGCTCCATCAATATAAATTGCATTGAATCTATTATTTTGTCCCCCAATAGACAATTGATCATCGCCTCGAATTTGTGCCTGAGGTGTCAATCTTGCAAAATCAGAAATGTTTCTGGATAAGGAAGGCAATGACTTGATTTTATCTGAATTGATTACCGTTTGAGCTCCTGTTCTCTGAGAATTAAACGTATTATCTCTTGACGCTCTAACTACAACTTCTTTCAATTCATTTGAATCTTCAGCCAAAGCAATTTTAAAAGTTTTATTTTCTCCCAATTGAAGATAAATTTCGTTTTCTTCATAGTTTTTAAAACCTACATAAGTAATGGTAACCTTATAAGGCCCACCAACTCTCATGTTTGAAATACTAAAATTACCTGTCCCATCTGTAGATGCAGTGTAACGGGAACCTGAAGGAGTATGTACTGCAAGAATAGATGCGCCGGGTAAGGTTTGAGAATCGTTATCATAAACATTTCCGCTTACAGAGGAATTTGTATTTCCCTGTGCGTAAAGGTTAGGATTAGCGCAAAATAATAACGCTAATGCAAAAAACAACTTTAAAAATTTTTTCATATTGTCTAGTTTATTAATATTTGGCAAAAATATAACATTTTTGCTTTAATAAGTTAACATAACGTTAAGAATATCGTTTCTTTTAAACAGAATTTTTATCTCAAACCAATAATCTCGCTTTTTTTAATTAAAAAAAAAGAGAATTTTCAATTAAAATCATTTTATATTAAATTATCCACACCAAATTACCAATTGCAAATACTAAAAAAAATAACACAAATTTAAAAAAAGTACTCTGCCAGAATTACTTAAATACTAAAAAGCCCTGAATTAGCTAAAATCAAGGCTTTTAGTGTTTTATACCTCCATCAAAAACAGAGCAGTAATCAACCTTAAATGAAAATTGATACGATCATAAAAATCAGTAGCTTATTTGCTCCTATTTATTCTTCAAAAAATGATTCAATAAAAAAGTGGTAGATCCGTCATGTGTTTGAACCGTTTTCGTATTAATTTCTTCCAAGATAGAATTAGCCAATTGTTTTCCTAATTCAACTCCCCACTGATCAAAACTAAAAATATTCCAGATCACTCCTTGTACAAAAATCTTGTGCTCGTACAAGGCAATCAAAGAGCCTAACGTCTCGGGTGTCAGTTTTTGGATTAAAATAGTGTTTGTAGGCTTGTTACCTGTAAAAACTTTAAATGGCAAAAGGAATTTTGCTTTATCAGCTGAAATTCCTTGTGTATCAAATTCAGCTTGTACTTGTTCTTCTGATTTCCCATGCATTAATGCTTCTGTTTGTGCAAAAAAGTTAGACATTAGTTTATCATGATGATCATTGTCGCCGTATAGCGGAGTTACAAATCCAATAAAATCTGCAGGTATCAGTTTTGTCCCTTGGTGAATTAACTGAAAAAAAGCATGTTGTGCATTAGTCCCCGGCTCTCCCCAAATGATCGTCCCAGTTTGGTAATTGACTGGTTTCCCGTCCCGACCCACACTTTTACCATTGCTTTCCATTGTTCCTTGTTGCAAGTAGGGGGCTAATTTTTGTAAGTATTGCGTGTACGGAATCAAAGCTTCACTTTCGGCACCAAAAAAATTGTTGTACCAAATACTCAATAACGCTAACGTAACCGGCATGTTTTGGTCAAAATCGGCAGTTTTGAAATGCTCGTCCATCTCATTGGCTCCTTTTAGCATGCCGTCAAAATTATCGTACCCAACGGCTAAACTTATCGTAAGTCCAACGGCACTCCACAAAGAGAATCTCCCTCCAACCCAATCCCACATAGGGAATACGTTGTCTGGGTTTATCCCAAACGCTGTTACTTTTTGAATATTGGTAGAAACGGCAACAAAATGCTTGGCCACATCTTCTTGAGTAGCCGATTTTAAAAACCATTTTCTGATGGTTTCAGAGTTGGTTAATGTTTCTTGAGTTGTAAATGTTTTGGAAACAACCACAAAAAGCGTTGTTTCTGGATTTAGTTTTTTTATGATTTCATTTACATGATCCCCATCCACATTAGAAACAAAATGAACATTTAAATGATTTTTATAAAATTGCAATGCCTCAACAACCATAACAGGCCCTAAATCCGAGCCTCCAATGCCTATATTGACCACATCCGTGAACGGTTTCCCTGTAAAACCTGTTCTTTTGCCGGAAATTACTTCATTGGTAAATAATTTAATTTTACTTTTTACTTCATTAATTTCAGTAAGTACATTACTTCCATCAACATTTATTATTGCTGATTTTTTGGCACGCAATGCGGTGTGAAGTACTGCTCTATTTTCGGTTTGATTAATTATTGCACCATTAAAATAATCAGCAATAGCACTTTTAAGTCCTACTTCATCTGCTAGTTGTAATAACAACTGAAGTGTTTCTTGATTAATAATATTTTTTGAATAATCAATTAAAAAATCATTCCATTTCAAATTGAATTTTTTTGTTCTGGATTCGTCCAATTGAAATAATTCCTGAATCGACGCTTTTTGCATTTCGCTGTAATGCTTTTCAAGTTTTTTCCAAGCGCTTGTTTCGGTTGGATTTGTGGTATTTAAAGCCATTTATTGTGTGTTTTGTAGTATTATTTTAATAGGGTAAAAATAGTGAAATTAGTTTTAATGAAAAATGGTTTTGCATTATATTAAACTATAGTAATATAACAAGATTTCAGTGTTTTTTGGGACTAACACTAAGCAACTCGTCTTTTTTGAAAAAAATTGTGATGATTTTACAAATGTTATTTACAGGTTAGCCACACTATCCAGTTCAAATTTCAAGGGCGTTATTTGTGTCAAAAACCGACTTTTATTAGCGCCATTCATCGGCTCACCACTAGGCAATTTAAGTCTTAATGCATCTACTTGTCTTCCGTTTTTCCAAAATCGATAACAAACATGTGGCCCTGTTGCCAAACCTGTGCTTCCTACTAAACCGATAACCTGTCCCTGACTGACCCGTTGTCCGCGTCTCACGAGTATTTTTGACATGTGCAAATATTGTGTTGAGTAGGTTCCGTTATGTTTAACTTTTACAAAATTCCCGTTTCCGGCAGTAAAACCACTTTGCTCCACAACGCCGCTTGCCGTAGTGGTTATAGGTGTGCCATGAGGCGCCGCATAATCCGTTCCTTTATGTGCTTTCCATCTGTGCTGAACCGGATGAAATCTACTGTTTGAAAATCTTGACGAAATTCTACTGAATTTTATTGGAGACTTAAGAAAGAAATTTTTTAGTGTTTTCCCTTCTTCATTATAATATTGAATTTTATCTGAATTGGGGTTCTGCGCAAAGGGAAAGGCATAAATAATTTTTCCTCCGTATTCAAAAAAAGAAGCTTCCAGTTCTTCGACTCCATCATAAACGGAATCATTTATAAAGCGCTCTGTAAACGTTATCGCAAAACGATCTCCTTTTTTGAGTTTCATGAAATCAATTGAATAGGCGTAAATTTTAGCTATTTTATTCGCTAGAGCCCCTTCAATCTTAGCATTGTCTAAAGTTTCCGACAATGATTCTTTCAAAACTCCACCAATGGTGCGTCGCCTAATTGTAATTGGTTTGGTTTTTTTATAAACAACTACCGCTGTGTCCCGCATATCAATCACGTAATAACTCAGCGCATCGGGTTGATAAATAAAAGCCTGTAAATTATGTTTTTTATCCTTGGACCTCAACAACGTAAAAGGCCTGTTGATTCTAATACTTCTTACATCAAACGAATCTCTCACTTTAGCAATAATATCATATACTTTTCGTTCCCCAATATTCTGATTTTGAATAATAGTTCCAAAAGTATCTCCCCTTTCTATAGTATCATTAACGATATTAAAATCAGCAAGAACAAACCCAAACTCACTCTTTTTAGGAACAAGTTTCACTACTTTTTCCGGCACAACTTCCTTCATTTTATTACATGATACTAAAGAAAAAAGTGCTATTATAATTATAAATATTTGTTTCAAATCTTGTTTTTTTTTATTCAATCTACATTTCTACTCCCCAATTTTCTAATTCGTGGCTACTCCATAATTCCGGGAAGAAAATTCTTCTTTGATATTTTGGATGCATGTATTTTTTCCAGTCACTCCCGCCAGTAGCTTCTCCATCGCCTTTTCCACTTTGATCAATATATTTTTTTGCTGTATTAAGGTGTTGCATTACCCAAGTAATATTTACCGTATGGTCATAATGACGCATGGCTTGAATTAGTTCTGGATTTTTTTGATCTGATTCCGGTAATTGTTTGAATTTTTGCCAAATATTAATGGTGTTGTATTCCTCCATGTGGGCTAAGAATTCCTTCTTATATTTTTTTTCAAACTCCTCCAGTAAAAATGATTTTTTACCGCTGTGATACTCTTTTCCGGCTGCTTGCCAATACAAATGTTCCAGTGCAAACTCATACGTTGTATTCCGGTCAATGGTATCTCTATAACGGTAATCAATCAGATTTATTAGGTCTGTTGATGAAAATTCTATCAAGCGGTATTGCGCACTTTGAAAGCCGCTGGCCGGAGTTAGTGTATTTCTAAATTTCATGTATTGCTCCACTTCCATTCCATTTCCCATAATATCAAAAGAGGTGGTTAACATGTCAAAATAACGGCTGATTCGCATTAATCGTTCCGTGAAAAATACTGTATTAATGCTTTCACAATAGGAAATTTGCCGCATCTCCCAGAGAATCATTTTAAATATCAATTCATTAACCTGGTGATACATGATAAAAACCATTTCGTCCGGAAGCGTCGTTCTCTGAATTTGAAGATTCAACAGGGCATCTGTCTGAATATAATCCCAATAGGTGATTGGCTTAGACCATAATACTCCTTCGAGCTGTGTTTCTGTTTTTTGATTTATCGCATCATATTTAAGCTCAATTTCTTTTAAAATAGCTTCTGAATTGTCTTTAGTACTCATTATTTTTTTGTTTTAAAAGGATTTTTCAATCCTCTGTATCCCTCAATATCTGCCTTGATTGACCCTACTGCCAGACTGGCTTTTATCCTCAGCGGTACTTTATTGTCATCGTCCGAAATCCAGACAGTAAGACTTTCTTTCTCTTTGAAAACGCGTCCTGATTGTACCAAAGGTCTAAAAATCATAGCTGAAACAACGCCAAATTTAGTGGTAATATTTTCTCGTCCAATAAACTTTAGCTTGAATTTAGTAGTTTCATCATCAAAAAACATATCGATTGCCACTGATTCTCCAATTTTTAATTTATCGATACTAGGATAGTTTCTTAAATAATAAAAGGCCGATAGAATATCCTGAGTATTTTTTGGAATGTAAAGTGTTTTTTCGGTTTTATGTTTATAATCTTTTACAACAACTCTGTTTGTAGATTGGTCAAAAAACCCTTCTTGATTTTTAGTATAGCCGCCTTCATCAATTTTTCGAACAAACTGGTACGGATTTCCTGTTTCCTTATCAATGTAGCTTTCGTATAAATCATCTACTTTAAAGAAAAAACGAGACATCCCCGTGGTGTATCCTTTACCAACAACATGAAACGTTTTTTTGTTGTTTAAAATGGCCTCTTTTACTTCCAGCGTGGCATAACCGGCATTGACTATTCCATAGTGTATCCTGAATTTGAACCACTCACCCACTCCGTAAGCATCTTCCTGAGGAGAATCAAAGCTTACTGTTATAATCAACACAAAGAATAAGAATAGTTTTTTCATCACTTAATTTGTCTGTTTATTGACTCTATTAGCAAATTTTGTTCCAAATATATCAAAACAAAAAAACTCAGTCAAATAATGACTGAGTTTTTATGCTATTAACTAACCAAAAAACTATAAACTATGAAATTTATATGAAATCAGGAAGGAAACCACCCCTTCCCTTTTTGCGAGTGCAAAGGTAGTTAACAAATCCACTTTTTTTTGTTAAAAAAAAAGTTTAACACAACATTTACAAAAAAACATGTTGTTTATTAGTTATTTTTTCACAATATGTAAAAATAATGCTTTTTTACAACGTTCCTCGCAATTCCTGTTCTCGCTCAATTGATTCAAATAGCGCTTTAAAGTTCCCCGCTCCAAAACCTTTGGCTCCCATTCTTTGTATAATTTCAAAAAATAAGGTTGGCCTGTCTTGCACCGGTTTTGTGAAAATTTGCAACAAATACCCTTCTTCATCGGCATCTACCATGATGGCTAGTTTCTCGATTTCGTTTAAATCTTCTTTCATCATTTTCATGTGATCTCCCAATCGCTCCGGAATGGCTTCATAATAGGTATGTGGAGGAGCGGACAAAAATTCAATTCCTCTGGCTTTCAATTGCGATACGGTTTTGATAATATCATCCGTTGCTATTGCGATATGCTGAATTCCAGGTCCACCATAAAAGTCCAGATATTCCTCAATCTGTGACTTTTTCTTTCCTTCAGCAGGTTCGTTGATTGGAAATTTGATTCTTCCGTTTCCGTTTGACATTACCTTACTCATCAATGCTGAATATTCCGTATTGATTTGTTTGTCATCAAAAGAAAGGAAATTTACAAATCCCATCACGTCTTCATAAAACTTAACCCAAGTATTCATTTCATTCCAACCCACATTTCCTACCATGTGGTCAATGTATTTTAATCCTGTTGGTTCCGGATTATACTCGGATTTCCATTCCTTATAACCAGGAAGGAAAACACCATTATAGTTTTTGCGCTCTACAAAAATATGTACCGTTTCTCCGTAAGTGTAAATTCCGGAACGTACTACTTCTCCAAATTCGTCTTTCTCTACCGTAGGCTCCATAAAAGAGCGCGCACCACGTTTCATGGTTTCTTCGTACGCACTGGTGGCATCTTCTACCCATAGCGCTGCAACTTTCACGCCGTCTCCATGTTTTCTTAAATGTTCGTGTATTGGAGAATCTTGTGTTAATGGCGTAGTTAATACAATGCGGATTTTATCTTGTTTTAACACATACGACGTTCTGTCTCGCACTCCGGTTTCTAATCCTGCATACGCCAAAGACTGATACCCAAAAGCCGTTTTATAATAATGTGCGGATTGTTTTGCATTTCCTACGTAGAATTCTACATAATCGGTTCCTAATAACGGAAGGAAATCTTGTGCTCCTTCAAATATTTTTTCGAGTCCGTATTCTACTGATTTTACTTCTTTGCTCATTGTGATTTATTTTTTGATTCGGCATCTCTAGTTTTGGAACGCGGTTGACGCGGATAAAACAGATGTACACGGATGTATTAATTTAAAATTATGTTGTTGTTTACTCTAAAGCCCTAGCCCTGATGGAAACGGCATCCTTTTTCTGGCTTCTTTAGCCAGGAAAAGATAAAGCGTACAGCAGGAAATAGCTTCTAATTACTCGACCCAAGATTTGTAATATTGACCGTCGTCCAATCCCATCGCTTCTTCGGTGACCATTAAGGGACGAAAGGTATCAACCATAACCGCTAATTCGTGGGTTTCTGTATGACCAATGCTGCGTTCCATAGCACCTGGCGCCGGTCCGTGAGGAATCCCTTTTGGATGTAGTGTAATGTGACCTTGCTCTATATTGTTGCGACTCATGAAATCCCCATCTACATAATACAAAACCTCATCACTATCTATATTACTGTGATTGTAAGGCGCAGGAATGGATTTTGGATGGTAATCGTACAATCGTGGAACGAACGAACAAACAACAAAAGTTGAAGTTTCAAAAGTCTGATGCACTGGTGGTGGCTGGTGTACCCGACCTGTTATAGGTTCGAAATTATGAATACTAAATCCGTATGGAAAATTATAACCGTCCCAACCTACTACATCAAAGGGATGTGTGGCATAAACGAATTCATGCATCATTCCTTCTTTCTTGATTTTTATTAGAAAATCACCTTTTTCATCGTGCGTTTCTAATTCTGTTGGCAAAATAAAGTCGCGCTCGCAAAATGGAGAATGTTCTAGATGTTGACCTGATTCATTTTTATAGCGTTTTGGCGTGTAAAAAGGAGCAAATGATTCGACGTAAAACAATCTATTTTCCGAAGTTTCAAAATCAATTTGGTAAATCATTCCACGTGGAATAATCAAGTAATCTCCATATTCGAAAGAAATATTTCCCATCATGGTGCGCAATTTTCCTTTCCCTTTATGAATGAAAATCATTTCATCGGCATCGGCATTTTTATAGAAATAACTGCGTAATGATTGTCTGGGTGCGGCTAATCCTATGATACAATCTTTATTGATCAACATGGCTTTACGACTGTCCAGAAAATCGTTCTCCGGCTTTAACTCAAAACCTTTTAAAAGTAATGATTTGATGTTTTTTCCAATGGCAATTTTTGGTTCTACTGAATAGGATTTTAAAATTTCCTTTACCTGTGTTGGTCTGTGAACGTGATATAGTAATGAGGAATGGCCATGAAAACCTTCCGTTCCAAAAAGCTGTTCGTAATACAAACCACCTGTAGGCTTTTCAAATTGAGTATGTCTTTTTTGGGGAAATTTTCCCAATTTATGGTATAAAGGCATGATTTTTTTGCTTAAAAGTTAAAGTTTAAAAGTTTATCGTTTTATCGAAATAAACTTATTTAATTAAATCAAAAAAAATACAATCTATTCCGGATTCCTCTTAATGAGGAATTGCAGATATCCTAACAAACCGTTCCAAATTGTTTTCATAATAACAAATATCGGAATTAAAATTCAAATAAATTACAATTAAAACATAAACCCGATGCTAAACCATGTAAATCCTTTAGGCTGTTCCGGGGACCAGGAATATTTTATTTCTATAGGTCCAATGACTGTTTCTAAACCATATCCTACGGCATAGCCAGAATATTTTGGAATTGAAACCCAATCCACGGTCTCAAAAATCCGATCTCCAATATTAGCAAAATTTGCCGAAAAATTGATGTGGTTTTTTTTATAAAACTCATAATCTATCGTTCCTGTTGATTTTATATAACTATTAGCGGCCACACTTAAATAATCGTATCCATATAAATATTTGAAATTATTAAGCGGATTATATCCATATCCTCCTAAAATAAAATTAAAAAAAGCAACGCTTTCCTGACCAAAAGAAAACCCGGCATCGGTTTGGAATTTTACTGTAGCGTTCTTAAATAAAGTTGCGGCTACACCAAAATCTGCTTTAGCAATAGAAAACGGTTGAAAATCGCCCGTGTAATTGGACGAAAGCAAATAGGTTTGAATATCACCAGTAAAATACCATCCTTTTTTAGGAAAATATTTATTATCAAAAGAATCAAATTTCATGTAGCCAAAAAGACTGAAGTAATTACTGTTGTCAATTATTGGATCTACATTGGCGAGTGTTTCTGATTTTATTTTTAAATATTTGAGCTCGACTCCGCCTCCTATCAGAAATTTTTGAACAAATAAAGACTGGAAATACGCTTGATTTGTCAAGTCCGTAAAATCTACATTAATCGAATTTATATCCGGATTATTAAACGTTGTACTGCTTATTTCTTTGGCTACATTCCTGTTAAATTGGTTGTAATAAGATTTAAAACCAAAACTCAAATTAAATCTATTTTCGATATAATAATCTAAATTGTATCTAATATTATCTCCTAAAACAATATCCAGAGAGGCTATATCATTTTTAAAAAGTGTTTTTTTACGGGTCAAATTTACCAAAACGCCACTTTTGAATAAATTATCATAATGCAGGCCAAATTTTAAATAGGTTTTTGTTGAATTCTCTTCTAAATTTATGTTCAGGTCTACACCCCTTTTATTAGGTTCCAATGAATATGAGATAGAGCTGAAATTTTTGGTTGCATTGATATTATTAATGCCTTTTAATAAATCATCATAGCACGTTTTTACTCCGGGCTTAAATCTTAGCTTCCCTATGACATACTCTTTCGTGTAATTCTTTAATTCATTGCTGTTTATTGCTCTTATTTGAAGACTGTCTGACAGTAGTTTTAACTTGGGCTTCGTGTAGGGATTGGACGCATCAACAAGTTGTTTGAGTTGCTCATAAATCCCAAATGTTGCCTCTTCCCCTTTTCTTATTATTTCCTTTCCCTTGTCAAATGAGATCACACCATATTGTGTAACGTCTGGTCTAATGTAAATATCAGTATCCGTTACATTTTTTTTCATTCGCTCTATAGATTGAAGATTGGTGATTTGAACTAAAATTTTAGTAGCATCCTTGAGTTCTGTTCGGTCTAATAAATCATTTTGAACATCAACTCCTATAATGATATCCGCACCTAATTTTCGCACCTCTTCAATGGGATAATTATTAACAACGCCTCCATCTACCAGAATTTTTCCGTCAATTTCCACCGGAGAAAATAAGGAAGGAAATGCGGAACTGGCTATCATGGCCTGTGCCAGATTCCCTTTGTTCAATAAGACTTGCTCTCCCGTTTCAATATTAGTTCCAATACATAAAAAAGGAATTGGAAGCTGGTTAAAATCCTTTATGTGTCTTACGTTTCTGGTAATTCTGCTCAATAAATTATAATTGTAGATCCCTTTAGACAAAGCTTCTGGAATTCCTATTTTGAATTTGTCAAACGGCAAAACCAAAGCATACAATTCGTCATTTCTTTTTTCATAAAAATTCTTGGAAGACCTGGGGATAAAATCATTTATTAATTCATTGAAATCGGTCGCTTGAAAAATAGAATCGATCTGGTTTGCATTGTAACCTGAAGCATACAACCCTCCAATAACTGCACCCATACTGGTTCCGCCTATGTAATCAATCTTGACACCCGCTTCTTCTAACACCTTAAGGACTCCTATATGAGCAAATCCTTTTGCACCACCACCGCTTAAAACCAATCCTACTTTGGGTCTTTTTTGCTCCTGCGAAAACACCATCAAACTAGTAAAAACAAGAAATATTAGTGCAATTTTCTTCATAAGCAGCAATTTGGCAGTACTAAAACTGGACGCGATTGGGTATTATTTGTCCAAGTTTAGATACTCTAGATTAATCATTGATTTGTTGCCTTGTAAAATTCGGTAATTTTTTTGGCTTTAGACACACCTATAACGTCCGAAATTTCTTTTTCTGTTGCTAATTTCAATCTTTTAACACTTTTGAAGTGTTGGATCAAGGTCAGCATCGTTTTTTCGCCAATACCGGGAATGGATTCTATCGAAGAATTCAGTGCTGCTTTACTCCTTTTGTCCCGGTGATGCGTTATCCCAAAACGGTGCGCTTCGTTGCGTAATTGCTGGATTATTTTAAGGGTTTCTGATTTTTTATCTAAATATAACGGAATAGAATCACCCGGATAAAAAAGTTCTTCGAGCCTTTTGGCAATGCCAATTATGGCTATTTTTCCGCGAAGACCCAATTCATCAAGACTCTTCAGTGCTGATGACAATTGCCCTTTTCCACCGTCAATAATTATTAAATTCGGTAACGGTTCCTTTTCGTCCAGCAATCGTTTGTACCTTCTATAAACCACTTCGGTCATTGAAGCAAAATCATCCGGTCCTTCGACTGTTTTTATATTAAAATGGCGGTAGTCTTTTTTGCTGGGTTTTCCATCTTTAAAAACCACACAAGCCGCTACAGGATTTGTTCCTTGAATATTCGAGTTGTCAAAACATTCAATATGTCTTGGCTCTACAGGCAATCGCAAATCTTTTTGCATTTGTGCCATAATCCTTTTTGTATGACGGTCTGGATCTACAATTTGCAGTTGTTTGAGTTGTTCAATTCGGTAAAACTTAGCGTTGCGAATGGATAAATCCAAAATTTGCTTTTTATCTCCCAATTGCGGAACAGTTACTTTTATATTCTCCCCTAAATCAACGGGAAACGGTACGATTATTTCACGCGACAGCAATTGAAAACGTTCCCGCAGTTCAATAATTGCTAATTCCAGTAATTCTTCATCGGTTTCGTCAAGTTTCTTTTTGATTTCCATCGTGTGTGAACGAATAATCGAACCGTGCGAAATTTGTAGAAAATTTACGTACGCCGCACTTTCATCCGATACAATCGAAAAGACATCAATATTCGTAATTTTTGGATTTACAATCGTGGAACGCGACTGGTAATTCTCCAACACTTCGATTTTCTCTTTTATTTTTTGTGCTTCTTCAAAATGCATGTCGGCGGCCAGATTGGTCATCACCCGCTTGAAATCCTTCATGCTTTCCTTGAAATTCCCTTTCAGGATTTCGCGAATCGCATCCACTTGCTTTTGATAATTTTCTAAAGTTTCTAATCCTTCGCAAGGCCCCATACAATTACCAATATGATACTCAAGACACACCTTGAATTTTCCACTTTCGATATTGCTTTTACTCAAATCATAATTGCAAGTTCTAAGCGGATACAACTCTTTGATCAGTTCTAAAATAGTACTTACGGTCTTGAAACTAGTATACGGCCCAAAATATTCCGACCCGTCTTTGACCATTCTCCGAGTCGCAAATATGCGCGAAAAAGGTTCTTTCTTGATGCACAACCACGGATAACTTTTATCATCCCGCAATAACACATTGTAGCGCGGCTGCAAGGTTTTTATTAGGTTATTTTCTAGTAAAAGGGCATCGGTTTCCGTAGGAACCACAATGTGTCTTATGGTCACGATCTTCTTAACGAGCACATTGGTTTTGGCCGTGTCATGAATTTTATTGAAATACGAAGAAACTCTTTTTTTTAAATTTTTGGCTTTGCCTACATACAAAATTTTCCCTTCCTTGTCGTAATATTGGTATACGCCTGGATTATCAGGTAAGGTTTGGATTTGTAAGGCTAAAGTTGTTGGATTCATGTAACAAAGTTAATCTCAAAAATCCCGAAATACAAATCTGATTTTTAGAATAGCACTTTATTTCATTTCTTGAATGTTCCATTTATTTTTCATTACGTTTAGACCGTTAGACCTAAATCGTTTTATTAAGTTACCTATCAAATGCTTTAAATTATACCATCAGTAGTGACAAACCGTTACTTACTAATTGAAAATCAAGCCAATCCTGAAAAATCATTAAAAGTGGGTATAGTATCTATTCTTTATTATCTTAACTTTATAAATTATTAATTTAAACCTTACTAATTTATGAAACAGCAAAACAGCGAAACCAAAAATACTATTACCCATACTATTACTTGTGATTAGTATGTTTACAAGTTGTACCGAAGAATTGTATGATGAAGCAATTGCAACGCAATTTAAAATAACTTCACAAAAGATCCCTTTACAAGAAGTAGTCTCTGAAATTAATACTGTTCAAATCCAGATTTTTGCAAAAAACAATGCGAGACCAGAATTTACAGCAGAAAAACAGCAGAAAACAAAAGAAAATAATACCAACTTTATAAAAATTATTAAAAAAGACGATTACACGACATACTCCCTACTACTAAACAATTATTCAAAAGAAAAACCATTTTTTTCATTTTTAATAATTACCAAGAAAGAAACCGTTGAAAAAGCAGGTATAGCAAAATTTACTCCCACCAATCCTATTGCTGTTTTTGACGAGAAAACTTTTACAGGTACATTTCAAATTTTCGATATTTACCATACTGTAATTGTACAAACTCAATTTACAAACGGGGTTGCTCAAAATGGTCGAAAAACATCCAAAAACACTGCTAAAAGTAATAGCTGCACGACAAATGTAACAACTATTGTACATAATTGTACAAACGGCGGAAATCATGCACCAGGTGTAAAATGCGGCGATAATCTTATTAATGATGGTTATTACGAATTTTTAATAACAACAACTTGCAATAGTGCTCCCGCTATAAATTACATCTCTGCTCCAGACGCTTTTGCGGGTCAAAGCGCAACCAGTGGTAGTGGAAATAGTTTGAGTTTTAATAATGAGGTTTTGTCTTTTCTTTATCAATTAACAGAAGAAGAATATGCCGTTGTGGTTGCTAATCCTTTACTAGTTAAATATTTAGAGCAGTACAATGTTTCTGTAGAAAGCAGAGAATTTGCGTACCGTGTGATTTATAGTGTGATTTACAATAAAGAAAATATGAATTTCTTTAACGAAACCATACAATATCAAATTGATCAAAATTGGTCGCAAGAAAGCGCTGATTTTGCACAAGAAATGCGAATTAGAAAGTTCGATAATCCAACAGTTTTCAATTCTATTACTCCTTTTTTAATTGAAAAAAATATTGATGACGCTTTACTCGATCCTTGTAGTAAAGACGTATTTCAAAAAATAAAAAACACTACTAATTGTGATTTTGCAAATGTATTTGCCAAACTTGGTGCTGACAACTCTATTTACAATACGACTATAAAGACGGAACATAATAGTGTAATGGTTAATGGGCAACTACAACAGGTAACAACACCCGCCAATACAGGCAGAACAACACTTGGAACCAAATATAATTATACAATGTATGTAAACCCCGATTATAATGGGAAATCGAAATTATTTATTGCTGCTTTATTATTACACGAAATGGCACATGCTTACTTTTTCAGTTTGGTTGATGATTACAATATGGGAGCAACCAATTCTTTTAACGAACTTCCTATTTTGTTTAACGCCGCAGTAGTAAACCAATTTCCAATAGGACCTGATTTACACCATGAAGAAATAGCCAATAGTTATGTAAATGCAATAGCTGCCGCATTACAAGAATTCCAACCGGGGTTCCCTCAACAAGTTTATGACGATTTAGCTTGGGGGGGATTATATGGAACTTCGATTTTTGACACTTTATTACCCGTTGGAAACCCTAATAGAGAAAGAATAATAAATAGATATGCTTGTGAACAAACTGGCAACCCTCAGGGTCTAGGCACTACAAATCAACAAAACCCGATGGGTCAACCTTGTAATTAATAAAGTCATGAAAAAAGTATTGGTAATCAGTATAGTTTTTTTAGCGTTATCCTGTTCAGTTAAAAAAAACAACAGAGATCTCTCTGAAACAATAAATTCAATTGTAAAGGAAAGTGATATTACAAAAATAGAAGGTGATATTATTAACGATTTTTTAGAGGTAGAACTTAAAAAAGATCGTTACAAATCTTATAAAAATTATCCAATTTGTATTATTAAAGAAAGAATTAGCAGATTGTCTTCATTAATCATCTATGAATATTGTTATAAAGATAGGTATTTACCTATAAAAAATTCTACTAATAAAGATTGGATTCTTAACGAAGTACAAATAAAAAATATAAAGGATACTTTAGTTAATACTATAGCACATAATTGGAAAGTTTCGGATTTTACTTCGATTAATGTTTCAATTATAGAATCGAGTGAGTTAACAAAAAGTATTAAAGAAAATAATTACAAAAAGTATTCTGAAACCTTAATTCTTAACTTGTCAACTCCATTAATAATTAATGATAAAAATGCATTTATAACTTTTAATGCTAATCTTGGATGGAAAACAATGGACAGATTTACTGCTTTAATGAAGAAAAATAAAATAGGAAAATGGGAAATAGATTCGTATTATTATGATCCTAATTCTACTTGGTAAATAAATACTAGCTCAACAAAGTAAACCCTAAAAAAACTGCGCAAAGGACTCTGGATCTTTGCGCAGTTTTTAAGTTTTACTATACAAATGAAAGTGAACGAAGGTTAGGAAAATTTGTCGCTACTTAGAATTTGTAATGCTAAAGTTGTTGAATTCATATAACAAAGTTAATCTCAAAAATCCCGAAATACAAATCAATACTCTTGAAATCGTTCTGGCAAAATTTTTATCAGAATTTTAGTTTCTAATTCGTTATTATCCTTATTTTTATCCTTTCAAGAACTTATGATGAAAATCAATACCACACCTATCGTTCTTTTTGGCGAAAGCATTATTCCTGGCGAAAGCAAAACGATCAATGTCGAAATTGCCAGACTACACACCACAACAAAACTGAACATCCCCATTATGGTAAGACGCTCAAAGTTTGAAGGTCCCATAGTGCTTTTCTCGGCAGGAATTCATGGCGACGAAATCAATGGCGTCGAAATCGTACGACAGCTCATTCACAAAAAAATCAACAAGCCAAAAAAAGGTACAATCATTTGTATTCCAATCATAAACGTTTATGGATTTGTAAATAAATCGAGAGAATTTCCAGACGGTCGGGATTTAAACCGCGTGTTTCCGGGAAGCAAAACGGGTTCATTGGCCAGCCGATTTGCGTTTTATATTTTAGCTGAAATCATGCCTCTGATTGAATATGCCGTCGATTTTCATGCCGGTGGAGCCAGCCGTTTTAACGCACCACAAATTAGAATAACGCATAACAATCAGGAATTAAAAATTCTGGCCGATGTCTTTAATGCGCCTTTCACCTTATATTCCAGAAACATAATGGGATCCTTTAGGAGTTCCAGTGAAAGAATGGATGTCAAAATGTTGCTTTTTGAAGGCGGAAAGTCATTAGATATCAATAACGCTATCGCCGATGAAGGTATAAATGGAGCGAAACGTCTGCTTTCGCACCTTGATATGCTGGACCCAAAACATACTGTAGTTCATCAGAAATCCGACACCATTTATATTGAAAAATCAGGCTGGATACGAGCCAAATGCTCCGGATTATTACATGATTACGACACTATTGGGAAATTTGTAAAAAAAGGAACTATTCTTGCCACCATAACTGATCCGTTCGGAAAGTTTGAGCGAAAAGTAAAAGCGCCAAACGACGGTTATATCATAAATGCCAATCATTCCCCGATTGTGTATGAAGGCGATGCCATTTATCATTTGTCGAATGCTTTTGGAGAAGAAGGAGAATAAAATTATTAAAATGGACAAAACTGCGTTACGAAAAAAATACAAAGCCTTACGAAATTCCCTTTCAGAAAATGAAATCGAGGAAAAGAGTTTGGCTGTAGCCAATAAAACACTCACACTTCCTCTTTGGGAGAAAACCTATTTTCATATTTTCCTACCCATAACAGAACAAAAGGAAGTCAATACAGAATTTATTCTTCACATATTATCCGGAAAAGACAAAGAGATTATTGTTTCCAAAGCTGATTTTGCCACCCGAAAGATGACGCATTTTCTTTTGACTGATAATACCCGAATCAAAAAAAATAAATATAACATTCCCGAACCGGTAGATGGTATTGAAGTTCCTTCTACTAAAATCGATGTGATTTTTGTTCCGCTTTTGGCTTTCGACAAAAAAGGACATCGGGTGGGTTACGGCAAAGGATTTTATGACAAATTTTTATCAGAGTGCAAACCGGATGCAATCAAAATTGGACTTTCTTTCTTCGAACCCGAAGAATTGATTACCGATATTTTTGAAGGCGATATACAACTGGATTACTGTGTGACTCCGAATCAAGTTTATAAATTTTAATCCGTACTTTTGTAACTGATACAATCCACTTAACTTATGAGAACATTCAAAAATTCAAGATTTGCCGTAAGCGTTATGGTCATCCTTTTTGCAGTTTCCTTTTCAAGCTGCAGTATTCACACTGGAACCAGCAGATCATCCTATAAAGCTAAAAAACTACCTCCAGGTCAAGCAAAAAAAATATATGGCGGGAAAAGCGCTAAACAATATGCCCCCGGACACAATAAAAATTAATACAAACAAAAAAGACTTGCTCAAATCAGGAACAGGTCTTTTTGTATGTTATAAAAAACGTCGAACCTATTCGTGATGAAAAGCTTTTTTGTTGAAAAAAATCAAGATTCCAACTCCTGTTGAAATCGCCATATCGGCAATATTGAAGATAGCGTTGAAAAAAGTAAATTCTTTTCCGCCCCAAACAGGCAACCAGCTGGGTAGATTTCCGTGCCAAAAAGGAAAATAAAACATGTCTACCACTTTTCCGTGAAACCAGGTTCCATACGGTTGATCCGCAAATAAAGTAGCGACTTCTTGCTGACTGTCATCAAAAATAATTCCGTAAAAAACAGAATCGATGATGTTCCCAAAAGCACCTGCCAAAATCAATGAAATGGCAACAATTAGATAGTTAGAACTATTTTTTCTTTCTATAGAATCCCATAGCCAGTACCCAATTCCGCCTACAGCAACCAATCTAAAAAGGGTTAAAAATAATTTTCCGTAAACCCCCGGAATTACTGTTCCCCATGCCATTCCATCATTTTCAATGAAAAGGATTTTGAACCATTTGAATACTTCGACTTCTTCCCCTAAGATAAAATTAGTTTTGATGTAGATTTTAGTGACTTGATCAACAAGCAGTAAAATAAAAATAAGGAGATAGGCTTTTCGTAATGACATTTTATAAATTTTAATGGCGCAAAAATAGCAATTTAATCAAAAAAAACGCTCCCAATGGAGCGTTAAATATTGTTTAACTAGTAGTTTATCGTTGCAGGTTCTTTGCTTCAATACTCATTGTAGCGTGAGGGACAATTTTCAATCTTTCTTTCCCGATTAATTTGCCTGAGACTTTACACACTCCATACGTTTTATTTTCGACACGGAAAAGGGCATTTTTCAAATCCCGAATAAACTTTTCCTGACGAATTGCCAGTTGAGAGTTTGCTTCTTTAGACATCGTTTCGCTTCCTTCTTCAAAGGCTTTAAAAGTTGGAGAAGTATCGTCAGTTCCGTTATTTAAATCATTCATGTACGCACTTTTTATCAGATCTAAATCAGCCTGTGCTTTTTTAATTTTCCCAAGGATTATCTCTTTGAATTCTGCTAAATCAGTATCAGAATATCTTGTGATTTCATCTGTCATCTTATATTATTTTGAAATTAATATCATTGTTTTTATTTCATCAAATGTTATTTCCGTACCGTTTGTTATTTCATCTACAAATACCAATTCACTGGTCAGTGTTTCTGATTTTATATAGGCTTCATTTTCTAAAATTGCCTGCTCTAAAAGTCCGTTTCTCTTCAGTTGCACTTTAATTTTATCCGTAACTTCAAATCCGGAATCTTTACGAATATTCTGAATTCTGTTTACTAATTCTCTGGCAATTCCCTCTTGTTTTAATGCTGGTGAAATTGTAATGTCCAGCGCAACCGTTATTCCGTTAGCGTTTGCTACCAACCAGCCTTCAATATCCTGTGAGGTAATTTCGACATCTTCTTGTGTTAAAATTACGGTATTTCCTGCAATAACAATACTTAGGCTTCCATCCTTATCCAATTGGCTGATCTGTGCCGCAGAAAACCCTTGTATTTCCCTAGAAATCAACCCCATATCCTTTCCAAAACGGGGTCCAAGTGCCTTAAAATTAGGCTTGATTTGTTTCACCAAAACACCGGAAGCATCATCCAAAAGTACGATTTCCTTCACGTTTACCTCTGCTTTTATCAGGTCAGAAACAGCTTCAATTTCGGCTCTTTGATTGTCGTCAAGCACCGGAATCATTACCTTTTGCAACGGCTGACGCACCTTGATCATTTCCTTTTTTCGGAGTGATAAAACCAATGATGAAATGGTTTGTGCTTTCTGCATTTTGCTCTCCAACATTTTATTAACATAGTTTTCAACCGAAATTGGAAACTCGGCCAAATGTACGCTGTCATATTTTTCCGACTGTGTTGCTACAGTTAAGTCTCTGTAAAGTTTGTCCATGAAGAACGGAGCGATTGGCGCACCAAGTTTACTTATGGTTAACAAACACGTATATAAAGTTTGATATGCCGCGATTTTGTCTTGTGCATATTCCCCTTTCCAGAAGCGTCTTCTGCACAAACGAACGTACCAGTTACTCAAATTTTCCTGAACAAATTCAGAGATTGCGCGAGCCGCTTTAGTTGGCTCATAATCTGCATAATAGGTATCTACATCTTTTATCAAGGTATTCAATTCAGAGATAATCCATTGGTCAATTTCCGGTCTTTCGCTTAATGGAATCTCTGCTTCTTCATATTTGAAACCATCAATATTAGCATACAAACTAAAAAACGAATACGTGTTGTACAAGGTTCCAAAGAATTTTCTACGAACTTCCGCAATTCCTTCTAAATCAAATTTCAAATTGTCCCAAGGATTTGCATTCGAAATCATGTACCAACGCGTCGCATCTGGACCGTATTCTTTTAATGTTTCAAATGGATCTGCGGCATTGCCCAAACGTTTAGACATTTTTTGTCCGTTTTTGTCTAAAACCAATCCGTTAGAAACTACATTTTTATAGGCAACTTTATCAAAAACTAATGTCCCAATGGCATGTAAAGTATAAAACCAACCACGCGTTTGATCCACTCCTTCAGCAATGAAATCAGCAGGAAAATCCTTATTTGCGTCTATTTTATCTTTGTTTTCAAAAGGGTAATGCCATTGCGCATAAGGCATGGAACCAGAATCGAACCAAACATCAATCAAATCAGCTTCACGTGTCATTGCCTTTCCAGAAGCAGAAACCAAGGTGATTTCGTCGACTACATTTTTATGCAAATCAACTAAATCGTAATTGGATTCAGCCATATTTCCAATTTCAAAACCTTTAAAAGGATTTTCTTTTTGAAAACCTGCAGCGATAGATTTTTCAATTTCGTTGTATAATTCTTCAACAGAACCAATTAAGATTTCCTCTTGTTTATCTTCAGTTCTCCAAATTGGCAATGGAATTCCCCAGAATCTGGATCGCGATAAATTCCAGTCATTGGCATTTTTTATCCAGTTTCCAAAACGTCCTTCTCCAGTCGATTTTGGCTTCCAGTTAATCGTTTCGTTCAGTTCGAACATTCTGTCTCTAACCTCCGTGATTTTTATGAACCAGGAATCCAATGGATAATATAAAATCGGCTTA
The DNA here is from genome assembly GCF_003970355.1 of Flavobacterium bomense. NCBI lineage: Bacteria > Pseudomonadati > Bacteroidota > Flavobacteriia > Flavobacteriales > Flavobacteriaceae > Flavobacterium > Flavobacterium bomense. Next base: position 486,571 of record NZ_RYDJ01000001.1, on the reverse strand, counting down.
TCGGTTCTCCAGCAATGCGGATAACTGTGGACATATTTCTCTACTTTGAAGGCTTTGTTTTCTTCTTTTAATCGAATGGCAATTTCAACATCTACTGAACGCTCTGGCGCTTCACCGTCGTTGTAATATTCATTTTTCACATATTTACCGGCATATTCGCCCACATGTGAGGTGAATTTTCCTTGTAAATCTACTAATGGAACCGGAGTTCCATTTTCATCCAGCACCAACATCGGCGGGATTTCTGGCGTAGCTTCTTTTGCTACTCTTGCATCATCAGCACCAAAAGTAGGTGAGGTATGTACAATTCCTGTTCCATCTTCGGTAGTTACAAAATCTCCTGAAATTACTCTAAAAGCATTTTCAGCATTTTGATACGGAAGCACCAATGGCATTAGTTGTTCGTACCGAATATCAACTAAATCAGCTCCTTTGCATTCTGCTAAAACCTGAAACGGAATTTTCTTGTCGCCTTCTTTGAAATTTTCAAAATCAGCAGGTTCTGTACTTTCAAAGAACCCTTTCCCGAATTGTTTTGCAACTAATTTTTTAGCCAAAATCAATGTTGCCGGACGAAATGTATATTGATTGAATGTTTTTACTAAAGCATATTCAATTTTTAGACCTACAGTCAAAGCGGTATTACTTGGCAATGTCCAAGGCGTTGTCGTCCAAGCGAGGAAATAAAAATCCCCAGCCCAGCCCTCCCCTTTGGGGAGGGAGTCGAGTCCGAAAGCCTTTGATACCGAATTTTCAGTTTCAGCTCCCTCTCCTTTGGAGAGGGTTGGGGAAAGGACTTTAAATTGTGCCACAACAGTCGTATCCGTTACATCACGATAACTTCCTGGTTGGTTGACTTCATGAGATGACAATCCTGTCCCTGCTTTTGGGGAATAAGGCTGAATAGTGTAGCCTTTGTACATCAAATCCTTGTTGTAGATTTGTTTCAAAATCCACCAAACCGTTTCCATATATTTGGATTTATAGGTCACATACGGATCTTCCATATCAACCCAATAGCCCATTTTTTCGGTCAAATCGTTCCATACGTCTGTATAACGCATTACGGTTTTTTTGCACGCTTCGTTGTATTCTTCGATGGAAATGGTTTTTCCAATATCTTCTTTGGTGATTCCCAATTCTTTTTCGGTTCCTAATTCCACCGGCAAGCCATGCGTATCCCAGCCGGCTTTACGCTTTACCTGGAACCCTTTTTGAGTTTTATATCTGCAAAAAATATCTTTAATGGCGCGTGCCATTACGTGGTGAATTCCCGGTAATCCATTTGCCGAAGGCGGCCCTTCAAAAAACACGAATGGGGTGTTTCCTTCACGAGTGGTTACACTTTTCTCGAATATGTTTTCCTTCTTCCAAAAATCAAGTACCTCTGACGCTACAGTTGGTAAGTCAAGTCCTTTGTATTCAGTAAATTTTGTGCTCATTTTATCCTTTTCTAAATCGAGGTGCGAAAGTAAGGAATAGTTCTGAATTATGAGTTATGAGTTACGAGTTTTTGCGTGAGGGATGGAAGAGGAAATCCCTTTATGAAGTTTACGAAATAAAAGATTGGAACGAACAGCCCGACCCGAAGTTTTTACGTAGGGTCACGCCCGAATTTCTAGGTAAAAACTTCTTTTAAAACATCCAGCGATTTTGGTTTTCTTGAAACTTTTATGGCTTTGCAATTTTCTAAAGTGAATTTGTTTTGAAAGAATTTGTATTAAATACAATTTCTTATCAAATTGAGGTATTTAACCCTTATTTGTCATCATCATCCAGTTCGAAAAAATCATTAACTGATTTTCCAAACAACCTTGATAATTTTAGCGCAAGAACTGTTGATGGCACAAAGCGATTGGTTTCAATTGAATTTATAGTTTGCCTTGAAACTCCTATTTTCTCCGCTAATTCCTCTTGAGTTAAATTTAAAATGGCGCGTTCTACTTTTAATCTATTCTTCATTACACACCTTTTTTAAATTACTAAAATTCAACAATATGACAACGAAGAACATTAATAGTTAACTGCTATTTCCTCGTATTTTTTATTGAGTTACGATATTCTAAAAAAAATAGCATGACAAGAATTAGGTATCCTGCTGCTTTTATCCACTTGCTAATATTGTAGTCCGTAAATAATTGTAACGAAATAATAGTTATTGAAATCAAAATCAAAATTAATTTTATATACTTCATATCAATGATTTTAAATAGTTAGCAACCTATGTGTTTTTTAAACTTTTCCTTTTTGTTTTGATTTTGATTCCATAAAGTTAATTAGTTAAAGCTTATTTTCCATAAAGAACAACAAAGTTGATTAAAAGATAAATATACTTTACTTTTTGATGCAAAATTAAATTATGAAGAATTTTTTTGTCCTATGAAAAAACCTCTTTCAAAACGTCCAATGATTTTGGTTTTTTAAAACCATCCAAGTGGAAACTGTAGTAATCGATCAGTATTCTTAAAATGATTTGCCGTTCGATGACATGGAATATTTTTTGATCGGTATCGAATTTCAAATCGATTAGTTTTTTGAACAAATTGCTTTCATGTTCCGTGAGCGAACTGATGGCATTGAAAGGCGTAAAGACACCTTCGTTCATTTCGAAAAAAGGCATGTCCATATCAGAAATATCCGGATAAAAACCCAGATATTTTGTGGTTTCCAATAATAAAATCAAATGAAAATTAGCAATTTCATCGTGATTGTCGAGCCAATGCAAAGCGGTTTCCAGAAAGGTAAACAGATGTTCATTTGCCTCTTCTTCGTGAATGGAATGGTGTAGCATTTCGGAAATAAACATTACAATCGTGCTTTTATAAATATCCGAATGTATCGAATGAAAAGGAGTCCCGATTTTTATTTCCTTGAAATTTTCTAAAGTACCTTTGTTTTTATGAACGGCTTCAATTTCGAGTATCGTCAAAGGTTGAAAATAAGCAATTTTTTGATTTGATTTTCGACTCGAAAAAGCATCCCGAACGAAGTACGATTTCAAGCCATGTGACAGCGTAAAGCATTTCACAATTAAGCTTTTTTCTTGAAATTTTAAAGATGAAAGAACAATGGCTTTGGTTTTTACGAGCACAATTTTAATTTAAAGATTGAAAATTCATTCCTTTAGATTATCTAATTATCATTACTTTTTTAACTTTAGTTTCCACTCCGTCTTGTGCCGAAATAAAAATCATATACACCCCGGAAGCCACTTTATATTTCCCAAAGGCGGTGGTATCCCATTCTATTGTTCCGCCTTCGGAAGTGGTTTCATAAACCAGATTTCCTCCAATATCAGTGATTTTAATGTTGGCTTTATCCAGTAATCCGGCAATTTTAACGGTTCCTTGGTATTCCGGTCGTACCGGATTTGGATACACATACGCGTTACTTAAATCATCATTAGCAGCAGTTGCAATTCCTTTGAAAGAAATCAGCCCTTTTGCAGTAGCAATAAAAACTTCGCCCGTAGCGCTATTGATCTCAATGTCATTGATCACATTGCTGGGCAACGGCGAGTTGCTTATTGTAAAATGATATTTGGTTTCCTGACCGTTTGGCGAGACTAAAAACAAACCGGAATCAGCCGTTCCTATCCATTTGTTATTGGCACCATCAACAGCAATATCCGTAATAAACTGTTCGTATAACAATTCTTGGGCCAGATTATCGTCTGTAATAATTATGGGATTGGTCGTCATCTGGTCATCCGATTGAAAACTACTTACATTTGACAAAATTCGCAACCCTTTTGTAGTACCGATCCAGAGCTGGTTTCTGGTATCTATTGCAATAGTTCGAACATCCGAAACTGGTAAATTACCCAAATCAGCGCCTGTTGTTATTTTTTTAAATCTAGTGTTACTTTCGTTAAAACCAATCACACCATCACCATTCGTAGAAAGCCATTTGGTTCCATTTCTATCTATTGCAATTGTTCCAAAATTGTTGTCATTTGGCGAGTCCAAAATAGCATCCATCGCATAACTTTGCCATTGACCCGAAGGCCTCAAGACTTTCAATCCATTTTTTATTCGGCTGTTGGTAACCCAAAGATTTCCTGTTTTGTCAAATGCGGTTCCATTGATCCTAATGTCTTTATAATTAGGCCCTGCAAAGGTTAATGACTCTAAGCCGCTATTGGTTTGATTGTACAAAATTTTTGGTACGTCATTTTCTATTTTCAACAGTCCTGAGAAAAAAGAACTGGCATATACTTCGTTTTCATTGCTTGGATTAACTATAATTCTGGTCATTGATTGCGCTCCTAAAACTGCTTCATACGGAATATTCAACCACCCTGTAGCGCTAAATTTACTAATCCCATAACTGTCTAACGGATACGGATTATAATCGGACGTATAATCTCCGTAAACCACCCAAAGCGAGCTGGGCGCCACCTGAAGCGAAAATATATTGTTTCTTGACGGACCAATGGGTGTTATGTTTTCAAAAGTTACCCCCAAAGAAAGCGTAGTTGTAGTCAATCCATTTTCTTTTGTTCCAATAAAAACAGTGTCGCCTATTATAGTAGCACACGTAAAACTAATATTGGGTTCCGGCAGTTGATTGGTGTTTATTTGATGTACCAATGCCATTTGGCTGTTATAAATATAAATCCTGCTTAAAGTTGTAACTACTAAATAACCATCCGATGTTCTCATATCCAATGCAGGTTGAGAAAGCCGGACAGATCCCGCAAACGAATCCGTAACCAAATTAAATTTATGAATGTATCCCGAAGCGTCCACAGCATACAGATTTAAACCTACTGTTGTTATGCCAGACCAGATTCCAGAGGCTATTGTGGTCCATTGGTTAAAATCGACTAAATTCTTATTAGAAACAGCAGCTCTTTTTATTCCATTATTTGTGGCAGCATAAATAAAACCATTGTACAATGCGGTTTGGCTCACACTGATTTCGGCACCGGCATTCCCAATAAAATAAGTATCCCCAAATTGCATGGTGGCCAAATTAAATTGGACAATACCAAAATCACACGAGAGATAAGCTATCCCTTCAAATTCCATGAAATGATTGATTTTCTTTATATCCGAAGGAAGTTGTTTGTTGATAATATCGACTACATTGAGCATGCTTCCATCAACTTCATTAATCACGATTAGCAGTCCGTTTTCATATCCTACAATTGTTTTATTGGAGGCTGTACTATGAAATACCGACGAGATGGTTTGTCCGGAGAGTCCATCTACTGTATTGGTGGTTTTGATTATATTACTGGTTGTGTTTTTAGAAAACAACGCATTTTCAGAAGCAGCAAAAACGGCTGTTGCAGATACGGAGACATCTTTTATTTCATTATAGGAGAAATAACCCTGCCACGACAAATCGTTTTGAGCAAAACCCATTTGCACAAAAAGTAGCAGCAAAAAAAATAAAACGCTCTTGTTCATTATCTGTATGACTATTGAATTACAAATATAGAACAAACGAAAGTCTTAGCATTTTGTTACACACAAAAAATGCCTTCTGTCCAGAATAAAGACAAAAGGCATTTTATACAATAATTAAAGCTGATTTACACGACCCCTTGTGCCAGCATAGCATCTGCTACTTTTACAAATCCAGCAATGTTTGCTCCTTTTACATAGTTCACATATCCTTCTTCGTCCGTACCATATCTTTTACATTGATTGTGGATTCCTACCATAATCTCTTTTAGTCTGCTATCTACTTCTTCACTGGTCCAGTTTAAACGAATAGAATTTTGTGTCATCTCTAATCCAGAGGCTGCAACACCACCTGCATTTGCCGCTTTACCTGGTGCAAAAAGGACTTTTGCGTTTAAGAATTCTTTGATAGCTTCTAACGTACATGGCATGTTTGCTGCTTCGGTTACACAAATAACTCCATTTGCAATTAAGTTTTTTGCATCTTCCTCGTTCAACTCATTTTGAGTTGCGCAAGGAATGGCAATATCTGTTTTTACTTCCCACACACTTTTACCTCTGTGGAAAGCGGCATTTGGATATTTTTCTAAATACGATTCGCATCTGTTATCGCCTCTTGCCCTCATCTCTAGCATAAAGTCAATTTTTTCTCCGAAAATACCTTCCTCATCATAAATATACCCATCCGGACCTGAAATAGTAACTAATTTTCCGCCAAGGTCATTTACTTTCAAAGCGACTCCCCAAGCCACATTCCCAAATCCAGAAATGGAAACTGTTTTTCCATTGATAGTTTGGCCTATGGTTTTAAGCATTTGTTCCGCAAAATAAACCACTCCATACCCTGTTGCTTCCGGTCTGATCAAAGAACCTCCGTAAGCCAGTCCTTTACCGGTTAACACTCCAGTAAATTCATTTTTTATTCTTTTGTATTGACCAAATAGATACCCAATTTCCCTGGCTCCAACACCAATATCTCCTGCAGGAACGTCTAATTGTGGCCCGATGTGTCTGCACAATTCCGTCATGAAAGACTGACAGAAACGCATCACTTCCCCATCTGATTTTCCTTGTGGATCAAAATCCGATCCTCCTTTTCCTCCGCCCATTGGCAAAGTGGTCAGACTATTTTTGAATACTTGTTCAAATGCTAAAAACTTAAGCACTGATAAATTTACCGTATGGTGGAAGCGTATTCCCCCTTTGTATGGTCCGATTGCTGAATTCATTTGAATTCTAAAACCTCTGTTAACCTGTATTTCACCACTATCGTCAACCCACGGAACACGAAATATAATCGACCGTTCTGGTTCAGCTATTCTGAGAAGCAAATTTTTTCCGTCGTATTTTTTCTGTTCTGCAATAAATGGGATTACAGTTTCAGCGAATTCCCTAACAGCTTGAATAAATTCAGGTTCATTTGGATTTTTGGCTTCAACTTGAGCCATAAATTCATTTACTTTTAGTAACATAGATTATAAATAATTGATTAAGAAAACGATTTCGTTAAACTATACAAAGATACATTTTATAAAAATATTCAGACTTAGTTTTTCCACTTTATCAATAGAATTATTTTTTTATTACCCATTTGCAATCAATTGTGTATAAGATATACCATTTAATCTAAAATCACTATGACTTTCGTAAGTAAAATAAGAATTTGTAAACTTATTTATAATTTTATTTTTATTAGTGAATGATGTTTTTATATATTTGTCAGGATTAGAAAATTTATCCCCCTAATGATCAAACAAATAACCCTGCTTACCCTTTTTTTTTTTGGTTTTTACCTCATTCTAATGCACAATTCGGTGGTTTTTCGCATGAAATAGGAGTGGTTGTTGGGCCTGTTGCTTTTCAATCTGATTATGGGGAACGAAATGACCTTTCAACAAACTCAGGAAATACAGGTATAGGAATAGGGATTATTCATTATTTGAATTTTTCTTATAAAGCCGACTGTAATTGTTATACCCCGGAAACGTATTTTAACAACCACTTCAAATTAAGAAGTGAGCTATCGTATAATAAAACCTACTTAAAACACTTTGGCGAATGGGTCGCTCCAGAGAAACCCTCACTGGAAGCAGATCAATTGCGCGCAATGACAGGAAGCACTGCTGTTACTAACATTGGAATGCAACTGGAATATTTTCCCTGGAGTATTCGTGATTTCAGTTCCCGAACAGGAAGCTTAGGACCTTTTATAAGCCTGGGAGGTCAGTTTAGTTATTACAATGCAAAAGCTTCGTCCTCACTAGGCCCTTTAGGAACTCCGTTAACTACATTTCCTAAATATCTAACCCCAACTGATGGTCGTCCGTATGGGTTTTCTTCTGAAAGCGGATCTGTCTGGTCCGTGGTATCCAGCGTGGGAACCCGCTATAAATTATCTCCATTATCGGATTTAATGGTCGACTTAAGAATGCAGTATTATTTTTCCAACTGGGTAGATGGTTTAAATCCTAATCCGGAAATTTATAAAGAAAACAAAGCAAACGACTGGCTGGTCTGGTTTAATGTAGGGTATATTTATTATTTGTAATAATAATGGCAATACTTTTACACAACAAACCCCCAACTCTAAATTAGAATTGGGGGTTTGTTTTTATTTTGAAAAAATCTTACGCTAAGGCTTGTTTCAAATCTTCCAGTAAATCTTCGATATCTTCGATTCCTACGCTTAACCGGACTAAATCATCTGTGATACCAACTGCTGCCCGTTTGTCTTCCGGAATTGATGCGTGAGTCATCAAAGCCGGATGATTTGCTAATGATTCTACACCTCCAAGGGATTCTGCAAGGGTAAATACGTTAATTTTTTCTAGAAAAGCAATAGCATCTTCTTTTTTACCAGAAACAAAGGTAAACGAGACCATTCCTCCATAACCGCTCATTTGCTTTTTTGCAATTGCATGAAACGGATGGCTTGGCAATCCTGGATAATACACCGTCTTTACTTTTATATGATTGTCTAAAAAATCCGCTACTTTCTCTCCATTCTGACAATGTCTTTCGACACGCAAATGCAACGTTTTTATTCCTCTAAGCACTAAAAAACTATCCATTGGCCCTAATGTAGCTCCAGTTGCAAATTGTTGAAAATGCAATTGTTCCCCAAGCGCCTCCTCTTTTACAATTAAAGCTCCCGCAATTACATCAGAATGACCGCCAAGATATTTCGTCGCCGAATGCATGACAATATCAGCACCTAAGTCTAATGGTTTTTGTAAATAAGGCGTTGCAAAAGTATTATCAACTGCGAAAAGTATTTTCTTTTCTTTGGTGATTTTAGCAATTTCCTGAATATCTACTAATTTCATCAAAGGATTTGTTGGCGTTTCTACCCAAACTAATTTTGTGTTTTCAGTTATCAATGACTTGAATTTCTCTATGTCATTCATATCCACAAAATGAAATTTTATTCCGGGATCTTTGTAAATACGGGTAAACATGCGATAGGTTCCTCCATATAAATCATCCATTGCTATAATTTCATCCCCTGCTTTGAAAGAACGCAAAACACAATCTGTAGCCGCTAACCCTGAAGAAAAAGCCAATGCTCGGGTTCCGTTTTCTATACTTGCTAATGCATTTTCCAGTGCGGTTCTGGTAGGATTTGCAGCTCTGCTATATTCATAATCCGGATTTATGGGTTGTCCGGGACTTGTTTGTGCAAATGTAGATGTTTGATATACCGGTGGCATAACGGCTCCTGTGCTTGGGTCATGGTGTTGTCCACCGTGAATCACTTTAGTATTAAATTTCATATCTTCTAATTTTAAAATGCTCGATTGTTTTACAAATTTACCGTTTAATTCATTCTTACCAAGCCTCAAGTAGGTCCCTTTGTGTTTAATTATCTGTTAAAAGATGAAATACATTGTCTTATTTTCACTTATCCTTTTTTCTATCACACGGTGCTCTAATGAATTAGTTTTTGAATACCAGAATTTTGTAACGACAACTACATTACACTGCAAAAAGCCATGTCCTACAATAAGCTTAAAAATCCCAATTGCTAAAGAACTCCCAATTGCAGCAGACAGCATTAATAAAAAAGTATTTTCTGTACTGAAGAAAATTATTTATTTTGGCGAAAAGCCATACACTGCATCAAATTACAAGGAACTAACGACTGCTTTTATTGGTTCCTACGAAAAATTCCAAAACGATTTTCCGAATGATACCTTTGGATGGGAAGCTCAGGTTGAAGAAAGCATAAAATACAAATCTGAAAATATTTTAAATTATAAAAGCATGTCTGACCACCAGTCTTTCGGTTTAATTTACTCCAACAGAGGTCTTTTGGGGATCTGATTCTAAAAACACGAAGACAACTTGTTTTACAAATCAAAAATCCAATTAGTCTATAGCTTTAATTCGGGATACCATCAGTGCTATCAAAAATCCAAAAATACCTATAAATGCGAATGAAAATCGCAGACTGGACAACTCAGCGATGTACCCTATAATAGGCGGACCCATCAAAAATCCAAGAAAGCTTACGCTGGAAACTGTGGTTAGGGCTACGCTGGGAGAAACGTTTGGTGTTTTCCCGGCAACACTATATACAGTAGGCACAATAGTAGAAACGCCTAGTCCTACAAACATAAAAGCGAGGGTTGCGGGAATAATAAAAGGAAAAAGTACTGCTGTAAAAAGTCCTGCCGAAATCATGATACCACTTATTTGTAAGACTCTTTTTCTTCCAAATTTACGGATCAGTCCATCCCCTAAAAAACGCCCACCTGCCATCATAATCATAAAAGAAGTGTATCCTAAAATCACTAATGGTCCGGGTGCTTTGATAACATCTTTGAAATAAACGCCGCTCCAGTCAAACATAACACCTTCACTGGCCATGCAACAAAAGCCAATGACACCAAGCCAAATTAAACCGCTATCTGGTTTTGAAAACATTTTTTTCTTCTCGACTTGGATCGTTTCTTTGGCTTTGACCAAAAAATTATAATTAAATGCCATCATCAATAGTACTATTCCGGCAACAATCAAAAAATGAACATACGGAGTCAACTCAAATGCCAGCATACCCAATCCTACTAAAGCACCTGTAAATCCGGCAAAACTCCACATCCCATGAAAAGAGGACATAATTGTTTTTTTGAAAAGTACTTCTGTGTAAACACCCTGTGTATTCACGGCTATGTTAGACAAGTTTCCAAAAATTCCAAACACGAATAATCCCAATGACAATTGCCAAGCCGCAACAGCCAAGCCCAAGTTTGTCAAGCTAAAAACATAAAAAAGCAAGGAAAAAATCAAGATCCGATGACTGCCAAAACGAGTGACCAATTTACCGGAAAAAGGCATCACCACCAGTTGTCCTAGTGGCAAAGCAAATAAAATACTCCCTAAATCCCCTTCGCTTAGGTGCAATGCTGTTTTAATATCCGGAATTCGGCTGGCCCAAGTAGCAAAACACAAACCCATACCAAAATAGAACATAGAAACTGCCCAACGAATTCTTTTCAGATACGAAATCTTAGCATCTTTATATGTTTTCTTGAATTTAGCTTTCGTTTTTGACCTTCCTAAAAAGTTTAAATCTATCAAAGTGATTTGTTTTAGAATTTTATTGTGCCAAAATTACAAAAAGCAACGATTGGTTGTGTCAAAGCCACACATTTGATGCGAGCTACAACGTTATTGTTCATAAAAAGTAATTCCCGCGAATTCACTAATTTTCACAAAAGTTTAAAAAAATTAGCGAATTCGCGGTACATTTTATAGGTCAATTACTTTTTTCTGCGCACTGCTTTGGATTGCCGCTTCAATAATTCGCATAACCTGAACACCCTCTTGTGCCGTAACCGGTTCTATAGCGTCATTTGTAATCGAATGATATACGCCGTCAAAAAAGTCATAATAATTCCCTTGAAGCGTGGGTGTGATTTCCTGAACCGTTTTGCCTTTTATTTCCGTGTGTAACAACCCTCTTTTTTCAACTGATTCCGTTCCCCAAACATCCAGATTGGGTTTCATTCCTAATTTTAATTCGTCTTCCTGTACATCGCCACGCGGTTTCAGGAATGACCCTTTTTTTCCATGAATAATATAAGCGGGAATCGCTTCCCGGACAAAAAAACCCGCTTTTAATCGGACACGAAAGTTAGAATAATACAGTAAAATATCGATATAATCATCAACCAAAGAATGTTCCCGTGTGATGCGGATGTCAGCAAAAACAGATTGTGGCAATCCAAACAAGCACAAGGCCTGATCGATTAAATGTGGCCCTAAATCCTTGAGAATTCCAGCACCGGAATTGGCGGTTTCTTTGTGTTGTTTTGGACTCAAAAGCGGATTGTACCGATCAAAATGGATTTCGGCTTCTATAAGATCTCCCAAAACTTTCTCTGAAATGATTTTCTGGACGGTCTTGAAATCACTGTCCCATCGTCTGTTTTGAAAAACGGCCAGTTTCAATCCATTTTCTTTAGCGATAGCAGCTAATTCCTGCGCTTGGGCAACCGTTGTGGTAAATGCTTTCTCGACAATGGCGTGTTTCCCGGCCAACAGCACTTTTTTAGCATATTCGTAATGTGTCTCTACAGGGGTATTGACTACCACCAGATCAAGATCATCCTCTAATAGCTCTTCCATCGTGGCATAACTTTTCACCGAAGGACAATCTTGATGAATCAATTTTTTACTTCGTTCCCAAGAACCAAGCAGCTCAAATCCGGGATGAAATTCTAAAAAAGGAGCATGAAATACTTTTCCGGACATTCCGTAGGAAAGCAAAGCTGTTTTTATTTTTTGCATGGTAGTAATTTTCAAATTATTGGCGTATTATTTTTAAACATGTAAGTCCTGTAAGTTTTTAAAATTTAGAGGAGTACTATAAATTCTTCTCAACTCATTATCTTTTCAAAATAAAGATTCTTGTTTTTTTAAGCATTTAATGAATTTAAGTTCATAGAAGAATTAAAATGCCTTTACACAGTGTCACTTTATACTTTTTAAAAGTAAAACGTATTTGACTTATATGTTTCAAAATTTTACTTTTTTGCTCTTTCGTATTGTTTTGGCCATTCGCTCTCCGCCTTTAAGTCATGGGCAAATGTCAATCCTAAATTTGGATTTCTCAGGGACTCTCTGGCAAATAACACTAAATCCGCTTTACCTGAAGCAACAATCTCCTCGGCTTGGGCGGCAACAGTGATTAAACCTACGGCGCCAGTCCGGATTCCGGTTTCTTTTTTTATGCTTTCTGCAAAAGGGACTTGGTAATTTGGTCCCAACGGAATTTGTTGGTGCGAAACTAATCCTCCCGAAGAAACATCAATCAAGTCCACTCCTTTTTCTTTTAGTATTTTCGAAAGTTGTACAGATTCCTCAGAATTCCACCCGCCTTCTGCCCAGTCTGTTGCTGAGATTCTAACGAATAAAGGCAAGTTTTCCGGCCACTCAGCTTGAACTGCTACAACGACTTCGAGTGTCAATCGGATTCGGTTTTCGAAACTTCCACCGTATTCATCGGTTCTAAAATTAGACAAAGGCGAAAGAAACTGATGCAACAAATACCCGTGTGCGGCATGGATTTCCATCACTTGAAAACCTGCTTGAAGCGCTCTTTTTGTGGCTGATTTAAAGTCGGAAACTACTTTTTGAATTCCTGTTTGGTCTAATGCAATTGGTATTGCTTCATTGTCATGATAGGCTACAGCACTTGGCGCTACTGGATCCCAACCGTCTTGTATTTTAGCTACTTTTCTACCTCCGTTCCATGGTGATGCGGCACTGGCTTTTCTTCCGGCATGTGCCAATTGGATTCCGGGAATTGAATTCTGACTGATGATAAATTGATTAATTTGCTGCATTTTTTCGATTTGTTCGTCTTTCCAAAGTCCCAAATCGCCCGGAGAAATCCTGCCTTCTGGAGAAACCGAAGTCGCTTCCTGAATGATTAATCCTGCGCCTCCGCTGGCGCGACTTCCCAGATGCACAAGATGCCAATCATTAGCAAAGCCATCATGAGCAGAATATTGGCACATAGGAGAAATTGCAATTCTATTTTTAAGGGTAATGCTTTTTATTTGGAGTGGAGAAAATAATTGAGATGACATAGTAGTAATTTAAGTATGTAATTAAAATAAAGACAAAGGGAATTTCCTTTTAAAAAAAGTAAAGTTACGAGACAGCAGCGAAACGAGGGACTGAATTTTCATTAATTAACAAACATTTAAAACGGTATGGAACAATTATTGCGAATTAAACAAATAGAAAACCTTACTTTTGTGAGTTGTAAAAATTAAATTAATAAGAGGATTAGATTGCTTCGTTCCTCGCAATGACAAATAAATGGACATAGTTATCAAGCTTTCTCAATTTTTATTGAGCTTATCATTACTGATTATACTTCACGAATTAGGACATTTCATTCCTGCTAAACTGTTTAAAACCAGAGTCGAAAAATTCTACTTATTTTTTGATGTTAAGTATTCCCTTATCAAAAAGAAAATTGGCGAAACTGAATACGGTATCGGGTGGTTGCCTCTTGGCGGTTATGTGAAAATTTCCGGAATGATTGATGAAAGCATGGACAAGGAACAAATGGCCTTGCCTCCGCAACCCTGGGAATTTCGCTCTAAACCGGCTTGGCAACGTTTGATTATTATGTTGGGAGGCGTTACCGTAAATTTTATTTTGGCTTTCATTATATATATCGGAATGGCATTTGCTTATGGCGATATTTTCATAGCAAATGCGGATTTGAAAGATGGTTTATTGATTGAAAATAAAGCGATGCAAAATGTTGGTTTCAAAACCGGTGATCATATTTTATCTGTTGATGGTGAAAAAATTACCCGATTTGACAATGATCTAACCATGAAGGTTATTATGGCAAAACAGATTCTTATTGAAAGAAATGGTGCGGAACAAGCAATCAAAATGCCAAATGACTTTGTAGACCAATTGTCAAAACAGGAAAAAGTACCATTGGTATCGATCCGAATGCCGTATGCAATAACATCTATCTCCGAAGGATCTTTGAACACTGCCCTGCAGCCTAAAGATATTATTACTTCATTAAACGGACAGTCCACAAAATATTTTGACCAAGTAAAATCTGTTTTAGAAAAAAACAAGAATAAAACAATTGCAGCCACTGTTTTAAGAGATGAAAAAGAGATAAAAGTACCTGTTATTGTTTCTAGCAATGGAGAATTAGGGATTACTGTTGGGTCATTAGGAATGGCTTCACTTGAAAAACTGGGCTATTACAAAATTAGCAAACAAGAATTTGGTTTCTTAGAATCTATTCCGGTTGGGATTACTAAAGGAAAAGATCAATTAGTAGGATACGGAAAACAGTTGAAAATGATTTTCAATCCGGAGACTAAAGCCTACAAACAAGTGGGAGGTTTCAAAGCCATCTTCGACATCTTTCCTAATACCTGGAGCTGGGAAGTGTTCTGGAACATCACTGCATTGTTATCCATAATGCTAGGTGTAATGAACTTATTGCCTATTCCGGCACTTGATGGAGGTCACGTTATGTTTTTATTATATGAAATCATCAGTGGTAAAAAACCAAGTGACAAATTCCTAGAGAATGCGCAAATGGTTGGTTTCGTATTACTTATAACACTGTTATTATTTGCTAACGGAAACGACATTTACAAGGCAATTGTAGGGAAGTAAAAAAAATTAAAAAAAAATTTATTTTTGCTTGCAGAAATCAAATTAAGCCCTATATTTGCACCGCTTTACAAGTGAAATAAACTTCATTAATAAGCACACAAAAACGTTCATTTTTTACCAGAATAAAAATATACAGTTTCCTTCTTAGCTCAGTTGGTTAGAGCATCTGACTGTTAATCAGAGGGTCCTTGGTTCGAGCCCAAGAGAGGGAGCTTTTTAAAAAGACTTTACAGCAATGTAAGGTCTTTTTTGTTTTAAAGCGGTAGTGAAATCGGGGCTTCATGGCGATTCAGTCAATAAAAGCTAATTCTAGATTTTGCCAAGTTGCTAGGTTCGTTTATAAAAAAAAGGCACACTATTCGGTACCCATCTAAAATCTCGAGGTACCCATTTTATATTCTGACTTGTCATGCCAATTGTTTAACTCTAAAAAACGGTAACATGAATCAAAAAAAAACTACAATTCTAATAGTGCCTCTTGCCAAAAACCCACCTCCTTTTTTTAAAGAATCCTATCCTGCCTTTGCTATAATTTTACGCTAATAGTACATTAATTGTATATCTTTGAATTTCGATCACATGACTTATTATTTACAAATAGGTTCGGGAATAAATAAAGACACTTAATGCTGTTTGAACTTGCGGATTTTAATATCTTTTCTTTCGAATATACATCCAACACCTTTTGTTTATAGTTGCTTCGATTAAGTAAATAGTGTAAAAACGAACTAGAACTGACCTAAAAAAAACCAATACATAACCCTAAATTTAGATTTAATGAAGAAAATTCTTTTCCTCTCTCTCTTTTTTATACTGGCTTGTAAGCCAACTCAAAAAACAGTTATTCCGGCATGGGCCCCTTATGACGAAACCGAAGAACTAGCAAAAAATGCTACCAACGCATCAACAAAAATGCAATACAAATTGATCCAGTCAAAAATTCTGGATAAAAACACTATTTGGGAAAACATAGCACAACAGATAGGTGCTTTTTCGGAGGACGATTATCAAAGACTAAAACCTTTAATCTTAGAACAAAACATTCCCACCATTCAATCCAATATTAAATCTGGCAGCCTTAGCTATGAAACACTGACGCAGTGGTATTTATACAGAATTGTCAAATATGAAAATGATAAAGATAAGATGCTAAATGCAATTGTAGCTATTAACCCTGAAGCAGTTAATGAAGCACGAAAGAGAGATAAAAACAAATCCAATCACGACCATCCAATTTACGGCATACCAATACTTGTAAAAGACAATACAAACGTAAAGGGCATGCCTACCACCGCAGGAACACATTTGTTACGAAACAATACCGCTGCAGATGCATTTATAATTACCCAAATAAAAGATAAAGGTGCTATTGTTTTAGGTAAAACAAACTTAAGCGAATGGGCTAATTTCCTTTTCCTGACTGGTCCTAATGGCTATAGTGCAGCGGGAGGGCAAACGCTTAATCCCTATGGACGGAAAATATTTGACACTGGTGGTTCGAGCTCAGGAAGTGGTGCTGCGGTAGCCGCCAATTATGCGGCAGCAGCAGTGGGAACTGAAACTTCAGGTTCTATTCTTTCTCCTTCGTGGCAAAATTCAATTATTGGTCTAAAACCAACTACTGGTTTATTGAGCCGAACGGGTATTATTCCAATCTCAAGTACATTAGACACGCCTGGGCCAATGACAAAAAATGTTACTGATAGTGGAATCCTTCTTTCGGCTATGAGTGGAGAAGACAATAATGATCCTGCAACCAAGAACAATCCAAAAAACATAAAGTACCTCGATGATCTAAAGTCGGGAACGCTGCAAGGATTACGATTTGGTGCCATTAAAAACTTTTTAGGAGATTCAATTTATAAGCAGAGTATCAATACCATAATTAAGTTAGGTGGTATAGTCGTTGAATATGATCCAGAACCAATGAACTTCGACGGTTTTGGCACCATACTTAGTGCCGACATGAAAGTTGATCTTCCTAATTATTTGAATAAATATGCATCAAATGAACTTACTATCCGCTCTATTGCTGACATTATAGCGTACAATAAAAATGATTCGATACTAAAAATTCCCTACGGACAAGGACGTTTTGAACAAATGCTAGCCGAAAACACTACTGAAGCAGAATTACTGCAAATAAAGGCCAAAATCAAAAAAGAAGGAGTCAATTTTTTTGAAAAACCGATGGTAAAATACCAACTCGACGCTATCTTATCCATAAACAATAATAACGCCGGTCATGCCGCTGCGGCCAACTACCCTTGCCTTACTATTCCTATGGGCTACAAAACAACGGGAGAGCCATGGGGTCTTACATTTATAGCCAGACCGTATCATGAAGACAGCCTTTTAAAAATGGGATTTGCCTTTGAAAAAGTAACAAAAATTCGAAAATTACCGCAAGACTATAAATAGATTTAAAAGATTAAAATTAAAAACACCCGCATCTATTAAATCACTTGTACGTTGGTTACAACTTTAATTTAAAGCAAGAAGATGCAAAGCAAAATTGATATTGAAAACCTAATACAGAATCCTGAAATTTCAATGAAATTACTTGAAAACATATAAAAAGTTAATCATCGAATAAATCACCCGAACTAGCCTCAATAGCTATCGGTAGAACCTTTTTAAAAAAGACTTTACAGCAATGTAAGGTCTTTTTTGTTTTAAATTCACAATGAAATTAAGACATCACCTAGTTCAAAGATAGAAATAGGAAAATTTGTTGATAACCATTTTAACTTGGTTACAAATCTGTGCTTCCATGCAACGCCGTTTAACAACTACAATTACTACTAAATTAATTCTTATATTTGATAAATAACTAGGTATGTGTTTTTCCAATATGCAGTGTTTAAAACTAAAAATGGCAAATCCTTATTGAAGTTTAAAATTTAATAACCACTAACCAATCTATTAAAACCTATGAACCAAACTTATTTTAAAAGAATTAACTTTAGTATCGTTCTTGTCTTTTTTATAACACTTTCCACTAGCTTAGGCTATGCTCAAAAAAAGAATGTAAAAAACAAAACAACTTCAAATTTTGTCTCAGATAGCGTATTTAATGCGCTTAAATGGAGAAATATCGGACCTTTTCGATCGGGAAGATCACTTGCGGTAGCAGGACATGCCAACCATCCTTTGACGTATTATTTTGGTTCAACAGGAGGTGGCGTTTGGAAAACAATTGATGGAGGAAATGAATGGTTTCCTATTTCTGATAGTATTTTTAAATCATCTGCTGTAGGTGCAATTACAGTTGCTCCATCTGATGCGAATGTAGTATATGTAGGAATGGGCGAAGCGGATATGCGATCCAATATCTCTTTTGGTGACGGAATGTATAAATCTGTAAACGGCGGAAAAACTTGGTCAAAATCTGGCCTCGATAAAGCGGATGCAATCGCTAATATTGAAGTACACCCTTCTGATGCTAACATCGTTTTTGTTGCAGCAATGGGAAATCCTTTTAAATCTAATCCGGAACGCGGTGTTTACCGATCAAAAGATGGTGGAAAAACATGGCAATTAGTTCTTTCTAAAGATGAAAAAACGGGCGCTATGTGTGTTCGTATCGATCCTACCAATCCTAGAATTGTTTACGCAACGCTTTGGGAAGGATATCGTAACGGTCATTCTATGTCATCAGGAGGAAAAGGATCTGGAATGTACAAATCTATTGATGGCGGTGATACTTGGAAATCGCTTAACGAAAAACCAGGAATGCCAATTGGAATCCTCGGAAAAATGGGAATCGCTGTGTCTCCAATAAATTCGAATCGCTTGTATGCTTTGATCGAAAATACAAAAGGCGGACTGTATCGATCTGACGATGCAGGCGAGCACTGGGAATTGATTAATGAAGATAAAAATCTTTGGCAAAGACCATGGTATTACATGAATTTACAAACCGATCCTAAAAACGAAAATGGATTAATTGTATTAAATGTAGATGCTTGGAAAACTAGCGATGGCGGTAAAAGCTTTAAAAAAATAAATGTCCGACACGGAGATACACATGATGTATGGATTAATCCTTTAAACCCAGATAACTTTATAATTGGCGATGATGGCGGTGGCGAAGTTACCTTTAATGGTGGGGAAACCTTCACGGAATTAGACACACCAACCGCTCAATTTTATCATGTATCAGTAGACAATGAATTCCCGTATAATATCTACGGAGCTCAACAGGACAATTCTTCCATTCGGATTGCTTCTAGAACTAGTGGCAATAGTATAGGTCCTGAATCTTGGTACGCCGTTGCGGGTGGCGAAGCAGGATACATCGAGGCAGATCCAACGAATGCTGACATTACATACGGTGGCGAGTACGACGGTCAATTGAGTTCTTACAACAAAAAAACAGGCCAAGGAAAAGATATCTCTCCGTATCCAGAATCGAATATTGGGGCTCCTTCAAGTGCTAAAAAATACCGTTTTCAATGGACGTACCCAATTGTTTTTTCGCCTCACAACCCAAAAAGAATGTATGTTACCTCTCAGGTAGTACACGTGACGGAAGATCAAGGTCATTCATTTGAAATTATAAGTCCTGATTTATCTCGAAATGATCCAAAAACTACAGGAGAAACGGGCGGACCAATAACTAAGGATCAAACAGGAGCGGAAGTATACGCTACTATATTCACCCTCTCAGAATCACCGCTAGAAAAAGGGGTAATTTGGACCGGATCTGATGACGGTTTAGTACATATCACTAAAAACAATGGGGCAAAATGGGAGAATATCTCATTACCAACAACAGTATTGCCTGACTTTTCTTTGATTAGTATGATTCACACTTCAGAACACGAAAAAGGAAAAGCATATTTAACAGCCAATAAATACATGTACGGCGATCGTACACCGTATATGTTCAAAACGGTTGATTATGGAAAAAGTTGGACTAAAATAACCAATGGAATTCCATCTGATGAATATTGCAGAGTATTGCGTGAAGATCCTAACAAACCCGGATTACTGTTTGCTGGAACTGAGCGAGGCGTTTATGTTTCTTTCAACGATGGAGATTCTTGGCAAAAACTAAACTTGAATTTACCGGTTACTCCTATTAGAGATTTACAAATTCAAAAAAGAGAAAAGGATTTAATCGTTGCAACCCACGGCCGATCTTTTTGGGTATTAGATGATATTACACCGCTTTATGAAATAAAAGACAAAACAGTAAAAGGAGACAAACACCTTTTCAAACCGCGTCCTGCTTATAGAATGCAAGGCGGACAAAGCGATGACATGAGTTCAGGAACTAATGCCCCAAATGGAGTAATTGTACGTTACTTTTTCAAAAAGAAACCTTCAACTGAGATAAAATTACAGTTTCTAACACTCAAAGGAGATACGATAAATACCTACTCTTCAACCAAAGACATGAAGGGTGAACCCATGAAAATTTCCAAGGAATTTTATCAAGATCCAAAAAAAGAGCAAGCGGGTTTCATCACCGCAAAAGCAGGTATGAATTCATTTGTATGGAACATGCGCTATCCAAATGCAACTGCAGTTGACGGAACTAATGTAATGTGGGCAGGATCTGGTACTGGCGCAAAAGTAGTACCGGGATCTTATATTGTTCGGTTAATTGAAGACAAAACCATTATTGCAGAGGCAGCTGTTGAAATCAAACTTGATCCTCGAATGACCACGAGTGATGCTGATTTAAAAGAGCAATTTGACTTGCACCAAAAAGTAAATAAAAAAGTCAATGAAGCTCATCTCGCGATTAACCAATTGCGAAAAATACGCACGCAAATTAATGGATACATAGCAACTGTAAAAGATACTGTGGCAGTCAATCAAATGAAAAAAATGACGAAATCGACTCTGGAAAACTTGGATAAAATTGAGTCATCATTAATGCAGCCAAAAGCTAAAGCACCACAAGATGTGTTAGCTTTCCCAATTCAATTGAACGATAAAATGGCTGGATTAGGATCCAATATTTCGTCATCGGAATCAAAACCAACCCGAAATGCTTATGTTGTTTATGAAGATTTAGCTATGAAAATAGATGCCGAACTCCAGAAAATAAAAGATATCGTGGATAACGATGTCAAGAAATTTAATGCTTTTGTAATGAAACAGCAAATTCCTGCCATTATTTTAGATAAGGAAATAAAATAATTAGATCGTATCAATCTTGTCAAATGGAGCGCAGTCGAGATTTAACTGCTAATCTGTCCCGAGGGGCGAGCCCAAGAGAGGAGCTTTTTAAAAAGACTTTACAGCAATGTAAGGTCTTTTTTGTTTTAAGACTTTAGTGAAAGCCGGGCTTCATGGTGATTAATGAGAAAAACTATCTTGTTTTGCAAAAACCGTTCTGTTTCAGAAACAGCAGTCATTCTCCTTTTAAAATTTGAGATAAATAGTGATCCTATTCTATTTTTAATTTAGATATTTACATTTAAAATTAATCAGATGATACGAAGACAGTTTATTGGTTCGGCAGCTTTAGTAGGTATTGCAGGTGCTTTTGGATTCACAAAACACTCCAATGAAAAAAATTTAATACACCATGTGTTTTTTTGGTTAAAGAACCCCCAATCGGAAGAAGATAAACAGCAATTGATTTCCGGCTTGAAAACTTTAGCAGCAATTCCAACGGTTCGCCAATTTCATTTGGGTATATTAGCTTCTACGGAAAAACGGGAAGTAGTAGACACTTCTTGGGACGTTTCAGAGCTGTTGTTTTTTGATGATGAAGCGGGTCAAAAAATATATCAGGACCACCCTATTCATCAGGATTTTGTAAAAAACTGTTCCCATCTTTGGGAGAAAGTTTTGGTTTATGATGCAATAGA
Organism: Flavobacterium bomense; assembly: GCF_003970355.1. Classification (NCBI taxonomy): domain Bacteria; kingdom Pseudomonadati; phylum Bacteroidota; class Flavobacteriia; order Flavobacteriales; family Flavobacteriaceae; genus Flavobacterium; species Flavobacterium bomense. The sequence continues at coordinate 464,649 of NZ_RYDJ01000001.1, read as the reverse complement.
CTTATAGGCCTTGAATCTTGAGATATTAGATCAAATACTTTTACCATAATTAAGAGATTCTAAACAAAAATTAATGAATTCTTATTTTTTTCAGCCATTACAATTTTCTACTTTACCATTTTTGCAATAATCTTTTTTGCTTGATTTGAATTACCCCAGCTTGCGATTTCGTGCAAAACAGGCATTAAGCTTTTCACTTTAGCAAATGAAAATGTAATTCCAGATTTAGATATTGGAAATTATTTGAATAACATTCGTCGGGAAAAATTATTTATTGTTGAGCAAAAACTTGTTGATGGCAAAATTTTTGAAATAGAAAGATCATATTATTTAGCAGAAGTAGAAATTGGAAATAAAGTATCTATAAACAATGAGGTTATTAAAGACGGCTCATATCAAATAAGCAACGAAAAAAAAATATATGAAGTCAAAAACAATACAATAATACAGATTTTTACAGTTAACATTTACAAAACTTCTTCTGAAACAGAAATTACAGTACATCAAAAAAATTACTGGGAGATATCAAAAGGTGATAGCGTTTTTATAAACTCTGAAATTACAGAAAGTCAATCTATAAAACTTACGAAAGGGACAGTTTTATTAGTTCATGATGGTAAAATTAACCAAATTAAATGGAAAACAATTTTTCATAATTTACTGTATTTATTTCTGCATTAAATTCTCACTAAGTTTCAGAGTAAATTGGGCATTTAATCGCAATAATACTTATGTCATGGGGTGATTATGTTTTTAAAGTTTCAATATAAAAACATGGGACAAATATTAAATGCCAACTGTAGAATTTGCAATTTTGAAACTGATTTTAAATATGGTGGCGGTCAGTTTAATTACCATGAAAACCGCCCTGTTTCTGCTATAAATAAAGAAACTGGACAATTTGAAACCGTGAACTATTATTTCACTTTCTTAATTGCACTGCTCTCTATCCAGCCTTCGGTTCCATCCGTTAGTTGCACTTTTTTCCATTTTTCGATGACTTCCTTCACATAAACTTTAGTTCCTTCATGCAGCACAAAAATAGATTTACCGCCATTTCTGGGTTCGCTTTTCACATTCGCCATTTCGGCAAAAACAATGGCTGGTTTTTCGGTATCAAAATGACTTTTCTCAATAATAGCTGCGACCAGCGTCATTAGTAAAAGAAAAACAGCCAGAAACATTCCAAAAAAGAAAATCCGTTTAGGAAGTGTTCTTTGTAAAAAATAGTACCCGATAAAAAACAACAAAAAAGCGGCAGCCAATCCTACAGAAACCCATCCCCAGGTATTATAATGATAAATTCCCGTGAAATCACGAACTAATTTTGCAAAACCTACTTTTGGGATTACTTTAATTTCATCAATTGTTCTTTTTTGAGCGAATTTCAGGTTGTTAATACTTCCTTGATCGTTTGGATTGAGCACTAATGCTTTTTCATAATTGTAGATCGAAGGCGCAACCTGATTCAATTTATAATAGGCATTTCCTAAATTAAAATACAATTCCGAAGAGTGCTGCTGCTGGGTTTTCAAAACACTTTCATAGGCAGCCACGGCTTCAGTGTACTTTGCCTTTTCATAATACGCATTCCCTTTTTCAAAGCCGTTTTGGGCAAAGAAAAACTGAGTTGAAAGTAAAAGTATGTATAGTATATTTTTCATCATTATCTTTTTTTGCAACGAGGGCACAAAGGCTCAAAGTGTATTTACTCAAAAATTAATTTTAGTACTTTTATTAAGCAATCTGTTTTTCCAACGCAGCGATGATATAAACTGCTTTATCAAAATCCTGTTGTATTGTAACACTGGATGAAGGTGCATAACGAGCCACTTCACAATTTTCAGTAAGCGCAATAAAATCGTTTACAGCTTCTGGTTTTGCATTTCGGGACAACAATAATTCCTGAATATTATTCTTGCTCATTTCAGAGGTTTCAATGTGTAATTTTGCCTTCAGGAAATTATGCATCGCTTTCTCCAGTGCAATGTAAAACAGTTCTTTGTTATTGATTTGTTTCTTGGCCACTGATAAATATTTCTTGGCCAGTCTATTATTCATTCGGATTCTGTTTCCGGAAATATCGCCATCCATAGCTTCCTTTTTCTTTTTGAATAACACAATTATTGGAACCAATAAAAAAGGCAGTACTAACAATCCAATAAACAAATTCGATCCATAGAAATCCTCTTTATCAATGGTAACCAGATTAGTTTTTGACTTGATCGTTTTAAATTCTTCAACCGCTGCAATTTTATTTTTATTTCCAGCTGTAGCAGAAGAATCTGCCGGAGAGGGGCCATCAAGAATATGGATCATAATCTCTGGAGAACGGAGTGTTTTATACGTACGGGAATCCAAATCAAAATAAGAAAACAGCATTGGTTTTACTGGATAATTCCCTCTGTATTGCGGAATTATAGTATAACTGTCTGACATTTTTCCGCTCATACCGGAAAGTGGTGTACTGATGTCTTCGCTGTGAACGGCATCATACATTTCCAGCGCATTTGGCACAACTGGTTTTGGCAAACTGAACAATTTTAGATTCCCTTTTCCGGTTACGCTGACAACAAGATCCAGACTTTCTCCGTTTTTTAAATCGGTTTTAGACGGTGTGACTTTGAAGTCGAAACTTCCAACCGCTCCGGTAAAATTTTCTGGTTTTCCAGACTCGGGTAGTGGTTTAACGGTAATGGTTTTGGCTCCGGCCGAAACTCTTTGGGTCGTTTCCGTTAGTACCATTCGACCAAACATATCCCTTTGGTTCGTTGGTAACTGCACATCAACTGCTAATGATAGGGGCTCGATCTTAAGTTTTCCTGATTTTTGCGGATATAGCACTACTTTTTTTAGCACGATATAGCGATAATTTTGGCCTTTAAACATCCCCTCTTCGGCAGCAAGCTGTTTTATTTCAATATTTTGACTCCAAAAATCATTGTATTTTGGCTTGGTTAGTTCTCCTAAATTTGAGATTCCAATATTTGCAAAATACAATTTGTACACGACCGTAATGGGTTCGTTGATGTACGGATTTGTTTTAGACACATCGGCAACAAGATATAAGTTTTCATCCGCAGACACTTGTGAATCGTTTGGATCTCTGGGTTGTTGCGTAGCCTCAGTAACATTTATTTTTACTGGTGCTGTCTTATAAATTTGACCATTAAACTCTATGGCTGCCTGCTTGATAACCAAGGTTCCTTTTTGATTTGGCAAAAGAATATATGAATAGACTTTCTCAAAAGAACTTCTCCCGTTTACCCAGGACTGACTTACTTGCTGGCTGGGCCCGGCAACAATTCTAAATCCTTCAAATGAAGGCTTCACAAAATTATCCCCATCTACATTCATCATAAAATCAATACGCAACCTCTCATTTAAGCCCAACGTACTTTTGCTGACTTTGGCCTCAAACTGAACCTGAGCATTAAGGGAGCTGCACACCAATAAAACGATTGCTGCTATATATTTTTTCATTTTCAAACTGTCTAATTGATGTAAGTCCAAATTACTTGACAAGTATATTATTTATAAAAATTGGGCTTCGTTATACCTTTATCAATAAAATGTTGCTTATTCATTTCAAAATGCATTTCCGTCATAAAATTTAAATATTCTCTTAAATTTTCAAGCTTATACTCATCCCTTCTAAAATCAATATTCACACTATCTTCTAAACTTTTTGGTATTGCTTGACCAATGTTATTATATTCCAATTGAGTCGCATACAACTGTTTTTTTCCAATATTTAATTGCACTCTATCATATAAATAGGCGTAATTTTGTGGGTTTGCATTATTATTTCTAACCTCAATTTTCATTTTTTTTAATACCTTTTTTTGAAAATTGGGATATTTGTCGGAATGCTGTGTAAGTAACCAAAAATCTTTTGCTCCTTCTTTCCCAACTTTATCAAAACCTAAAAAACCGACCCTATTAAATATTTTTTCAATTCTTATTTTGTGATTTGTATAAACACTATCTTTAAAAAGCAACCACTTTTCTTTAGATAATTGTTCATATTGTTTTGGCGGTGAGGCATTATTTGCAGCTATTTGATCTGTTTTCACCATTTTTTCGAGATCAATTTCTAAATTATTTTTTTCTTCTTCATTTAAATTTATAGCGTTACAACTAATGAAGAATACAAGAATTATTAAAATTGAATATCTCATTTTCGATTTGATTATATCTTCAAAATTTATCGTTATCTTAGTAAAATCTACCAATCCTTCTCCGTTTTAACTGGTTTTCCTTTTACTTTCTGGGCATTCACCTTATCCTGAACCTTCTTTTCTTCTCTATTTACAGCATCTAGTAAATTTTCCAGACGCTGCTTGGAGATACCTCCAGGTGCTGGTTTTGGCTCCCCATTTTCATTGGGTTTTGGCTCATTTTTATCTTTGTCCTGATCGCCTTTATCGTCTTTTTTATCTTCCTCTTTTTTGTCTTTCTTATCGTCCTTTTTATCGTCTTTCTTGTCTTTATCTTTATCTTTCTTGTCGTCTTTTTTCTTGTCATCCTTTGGCGGATTGTCTTTCAGCATTTTTTTGGCCAAAGCAAAATTATAACGGGTTTCCTCATCGGTTGGGTCATTTCGCAAGGCGTTTTTATACGCTTCTACCGCCTGAGTATAATCCTTTTCATTCATGAATACGTTTCCCAAATTATGCAGGGCTCTGTGTTTTTGAGGTCTCGTTTTTGAATTTTTAAATGCTTTGGCGTACGCAAATTTGGCTTCTCCAGACTGCTTTTGCTTGTAAATACTATTTCCAAGATTGAAGGACGCAGCGGTACTATTAGGGAATTTTGAATCCGAAATTCTGTAATTAGCCTCTGCCTCTGCGAATTTGTTTTCCGCATATTCTGCATTTGCTTTAGGCAAAATTCGGTCTTTTTGTTGTGCGTACAAACCGGCCGTTCCGCAGAAAGCAATCATTAAAAAAGCAATTATGATAATTTTAAATCTTTTCATTTATTGTATCTATAAATCCAGAAGGTTAAGAACCTTTAGGAAATAATTATTTATTTTCGTTAAATAAATTCAATTTCTTAACCCAGCTTGTTTTTCTCTCCAACAGAAAGACATCCACAAATAACAGCAAGAAGGCAAAGCCCAAAAACCATTGAAATTGCGATTGAAAATCCGCCATTTCCGTCGCTTCAAATTCGGTTTTTTGAATATTATTCAATGCATTTTTTACATATTCAAGCACTTCTTTGGTATTATTTCCGTTTACATAACCCCCTTTTGTGGCTTTAGCAATCGCTGTCAGACTTTCTGGAACCAACTTCGTTATAACCACTTGGTTGTTATTGTCTTTCTTGAAACCTTCAATAATTCCATTTCTTTTCAATGGGATTGTACCTCCTTTTTCAGTTCCAACACCAATTGTAATAATTTTAATTCCCAACTTATTGGCTTCTTCAGCCGCTTCTTCAGCACCTTCATTATGGTCTTCACCATCCGAAATCATGATCAATAACTTACTCGTTTTTTTATCATCAAAATAGGTTGACGATAATTTGATTGCCTCGTTGAACGATGTTCCTACGGAGGAAACCATATCAGTATTCATGCTTTGCAAAAACATTTTTGCAACGCTGTAATCCGTAGTGATGGGCAATACCGGAAAAGCACTTCCGGCATACGCCACAATACCTATCCTATCGCTTCCTAACTGGTTGATGATTTGTGAGACAATTTGCTTGCTTTTGTCCAATCGATTGGGCGCAACATCTTCGGCCAGCATACTTTTAGAAACATCCATTGCAAAAACAATGTCAATCCCTTCCCGTTTTACGGTTTCCATCTTGGTGCCAATCTTTGGGTTTACCAAAGCAAAAATCAGCCCAAGAAAAGCTAAAATCAGCACGACTATTTTTAATACTGGCTTAAAAACGGAACTTTCCGGACTTAATTTTTTTACCATTTCTAAATCTCCAAACTCGCGCTGTTTCTTTCTTTTCCAATATAAATTGGCCAGAAAAACCAACACTAAAAGAGGCAGTATAAAAAGAAGGTATAAATATTTTTTTTCGTCTAATTCCATTTTTAATTTTAGATTTTTAATTTTAGATTTATGAATTTTGATCTTAGATTTTTACCCTAAATCAAAATTCTAAACTTGGTCATTCTAATTCCAATATTCCAGTTCGTGCTCCCTTCCCTTCGGGGAGGGCTGGGGTGGGGATTTTATATAAAGCTTTTAAAAACTGTATTCCTTAGTCCTACTTCCAGCAACAACAAAAAACCGGCAAACCATATAAAAGGCCTGAATTTTTCATCGTAATCATAGAATTTTAATTCTTCTATTTCTGTAGTTTCCAGTTTATTGATGGAGGCATAAATTTCGGCCAGCTTGCTATTGCTGGTGGCTCTAAAATATTTTCCGTCCGTTTTTCTGGCAATACTTTTCATTAATTGTTCGTCGATTTCCACTTTCATCATTTGGAATAAAAACGTTCCATTAGGTGCTATTTTATAGGGAAACATGGCCATTCCGTTAGTTCCAATTCCTACTGTGTATACTTTTATTCCATATTGCTTGGCGATGTCTGAGGCTGTTTCCGGCTCAATGAACCCAGCATTATTCACACCATCTGTCAAAAGAATAATGACTTTACTTTTGGCTTTACTGTCTTTTAATCGGTTTACGGCAGTGGCTAATCCCATCCCGATTCCGGTTCCGTCCTGCAAAACAGTATCGTATTTTATAGTGCTAATCGCATTTAGGATTACTGCTTTATCGCTGGTCACCGGTGTTTTTGTGTACGCTTCCGAGGCATACACCACTAATCCTATTCTGTCATTTGGTCGTTCTTCAACAAAATCAGCTGCGACTCTTTTCAATGCTTCCATTCGGTTTGGTTTCAAATCTTTGGCCAGCATACTTCCAGAAACATCTATTGCCATAACAATATCAATTCCTTTAGTTGTTTTTGTTCTACTGCTTACATCCACCGTTCTTGGCCTGGCCATGGCAACAATTAAAGAACACAATGCTAAAACCCGTAATACATTCAACAGTGGCTTTAACTTTGTCAAATACGACTCTGCGCCTTTAAATCCTGCTATAGAACTAATTTTTAATGTTGCGATCTGTTCGTTTTTTGTCCAAAGCAACCAGGCAATCACAACTGGAATCAGTAGAAACAGCCAAAAAAATTCTGGGTTCAAAAAAGTTATTTTATCCATTATTTACTTGCTTGTTTTAATTCGACCGAGTTCAAAACTCGTTCTGAGATTTCATTGCCATAGGTATCTCCTTCTTCATGAAAAAGTAAAACTTGTTGTAATCCACCTTCCTGACTGAACAATACTGCTTCATAGTACATTTTTACACCTGTCGCATCACCGCCATCAACTTGGGAAAAAGTGCCGTAGGCTTTAATCCCTTTGACCCCTTCTTTGGTTTCAAATTCTTCTTGTTTAACAATCATATTTTGAGCTCCTTGGGATTCTAATGATTGCAATATCCCGTCCATCGATTTAGCCAAATCAATTTGCGTTTCTGCTTTGAATTTTAACGTAGAAACCATCACATAAAAACGATCTAAAACACTACCATACACAAACGATTGCATCTCTTTAATCAATGCCATTCCATTTTTAGGAAGCGTTTTAGTCAGATCTATTCTCTTGAGTACTTTTGGTGTTTCTATGATAATTCCTGGATTTCCATATTCACTTTTTACCCATTCGCCTTCTAATAATTCTTTTGTAGGATGACCAATGATATTGTCTTTCACATAACTAAACCCTTTGGTAGCAATAAAAAAAGTGGTGGTCGCTGCCAATAAAAAAAGTACAATAGCGCTGGCCGTAAGAATCCGTTTATTTCTTTGTTTGCGCAACTGAATTTGAATTTGTTTTTGTCTTTGTGCTTCATTCAACAGTATCTCTTCTGCTTCTGGAACTTCCAGCGGAATGGAGCTGTCCAGGGTTAAAATTGCTTTTTGAATTTTATTTCGGTCTTCGGTTATTTCAAAATCCAATGGTTTCGATTTGGCAAATTTCACTAAATCGGCTTGTTTCAAAACACGCTCCAGATTATCGATAATTTCCTTCGAAAGCGTCATTTTCTTTTTGACAGAAGCCGCTCTAAGTCCAAGAATCAGCTCTGATGTAGTACTTTCCATAGCTGGAATTTCTATGGCTTCTTCAATATAATTTCGGGCAATATCAGTCAATTCACTGTAATAGGCCTTGACTTCTCCTTTTTGCCAAAGTTCTTTTTTCTCCAAAGAATCCAGCAAACTAGTCGCTCTTTCTATAGGCGTTTTATAAATTTCTTTGTGTAGTTTTTTCTCTTGTCGTTTTTTAATAAACCAATAAATACACGCTCCTATACCACCAATCAAAGCAACAATCAGCAGGTATTTCCACCAATCCCCAATTGAATTATCCGCAGGAGCAATGTCCTTGATGTCGTACATTTTTTGTTTCAAAGTATCCACTTGAACATTCGCTACCTCAACCAAAAGCGAATCCGTAAAAAACGGTTTGCTGTTGATAAAAATCTTGATACTTGGAACCACATATCTGCCAGAATCAAATTGGGTCAACCCGTATTTCTTGATTAATTCATAACGGCCGTCCATTTTGACCGTATCAATAGGATACGACTGAATCACCTCTAAAGCGCCAAGGTTTTTTAAGTTTGGAAAAATGACCTTAGACGAAGTGTCAACAGTAGTTTTTATGGATAATTTAAATTCGGCACCAATTTTATTTTTAATTGTATCAATACTTGTGACTACTTGCTTTTGTTGTGCAAAAACAGCCGTAGAAAGCAGCAATAGTAGGTATAATTGTTTTTTCATCTTTTATTATTGAACCCTTATCTCGATTTAAAATAACTCAGCAATTTAGTCACATAACTTTCATCAACTCTTGTGTTTACCACACCTGAACCTGATTTACTGAATGTTTCTTTAAAATAGGTTACTTTATTATGGTACTGTTTTTCATAATTCATTCGCACTGCTTTCGAGCTGGTATTTATCAATTCAATTGCTCCGGTTTCGGCATCAAGCATAGAAACCATCCCTAAATTCGGCATTTTTTCTTCCCGAATGTCGTACACGCGAATCCCAGTTATATCGTGTTTTTTAGAGGCTATTTTTAATGTATGTTCATACTCTTCCGACATGAAATCAGAAATTACAAACACAATAGCTTTCTTTTTCTGGGTTCCCGATAAAAATTTTAAGGCTTGGGCAAGATCTGTTTTACGGCTTTTGGGCTGAAATTCGATCAATTCCCTGATGATGCGCAATACATGCGATCTTCCCTTTTTTGGCGGAATATACAATTCGATTGCGTCAGAAAACAAAATTAAACCTATTTTATCATTGTTTTGTGTGGCTGAAAAAGCCATTGTTGCCGCAATCTCCGTAACAATATCTTTCTTGAATTGATTTTTCGAACCAAAACTTTCTGATCCTGATATATCCACCATCAACATCATGGTCAATTCCCGTTCTTCCTCAAACACTTTTACGTGCGCTTCATTGTATCGCGCCGTAACATTCCAATCAATAGCACGAATATCATCTCCAAACTGGTATTGACGCACCTCGCTGAACGTCATTCCGCGCCCTTTAAAAGATGTGTGGTATTCCCCCGAAAAGATGTGATCGCTCAATCTTCGGGTTTTGATTTCTATTTTTCGTACTTTTTTTAAGAGGTCTTTTGTATCCATTTCTTTGGTAATGAGTGAGAAGTGAGTGGTGAGTAGCAACCAAAAAAGGCTAATTACTATTCACTTTTTACTATTCACTTTTATGGCACTTCTATTTCGTTTACAATTTTGTTAATGATATCGACTGAAGTAATGTTTTCGGCTTCTGCTTCGTAGGTAACACCAATTCTGTGACGCAATACATCATGCACTACCGCCCGAACATCTTCTGGAATTACATAACCGCGACGTTTGATAAAAGCGTAACATTTTGCAGCATTTGCTAAATTGATGCTTCCTCGAGGAGATGCTCCAAAACTGATTAACGGTTTCAAATCAGCCAATTTGTATTTCTCCGGGTACCGTGTAGCAAAAACGATATCCAGAATGTATTTCTCTATTTTTTCATCCATGTATACTTCCCGAACGGCTTCCTGTGCGCGCAAGATTTGCTCTACTGAAACTACTGGATTAACTTTTTCATAACTCCCTTTCAGGTTCTGGCGAACAATCAAACGTTCGTCTTCCATTTTTGGGTAATCAATAACCGTTTTCAACATAAAACGATCCACCTGGGCTTCAGGCAATTGGTACGTTCCTTCTTGTTCAATAGGATTTTGAGTAGCCAAAACCAAGAATGGACGGTCTAGTTTGAAAGTAGTGTCTCCAATAGTTACTTGCTTTTCCTGCATGGCTTCCAGTAAGGCGGATTGTACTTTGGCAGGTGCACGATTTATCTCATCCGCAAGGACGAAATTAGCAAAAATTGGTCCTTTTTTTATCGAAAACTCATTTTGCTTAATATTGTAAATCATTGTTCCCACAACATCCGCAGGCAATAAATCCGGCGTAAATTGTATTCTGCTGAAAGAGCCATGTACCGCTTGTGAAAGCGTATTGATCGCTAATGTTTTTGCTAATCCGGGAACTCCTTCTAATAAAATATGACCCTGACCCAAAAGTCCAATCAACAAACGCTCCACCATGTGCTTTTGACCTACAATAACCTTGTTCATTTCCATTGTGAGAAGGTCTATAAAAGCACTCTCTCTTTCAATTTTTTCATTGATTGCTCTGATGTCTAAAGCCGCTGTATTTTCTTCCATTTTATTATTTTTAAAACCTTGAATTTAATGCCGTCGTTTTGAAGGTGCAAATTGAATTTTTTTTTAGAAGTAAGATGTTAAAAAATGGTTAAAACTTCGACAAAAGACTTAATTTTAAGGCCGAATTATGATACAATTTTTATATTTTTAAGAACTTTGAAAAATATATTTCGAATTTGAAGATTTACGCATTTTAATAAAAAATAAAAAACATGAATAAAACTAAATTATCACCCATTGTAGCAGGCGTCATGAACTGGGGGATTTGGGATAAAAATCTCAATACCAAAGAAATGGAAAACATGATTAATGTGTGTTTAGAAAATAAAATCACAACTTTTGACCATGCTGATATCTACGGGGATTACACCACCGAGTCTGATTTTGGAAAAGCATTTGCAGCCAGCAGTATTGACCGGGAAAAAATGCAATTGATATCCAAATGCGGAATCCAAATGGTGACCGAAAACCGGAACAATACGATCAAACATTATGAATATTCAAAAGAGTACATCATCTGGTCCGTTGAAAACTCCTTAAAAAACCTGCATACCGATTATTTAGACGTACTTTTACTACACAGACCAAGTCCTTTGATGCAGCCGGATGAAATTGCCGAAGCCGTTTTGAAGCTAAAATCAGAAGGGAAGATCATCGATTTTGGAGTTTCTAATTTCACTTCTACACAAACCGAATTAATTGGTCAAAAAACAGAAGTCTTGTACAATCAAGTCCAATTTTCGGCCACTAATTTCGAACCTATGGTGGATGGAAGTTTTGATTATATGCAGGCCAATAACATTCGGCCTATGTCTTGGAATCCGCTTGGATCTGTTTTCAGAAAAGATATTCCGCAAACCCATCGCTTAAAAAAATTATTGGCGACCTTAGTTTCTAAATACCATTTAGGCTCCGACTCGATTTTGCTGTCCTGGATTTTAAAACACCCTGCTCAAGTAATTCCTATTGCCGGAACGGTAAATGTAGCCCGAATCCAATCCTTGATGAAAGCCGTTGAATTAGAATTAGACAAAGAAGATTGGTTTGCCATTTGGGCAGCAAGTATGGGAACAAATGTAGCCTAGAATCCCTATTCAACTCAACAACTTTAGAATCAAAAAAGAAAAAAATTTCATGACTAAAACAGCCTTAGTGACCGGAGCCACCAGCGGAATTGGTAAAGCAACAGCACAAATATTAGCTAAAAATAACTATCAGATTATTCTTTGCGGACGCCGTGAGGACCGATTGACTGAACTCAAAAAGGAGCTTTCAGCATTTACCAAAGTGCATACGTTGTCCTTTGACGTTCGAGATAAAAAAGCGGTTTTCGAAAGCATCAATTCTATTCCGGAAGTCTTTTCTACAATTGATGTTTTGATTAATAATGCCGGAAATGCACATGGTTTAGACCCCATTCAAAAAGGAGATTTAGACGACTGGGATGCCATGATTGACATCAATGTAAAAGGACTTTTGTATGTCTCAAAAGCCATAATCCCACAAATGATCGAACGAAAATCAGGTCATATTATCAACATTGGGTCCATAGCCGGAAAAGAAGTATATCCAAACGGAAACGTCTATTGTGCTTCCAAACATGCTGTTGATGCCTTAAACCAAGCTATGCGAATGGACTTGAATCCTTATGGAATCCGGGTGGGAGCCATTCATCCCGGTGCCGTGGAAACAGAATTCAGTGAAGTGCGTTTCAAAGGCGATACAGACAGAGCCGCCAATGTATACAAAGGTTTTGAGCCATTACATCCTGAAGACATTGCTGACATTATTCACTTTGTAGTTTCCAGACCGTACCATGTGAATATTGCCGATTTGATGGTGTTGCCAACCGCACAAGCCGCTGCTACTATTTTAAAAAGGAATTGATTATCTCCATTATTTATTATAAAACACTACAATACATCGAGTTATCATTATATTTATAAAAGGGAATAAACAAAAAATGCAACAGGTAAAAATGCAACCGCTAATTCGCAGATTTTCTAATTAATTAGAAAATCTGCGAATTAGCGGTAGTTTATTAAAATATTCTGATAGAAAAGGATCAAAATAGGATCAACAAATATGTCTTTACAACACTGAAAAAAAAAATACATAATAAACAGTACCAATGATCAACAAACGCATTCTTATTAAAAACCTGCTTGCTCACAATGATGAAAGTAGTTTTTATGACAAAAAGCGCCAGTTAAATTTGCATACACGGGAAGGAAAAGCCAAGTTTCTCAAACACATTTGCGCGCTGTCCAATTCAAACCCTATGAATAACTCCTATATTGTAGTGGGGGTTGAAGACCAAGACAATACTATTGTGGGGGATGATTTTTTTGATGACAGTCGGATTCAGAATTTAGTGAATGCCTATCTGGAGAATCCACCCAAAATTCAATATGAAAATATACCTTTTCCAAATCTACCAAAGGACAAGGTTATCGGACTGGTAACAATCAAGCCAAAAAGCAACACCTCCTATTTCAAAAAAGGAATTCACACGATTCCTGCCAACAGTATTTTTATCCGAAGAGGCAGCAACACGACACCGGTTGAAGGCGAAATTGAAAAGAATTATCAGAATACGGAAACCGTAATTGGCATTGAAAACAACTCCCGAAACAGCATTGAATACACACTTGATGGCGTGATTGATTTTATGAATTTACGCCACAAAGACATGTCGCCAAAGTATAAAGTATTCAAGGAGTTATTTGTGATTTGCTGGGCAGGAATTGCAAAAAAATCCCGTGATAAAACGTATTTATCCCGCGTGGATATTGAATTGATCAACGAACAAATCAAGCTGTTTTATTCGGCTCAGGATGTGGTCGAAATCACTTTTGACGAAGATACTTTTACCATTATTGAGTATGTTCCTTTGGGTCTGAATGATAAAACGAGTTATTATCCTTTAGAAAAACAAACGATTCATTTTCACGACAATGGCTATTATAAAATTGAGAGAGAGATGCTTTTTCAACCACCGGAATTCAACAAGAAAATGCTGTTCCATATTTATAATGCCAATATTACTTTGCTGAACAAACTCCAAAAAGGACTTTCATTAAGCAAACGAGAAGAAAAAGATTTAGAGAATTTACCCTCAACATTTATGATTTGCTACCTCAACGGTTTTGAAGAAGCCAAACAAAAGCTAATAGATGCCAAAGTACTGTTGAAACCTTTCAACCACGTGTATTTATCGTTTAAGGAAGCGTTGCGAATTTTGAGAAAGATGAAATATGATGTGCAGTAATTTTTTGTTGATTTATTTATTTTTAAAATGTCCTGAAAAGTAAAATAAGCCCCTAAAGTAGTGATATTTTAAGTTTTACTTTAAAATGAGATTTGAGGAATTTAGCCCTGTTATTTGCAATAAAAATCAGAATTTTTAAAAAAGAGCTCCTTTAACTTTAGTTAAAAAAATAAGTTAAAAAGTAGTACTTCACCACTCTTTTACTTAATTTTATACCTTGAAAGACAGCTCGTATTTCTTGCTGTTTTTAGACTAATAAATGAACAACCCGTACATGAGAACACTTGTTATAGGCGATATCCACGGTGGTTTGCGAGCATTGCACCAAATTATGGAAAGAGCCAATGTTACTAAAAACGACACCCTGATTTTTCTGGGAGATTACGTCGATGGCTGGAGTCAATCGCCTCAAGTACTAGATTTTATCATTGCTCTGAAAACCAAACAAAACTGCATCTGCATCCGTGGGAACCATGATGATTTATTGCTGGAATGGCTCGGCGAAAGCAAAGACAATCTGCTTTGGCACAAACATGGTGGAGAAGCAACTGTTTTAGCCTACGAAACGGTTGGCTTAGAAACCAAGAAAAAACACATTGAATTCCTGAAATCATTAGAAAATTTTCATCTGGACGAGCAACAACGGCTTTTTGTCCATGCCGGTTTTACGAATATGAATGGTGTTGACTTTGAATATTTTCCCGGGCTTTTCTATTGGGACAGAACCTTATGGGAAACGGCCTTGGCATTAGACACGACAATGAAAACCGACCATGCGTTTTACCCAAAACGCTTTACTTTATATAATGAAATCTATATTGGTCACACGCCTGTCACCCGAATAGGTGAAACGACTCCCGTTCAAAAGGCAAATGTTTGGAATGTAGATACCGGAGCAGCCTTCAAAGGACCATTGACTATTATGGATGTTGACACCAAGGAGTTTTGGCAAAGTGAACCTTTGAACCAATTGTATTTTGACGAAAAAGGAAGAAATTAGATGTCCTATTTTTTTAAACCTGTGTTTAAAAGTGATCTATTACTGCCACATTAACACTTGCACAAGCTTTAAAAAACAAAAAAAAATCGTCTAAGTCAAATATATTTGTCTGGGCACTTTGGATTTTATTATTGCTGTAGAAAAGGGTTTGTTTTTTTCGATGTGTATGACGGGTTAGATTACATCACAAAGATTATTGTGCGTGTTTTTTAATAAGTTTACAAGGAATTTGTAATACTAAAAAAGGCAATTTGAAATATTCAAATTGCCTTTTTTAGTTAATTCTATTTTGGGGTTACAAGTCAAATTTTATTCCTTGTGCCAATGGCAATTGGGTTCCGTAATTGATAGTATTAGTTTGTCTTCTCATGTAGGCTTTCCATGCATCAGAACCCGATTCACGTCCGCCGCCAGTTTCTTTTTCCCCTCCAAAAGCACCACCAATTTCAGCTCCTGAAGTACCAATATTTACGTTGGCAATTCCACAATCGGAACCCGATTGAGAAAGGAACAATTCCATTTCTCTCATGCTCTTTGTAAAAATCGAAGAAGAAAGTCCTTGTGGAACTCCGTTTTGCAACGCAATCGCTTCTTCAATCGTGCTGTATTTCATTACATATAAAATAGGAGCAAAAGTTTCTGTTTGCACAATGTTAAAATGGTTTTCAGCTTCAATGATACATGGTCTTACATAACAACCACTTTCATATCCTTCTCCTTCAACCAAACCACCTTCAACAATAATTTTTCCACCTTCTTTTTTAGCGCTTTCAATCGCATTCAAATATTCCTGAACAGCACCTTTATCGATCAGCGGTCCTACGTGATTATTCTCATCCAATGGATTTCCTATTTGCAATTGACCGTACGCATTTTTCAACACGCTGATCGTTTTGTCATATACACTTTCGTGAATGATTAAACGTCTGGTTGAGGTACAACGCTGTCCTGCTGTTCCTACCGCTCCAAAAACCGCTCCGACTAATACCATACTGATATCCGCGTGTTCCGAAACGATAATAGCATTGTTCCCTCCTAATTCAAGGATAGTATTTCCAAAACGTTCGGCAACAGTTTTTGATACGTGACGACCTATTCTAGTTGAACCTGTAAAAGAAACCAGCGAAATTCTCTTATCATTATTGATTAAGTCTCCGGATTCATTTCCTGTTACTAAACAACTAACGCCTTCAGGAACGTTATTTCTTTTTAACACTGTTTTAATGATGTTCTGACAAGCAATTCCACATAAAGGTACTTTTGAACTTGGCTTCCAGATGGCAACATCACCGCAAACCCAAGCAATCATAGCGTTCCAACTCCAAACTGCTACCGGAAAGTTAAACGCTGAAATGATTCCAACCGTTCCTATTGGATGGTATTGCTCATACATCCGGTGCAAAGGTCTTTCAGAGTGCATGGTTAATCCGTACAATTGACGGGATAATCCCACCGCAAAATCACAGATATCAATCATTTCCTGTACTTCGCCATATCCTTCTTGAAGACTTTTTCCCATTTCATAAGAAACTAGTTTTCCTAAAGGCTCTTTGAATTTTCTTAATTCATCTCCCATCTGGCGAACGATATCCCCTCTTTTAGGAGCTGGAACCATACGCCATTCTAAAAATGCTTCCGAAGCTTTTTGCATTGCTTTTTCATAGTCTTCCTTAGAAGACGTTTTTACTTTTCCAATTAAAGTCCCATCTGCTGGTGAATAACTTTCGATGATTTTTCCATTGGCAAAATTAGCTGCTCCTGTTGATGTTCCTTCATTTACCTCCTCAATCCCTAATTGCTTTAGGGCGTCTTTGATTCCGAATTGATCTGCTATTGTTATCATTGTAACTTTTTTATTAAAAATTGTTATATTATTTACAAATATATTGATTTAACGTCAAATACTAAACATTGCTACTTTTATTTTGTTCTTTGGATCCAAAATCTGTTTTTTATAAAACAAACCCTTTTATAGATCTCAGAATTCTATCCAAATGATCTTCTTTTGAGGTTCCTTGTTATCGGTAGGCAAAATAAAATCGGATACACACTATAGTTTTAATCCCCTATAGTTGTAAATCTATTCTATTTTATCTTAAAAACAGAACAATTACTTATCTTAACTTTTATTTCCTGCGACGTTCCGTGAATATATTTGCAAGGGATAGTGGGAAATAGCTCCAAATAAAAATTGGATTGCTTATTTTTGTGCTCAATAAAATAGAATCATGATACAGAATCCAAAAAGATATACAATTACAGCGGCATTACCTTATACGAACGGCCCAATTCACATTGGCCATTTGGCGGGTGTCTACGTACCTTCGGACATATATTCCAGATATTTAAGATTGCAGGGGAGAGACGTTTTGTTTGTTTGCGGAAGTGACGAGCACGGCGTGGCGATTTCGATGAAAGCTAAAAAAGAAGGTATTACACCACAGGAAGTAATCGATAAATATGACGGAATTATACGTAAATCATTCTCTGATTTTGGAATTTCATTTGATAATTATTCCAGAACTTCGGCTAAAATCCATCATGATACGGCTTCGGAATTTTTTAAAAAGCTGTATGATAAAGGTGATTTTATTGAGGAAGTGACCGAGCAATTGTATGATGCAAAAGCGGATCAATTTTTGGCAGACCGTTTTGTGGTGGGAACGTGTCCAAAATGTGGCAACGAAGAAGCCTACGGCGATCAATGCGAAAAATGTGGCTCTACGTTGAATGCTACGGATTTGATTAATCCAAAATCGACCATTACAGGCGAAACGCCAATTATGAAAGCAACGAAACACTGGTTTTTGCCTTTGGATCGTTATGAAGATTTCCTGAAAGAATGGATTCTTGTTGGACATAAAAACGACTGGAAACCGAATGTTTACGGACAAGTAAAATCATGGATTGACGGTGGTTTAGAGCCTCGTGCAGTAACTCGTGACTTGGACTGGGGAATTGACGTTCCTGTTGAAGGTGCCGAAGGAAAAAAATTATACGTGTGGTTTGATGCGCCTATTGGCTACATTTCTTCTACAAAAGAATGGGCTTTGCACGAAGGAAAAGATTGGGAACCATACTGGAAAGATAAAGACACGAAACTAGTTCATTTTATAGGGAAAGACAATATTGTTTTCCATTGCATTATTTTCCCAGCGATGTTGAAAGCCGAAGGAAGCTATATTTTGCCGGACAATGTGCCTGCAAATGAGTTCTTAAATTTGGAAGGAAATAAATTATCGACTTCAAAAAACTGGGCGGTTTGGCTGCACGAATATTTGGAAGAATTCCCGAATCAGCAAGACGTGTTGCGTTATGCGTTGACCTCAAATGCACCGGAAACAAAAGACAATGATTTTACCTGGAAAGATTTTCAGGCGAGAAACAATAATGAATTGGTGGCGATTTACGGAAATTTCATTAATCGCGTGGTAGTTTTAACCAATAAATATTACAACGGAATTGTACCTACTCCAAATGAACTTTCGGAAGTGGACGAAGCTACTTTGACGGAATTGAAAGCGTATCCAGCGGTGATTTCAAGTTCTCTGGAGCGTTACAGATTCCGGGAAGCGTTGAGCGAGTTGATGAATGTGGCTCGTTTAGGAAATAAATATTTAGCCGACGAAGAACCCTGGAAAGTAATCAAAGACAATCCGGAGCGCGTGCAGACACAAATGTACGTTGCGTTGCAAATTGCGGCTGCGTTGAGTTCACTTTGCGAACCCTTCTTGCCGTTTACAGCTACAAAATTATCAAGAATTCTAAAAATAAAAAGTCCTTTGAATTGGAATACTGTTGCTCAAAACTCTGATTTGATTCCAGCTGGTCACCAAATTGGAGAAGCGGAATTATTGTTTGCCAAAATTGAAGACGAGGAAATACAGAAACAAATTGACAAATTAGAGGCGACTAAAACGGCTAACAAAGCAGAGAATAAAGTAGCCGAACCACAGAAAGAAACAATTCAATTTGAGGATTTTGCCAAAATGGATATCCGTACGGGAACAATCTTGGAAGCAGAAAAAATGCCAAAAGCGAACAAGCTTTTGATTTTAAAAATAGATACCGGAATTGACGTACGCACCATTGTTTCAGGAATTGCGGAGAGTTTTAAGCCCGAAGATATAATAGGGAAAAAAGTTACTGTTTTAGTGAATTTGGCTCCAAGAAACCTTCGTGGCGTAGAAAGTCAGGGCATGATATTGATGACCACTAATGCCGAAGGGAAACTGGTTTTTGTAAATCCGGATACCGATGGCGTTGCCAATGGAGAGACTATAAATTAAGAAAAAACAACCGCAAATTTGCTAATTAATATGTAATCTTAAATATATTAATTAGCGAATTCGCGGTAAATAAAAAAATATGAGCTTAAAAGTAATTGCCTTCGATGCCGATGATACCTTATGGATCAACGAAACCTATTTTGATGAAACGGAGAAAAAATTCTGCGGTTTGATGGAAGATTATTTATCGCATCAGGGAATTTCTAAAGAACTTTTCAAGGTCGAAATTGACAATCTGAAATTATACGGCTACGGAATCAAAGGCTATATTCTTTCGATGATTGAAGCCGCGATGAATATTTCGAATAATACCATTCCTATTGAAATAATCGAAAAAATTATTCAATATGGAAAAGAATTGCTGGAGAAACCTATCGTTTTATTGGATGGTGTTCAAGAAACTTTAGACGCATTGAACGGAAAATACAAATTGGTTGTAGCTACCAAAGGCGATTTATTAGACCAACGCCGAAAATTGCACAATTCTGGTTTGGGACATTATTTTCACCATATAGAAGTGATGTCAGACAAACAGGAAAAAGATTATTCCGATCTCATCAAACGATTGGAAATACAACCTTCGGAATTTTTTATGATTGGCAATTCCTTAAAATCAGATATACTTCCGGTTTTAGCCATTGGCGGACATGCCGTTCACATTCCGTTTCATACCACTTGGGCACATGAAAAAATTGACCATAAAATAGAACACGAAAATTTCATTGCTTTCAAAAAAATAACAGACGTTTTAAAACGATTGGAATTACGATAAATCCACCAATCCAATTGGCTAAAATTAGAGTATGCGAGTGCATTTGTCGGATCTGTTCTGTCTTAAATTTAGCCCCTCTAAACCTCTTTTTTAAGTAAAAAAGATACAAATTCAGCATATAAATACCTATTTTGAGGCATCAAAAATGCTTTAAAACATTTAAAAAACGCCCGTTTTAGTACATTGTTTATTACAATTGGAACGAATCCTTATATAATTTACTCTTTACCGGCTATCCTCCATTTTTGTACTGTAGGTTTGTAAAAACTTTAAATTTTTATATGATGAAAAAAATCATACTTACGTTAGTTTTTGCTTCAGCGATTACAACTTTAAGCGCTCAAACAGAACCTCAGAAAAATACTGAAAACGATTACAACAAATGGTCTGTTGAATTAGCAGGTGGTGTTAATAAAACACAAAGACCAATGACTGCTGGTTATTTCACCTCTACACCTAGTCCTTTTGTTGCTGATCTTGGAGTTCGATATATGTTCAACAACAAATTTGGTTTAAAGGCTGACATTGGATACAACAGCTTCCAAGGCAAAAACAATTCAATTGATTTTGACACTAAATATTACAGAGCAGATATTCAAGCCGTCGCTAATTTAGGAAGAATCATGAATTTTGAAACATGGACAAACACTCTCGGTTTATTGGGTCATGCAGGTTTTGGTTTAGCACAATTAGAAGACCAAAATTCGGCGTTGAAAGACAGAATGGGTAACTTTATGGCCGGTGTTACAGGTCAAATTAAACTATCAAACAGAATTGCTCTAACGGGAGATTTCACAACTATTCTTAATGCTGCGCAAGATGCCGCTTTTGATGGTGCAAGTACTCGTGATGCCAGAGGTTTCTCAGGGATTCTTTTTAATGGTACAGTAGGTTTAACAGTTTACTTAGGTAAAAACGAAAAACATGCGGACTGGGTTATCGATCACGAAGGTAAATTTGATGCAATTGATACAAGATTTATGGCTATCGAAAATAAAATGCTGGATACGGATGGAGATGGCGTAGCTAATTATTTAGATCAAGAAGAAAATACCCCTGCAGGAGCTTTGGTTGACACAAAAGGAAGATCAATTGATAAAAATAACAACAATGTTCCTGATGCTACAGAAGCTTACGTCCTAGAGAATTATGCTAGCAAAACCCCCGATAGTAACGTTGTATATGATAACGAACTAATCAAAAGTTTAATTAATGGTGGTTATGTTGCTGTTTATTTTAACTTTGATCAATCAAGACCAACTGACGTATCTACAGAAGCTACTAGTTTTATTTTAACATACTTGAGAGACAATCCTTCTGCTTCAGTAGACATTATTGGTCATGCTGATGAATTAGGAGGATCTGCTTACAATGATAAATTATCTACAGCAAGAGCTAACCATGTTAAAACTACATTGGTAAAAGCTAACATTGATGCATCAAGATTGAATGTTGTTGCAAACGGTGAAGATACCTCTGTAGATAAAAATTCAGTAAATGCAAGAAAATTAGTTAGAAGAGTTACGTTCTCCGTAAAATAAGCTTCATACTTACTTATAAAAAAGCCCTAAAGGAAAATTTCTTTAGGGCTTTTTTTAGAACTACACCTTATCTAACTGTTCCATTTTAGAATAGAGAATCAACTAACTCCTAACTATTCACAAAGAATAGCTGTACTTTTGAACTTTAAATAAAATCCCTTCATTTTGAGAACCCTTTTAGATATAGAAAATTGGCCCAGAAAAGAACATTTTCATTTTTTTAGACAATTTGAAGAACCTTTTTTTGGAGCCACAGTCAAAATTGATTGTACGAAAGCTTATGCAGCTGCAAAAGCACTAAATTCTTCTTTTTTTAATTATTATTTACACCAAACATTAGTAGCGGTAAATACCATTGAATCTTTTAAGTATCGAGTTTCAGAGGACCAAATATATATTTGTGACCAAATTAATGCTTCAGCTACAATTGGTCGGGAGGACGGCACTTTCGGATTTTCTTTAATCGAATACAATGCTGATTTTGCAGTTTTCAAAACGACCTCCGCTACAGAGATTGCCCGCATTCAAACCACAACAGGACTTTTTACCCGAACCTTTGAGGAGGATAACGTGATCCATTTTTCAGCAATTCCGTGGCTGGATTTTTCCTCTTTATCCCATGCTAGAAGTTTTTCCTTTCCGGACAGCTGTCCAAAAATATCTTTTGGCAAAATGAAAGTCTCCCCTAGTGGCAAAAGAACCATGCCCTTGTCTGTTCATGTACATCATGGATTAATGGACGGTTTTCATCTGGGACAATTTGTGGATTGTTTTCAGGAATTGATGAATCAGTAGTGACTTATTTTTTTTAACTTTACTAAAAACTAAAATTATGCTATCTAAAAATATTGAAATTGCCCTAAACAAACAGATTCGCATTGAAGCAGAATCCTCGCAAACCTACCTTTCTATGGCGTGTTGGGCTGAAGTGAGCGGACTGGAAGGAATTGCTCAATTCATGTTTGCCCAATCTGACGAAGAGCGCCTGCACATGCTCAAATTAATCAAGTATGTAAATGAACGTGGTAGCCATGCAAAAATAACGGACTTAAAAGCCCCAAAAACTACTTATGAAACCTTCAAAGATATGTTTGAGGAACTTTATAAACATGAAATTTTTGTTTCGGATTCGATAAATGAGTTGGTACACATCACTTTCTCTGAAAAAGATTATGCCACACATAACTTTCTGCAATGGTATGTTGCCGAGCAAATTGAGGAAGAAGCGACCGCAAAATCTATTTTGGACAAAATCAACTTAATAGGAGATGACAAAGGCGGTTTATACTTATTTGACAGAGACTTACAACAAGTGGCGCTTGTCAAACCTGCTATTTAAATGTTAAAATTTATTTAGAACAGATAAAAATAACATACATTTGCCTTAGTTTTTAATTCTTTATAAAAATTGGAAAAGAAAAAAAAGGAAAAGAAAAAAAATCAAAAAGAAATCCTTAAAACCATTAAGATTGCAGAAAACTGCAAATCTAAATGTTGCAAAAAATTCAAAAAAGGGGAAGACAATCGCTGTAAGCGGTGTCCGTTGTTTGATTTATTAAAAAAAGTATCCTGATTCAAAACATAAATGCCCTCTGATACAGAGGGCATTATTTTATTGCTTCGTCTTGAAAAACCTATTTCCCTAAAAGCAAAACATCATCAACGACAACTTCAGTGATGTAGCGTTTTTCTCCATTTTTATCGTCATAACTTCTATGGGTTAATTTTCCTTCAATGGCAATTTCTTTTCCTTTGGTAACATATTTCTCTATGATTTCAGCCGTTTTTCCCCAAGCAACGAGTTTGTGCCATTGGGTTTCTTCTACTTTTTCTCCTTTGTCGTTTTTGTAGCTTTCATTTGTAGCTAAGGAAAAATTAGCTAGTTTTTTTCCTCCGTCAAATGATTTGATTTCCGGATCATTTCCTACATGTCCAATTAACTGTACTTTGTTTCTTAATGTGCTCATGGCGTATACTATTTAAATGTTAGTGTATGTTTGTTGAATTGGTCTTTCAAATCAACAGGGCAAAGATGCGATCATAGCTAAAAAGCATTCGGTTGTTAACTATTTACTTTCGGTTGTAACTATTTGTAACCGTTTGTAATTGGTAAATTTTAGCTATATTTGATAAAATCATTATTTCATGCAAGCCAAAATAAACAAAGTAGAGTTACGAAATCTAGCGATTGAAGACTATAAAGAGCTCAAAAAATCAATGGTAGAATCGTATCCGGAAATGGTTGGTTCCTATTGGAGAGAACATCATATTGAAAAATTATTGAGCATTTTTCCGGAAGGCCAACTCGTAATCTTAGTAGACGGCAAAGTTGTAGGCTCTGCATTATCGCTAATTGTGGATGAAAGCTTAGTAGACAAAAACCATAATTATTCTGATATAACAGGAAAATATACCTTTTCGACCCACAATCCACAAGGGGATGTCTTGTATGGAATAGATGTGTTTATTCATCCAAGCTACAGAGGACTCCGCTTGGGAAGACGTTTGTATGACGCCCGTAAAGAACTATGTGAACAATTGAATCTGAAAGCAATTGTTTTTGCCGGCAGGATTCCAAATTATGGGCAACACGCCAAAACCCTCACTCCTAAAAATTATATCGAAAAAGTAAAAAGAAAAGAGCTACACGACCCTGTGCTTTCTTTTCAGCTGAGCAATGATTTTCACGTAATCCGGGTCATGAAAAACTATCTGGAAGGCGATACCGATTCTAAAGAATTTGCCGTTTTACTAGAATGGAATAATATTTATTACGACGAAAGCCCTAAATTAATAAACCTCAAGAAAAGTGTCATCCGCCTGGGACTCGTTCAGTGGCAGATGCGCCAACTGAACAATCTGGAAGCTTTGTTTGAACAATGTGAATTTTTTGTTGATGTCGTTTCCGGGTATGGCAGTGATTTTGCACTCTTTCCAGAACTCTTTACCGCTCCGTTGATGGCGGATTACAATCATTTGTCCGAGGCAGAAGCCATACGGGAATTAGCCAAACATTCAGAGCCTGTTCGCAAACGCTTTCAGGAGCTAGCCATTTCGTACAACATCAACATTATTACAGGAAGTATGCCTCATTTAGAAAATGGCACGCTTTACAATGTGGGTTTTCTGTGCAAGAGAGACGGAACTTCAGAAATGTATGCCAAAATTCATGTTACTCCAAACGAAGTACAGCACTGGGGGATGACCGGAGGATCACAAATTAAGACCTTTGATACCGATTGTGGTAAAATAGGCATCATGATTTGTTATGATGTTGAATTTCCGGAACTCTCTAGATTAATGGCAGATGAAGGCATGAATATTTTATTTGTACCGTTCTTAACAGATACTCAAAACGCCTATACCAGAGTCAAACATTGCGCACAAGCCAGAGCGATTGAAAACGAATGTTATGTAGCCATAGCAGGATGTGTAGGAAATCTACCAAAGGTAAACAACATGGATATTCAATATGCGCAATCAGCAGTATTTACACCTTCTGATTTTGCTTTTCCAAGTAATGGAATCAAAGCCGAAGCAACCCCAAATACCGAGATGACACTCATTGTTGACGTAGATTTAGATTTACTGAAAGAGCTTCACGAGCACGGTAGCGTACGCATTCTAAAAGACCGTAGAACTGATTTATACGATATCAAAAAAATAAATCCATGACAAAAACCTGCTTAGAATGTGAAGAGAAAATTGTAGGCCGTGAAGATAAAAAGTTTTGCAGTGACGGATGTCGCAACGCCTACAACAATAAAATGAACAAAGACAGCACTAATTTTATGCGCAACATCAACAATAAGTTGCGTAAAAATTACCGCATTCTAATTGAACTTAATCCCGATGGAAAATCAAAAACCACCCGCGCAAAATTATTAAGCAAAGGTTTTGATTTTGAATTTTTTACTAATATTCTGCGAACCAAAACAGGAAATACTTACTATTTCCTGTACGATCAGGGGTATTTAGTTTTAGACAATGAGTATTACATGCTAGTCAAAAAAGACATTTAACACCGCATCCAAATCCACTTACTTACCATGAAAAAAGATTATTTCTCCATTTTTGCCGGTTTGTTTATTTCAGTAACCCTAGCGTTAATCTACTTTACGATGATGCCGCAATGGACTTCCAATGATCAAGGGTCCCTTACTGAGTTTTCGACCCAAAGGGCTTTGAATCACATCAAATCCATTTCAAAAAAACCTCATTATGTAGGCTCCGACAATCATGATGTGGTCGCAAATTACCTCCTGAAAGAGTTAAAAAAGTTAGGACTGCAGACTTCTGTTCAAACCGGCTATACGCTAAGTGACTGGGGAAATCTTGTACAATCAAAAAACATCTTGGCTCGTATCAAAGGTTCTAATAGTTCCAAAGCCTTGTTGTTGCTTTCACACTATGACAGCGCACCCCATTCCTACTCGCCCGGAGCTAGTGATGCGGGTTCCGGTGTAGCTACAATTCTGGAAAGTGTTCGGGCTTTTTTATACAATAAAACCCCGCATAAAAACGATATTATTATTCTGTTTTCGGATGCAGAAGAGTTAGGACTTAATGGTGCTGCACTTTTTGTAACCCAACATCAATGGGCAAAACAAGTGGGACTGGTACTCAACTTTGAAGCCCGTGGTTCTTCCGGCCCCAGCTACATGCTGATGGAAACTAACAATGGAAATGCAGGATTAGTAAAAGAGTTTGCTGCTGCAAAAGCGACTTTTCCAGTATCTAATTCCTTGATGTACAGTATTTATAAAATGTTACCCAACGACACTGATTTGACCGTTTTTAGGGAACAAGGCGATATTCAGGGCTATAACTTTGCATTTATTGACGACCATTTTAACTACCATACCGCTCAGGATGACATCCAGCATTTAAACAAAAATACGCTGGCTCATCAGGGTTCATATTTAATGCCGTTGTTAAATTATTTTTCCAATACGGATTTAAATGCGGTGCAATCCAGTGAAGAGTATGTCTATTTTACCATTCCATACACTTTTATAAGCTATCCTTTCAGTTGGGTTTTGCCTATGGTTCTACTCGCCTTAGCGTTGTTTCTTTCGCTATTATTTATAGGAAGAGCCAAACGCCTTATATCAGCCCGAGAAATTGTAAAAGGATTCATTCCGCTGTTTGGTTCCCTGACGGCAACGGGAATAATTACCTTTTTTGGATGGAAAGGATTGCTGCTCGTCTATCCTCAATACACGGATTTGCTGAACGGATTTACCTATAACGGACATGCTTACATAGCTGCTTTCGTACTGCTGGCTTTAGCAATAAGCATGGTCTTTTATCATTTATTTTCATGTCGTAAAGTCAACATCAATCATTATGTAGCGCCATTATTTATTTGGATTGGGATTAATGCTATCATAGCTTTTATGTTACCGGGAGCTGGATTCTTGATTATTCCGGTGTACTTTGGTCTATTCCTTTTTGGAGTTTTCATTGTCACTCAAAAATCAAGCGAAACATTAAATCTTATTTTTAGCATTCCTGCTTTGATCATTATAGCTCCTTTTATCCAAATGTTTCCTATCGGTTTGGGACTAAAGGTATTGTTTGGAAGTGCCCTTCTTACCGTATTGATGTTCGGATTATTGCTGCCTATTTTTGGGGCTTTCGCCAAAAAGGGAATCTGGTCTATACTCCTGCTTTTGCTTTCCATTGGCTTTTTTGCGAAAGCGCATTTAGAGTCGGGATACAAACCCGGAAAAGCGAAGTCAAATAGTTTATTATACCTCTATAATGCTGACACAGATCAAGCCAATTGGGCCACGTATGACACTAATCTCGATTCCTGGACCACAGGCTATTTGGGTGTAAACCCGAAAAAGGCAACCAATTTGAACGAAATTCCGTTGTTTAGCAAATACAATTCTGGTTTTACCTATGCTGCCAAAGCTCCTAAAAAAGCGATTCCGAAACCAACTATCGCATTTCTGGAAGACCGAATTATAGGAAATCAAAGACATGTCAAAATAAAAATTTCCCCGAACAGAAACGTTAATCGCTATGACATTTTTGCCAATGAAAAAATGATACTTCATAATTTAAAAGCGAATGGCGTGACTACACTAGGTCGGAAAAATTCAATTTACCAGCGAAAAGGAAAGAAGATATTGAGTTATTATGTGGTAGGAAACGCCCCTTTAGAATTGCAGTTTAGTTTTAATGCTGCAACTGCGTTCAACATGGAACTGTTAGAAAGTTCTTTTGACCTACTTTCAAATCCTTTATTTGAAATCACAAAAAGAGAAAACTGGATGATGCCAACCCCTTTTGTTTTGAACGATGCGGTTGTCATTAGGCAAAAAATAAAAGCGAGTCCGGTTGTTGAGAATACTTTGAATACTACTGTAACAAATCCTGTTGTAAAAGATAGTTTAGCAGTAGTGAAAGACAGTTTGAAAAAATTATGATGGAATTTCTTTAAGGTCACATTTTATGACCTTGAAGAAATTTAAATTTATGAGAATGCACGGCCACCAATTGTAACCGCATATAAATTTAAAAATTACGATTGATTACAAAAAACGAAAATGACAAAAATTAGTGTTCTGGGTTGCGGATGGCTGGGTTTGCCTTTGGCGAAAGCCTTACTTTCGAAAGGATTTTCCGTGAAGGGCTCGACGACTTCTACAGCGAAATTAGACGTATTGAAAAATGCCGGAATCGCTCCTTTCTTAATTGCGCTTTCAGAAAATAAAACCAAAGGAAACCTTTCTGATTTTCTGGAAAATTCTAAAATTTTAATCATTGATGTCCCACCAAAACTTCGTGGTTTAGCGCAAGAAAACTTTGTTGCCAAGATTAGAAATATGATTCCATCTATCGAAAAATCTTCTGTTGAAAACGTACTTTTCATCAGTTCGACATCTGTTTATAATGATGAAGCTATTTTTGTTACTGAAGAAACTATCCCAAAACCAGATACGGAAAGCGGCAAACAATTACTGGAAACAGAACAGCTTTTGCTAAACAACAGTCATTTTAAAACGACGGTATTGCGTTTTGGCGGATTAATTGGCCAGGACCGCCATCCTGTAAAATTCTTGGCCGGCAGAGAAAATCTTGACAACCCTAATGCAACCATTAACTTAATTCATCAAGACGATTGTATTGGAATCATTGAAAAAATTATTGAAACGGATTCATGGAATGAAACCTTCAATGCAGTGGCTCCATTTCATCCTTCTCGAGAACAGTACTACACCCAAAAAGCGAAGGATCTGGATTTAGCTTTGCCAAAATTTAATTCTGAAGAAAATTCAACTGGAAAAATAATTTTGAGTGCTCGCATAGAAACGGTTTTAAAGTATACTTTTACGAAACCAAATTTGTAATGTGAGAACTAAAATTAAGAATGCCGTTTCGTCCAAAATAGACACTATTGGACTGCCAATTTTGGCTTTGTGTTGGGTCAGTTTTTTTTGGGGAACTACCTGGATTGCTTCTAAAGAAGGCGTGAAACACATGCCCGCCTTACAACTTGTCGCCATCAGACAATTTTTAGGAGGATTCCTGTATATTTCCTATTTTTTATTTAAAAAGGCGCCTTGGCCAAAGGGAAAACAATGGAAAACGATCATCATTCTAAGCATTCTTAATTTTGTTTTAAGCAACGGATTAAGCACTTGGGGCGTCAAGTATATCAGTAGTGGTCTAGGCGCAATTATTGGCGCTTGTGTCCCTTTATGGATTGTGATCATTACTTTTTTTAGAGGCGAACGATTATCCAGAGTATCAGTTGTGGGTTTGATTATCAGTTTCAGTGGGGTTTGTGTGATTTTTTACGACCACCTGAGTGATTTTTTGATTCCTAGTTTCAGATTTGGAATAATCATTTCCATAATTTCTACTTTAACTTGGGCTTTTGGCACCTTGTACACGAAGAAAAAAGCAGCCACTTTTAATCCGTATTTTAGTTTGGGACTGCAAATGTTTATTTCTAGTATTTTAGTTTTCGCCTACACTGGCGCAACTGGAATTTCCGTCAAATTAAGCGAAATTCCTGCTGCTTCCTGGTGGTCTATCGCTTATTTAGTTGTTTTTGGTTCCATACTTACTTTCATTGCCTTTATTTATGCTCTTCAAAATCTTCCTGCGGAGATCAGTAGTGTGTATTCCTATATCAACCCAATTATTGCCGTGATTTTAGGCGCAATAATCTTTGGGGAAACCCTCAATACTGCCATAGCCGTAGGAGGTGGCGTCACCTTATTTGGCTTGTATCTGGTGAATTATTCGCTGAGAAGAACCCGAAAAAACAGTATCAAAACAGAATAAAAAAAGTCCCATTTGCTCAGGCAAATGGGACTTTTTCATACTACAAGATAATTTTTATACCTGTATTTTTTTCTGGACTGAAGCTACGTCTCTGTGTCATTCGACTAAGGAGAAATCACACCAGGATCATACTCTGGTGAATAATTTCTACCAGATTTTTACTCTCTTTTCTGGAGCAATGTACATGCCATCATTTTCTTTAATATCAAAGGCTTGATAAAACGTATCAATATTTTGCAAAGGCACATACGCACGGTACATTCCTGGAGAATGCGGATCTGTTTTCACTTGGTTTTTCAAGGCTTCATCACGCATTTTGGAACGCCAGATCGTTGACCAGGAAATAAAGAACCGTTGTTCCGGAGTATATCCATCGATTAATCCCGGGTTTCCGTTTGCTTTCAGGTACAATTGCAAACCATCATAAGCGGCATTTACGCCTCCTAAATCTCCAATGTTTTCACCAAGCGTGAATTTACCATCTACAAAAGTTCCTGGAATAGGTTGCAAAGCGCTGTATTGAGCTGCAAGCGCTCCTGTTAAAGCAGAGAATTGTTTCAAATCTTCAGCGGTCCACCAATCTACTAAGTTTCCGTCAGCATTGTAACGCGATCCCGAATCATCAAACCCATGTGAAATTTCATGCCCGATAACGGCTCCAATTCCACCATAATTTACGGCTTCATCTGCTTGATAATTATAAAAAGGCGGTTGCAAAATAGCTGCTGGAAATACAATTTCATTATTTGATGGGTTGAAATAGGCGTTCACCGTTTGTGGAGACATGCCCCATTTTTCTTTATCGACTGGCTTGTTCAATTCAGCTATGTTTTCTTCAAAACGCCATTTTGCCAAGTTTTTAACATTATCAAAATACGTTCCGCCTTCTTTTGGACTTTTAATGGTCAAGGCTGAATAATCTTTCCATTTGTCTGGATATCCAATTTTTATTCTTGATTTATGCAGTTTAGCAAGTGCACTTACCTTAGTTTCTGTAGACATCCAAGGCAAATTATTGATTCGGTTTTCGAAAGCAAGAAATATATTTTTGATCATTTTTTCCGCTTTGGCTTTGGCTTCAGCCGGAAACATTTTCTCTACATATAATTTTCCTAACGCTTCTCCAACCGTTCCGTTGATGGTTTGAAGTGCTCTTTCGTCACGTGGTCTTTGACTTACAGCGCCCGTCAGGGTTTTTCCGTAAAACTCCCAGTTTGCGTCTTCAATAGTAGTTGACAATTGACTTGATGCTCTGTTTAATAAAGTCCAACGCATGTATGCTTTCCAGTCTTCTACTTTATTTTCTTTGAAAATTGTTTCTAAAGCAGTCATATATTTAGGCTGAGACACTATCAAGGAATCCACTTTAGGCAATCCTATTTTTGTGAAATAATTATCCCAGTTGATTGAAGGCGTCAGTTTTTGTAAATCTTTAACCGTCATTGGGTTGTATGATTTACGACGGTCTCTTCTTTCTACTCTATCCAATCTTGGTTTAGACATGGCGATTTCAAGTGCCAGGATTTTTTCGGCATTCGCTTTAGCAACTACCGGAGTATCACCAAGGTACTGTAACATTTTAGCAACGTGAAGCACGTATTTAGCTCGTTTTTCTTTAGAGTCGGCATCTTCAGAAACATAATAATCTCTGTCTGGCAAACCTACGCTACCCAATCCTACATTAATTACATTTCTATTGCTGTTCTTTGCATCAGTGCCTACACTGGCTCCCACAAATCCAATACCGCCAATTGGCTCCATTTCAATTAATAATGCCTCTAGGTCTTTCGCATTTTTAACTGCGTTTATTTTTGTCAAATACGGCTTTAAAGGCGCTATCCCAAGCTTATTTCTTCCTATGGTATCTAATATCGACTGGTATAAATTAACGGCTTTCCCTTGATCAGTATTTGATTTATAACTCGGATTCTTAGTGGCTTCCTTCAAGATTGCCAAAGCATCGGCATCTGTTTTTTGACGCAATTCATCAAAACTTCCCCAACGGGTTCTATCAGCTGGAATTTCTGTATTATCCAACCATGTTCCATTCACATAGCGAAAAAAATCATTGTTGGGTTGTACATTCTTGTCCATGTGGTTCACATTGATTCCTGGCTCTTTCGCCACGGCTGTGTTCTGGGCTTGACTTACCGTAAAACCCATGATTGCAGGAATCACAAAAAGCAACTGCTTATTGATGTTCTTTTTCATTTTTAATATATATTTAGTTAGTTTTACAAAGCTATCAATAAAACTTTTAACTTCTTGTTAAATTTTATCCCAATAAGATTGTGTTAATTTGAATTAAAAACAAATTTCGTTTTCGTATTTTTGTATTAAAATAACATTATGTTACGAATTTTAAAAAAATACCGAATCTTTTTAGGGGTCTTCCTGGTTTTTTCTGCAATCGTTTTATCCTTATTTTATTCGGCCTTAAAGCCAAAAAAAACACTTCCTATTTTTAATCCTTCTGATGTAAATCCGGAATTAGTAGACAGTACGATTCAGTATAAAAGTAAATACCATACCATTGCTGATTTTTCGTTTGTCAACCAAAACGGAAAAACCATCACCCAAAAAGACTATGAAGGAAAAATATATGTGGCTGATTTTTTCTTTACCACTTGCGGCTCCATTTGTCCAAAAATGAGCACCAATTTATCGGATATCCAGAAAGTTTTTGCCAATGACCCCAAGGTGAAGTTATTGTCGCATACTGTTTTTCCGGAGACGGACAGCGTTCCGGTTTTGAAGGCTTACGCCAAAAAATATAAGGTAGATGCTTCAAAATGGAATTTAGTCACCGGCGATAAAAAAGAAATTTATGAGATGGCCAGAAAATCGTATTTGGCCGTTAAACTGGGAGAACCAAGCGAATTATACGACATGGTACACACAGAAAATTTTGTATTGGTAGATACTAAAAAAAGAGTTCGTGGGTTTTATGACGGCACTAACAAAGAAGACATGAAACGATTAATCGACGACATTCGTTTTTTGAGTGCCGAATAAGATTAATTGACCTTTAATTTCTTCTCCTTTTCTGATAAATCCCATCCCAATCCATGCATTTTTTTTGTCTTAATTAAGGTTTAAATGTGATATTTATCATTTTTATTTGTATTAAAATGTGTATTTTTGCAATCTTAATTCAATCTAAATAAGGTTTGCAAACAACGATAAATTCTCTCAAAAAAGGCGAAAAGGCCATTATAAAAGACTTTGACATTGATATAGTTCCATTAAAATTATTGGAAATGGGTTGCTTGCCGGGCAATCTGGTAGAATTACTTCAAATTGCTCCTTTTGGCGATCCTTTATATTTAAACATCAATGGTTCACACGTTGCTATCCGATTGGAAACTGCCCGTGAGATTGAAGTTGAAATACTAAAAACTAATTTATAATGACCAATCAAAATATCAATGTTGCTTTAATTGGAAATCCTAACACCGGAAAAACCTCTGTTTTTAATCAATTGACCGGTTTGAATCAACAAGTAGGGAATTACCCTGGAATTACCGTTGAAAAAAAGATGGGTTTTTGCAAATTACCCAATAACATCAAGGCTAATATCTTGGATTTACCGGGAACCTACAGCCTAAATGCCAGTTCGATTGATGAAAACGTTGTCATTGAATTATTACTGAATAAAAACGATAAATTATACCCTGATGTAGCCCTTGTAGTTACGGATGTGGAGAATCTAAAACGAAATTTATTACTTTTTACCCAAATAAAAGACCTTGAAATTCCAACCATATTAGTCATCAACATGGCCGATAGAATGAAATTCAAAGGAATTACGCTGGATATTCCGTATCTTGAAGCACACTTAAAAACAAAAATTGCGCTGATCAGTTCGAGAAAAGGTTTTGGAATTGATGAACTAAAAAAATTGATAGTCAACTACAAATCCCTTTCGAATGAACCCTGCTTGAATGCCTCAAGCATTGATCCGGAATATTTTAATACTTTAAGAAAAACATTTCCCAACCAGCTCTTGTATAAATTATGGCTGGTCATTACTCAAGACGTCAATTTCCTGAATTTAGACCGAAATGAAATCCGAAATTCATTTACTAAATCGCATTCGGATCTAAAGCGTTTGCAACAAAAAGAAACCATAAAACGCTACCAATTCATCAATGACGTCTTGAAAACAGGATTAAAAGTCGATGAGACAATTGCTAAAGATTTTCGCAGCAAACTGGATCGCGTCCTGACTCACAAGATTTGGGGTTATGTGATTTTCTTCATGATTTTGTTTGTTATTTTTCAATCTATTTTCGAATGGTCTAAAATTCCAATGGATTTCATTGACGGTACCTTTGCTACAATAAGCGCTCTTGCTGCCGAGCAATTACCGGCCGGCGTTTTAACCAATCTAATTTCGCAGGGAATAATTCCTGGAATTGGAGGTATTTTGATCTTCATCCCTCAAATTGCTTTCCTATTTATGTTTATTTCAATTCTTGAAGAAAGCGGTTACATGAGCCGAGTTGTTTTCCTGATGGATAAAATTATGCGTAAATTTGGATTATCAGGCAAAAGTGTAGTCCCACTTATTTCCGGTACGGCCTGTGCGATTCCGGCAATTATGGCAACCCGAAACATTGAAAACTGGAAAGAACGATTGATCACCATCCTGGTCACCCCATTCACGACCTGCTCCGCCAGATTACCTGTTTATGCCATAATCATTGCTCTGGTAATTCCGGATACTCGTGTTTTGGGTTTTCTGAACATGCAAGGAATGACCTTGATGCTGTTGTATCTTTTGGGTTTTGGAACGGCTATTTTTTCAGCTTACATTTTAAATAAAATCCTTAAAATAAAAGGAAAAACATACTTTGTGGTAGAAATGCCCAATTATAAATTACCGCTTTTCAAAAACGTAGGTATTAATGTGATCGAAAAAACAAAAGCCTTTGTTTTTGGTGCCGGAAAAATCATACTGGCTATTTCTATAGTTTTATGGTTCTTAGCTTCGTACGGACCAGGAGAAAAATTCAATGATGCAGAAACCATTGTCACTGAAAACACCAAAAATAATCCGTTGCCTGAAGCTGAATTTGAGAATGCAGTGGCCTCCCAAAAACTGGAAAACTCTTATATCGGAATCATGGGAAAAGCCATTGAACCTGCTATTTCTCCTCTGGGTTACGACTGGAAAATAGGAATTGCCATCATCAGTTCCTTTGCCGCCAGGGAGGTTTTTGTGGGAACATTAGCCACTATTTACAGTGTGGGTGGTAGCGATAATGAAGTCACTATTAAAAATAAAATGGCTGCCGAGATTAATCCGGTTACCGGAGAAAAGGTTTTTAATTTTGCTTCCGGAATATCACTATTACTTTTTTATGCTTTTGCTTTGCAATGCGCCAGTACACTCGCCGTTACTAAAAAAGAAACCAATTCCTGGAAATGGCCGGCAGGACAATTGATCTTTATGTCCGGATTTGCGTATGTTGTTGCTTTAATTGCATACCAAATTTTAAAGTAATCACACACTACAATGGTTTTAAAATCACTCGTATGAGTGTGAGTGAAAAAAGCTAAAATTTAAAAAAATTAAAATGCAGATCTTAGCCTTTTACCGTGCGATTTGATTACTTATTAAATAACTCCAAGTTGGACAAACAATTTGCGAATTAGCAGCAAAAGAAATTAAGAAGATCAAGCAAAATAAGATAAAGCACTTGGTTATACATGCTTTTAAGACTCATAAATTTAATTCCTTTATAAGAACTAAGTAATAGGAACGATATATTGTCACATATTATAATGTCAAACCTTCAATAAAGACTGAGGTTGAGTTAAAAACAAATACGACATTATTTTAATCTCATTACTTATATGTCAACAAAAGTTAAAATGTCAAATTTTTATTATTTTTAATTTGTCTAAATAAGATTTAGGTTCTACATTTGCAGTGTAGAATTAATCTAAATAAAAATGAAGAATATTATAATTATCGGCTCGCTATTAATTACGTCCGTTTTGTTTGCACAAGAAAAGGAACTTACAAAAACTCAAAAAGATAGTATTGAAAGTTTAAACGAAGTTATTATTACCACCGATGCGATCATTGGAAGTAAATTTAAAGCCAAAAATAAAGCCGGATCAACATATTTTATCTCTCCAAAAG
This sequence comes from Flavobacterium bomense, assembly GCF_003970355.1. Classification (NCBI taxonomy): domain Bacteria; kingdom Pseudomonadati; phylum Bacteroidota; class Flavobacteriia; order Flavobacteriales; family Flavobacteriaceae; genus Flavobacterium; species Flavobacterium bomense. The sequence goes on along the minus strand of NZ_RYDJ01000001.1, from coordinate 428,517 downwards.
AATTAAAAACCTTTAATTATGATGATGTTTCCAGGATTCTAAGAACCGTTCCCGGCATCAATATTCAGGAAGAAGAAGGGTTTGGACTCCGCCCAAATATTGGTATGAGAGGAACCAGCCCAGATCGTTCGAGTAAAATTACACTAATGGAGGATGGCGTTCTAATAGCACCTGCTCCTTATGCCGCTCCTGCCGCGTATTATTTCCCAACAGTAAACAGAATGCAGTCTTTCGAAATTGTAAAAGGAGGAAGTCAAATACAATACGGTCCTTATACTACCGGCGGCGCCATCAATATGGTTTCTACTCAAATCCCAAATCGTTTCAAAGCCAGAGTTGTAGCCAGCATTGGTAGTTTCAATACCAAAAAAACATACGTAAATATTGGAGATGAACGCAAAAATTTTGGTTACGTTTTAGAATACAACAACCGAAATTCAGACGGATTTAAAAAAATAGACAACAGTTCAAAAAACACCGGTTTTCAGGGAAATGATTATGTTGCTAAATTTAGAATTAATACGGATCTCGATGCCAAAATCTTTCAATCCTTAACCGCTAAAGTCCAGTTTGGCGAAGATTTTGCCAATGAAACTTATCTTGGTTTGACCGAAGACGATTACAACAAGAGTCCTTACAGAAGGTATGCCGGATCAAATGAAGATTATCTTGATACGGAGCACAAACAAATCATGTTGACCCATTTTATTCAACCGTCTAAAAATTTCAACATCACCACAAAGGCCTACAAGAATGATTTTGCCAGAAATTGGTATAAACTTGATGCCTTAAAACTTGGAACTACAAAAGTAGGAATCAATTCTATATTAATTGATCCAATAAAGTATAATGCGGAATATTTAGCTTTAACAGGAGCTAATAACACTGCTGATAATGCTTTATTAGTTAAAGCCAACAATAGGATGTACGAGGCCAAAGGAATCCAATCAGTAGCCAATTATAATTTTGCAACAGGAGCGCTGAAACACGATTTTGATTTTGGATTTCGCTACCACGAAGATTATGAAGATCGCTTTCAATGGGTTGACGGATACGCCATACAAAATGGAGTGATGAATAGAACTTCAAACGGAACTCCAGGCACAGATGCAAATAGGATTACCTACGCCGAAGCAATTGCCGCTCATGTGCTTTATACGATTACCTATGACAAATTTACGTTCTCGCCAGGAGTCCGATATGAAAATATCAATTTAGAATCGATTAATTACGGGAGCAACGATATTACAAGAACCGGTACAAATATCGTAAATGCAAATAACCGTTCTGATGTTTGGATACCGGGAATGGGAATTCTGTATAAAATAAATGAAGATTACAATGTGTTTACGAGTGTTCACAAAGGGTTTTCTCCTCCGGGCGCTAAAGTTGGAGAAGATGCCGAAAACAGTATCAACTCAGAACTGGGTTTTCGCTTTCAAAAAAATGCCTTTTACGGAGAATTGATTGGCTATTACAATGATTTTTCTAATTTACAAGGTTCGGATAACATGTCCGGTGGCGGAACTGGAACTGGAGATTTATTCAATGCAGGTGCAGCAATCGTAAAGGGAATTGAATTTTTGGCCACGTATGAAATCCTGAAAAATTCAGAAAAAGGATATAAACTACCGCTTAGCTTTTCCTATACTTTGACGGATACGAAATTAAATAGTGACTTTAACAGCCCAATATGGGGAAATGTAACACGTGGAGATGAGATTCCGTACATCGCCAAAAATCAATTTGCTCTGACTGCCGCTTTCGAAACAGAAAAATTCAATTTGGCCATCAGTGGGAAATATGTAGATGCGTTTAGAACATTGGCAGGAACGGGAACTATTCCGTCCCAAAACAAAGTAAACAGTAATTTTATTGTAGATTTCTCAGCCAAATACCACCTCAGCCAAAAAGTGAGCCTGATGTCTAATATCATTAATTTAATGAATGAAAAGTATGCCGTTTCAAGAGTTCCTGCAGGTTTAAGACCAGGAATGCCTTTTAGTATCAATTTTGGAATTATGGCACAGTTGTAAAAAACTTTCTCATTAGTTTAACTCAAAAAAGCAACCTCTTTTGGTTGCTTTTTCTTATTTTTACAATATGGATATTCAAGAAATTTTAGCTTTTTTTGCCCTTGGAATAGCACTTGCTTTTTTGATTAAAAAATTCTTCCTCAAAAAGAAAAAATCAGATAAAAATTGTGGCAGTGGTGGTGATTGCGGCTGCCATTAAAATTTTATTTCGTATTTAAACGTTAAAAAAGAGCCCATGTAAAATGTTTGGTAGTAGTCTGAACTATCTTAAAAAACAATAAGTCTGTGCTTTCTTTAAAATATAAAAAAAGTGCGGTACTTTAATAGAATGGATTTTTAGACTCAATATCAACTGTTTACGTTTGTATGTTTTAGAAAATGTTTTCAAATTTGAACTTGTATCTAATTTGACTTTGAACATGATTTTAGTTTTATCCCTACAAAAATTGAAATTATGGTACTATTATGAATTAGTAATCCGTATGCGATTAGACCATCATAATTTTAACAAAAATCTGATATATAAGTTATATATATTTAATCCCAATGAAAATATTTTTCATTTTGCTATAGTGATATGCAGTCATTCAGTAGTGATATAAAAAGTTATTTTAAATACCCAATTTTCACATAGTATTCACTCGGGTTGATTTTGACACCTTCTTTTGGATACGGAAGAACACTATAGTTTTTTATGTTTTTTTGCTTTTTAGGCAAATATTTAGAAAACCACTCTTTATTTTCGTTTTCGTTTTTCATCGAAAAAACCAATATCTTGTTTTCAATTAATTTTGAATCTTTGTAAACAGAAACGACTCCCGAAACTTCCCCTTCCCAAATACAAGTAACCCCTTCCGGACAACGGGAATCAGAAGAAATCGATTTTAGAACCAACTGAAAACCTTTTTGATTGTGGCATATTTTCTGATGTATTGTACTGTATTTGACCTTTTGGGATTTTGGGATTTGCGCCAAAACTGCACTGCTGATAATCATACAAAGGAATACTACTGACTTTTTCATAAACGCGGTTTAAAAGATAAAGCTACGCTTCTTTTTAATAACAAATGGCAAAAATTAAAAACCCTATCCCAAAGCCACATCCAGAACCATCATCACTATAAATCCGCCAACAAATCCCAGTGTGGCAATATCCGTATTTTTATCCTGTTGTGTTTCCGGAATCACTTCCTCTACCACAACAAAAATCATAGCACCTGCAGCAAAGGCCAAAGCGTACGGTAAAATTGGGGTAAAAAATGTGACAGCAAAAGCGCCTAAAACAGCAGCGACAGGTTCTACCAAAGCTGATGATTGTCCGTACATAAAGCTTTTTCTTCTACTCATTCCCATACGACGCAACGGCATAGCCACGGCAATACCTTCGGGGAAATTCTGAATTCCAATACCAATGGCCAAGGTAACAGCTCCCGCAATGGAAGCCTCCGGAATCCCGGCAGCCACTCCCCCAAAAAGAACCCCTACGGCCAATCCTTCAGGTATATTGTGCAGTGTAATTGCCGAAACCAGTAATGTAGTACGCTGCCAAGGCGATTTAATTCCCTCCGTAACTTTAAAATTAATGTGAAGATGTGGCAATACTTTATCAATCCCAAAAATGAACAAGGCACCAAGAAAAAAACCAAAAGCTGCGGGAATCACTTTTTGAAAACCTTCGCCGCCGGTCATTTCTATAGCTGGAGCCAATAAACTCCAAAAACTTGCAGCAACCATTACGCCCCCGGTAAATCCGAGCATTCCGTCCAGTACCGTCCGGTTCATGGTTTTAAACAAAAAAACAAACGAGGCTCCTAAAGCCGTAAGAAACCAAGTGAATAAACTCGCATACAAAGCGGCTAATATTGGGTCGATACTCGTAAAATAATCTACTACAGATTGAAACATAATTATTTGATGTATATATTACTGGCTATTTTATTTGAAACCGTTATTTCTTTTGTTCCAACCCGAATTCTCAAAGAGGAATCAAAACTTTCCTTTTCGATAATTTCAATTTGGGAACCCAAAGCGATTTCTTGTTTGTCTAAATATTTTAAAAAATCAGAAGATGTATCTTTGACACCCACACAAATCCCGATTTGGTTTTTCTCGAATTCAGAAAGCAGTTGTTTGTCTACTTTTATAATTCTTCCGTTAGCATCCGGAATCGGATCTCCATGTGGATCTTCAGTGGGATTTCCCAGAAAATCATCTAACTTATTGATGAGTTTTTCAGATTTGATGTGTTCCAATTGTTCCGCAAGATCATGCACTTCATCCCATGAAAAATCTAATTTTTCAACTAAAAAAGTTTCCCAAAGCCGGTGCTTTCGAACAATCATTTTAGCGGCTAATTGTCCCTGATCAGTAAGGGAAACACCTTGGTATTTGATGTAGTTGACTAACTCTTTTTCGGCGAGTTTCTTGAGCATATCGGTAACGGATGACGCCTTGATTTCTATTTTTTCGGCAATCGCATTGGTGCTGATATCCACCTCTGAAACAGCCGTAAGGTGGTAAATGGTCTTGAGATAATTTTCTTCTGAAAAGGTCATGCTATGTTTTTTGAATACTCTTTTTAAATTTTAATACAAATCAATTTATTGATTTCTTCTTGAAGACTTCTCACTAAACCAATTAAGTTATTGATACAAATGTAATTAAAAAATTGGTTTTGCAAAATATAATTTTTAGTTTTGCCTAAATTTAATTTAAGCATTGTGAAAAAATTATGTTCATTATTAGTTTTCCTTATGTTTCACTTTGGCTACAGCCAAGAAAAAACAAATCTTTCTGGATTTATTTCATCAGAAAAAAAAGGGGTTTCGGAGGCTCGAGTTTTTTTAATTGGAACAAAATACGCCACCCAAACGGATAGTTTAGGAAATTACAGTATAGCGAATATTGCTGAAGGGAATTACAAAATACAAATTGTTGCAGAAGGTTTTCAAACTTTAAAAAAGAATATAACGGTCAAAATTAATGAAAACACTATTCTGGATTTGGAACTTTCAAATAATGAAAACCAACTTAACGAAGTTGTGGTTTCCGGAACTTTAAAACCCGTAAAAAGACTGGAAAGTCCCGTTCCTGTCGAGGTTTATTCCCCAATATTTTTCAAGAAAAATCCAACGGCCAGTATTTATGAAGCATTACAGAATGTAAATGGTGTTAGACCACAGCTTAATTGTGGCGTTTGCAATACGGGCGACATTCATATTAATGGGCTTGAAGGTCCGTATACTTTAGTTCTAATTGACGGAATGCCCATCGTGAGCAGTTTATCCACGGTGTACGGATTATCTGGAATTCCGAATTCACTGGTCGAACGAATTGAAATCGTAAAAGGTCCCGCTTCGTCTTTATACGGTAGTGAGGCGGTTGGAGGTTTGATTAATATTATTACCAAAAATCCAACAAACGCTCCCCTATTCTCCGCAGATGTGTTTTCTACTTCTTGGTTGGAAACTAATGTTGATTTAGGAGTAAAACTCAATGTTGGACAGAAAGCTACGGCACTTCTAGGTTTAAATTATTTTAGCTACAATCAAAAAACAGACAACGATGGCGACAATTTTACTGATGTTACCCTTTCAGACCGAATTTCCCTTTTTCAAAAATGGACTTTCAACAGAAAAGAAAACCGTTTGTTCACTATTGCGGCGCGTGGGGTTTATGAAGACCGTTTTGGCGGCGATGTGCGTTGGGAGAAAAAACACCGTGGCGGAGACGAGATCTATGGCGAAAGCATTTATACAAAACGAGCGGAACTAATAGGAAGTTACCAATTGCCTTTTCAGGAAAAACTAATGCTTTCCTTTTCAGGAAATGTACATTTTCAAGACAGTCGCTACGGGACAACCAGTTATATTGCCAATCAAAAAATTGGTTTTGTACAACTAACTTGGGACAAGAAAACAGGGAGGAATGATTTACTAACCGGAATTGCTACCCGATACAATTATTACGATGACAATACACCGGCAACATTAAAACAGGGAAATAACAATCCCGAGAAAACCTGGCTGCCGGGAATTTTTGTTCAGGACGAAATTACATTTACCGAAAAACACAAGATACTCTTGGGACTGCGTTACGATTACAACTCGTTTCACGGAAGTATCTTGACGCCAAGAATTGCCTATAAATGGAAATTGAACGATAATAATATTATTCGACTGAACGCCGGAACAGGTTTTAGAGTGGTAAATTTATTTACCGAAGATCACGCTGCTTTAACCGGTGCTCGTGAAATTATAATCGCAAATAATTTGAAGCCGGAACAATCCATCAATGCTAATTTGAATTATATTAAGAAAATAAATTTTGATAACGGAACCTTTATTGGCATTGAAACTTCCCTTTTTCATACCAGATTCAGCAATAAAATTGTTTCGGATTATGTTACTGATCCCAACCAAATCATCTACGACAACATTAATGGTTATGCGATAAGTCAAGGAATCAGTATGAATGTCGATTTCAATTTTCCTAATGGATTAAAAATTATCACCGGCGCTTCTTTGTTAGACAACAAAAACGTTCAAAATGGCCTAAAAGAAACACCTTTTCTAACCGAAAAATTTACAGCAACTTGGAGTGTTTCCTATAAAATTCAAGCTATCGATTTAAATATTGATTACACCGGAAATCTATACAGCCCTATGCGACTCCCACTTTTAAGCGCTTTAGATCCCCGTGCTCCAGAATCACCTTGGTACAGTTTACAAAACATTCAATTCACCTATTCTGGTTTACCTGATTTTGAAATTTATGTCGGAATTAAAAACCTGTTGAACTTTTTGCCTAAACAAAATAACCCGTTTTTAATTGCAAGAACAAATGATCCTTTTGATAAAAATGTAACCTACGACACAAACGGACAAGCGCAGGCCACTCCCCAAAATCCCTATGGACTAACCTTTGACACTACCTATGTATATGGGCCCAACCAGGGAATCAGAAGCTTTTTCGGACTCCGATATACCTTGAGATAATGAAAAAAAAACTGTATTTACTGGTACTCCTATGCTTTGCGATTCCTTCTGGATTTGCGCAGTTGCATTCGGTTTCGTTTGAACAAATAGACAGTTTGCAAAATAACAAAAAGAGAAAAACGATAGTTTTTATTCAAACCGATTGGTGCCAATTTTGTCATGCCATGAAAAACACCACTTTTAAAAACAAGGAAATTATTACCCAGCTCAATTCTAATTTCTATTTTATTGATTTTAATGCCGAGGAAAAGCGAACGGTTATTTTTAACAAAACTAGTTTTCAATTCCGACCCACGGGAAACAACTCCGGAATACATGAACTGGCCCTCGCATTAGGAACAGTCAACAAGCAACTGAACTTTCCTGTTTTGTGTGTTTTGAACAGTGAAAATGAGATTATTTTTCAGCACTACGGCTACTTAAACCCAAAAGAATTTAAGCTGATTTTAGCCAAACTAAAAGAATAAAATTGTCTATTTTTGATGGGAATGTCAAATTCTCAAATGAAACACTTCGATTACATCTTTACCGGCGCAGGATTATCGGCTTTGATGACCGTGTATAAAATGGTCCAATCTGGTAAATTCCGAGATAAAAGTATTTTGTTATTGGATGAAAATACCAAAAAAACCAACGACAGAACCTGGTGTTTTTGGAAAACTAGTGATTCGGTTTGGGAACAATCCATTTCCAAGAAATGGGATTCGGCTTTGTTTGCCAATGCAGATTTTCACCGGGATTTAGACCTGAAACCCTACCGCTACAATATGGTTAAAGGGCTGGATTTCTATAATCGGGTATTTGATCTGCTTTCAAAACAAGAAAACATCACGTTCATCAACCAGAAAGTTTTGGAAATCAAAGAATCCGAAACCATAATTATGGTACAAACCGAAAGCGAATCCTTTTCCTGCTCGAAATTGTTTAATAGTATTTACAACAAAGAAAAAGCAGAAAACCAGACAAAATATCCTGTTTTACAACAGCATTTTATAGGTTGGTTTATCAAAAGTGAGCAAGCTGTATTCAATCCCGAACAAGCTACTTTCATGGATTTTTCAGTGGAACAAAAAGGGAATACCCGTTTTATGTATGTGTTGCCCACTTCCAAAACTGAAGCTTTACTGGAATACACCTTGTTTTCGCACCACCATTTGAAGACCGAAGAATACGAAAACGAAATCCAGCAATACATCGAAAAACTTGGGATTACAAACTATGAAATCGTCGAAAAAGAGCAAGGTAGCATTCCTATGACGTGTTATCCTTTTTGGAAAGCGAATACTAAAAACGTAATCAATATAGGAACTTCTGGCGGCTGGACGAAAGCTAGTACGGGCTATACATTCAAAAATTCGGACACCAAATCAACAGAATTGGTTGCCTTTCTACAAAGGGAAACCGACTTTACTAAGTTTCATAAAAGCACTAAATTCTGGTTTTACGATTTACTTCTGTTAGACATCTTAGACCGAAAAAATGAATTGGGTTCTTCTATCTTTTCTTCGATGTTCAAAAAAGGCAATCCAACATTAATTTTTAAATTCTTGGACGAAGAAACTTCACTCAAGGAAGACATTACCGTTATTCTAAAATGTCCCAAAATGCTATTTATAAAAGCTATTTTTCATGTGGCTTCAAAAGCAATTAAATAGAAATCAAACTATAACAAAACTTTATAATTCAACTTCTATACTTGATTGTAAACTTTGTAACTTTGCAATTCAAAATTAGTATTGATTTAAAATAAAAAAATATGTATCCACAAGAAATGGTAAAACCAATGCAAGAGGAATTAACCGCTGCAGGTTTTCAAGATTTACATAGTGCCGAAGCGGTAGAAAACGCAATGAAATTAGAAGGAACGACGCTTGTAGTTGTAAATTCGGTTTGTGGCTGTGCTGCTAGAAACGCACGTCCGGGGGCAAAAATGAGTTTGGATAGCGCTAAAAAACCAGACCATTTAATCACTGTTTTTGCAGGAGTTGACAAAGATGCAGTTGATGCTGCGAGACAACATATGTTCCCTTTTCCTCCATCATCGCCAAGTATGGCTTTGTTCAAAAACGGAGAATTAGTGCACATGCTAGAGCGTCACCACATTGAAGGTCGCCCAGCAGAATTAATTGCTGAAAACTTGAAAGATGCGTTCAACGAGTATTGCTAATCCCAGTCAAAGCATAGAATATAAAACCACGTTTCGGCGTGGTTTTTTTGTTTATTGATGGTGATTATTATTTGCATTTAAGACAAAGTTGTCACTCTGACTAAGGAAGAGTCCTTATAAATTGCTCAACAGATAAAGATTCTTCGTTCCTCAGAATGACAAAATAAACGCAGGAAGGTCAACCCAAAATTGTCCCCCGCTCCCGCACGAATCCTTTCGTGTGGCTTGAAGAGCTAATTACAATTCTGAGAAACTAAACCTTCTATTCACCACAACTACCCTAGCCCAGATTGCAGCGGCATCCTCTTGTTGTAGCGATAGCGGAAACAAGAGATAGAGCGAAAAGCTGGAAAGAGCTCCAAAAAAAATAAACCATCAAGACATTACCGTAAATTAAGCAAGCATTGTTTTTGATTGTGAACCTTAGTTCCTTGAAAACTTTGCCTCTCTGAACCTTTTTTCATACTTTTGCAAAAAATATATTTCTCAACTTAAAACTGTTTATAGCATGCAACTGTATAACACATTAAGCGCAGAGGAAAGAGCCGTCATGATTGATGATGCCGGAAAACAACGTCTTACGCTGTCTTTCTATGCTTATGCGCAAATCTCAAATCCAACACAATTTCGTAACGAATTATTTCTGGCGTGGAACTCACTTGAAGTTTTGGGTCGGATTTATGTAGCCAGTGAGGGAATCAACGCCCAATTATCATTGCCTGCCGATAATTTTTATGCATTCAAAGATTCCATCGAGGTCTATGATTTCATGAAAGGAATCCGATTAAATATTGCCGTAGAACAAGACGATCACTCGTTTTTGAAACTGACTGTAAAAGTGCGTGATAAGATTGTGGCTGATGGTTTGGTTGATGAAACTTTTGATGTAACGAATATTGGAATTCACCTAAAAGCCAAAGAATTCAATGAACTTCTAGAAGATCCAAACACGATTGTAGTCGATATGCGAAATCATTACGAAAGTGAAATTGGACATTTCACCAAAGCTATAAAACCAGATGTGGATACTTTTCGGGAATCATTACCCATTATCGAAGAGCAGCTTACGGAACACAAACAAGACAAAAAACTATTGATGTATTGCACCGGAGGAATTCGCTGCGAAAAAGCCAGTGCTTATTTCAAACATAAAGGTTTTGAAAACGTGTACCAACTGGAAGGCGGAATTATTGAATACACACGCCAGGTAAAAGCAGAAGGTTTAGAAAGTAAATTCATTGGAAAAAACTTCGTATTTGATCATCGCTTGGGCGAAAGAATTACAGACGATATTGTTTCGCAATGCCATCAATGTGGCGCACCTTGTGACGTACATACCAATTGCGTGAACGAAGGTTGTCATTTACTTTTTATTCAATGTGACTCTTGCAAGGGAAAAATGGAAAACTGTTGTTCTGCTGAATGTGTAACTATAATTCATTTGCCGGAAGAAGAACAGAAAGCTATTAGACGAGGAATTAAAAACGGAAATAAGATCTTCAAAAAAGGGAAATCAGACGTTTTGACTTTCAAAAATAATCAAGATCCATTAGCAGGAGTTCCGAATCTTAGTGAATTGGCTGAGTCAAAAATTGCTCGCAGAGTAGCTACCGTTCTCAAAAAAGAAATAAAGATCAAAAAACAATACATTGGAAAAGGAACTCACTTTTATCCAAAACCAAGTATTGGTCAGTTTCTAATTGAAGAAAACGAAATCAAAATTGGTGATACGATTCTGATTAAAGGAGCTACAACAGGCGAGCAAAAACTGGTAATCGAAGAAATGCTGGTGAACGATTTTGCACAAGAAAAAGCAGTTTCTGGAGACACTTGTACTTTTAAATTGCCATTCCGGATTCGATTGTCAGATAAATTATATAAAGTTGTAGATTAGTGGAAATTTAAAACTAATTGTATGCCACATTCTTTTAATAAATTATGGATTCATGCTGTTTGGGCAACCAAAAACAGAGGTGAATTAATTGACTTTTCAATAGAGAAACAAGTATACGACTATATCAGACAAGAATTAATTGAATTGGGATGTCCCGTACGAATCATTAATGGAATGCCAGATCATATTCACGCCTTATTTTTATTAAATCCACAAAAATCAATTGCAGATGTAATAAAACAAATTAAAGGGAGCTCGTCACATTATATAAATGGAGAAAATTTAATGATTGAAAAATTTGTTTGGCAAACAGGTTATGCCGCTTATTCCGTTAGTGAATCTCAATTAGAATCCGTTTATAATTACATAAAGAATCAAAAGCAACATCATTTAAAGAAAAATTCTCAAGATGAATTTGACGAATTTATAAAATTACATGGGTTAAGCCAAATTTGAAACCGTGGCTATGTTCAAAACACACACAGCCATTAAACTATAGCCAACCGTTTCAACGGTTGGAGACATTCATGAGAAAACCTTTGAAAAATATTGTATTGTTCTTTACGTTGCTAACGGTTGAAACCGTGGGCTATATTCTAAAAACACACAACCATTAAACTATAGCCAACCGTTTCAACGGTTGGAGACATTCATGAGAAAACCTTTGAAAAATAATGTATTGTTCTTTACGTTGCCAACGGTTGAAACCGTGGGCTATGTTCTAAACACACACAGCCATTAAACTATAGCCAACCGTTTCAACGGTTGGAGAAATTCATGGGACAATCTTTGAAAAACAATGTATTGTTCTTTACGTTGCCAACGGTTGAAACCGTGGGCTATCTTCAAAACACACACAACCATTAAACTATAGCCAACCGTTTCAACGGTTGGAGAAATTCATGGGACAATCTTTGAAAAAATAGATATAAAACACATCATATCTTTATAAGAAGGGATTCAAAACTAACCCATTACAAACTAATTTGTAATGGGTTTTTTTATTGAAAATTTATGAGGCATTCGTGCTTTTATGCGTTGTGACGTAAAATTAAAAAATACTATCTTTACACATTAAACGTTTTAAAAACATAAGTTGTGCTCGTCGCAACACTATATATAAAATTATGGCATGTACAAGTTGTTCAACTTCTGATGGTGGATCACCTAAAGGTTGTAAAAATAATGGGACTTGCGGCACCGACAGCTGCAATAAATTGACGGTTTTTGATTGGCTTTCTAATATGAGTCTGCCTAATGGTGACGCCCCTTTTGACTGTGTGGAAGTACGCTTCAAAAACGGCAGAAAAGAATTTTACCGCAATACAGAGAAATTAACGTTAAGCATGGGCGATATCGTGGCTACTGTTGCTTCTCCGGGACACGACATAGGAATTGTTACTTTGACAGGAGAATTAGTTAAAATTCAAATGAAGAAAAAAGGAGCCAATCACCTGGGCAACGAAATTCCGAAAATTTATAGAAAAGCATCCCAAAAAGATATTGATATTTGGTCTGCCGCACGGGAAAAAGAAGAGCCAATGAAGGTGCGCGCACGGGAACTGGCGATTGCTCAAAAACTGGAAATGAAGATTTCAGATATTGAATTTCAAGGGGACGGATCAAAAGCTACGTTTTATTACACGGCAAATGACCGAATTGATTTTCGAGCATTAATTAAAGATTTTGCTAAAGAATTCAGTACCCGAATAGAAATGAAACAAGTAGGTTTCCGTCAGGAAGCAGCTCGTTTAGGCGGAATAGGTTCTTGCGGAAGAGAATTGTGTTGTTCGACTTGGTTGACGGATTTTAGAAGTGTAAATACCTCAGCGGCACGGTACCAACAACTATCTTTGAATCCACAAAAACTAGCCGGACAATGCGGAAAATTGAAATGCTGTTTGAATTATGAACTGGATACGTACATGGATGCTTTGAAAGACTTCCCGGATTTTGAAACAAAATTGGTAACGGAAAAAGGAGATGCCATTTGCCAGAAACAAGATATTTTCAAAGGATTAATGTGGTTTGCCTACACCAATAATTTTGCAAATTGGCACGTATTGAAAATTGATCAAGTCCGAGAAATCATCGCTGAAAACAAACTGAAAAATAAAGTTTCTTCGCTAGAAGATTTTGCAATAGAAATCATTGCAGAACCAGAGAAAAACTTCAATAATGCAATGGGACAAGAAAGTTTAACTCGTTTTGATCAACCCAAAACGAAGAAAAAACCAAATAAAAAACGAAAACCGGGCGGTGAAAATGCAATTGTAGCAAACAGCAACAAACCTGCAAACAATACCCGTCAAACTCCAAATGACAAAAAGCCTGTGGAGCCAAGAAAACCTATAATTATTACTAAAAATGTGGATAAAAAATAGCGCTTTACTTCTTTTGGTAGTAATTCTATTCTGGTCGTGTGATAAAAAAAGGGTTTTTGATGACTATCAATCTGTGGGTAGTGCGTGGCATAAAGACAGCATTGTAACGTTCCATTTACCAGAACTAGATTCCACAAAACGCTATAATTTGTTTGTGAATTTGAGAGCGAATAATGCGTATCAATACAACAATTTGTTCTTAATTGTAGCTTTAGAACTACCTAATGGTTTTACAAAAGTAGACACGCTCGAATACCAAATGGCTGATCCGGAGGGATTACTATTAGGGAATGGATTTTCAGACATAAAAGAAAGCAAACTTTTTTATAAGGAAAATGTACGGTTTCGATCCAAATACACCGTTCATATTAAGCAAGCAGTCAGAGAAAACGGCAAAGTTCCCGGCGTGACGGCTTTAGACGGAGTTACAGATGTAGGTTTTAGAATAGAAAAAAAAGAATAAAATAGTATTATGGCTATCAAAAAAAACAACAGTCCCGCTAAAGATAATGACAAAGACATGGCTCATTACAAAAATATTTTTTGGAAAATATTCTTTGTAGGGTTAGGAAGTCTTGCTTTATTTTTCCTGTTTGCTTCCTGGGGAATCTTCGGTTCGATGCCCTCTTTTGAAGATTTAGAAAATCCCGATTCTAATTTAGCGACTGAGATCATATCCGCTGACGGAGTGGTTTTAGGGAAATATTTCGAAAAAAACAGATCTCAATTAAAGTATTCTGACTTGCCAAAAAATTTGGTTCAAGCACTAATCGCAACGGAAGATGCTCGTTTTTATGAGCATTCCGGCATTGACGGAAGAGGTACTTTGAGAGCCATCTCGAGCTTAGGAACCAGCGGAGGAGCCAGTACCTTGACGCAGCAATTAGCCAAACAATTATTTCACGGAGAAGGATCTAAATTCCTGCCTTTTAGAATTGTACAAAAAATAAAAGAATGGATTATTGCCATCCGATTAGAAAGACAATACACTAAAAATGAAATCATTGCCATGTATTGTAATGTATACGATTTTGGAAACAATTCTGTCGGAGTTAGTTCAGCCGCAAAAACGTATTTTTCTAAAGAACCAAAGGACTTAACCATCAGCGAGTCGGCAATATTAGTGGGAATGTTTAAAAATTCTGGTCTTTACAATCCTGTGAGAAATCCACAAGGAGTGATAAACCGAAGAAATGTAGTGCTTCTGCAATTAGAAAAAGGAAAAATAATTTCAAAAGAAGAAAAAGAAAGACTGCAAGCTTTACCAATCACATTAAAGTTCAAATTACAAACGCACAAAGACGGAACAGCAACCTATTTCAGAGAATATTTAAGAGACTACCTAAAAAAATGGGCGGAGGAAAATAAAAAACCGGATGGTTCAGATTATGACATCTACAAAGATGGTCTAAAAATCTATACTACCATTGATTCCAGAATGCAACTGCACGCTGAAAAAGCAGTAACGGAGCACATGGCCAATCTTCAAGAAGAATTTTTCGAGCAATCCAAAACAAATAAAAATGCGCCATTTGTCAACATCTCTTCTGTAGAAACACAACGCATTTTAAGCCAAGCCATGAAATCCTCAAACAGATGGGCGGTATTAAAATCACTGGAAAAAACGGACGAAGAAATTATAGCATCCTTTAGCATAAAAACTAAAATGAGAGTCTTCTCTTGGAAGGGAGAAAAAGACACTATTATGACGCCATTGGATTCCATTCGGTATTACAAACATTTTTTACAATCCGGACTCATGGCGATGGAACCTCAAACGGGAAATATAAAAGCGTGGGTTGGAGGTATCGATTATAAATATTTTCAATACGATCACGTAGGGCAAGGTGCCAGACAAGTTGGTTCCACTTTCAAGCCTTTTGTTTATGCTACAGCCATAGAACAATTGAATATGTCGCCTTGTGATTCCATTATTGATTCCCCTTTTATGATTAGAAAAGGACGTCATAATGTTACCGAAGATTGGGAACCAAAAAACTCCAACAACAGATACAGCGGAATGGTAACCCTAAAACGAGGATTGGCAAATTCCATCAATATTATATCCGCAAAATTAATAGACCGAGTAGGTCCGGCAGCTGTAGTCGATTTAGCCCATAAATTAGGCATCAAATCAGAGATTCCGCTTCAGCCTTCCATTGCTTTGGGAGCCGTTGAAATAACCGTCGAAGATATGGTTGCTGCTTACAGCACCTTTGCCAATCAAGGCGTGTATATGAAACCCCAATTTATATCTCGAATCGAAGATAAAGGTGGCGTAATTATTTACGAACCCATCCCTGAATCACATGATGTTTTAAACAAAGACATCGCGTATGCCGTGATCAAATTATTAGAAGGCGTTACGGAAGGCGGGTCCGGAGATCGTTTGCGCACCACCGGCGGCGGAAACGGAGACAAACGCTGGACAGGATATCCCTATCAATTTAAAAATCCTATTGCAGGTAAAACAGGAACTACACAAAACCAATCTGACGGATGGTTTATGGGAATGGTTCCTAATCTTGTAACTGGAGTCTGGGTGGGTTGCGAGGACCGTTCTGCCCGTTTCAAAAGCATAACTTACGGACAAGGTGCCACAGCAGCACTGCCGGTTTGGGGTTATTTTATGAAACTTTGTTACGAAGATCCCGCTCTAAAAGTATCCAAAGCATCCTTTGAAAGACCCGCAAATCTATCCATAAAAGTAGACTGCTACACCGCTCCAAAAGTAATAGACACCACTAATATTGAACAAAATACCGATGAATTTGAATTGTAAAATTTTCATCTGGAGCTAATCCAGCCATCCGCTATATCTTTTAGTCTCCTTAAAGAAGGAGACTAAAAGGATGTCGCTTCTATCTGGGCTAGGCAATTCGTTCTTAAAATTAAATCTTGTTGTTATTAATACTACAAACAGATTGGGTTCTTCTTTAAATTAAAATTCGTCAACTAGCATTCAATTTTATGATTAACAAAAAAGTAAATAACGTTCATGAAGCCCTTCAAGGAATTGAAAACGGGATGACCATCATGCTGGGCGGTTTCGGATTATGCGGTATTCCAGAAAATTCCATCGCCGAATTAGTAAAAAAAGAAACTACGGATTTAACCTGTATCTCAAACAATGCAGGAGTAGATAATTTTGGCCTTGGATTGCTTTTGCAAAAACGCCAAATCAAAAAAATGATTTCTTCTTACGTAGGTGAAAATGCCGAATTTGAGAGTCAAATGCTATCTGGAGAACTCGATGTAGAATTAATCCCGCAAGGAACTCTTGCAGAACGATGTCGTTCGGCACAAGCAGGAATTCCAGCTTTTTTCACCCCTGCCGGTTATGGAACTGAAGTAGCCGAAGGGAAGGAAGCACGGGAATTCAATGGAAAAATGCATCTTATGGAATACGCTTTCAAAGCTGATTTTGCCATCGTAAAAGCATGGAAAGGTGATGAAGCCGGCAACCTAGTTTTCAAAGGAACAGCACGAAACTTTAATCCTTGTATGGCCGGAGCGGCAAAAATAACTATCGCCGAAGTAGAAGAATTATTGCCTGTAGGTAGTTTAGATCCAAACGAAATTCATATTCCAGGAATACTTGTAAATAGAATTTTTCAAGGTGTGAAATATGAAAAAAGAATTGAACAAAGAACCGTGAGAAAAATTTTCTGATTATGGCTTTAGATAAAAATCAAATTGCAAAACGCATTGCAAAAGAATTAAAACACAACTACTATGTGAATCTCGGAATCGGGATTCCAACATTAGTTGCTAATTATGTCCCAGAAGGAATTGACGTCGAATTTCAAAGTGAAAACGGAATTCTCGGTATGGGTCCATTCCCTTTAGAAGGCGATGAAGACGCTGATTTAATCAACGCCGGAAAACAAACCATAACTACTTTGCCTGGAGCAAGTTTCTTCGACTCGTCATTCAGTTTTGGAATGATTCGTGGACAACATGTTGACTTAACAATCCTTGGTGCAATGGAAGTTTCCGAAAATGGTGATATTGCCAACTGGAAAATTCCTGGTAAAATGGTCAAAGGAATGGGTGGCGCAATGGATTTAGTGGCTTCTGCCGAGAATATTATTGTAGCCATGATGCACGTTAACAAAGCTGGCGAATCTAAAATACTTAAAAAATGTACCTTGCCTTTAACAGGTGTTGGCTGTGTTAAAAAAGTCGTTACTGAACTAGCCGTTTTAGAAGTAACGCCGCAAGGTTTCAAATTATTGGAACGCGCACCGGGTGTAACTGTAGCGCATATCATCGCTTCTACGGAAGCTGATTTAATTATTGAAGGCGAAATTCTGGAAATGGTTATTGAGTAGCCCGAGTCTTAAAAACACAAAAAAACCACAATTTAATGAAATTTAGGGCTTTTTGTATTTAGTGATTTAGGTTCTAAAAATTGTATTTCCCTCCAAGGTAAATACTCCTTCCGCTAGCATTAATTCCAGAGGCAAAAGTCCTGTATTGTATATCTAAAACATTTTCAATACCGGAATAAACAGTGAACTGTTCCGTTAAAGATAATGATCCTTTCAAATTATAGGTTTCCCAAGAAGGCATTCCATTTTTTGGAGCATATTGCAAATTATCTTCTCCACTAGGCGAGTAATTGCTCAACTCTTTTTTTCCATTATACAACATATATAAATCCAAATTTACTAGTTTACTTTCATATTTAAAACCTGTTTTTCCATAAAATGGAGCAACATGGTCTAAAGGAAAATTACCCACCGCATTTTGGACTCTACCGTGAGTAAAATTGAAAGTGCCATAAAACAAGAATGATTTTGTGATATAACTTCTTAAGGTAGAGGAAATTCCGCTAATATTTCCTTTTCCTTGATTTTGATTGGCAAGAATGAGACTGTTTTTTCCTTCATAAACAATCGAAGATTGTCCGTTTAACGTAAAAGAACCCGTTATTATTGCATCATACAGTCTTGTGTAATAAAAAATATTTTCAAACTGAAAACGTTTACCTTCCCAAAAAGTAATGCTCAAATCAGCCGTTACTGATTTTTCAGGCCTCAAATCTTTGTTTGGTACAATTAAAGTTCCTGCTGCCGATTCGAATATTTTTGCTAAATCATCAATGTTTGCAACTCGAAATGCAGAAGCTAAATTAAAACCTATTTTTGTGTTTTCGCTGGCATTATTTACAATTCCAACGGCACCGCTATAGGTAAAGTTTTTTTGTGATACGCTAGTATAAGGTAAATTCAGAAAATTGGTTAAAATTTCGCTATTCAAAGTCGTGTAACCAGCCCTAGCACTTACATTACACGAGGCTGTTTTGTTAATGTCATTGCTGTAGGATGCAAAACCTTCGGCTCTAAAAGTATTGTTTTTTCCATCTGGATAACGCGAATCAGTAATGCTTTCAGCATTAGTTAAAATATTTTTTTTATTTCCTAAAGAATTTAAATTATCATAATAAACATCGGCGCCATAAATAAAATCACCATTACCTATTTTTGTTTTAAAATCAGAATTGATGGCAAATATCGAAACTTTTTCAATCCTTGAACTTTGCGTTGGATTGCCGAAATTACGGGTAATTCTACTTTCTTCGATGTTTTGATAACTGGCAACCAAATTCATATCACTGTTTAAGAATACCTTCTTTTTGTCTAATTTATAAGAAGAAATTAACCTTTTTTGTGGACCATAATTCCAAACTGCAGATTTAAATTTTCCGTTTGAACTCAAATCAGTTAGCCTGTCATATCTGGGAATGTTTGATGTGGTAGAAAATTGTAAATTTATACTATGTCGTGTGCTGATATTCTGCTGAAAAATAATTTTTTGCATAAAATCATATTGTTTATATCCAGAAAATTTTTGCACATATTTATCATCATTAGTAACTTTAATGTCAATACCATCTTTGGTTACCACATAAAAAGGTCTTTCTCCAAAAAAATCATTGCTACCATTTTTATGTTTTCCCATTTTTAAATCCCCATAATCATTATAGGAGAATGAAGTTAAGTAACCCCATTTTTGACCCGCAAAGTTGAAATCTAAATGACCTGATTTTCCTTGGTTTGCAGAGTTATAATTTGTTAAAGCAGTTCCGCTAACCTTTTGGTTTTCCGTATCGGAAAGCAATTTTGCAATTTTAGTTTGTAAATAAATGGCTCCGCCAAGCGCATCACTTCCGTGAATAGTAGATGATGGTCCAAAAAGCACGTCTACATTTTCAAGCATATTTTTATCAACAGTAATTATGTTTTGCAAATGTCCAGCTCTGTAAATTAAGTTATTCATTCGGATTCCATCAACGAGTAATAAAATTCTACTGGATTCAAAACCCCTAATAACAGGGCTTCCGCCGCCCTGTTGCGATTTTTGAACTGCTAAAGTCCCCGAATTCCCTAACACATCGGCACTGGACTGGAAGTTATTAAACTCGATTTCTTTTTTAGAAATACTTTCAATTTGTTGCGTAATTTTTCTTTTTGGTTTTGCAAATCGTTGTGTACTTACAACTACTTCATCTAATCCTATTGAATTTATAATGTCTTTTTTAGTTTGGGAAAATCCCGACAAAGAGTAAATACAAACCATTACGATTATTATTTTTTTCATGTTTGTGTAATTAATTTTGTTTAAAATAGATACTTCAAAAAAAAAACATGGAGTATCTAATAGTGAATAGATAAAGGATCTAGTTTTTAAATTAAATTGAGTATTATGATTTTTAATTATATCAATTTTAAAATCAATTTTAAAACCAAAATTCACTTTGTTTTTTTGTAAGAGGTGATTAAAGAGAAAGATTCGTTTTTACTTACTTTTAAAATAGCATTTGTAGTAATTTCAATCTCAAAACAAAAATCTCAAATAATCAGTTGTTTTTGATTTTTACAGGGAAATTCAGCGTTTAATTCAGCTTTTAGAAAAACCAAGTCGCCACAAAAATAGCCGTAATCACACAAATCAAATCGACTATAAGCATCGTTCCTAATGCATAACGCGTATTTTTAATATTTACGGAACCAAAATAAACGGCTATCACATAGAAAGTACTTTCGGCACTACATTGAAAAATACTACTCAATCTTGCCGTTAAGGAATCAGCACCAAAAGTATTCATTGAGTCAATCAAAAATCCTCTTGATCCTGCAGAACTAAAGGGACGAAGCAACGCAACTGGTAAGGCATCCGTGATTTGCTTGCTAACACCCATATTTGAGAAAATAAAAGCGATCCAATTGCTAATAATTTCAAATAAACCACTGTTTCTAAATAAAGAAATGGCAACCAACATTCCCAATACATAAGGAAAAATAGTTACTCCAGTTTTCACACCATTGTTTGCTCCTACTACAAAAGAATCAAAAACTGTAGTACTTGCGACCGTAAACTTCTTCTCATTTATAAAGGAGAAAATCAGGGTAAAAGCAATAATTCCAATTAATATTAAAGCAGAAAGATTAGCCGTAAAATAGTTTTTCCCGATTAAATCTAAATGGTTTACATACATCAACAAACCAACAATTGCAGCTATTAAAACCATCAATACAATCACTAGAGAAGCACTTTTGAAATTGATTTTTTGCTTCACTCCAACAATTAGAAATGCTGCAATAGTTCCTATAAAAGAAGTGATAATACAAGGTAACATCACATCCGCCGGATTGCTGGCATTAGCCGCAGCACGATACCCTATAATAGAGGTTGCAATCAAAGTAAGACCCGAAGCATGCAAACACATAAACATAATTTGTGCATCACTGGCCTTGTCTTTATCAGGATTTATTTCTTGCAAGCTCTCCATGGCTTTAAGACCAAAAGGAGTTGCAGCAGAATCTAATCCTAAGAAATTAGCAGCAAAATTTAAGGTCATATAGGAAATGGAAGGATGATTTTTAGGAATACTAGGAAACACTTTTACAAAAACTGGACTCAATGCTTTCGCTAACTTTCCAGAAGCTCCGGAAATGATTAAAAGCTCCATTAATCCACAGAAAAAGGCCAAGTAAGCCATCAACGGAAGGACTAAATCAAGCAAAGTACTTTTGCACGTTGGCAGTAAACCATCTGATTTTTGAACGCCACTGTATATTTTTACGGTTTTGTTTTTATAAACATAAGTCGTATCCGCATTTAGCGTATCACGATTAATTATCATGGTTTGTTCGGGTGCTTTTTTGATGCTGTCTTTAATAAAGGCAGGAAGTTCTTCGGCAAATTTCTCCGAAACCAGAATTGGATCATCTTTCTTTCCGTTCAAAACGTGGTCAATAGTATAACTGTCTCCCGAAAACAAACTAAACACTACAAATACAATTGCTGAAATAAAAATGACTAACCAAAATCTACTCAATACCATAATCTATAATTTTTGTAAATGTAAAAATTTAAAAAGTTTAACCGCAAATTCGCTAATAAAAATAAACCAGGAATAAACATTTCGATTCGCAAAATATCCAATTTGCGAATTGGCGGTAAATTATCACACATGAATTATTTCGTCCTCAATCAATAATTCTTCCCGTCTTAATCTCAAGAAAATCTGCGCCACGGCGATCGTGTCTTTCTCACAATAGGTTACAATACGATCAATATCTTTGTCTACATAAAATACATGTCCTACCTGGCTACCGTCGATATCGCCTTTTGGAGAAGGGATTCCAAGGACTTTACACATCAATTTCAAAGAAGTAAAATGCTTGTAATCGCCAAATTTCCACAATTCCAAGGTATCCAAATGGGGAATTTCCCATGGTTTTTTTCCAAATAAATTCAGTTTGTTTGGAATAGCAATTTGGTTGATAATCATGCGTCGGGCGAGGAACGGAATATCAAATTCCTTAGCATTGTGCCCACACAAAACATGTTGCGGCTGGTTGAAATGAGTATTCAGCAAAGTATTAAAATCTAACAATAGTTTCTTTTCTTCACCAAAAAAAGAAGTCACCCTAAAATTCCGAATATCGCCTTTGATGGTAAAATAACCCACCGAAATACAAACGATTTTCCCAAACTCGGCCCAAATTCCCGCACGATCGTAGAAATCCTCGGGAGTATATTCGTCTTTGCGCTGGTATTGGGTTTTATGTTCCCAAAGATCTTGCATTTCAGAATCTAATGCATTGAAATCTTCGGCTTCCGGAACGGTTTCGATGTCCAGAAACAGAATGTTATTGAGGTTTATTTTTTCTATCATTTGATGACACGCAGCTTACGTGGATTTTTACAGATTTTCTTAAACGAATATACCAAATTTATTCATCAACAACTAAAACAAACTTTGTTGCGTCGTTGGGTTTTCATGTTCCAATAACCATTTTTTTCGCCATAATCCGCCTGCATATCCTGTTAGTGAACCATCTGTTCCAATGACTCTGTGACAGGGCACGACAATCCAAAGCGGATTTTTCCCGTTAGCAGATGCAACGGCTCTAATGGCTTTGACATCACCCAAAATTTTGGATTGTTCGAGATATGTTCTCGTTTTCCCATAAGGAATGTCCAATAAAGATTTCCAGACTTTTTGTTGGAATTCAGTCCCTTTTGGATTTAATTTAAAATCGAAATCGGTTCTCTTGCCTTCAAAATATTCGTTGAGTTGTACAACGGCTTGTTGTAAAACAGCCTGAATTGTATTTGAACACAACCCTTCTTCGGTGACTGAAATTCGTGATATTCCACTTTCATCGCCTATGATTTTGGCAATTCCCAATGGCGTTTTGATGTATGCGGTTTCCATATTTTAAAGATAAAAAAAATACCCACATTGTTCCTAAAGAAGTAATAAAGTTCAGAAATAAATGCACTTAAAGTGTTTTGAGCATAAAAAAACCATTCGCAGAGACGAATGGTTCTTGTATTTTAGCCCCGATAGCAGCGGCATCTCGCGATTTAGAAAAACAAGGCTTTTTATCCGTAGTTTTTATTTATCGGGAATACAGCGGATAGCGGGAGTAGCTCCTGAAAAACACCAGGATTATTTCAAATTGGAATATACGTATGCTTCCAAGGCTTTCAATTCGTCATCCGACATGGCTTTGGTAACCACGAAGTTTGTTTTCATCACTTCATACTGGCTAGGATCAACAATAGGCTCGCCTTCGCCTTTCAAAAACGTTACGATACTTGCGTTTTTATCTTTATAAATCTTAGCAATATCCTGCAGACTAGGCCCTATTACCTTTTTATCTACTTGATGACAGGCGACACAATTACCTTTTCCATTGAAAATTTCTTCTCCTAATTCCTCTGGAGTTTGAGCAATTTCTTCGGAAGTGGTTGGGTATAAAGGTTCTTTTTTGGCTTCTTCTTTTTTACAAGAAGTTAAGGCTAAAACGGCTAATAAAAATAATGTCTTTCTCATGTTAATTTCTTTAATTATAGGTGGCTCAGTGGCTAGAATTACCATCCAATATACTTGGGTGGCTGAATTTGATTCAGATTCAAATACACTAAAATTTGTGCTCTGTGATGGGTGACATGGTCTTGCATCAAATTAAGTATTTGCAATTTTGATTTTTGACCCGCAAAAAAAGTAACTTTTTGGGATAATTCAGCATCATTGGTTTTTTGGACAACTCTTTTTGCTGCATCAAAAGAGGTTTTTATCTCTTGGATTATTTGTGCTTTTGAAAGCCCTTTTGCGGCTTCTTTTTTCACATATTTCTCTTCCGAAAAATAAGTTGTGCCCAACCAATTCATGTTATCTTGTATGTGAAATAATTGTTCTTTAAAGGACATTTCACGTTCAGCGGGTTTATAATCATATTTATCTTCCGGCATAGCTTCTGCAACGGCCACTAAATAATCTTTGGAATTATCCCATTTCTCTATGAAAGTAGAAACTACTTCCGCTTGTGCAAAAATGCTATTGGAAAGCAATAAAACCACTATTATTAAACATTTTTTCATTTCTATTTGTTAAGGAGTATTGCAGCCTCTTTCGCAAAATAGGTCGAAATCAAACTGGCTCCCGCTCGTTTGATACACATTAATTGCTCCATCATAATTTTATCGTGATCGAGCCAACCTCTTTCGGCAGCGGCTTTGATCATTGCATATTCACCCGAAACGTGGTAGACTGTTACCGGCACATTTACCGCATTTTTAACTTCGCGAACAATGTCTAAATAGGCAATTCCAGGTTTTACCATGACCATATCAGCGCCTTCTTCAACGTCCCATAACGCTTCTTTGATAGCTTCTATGCGATTGGCATAATCCATTTGGTATGTTTTTTTATCTTTTGGAATTTCAGTGGCGTCAACAGGAGCGCTGTCTAACGCGTCACGGAACGGCCCGTAAAAAGCAGATGCGTATTTTGCCGAATAACTCATGATGCCTACGTTATGAAAACCGGCAGTATCCAGACCCTCGCGCAAACGCAATACACGTCCGTCCATCATGTCCGATGGCGCTACAAAATCGGCTCCGGCCTGCGCATGAGAAACAGCCATTTTTACCAAGGCTGCGTTCGTTGCATCATTTGCTACATCTCCATTTGCAATGATTCCGTCATGTCCATAAATAGAATAAGGATCCAAAGCCACATCAGGCATTACAATCATTTCCGGACAAGCAGCTTTGATGGCACGTATGGCGTTTTGCATCAATCCGTTTGGATTCCACGCTTCCAGTCCCGTATTGTCTTTTAAATTTTCACTTACTTTTACATAAATATTTACCGCACGAATGCCCAATGCAAATATTTCTTTGACTTCTTCTACAGTTAAATCTATCGAACGACGGAATATACCCGGCATGGAAGAAATTTCTACTTGTACATTTTCGCCTTCAGCTATAAACATAGGAAACATAAAATCCGATGGACTTAAACTCGTTTCACGAACTAAACTCCTTATGGATTCGTTTGTTCTTAATCTTCTGCCTCTGTGTAATGGGAACATATATTTTCGTTTAAAGTTAAACTTTAATTTATTTTTTTAACCATTAAGAAATTAAGGTTCATTAAGGTTTTAAACTTAATTTTCCTTAATCTCTTTATGGTTTAACTATTTAAATCCAATTTTTCGGATTTTCTAATACGTTGACTAATTTCTCTTCTTCGCTTCCTGCTGCTGCATGATGGTCGTACACCCATTGTACATTTGGTGGCAAACTCATCAGAATACTTTCGATTCTTCCGTTGGTTTTTAGACCAAATAAAGTGCCTTTGTCATGAACCAAATTAAACTCGACATAACGACCGCGGCGTATTTCCTGCCACGTTCTTTGTTCTGGCGTATAGGGTAAATCTTTTCTTTTTTCTACAATTGGAACATAGGCTTCGAGGAAACTATTCCCCACTTCTGAAACGTAATTGAACCAATCTTGCATACTCCGCTCTGGAGTTTCTTTGCAATAATCGAAAAACAATCCGCCAATTCCCCGCGCTTCATTGCGATGCGCATTCCAGAAATAGGCATCGCATTGTTTCTTATATTTTGGATAAAACTCCGGATTGTGTTTGTCGCAAGCAGTTTTACAGGTTTGATGAAAATGAATTGCATCTTCTTCAAACAGATAATAGGGTGTTAAATCTTGTCCGCCACCAAACCATTGCTGAATTACATTTCCGTTATCATCGTACATTTCGAAATAGCGCCAGTTGGCATGAACCGTAGGAACCATTGGATTTTTTGGATGCATTACCAAACTTAATCCACAGGCAAAAAAATCAGCTTCGCCCACATTAAACATTTTTTGCATGGCTTCGGGTAACTTCCCGTGAACGGCTGAGATATTCACGCCACCTTTTTCGAAAACTTTTCCGTTTTCGATCACGCGGGTTCTTCCTCCTCCTCCTTCCGGCCGTTCCCAAAGGTCTTCACGGAATTTGGCTTGACCTTCAACCGCTTCCAATCCTTTACAGATTTGGTCTTGAAGGTTTTGTATGTAGGTGTAAAATTGTTGTTTCATTTTAAGTTAAAAGTGTTTAAATTATTTTTTAGTTTTTTTAAACCACTAAATAATAATGCTTTAAAAAAAGTGACTAAAAAGCGACTAAAAGTATCTAAATTAATTCCCAATAATACCCAGGTGTACACTTTATCTTCCAAAAAACCTTGTAGTAAAGACTGCAAACTGAACACTAATTACTGTATACTATTTCCCGTACTCCTTCACCGCATCAATAAACGCTTTTGCGTGATCCACAGGAATATTTGGTAAAATTCCGTGACCTAAATTCACGATGTATTTGTCTTTTCCGAATTCGTCAATCATTTCATGTACCATTTTCTTGATAACCGGAATTGGAGATAACAATCTGGAAGGATCAAAATTTCCTTGTAATGTGATGTTTCCGCCAGACAAGTATCTTGCATTTCTTGGAGAACACGTCCAATCTACACCAAGTGCCGAAGCCCTACTTTTTCCCATTTCATTCAATGCAAACCAACATCCTTTTCCGAAAACGATAACCGGTGCATCATCGGCCAAAGCTTCAATGATTTGATTGATATATTTCCAAGAGAATTCCTGATAATCAACTGGCGATAACATTCCGCCCCAAGAGTCAAAAATTTGAACAGCATCCACTCCTGATTTCACTTTTTCTTTCAAATATAAGATCGTGGTATCAGTGATTTTTTGCAATAAAACATGAGCAGCTTCTGGATGTTTGAAACAAAATCCTTTGGCCATATCAAAGCTTTTAGAACCTTTCCCTTCCACCGCGTAACACATAATTGTCCAAGGTGAACCTGCAAAACCAATTAATGGCACCTCATCATTCAACATTTCTTTGGTCAATTTAATAGCATCAAAAACGTACCCTAATGTTTCATGTACATCTGGAACAATTACTTTCTCCACATCTTGAATCGTACGAATTGGATTTGGTAAAAACGGCCCGAAATTTTCTTTCATCAACACTTCAATTCCCATGGCTTGTGGAATTACCAAGATATCTGAAAACAAAATGGCAGCATCCGGAGCAATTCTGTGAATCGGCATCATCGTTATTTCGGCTGCTAATTCCGGAGTCTGACAACGGGTAAAAAAATCATATTTATCACGCAATGCGATAAATTCCGGCAAAAACCGTCCGGCTTGACGCATCATCCAAACTGGCGGACGTTGTACTGTTTCTCCTTTTAGTGCTCTTAAAAATAGGTCGTTTTTGATCATGTATTTAAATTTTAGCGGATTGCTAGATGCTTTCCGGTGTATAATATTCAATAACTTCCAAAATCACGGCTTCGATAGTTGGTGTTTCGGGAATTACTATGTTTTTAATTTTCTTTGTTTCTAATGCTGCTGCTGTAGTAGTGCCTACGCAAAAACAAACTTCATTCTTGATTTTATTATTTGTCAAATAACTTTCAACGGCAGATGGGCTAAAAAACAGAATTCCGTCAAAATTTTCTTGGTCTGATATTTTAAAAGGCGCTAGTGTTGTTTGATACACTTCGATTTCATTAAAAATTATTCCGGCACTTTTTAATGCTTCAGGCAACGTTTCTTTACGCAAATTTCCGCTCAAAAAAGTATAGCTTTCTTTATTGTAAATTAAAGTGATTATTTCGGCTAATTCAGAGGCATAATCCAAATACACATCAACTGTAAAGCCATGCAATTCCAGTAATTCTTTGGTTTTAATACCTACACAAAAAACAGGTTTAGTCTTTAAAACTTCCCAACCGTTTTGTTCTATCAAACTTAAAACAGCATTTTGGCTGCTAAAAATTAAGTTGTTGTTGATGGTACTGAGTTCGAAAAGGTTGTTTTTTATTTCGATGAAATCTTGTTCCAAAAGATCAAAATTAGCATCAATAAATACTTGCCTTTGTTCTGCCGATAATGTTTTGGTGGATAAAATGCTTGTTTGGCTCATTATTTCTTCAAATTAATTTTAATTGCTGTCATCAATTCTGCTCCGCCATTTTCTAAAATTTCTTTGGCACAATAAAAGCCTAATTTCTTCCATTCCTGCATCGGAACGATTTTTTCTATTTCGATTTTTTGTTTCCCATCAATTGAAAACAAAACGCCTTTGAATACTATTTCCTCTTCTGTAAATACTGCCAAAGCGCCAATTGGTGCCGTACAACCGCCTTCGAGTGTTTTCAGAAACTGTCTTTCAATGTGTGTACATACCTCGGCATCAATATCATTTAACTCAGAAACGGCCTCTCTGCAAAATTCATCTTTTGCCATCGCAACAATCACCATTGCGCCTTGAGCTGGCGCCGGAATCATCCAATCCAAGTCGATATAATTAGAAGGTTTCAAGTTGATTCTTTCCAAACCTGCTGCCGCAAAAACGGCTCCGTTCCAACCGCTTTCCTGCAATTTCTGCATTCTCGTATTGACGTTTCCACGTAAATCAACTACTTTATGGTTGGGGTATTTATTGAGCCATTGTGCCTGACGACGCAAACTGCCTGTGGCAATTGTTCCTGCTCCATTACGAAAATCAAGGGTTCCTTTGTACACTAGGATATCTAACGTATTGGCTCTTTCCAAAACTGCTGCTTGTACAATTCCTATTGGCAAAGCCGTAGGAACATCTTTCATGGAATGCACTGCAATATCAACCTGACCGTTGATCATGGCAATATCAAGTGTTTTAGTAAAAATGCCTGTGATTCCTAATTCGTAAAGTGGTTTGTCAAGGATAATATCTCCTTGCGATTTTACCGCTATAATTTCGGTTTTATAGCCTAAATCATTTAGTTTTTTTTCGACGGTATGGGCTTGCCAGAGTGCGAGTTCACTGTCTCGGGTTCCTATGCGTATTGTTTTGTTTGCCATTTTTATTTTTTCAAACCAAGAGGAATTAAAGGTTTATTTTAATGAAATTTAATTCCTTAATGGTGTAAATTTTATTTTGTAGTCGCTCCTATTTTGAAAACTTTCTCAATCCAATCGATGCTTTCATCCACCATCGTATCATCATCTTTCAAATGGTTGGCAAAATGTGTAGTTATTTTTTGGATAATTCTGTTGCTGATAATCTCTGCTTGTTCTTCGTTGAAATTTGAAATTTTCTTGCTTTGAAAATCCAATTCGGATGTTTTTATCGCATTCAATTTTGCTTTCAAAGCATTGATAGTAGGGGCAAATTTTCTGCCTTTGGTCCACGTAGTAAATTCTTCTTTGATTTCTTCAATGATGGCTTCAGCAGCGGGAATGTGTTTTTTTCTATTTTCTAAAGTTTCATCTGTTAATTGTGACAAATAATCCATGTGAATCAGCGTAACACCTTCTAATTCCTCGACATTTTCATTTACATTTTTAGGAATTGATAGATCCAAAATCAATATTGGTTTTTTCAAATTCAGAATCGCTTTGTCAATAGTAGGATTCTGTGCGCCGGTAGCTACCACAACAACATCTGCTTTTTGTAGTTCCAAATGCAGTTCCGAATAATCTTTCACAATTAGATTCAGTTTTCCGGCTAGTTTCTCTGCTTTTTCTTTGGTTCTATTGATAAGTGTAATGTGTTCGTTTTTAGTATGTTTTACTAAATTTTCACACGTATTTCTACCAATTTTTCCAGTACCAAACAATAGAATATTTTTGTTCCCAATGTCTTGCACATTGTTAATAATATAACGAACCGCAGCAAAAGAAACCGAAGTAGCTCCAGAACTAATTTCGGTATCGGTTTTTATTTTTTTACTGGCTTGAATCACCGCATTCACCAATCGTTCCATAAAAGCATTGGCTAAGCCCAATGATTTTGATTGTGAAAATGAGTTTCTTATTTGGGCAATAATTTCAAAATCACCCAGAATCTGACTGTCTAAACCCGTTCCCACACGAAACATGTGGCTGACGGCTTCTTGATTTTTATAGACAAAACCCACTTTTTGAAAAGCTTCAACTGAGCCTTGACTGTTCTCGCAGATTAATTTGATCAATTGAAACGGATGTTCCGCATAACCGTAAATCTCTGTACGGTTGCAGGTAGAAGTAACTATTAAACTCTCTATTCCTTCATTCTTAGCTTGTTCCAAAACCCGCGTTTTTGCTGCGGCATCTAAACTAAACTTTCCTCTAATCTCAGCATCTGCTTTTTTATAGCTTAATCCTACGGAGTAAAAATAATGATGCTTTGATGTGTTATTGTTTTCCATATTTGCACTTTTCCTAAAAGTGAGGCAAAATTATCACTATAGTATTTATAAAAGTAACGCTAGAAGTTCTTTTTGTATCGCTCAGTGATTTTTTAATTCCAAATGGTCAGAATACTGCAAAAAAGGCTACTTTTGTAATGAATTCAAGTTGTTTGAATTGCTTTATTTAAAGTGGTTCTAAATAAAATAACTTGATGAATATCATTTTCATTTAAAAAAAATATCGCTATGGGTTCTCAGGAAATTATAAAAATTGAGGATGATTTCACACTCATTCGCTTTCAGAATGACAGCAACGATTCTTTTAATGCGCAACGGGAAGTGGGCAGCGGTTTGATTCAGTTTCATTTTGGAATCAAAGGAAAAGCGAAATTCATTTTCAACCAAGGCAATTATGCTTTGGAACTGAAAGAGGAAAAATCATTGTTGCTGTACAACCCACAAAAAGAACTGCCTTTAAATCTGGAGTTAGCACCTAATTCTTGGGTAATCTCTGTGATTATTTCTATCAAAAAATTCCATGCTTTATTTTCGACCGAAGCCGATTATATTACTTTTTTAAGCGCAGATAATAAGGACAAAAAATATTATAACGAAGGTAATATCAGTCCCTCGATGGCGATTGTTTTATCGCAATTGTTTCATTATAACTTGCATCCCTCCATAAAAAACTTGTATTACAAAGGCAAAGGATACGAATTATTGAGTTTGTATTTCAATAGAACTGAAGATCCAAACGCAGAACAATGTCCGTTTCTAATTGATGAGGACAATGTCATGAAAATTAAAAAAGCCAAAGAAATCATCATAGCCAATATGGCTGAACCACCCGGATTACAGGAATTGGCGGATGAAATAGGGCTGAATCTAAAGAAACTAAAAATGGGTTTCAAACAAATTTATGGCGATACCGTTTATGGTTTTCTGTTTGACTACAAAATGGATTTTGCTCGAAAATTACTCGATAGCGGCTCCTATAATGTAAACGAAGTAGGATTGAAAATTGGCTACAGCACCGGAAGCCATTTCATAGCGGCATTTAAGAAAAAATTTGCCACTACGCCTAAAAAATACTTGATGTCGATCAATCCAAATATGTCATAAACAATTGATTTCATATATTAAACAATAAATAAAAAATAGTTAATCGCAATTTATAAAAAAGTAAGTTTATTTACTTTTGTACCAACAAAAAAAGATAACATGAAAGGTGTATTATTAGTTAATTTAGGTTCTCCGGAAAGTCCCACTCCAAAGGATGTAAAATCGTATTTAGATGAATTTTTAATGGACAAATACGTAATTGACGTTCCGTTTTTGTTACGAGCATTATTAGTTCGTGGTATAATTTTGCAAACAAGACCTAAAAAATCTGCTGCCGCTTACGCAAAAATATGGTGGGACGAAGGGTCTCCACTTGTGGTTATTTCCAAAAGAATGCACGAAAAAGTACAAAAATTAGTTGATGTACCCGTTTCCCTAGCAATGCGTTACGGAAATCCATCCTTATTGTCCGGCTTACAAGAGTTACATGATAAAGGCGTGACCGAGGTGTTGTTTTTTCCTTTGTACCCGCAACATGCAATGGCATCTACCACCACAATAATAGAACTGGCCGAAGAGTACCGTAAAAAGTATTTTCCGGGTATGAAATTCACGATAGTTCCTGCGTTTTACAACAAACCAGATTATCTCAAAAACTTGGCTGATTCCATTAAAGGTCATCTAGAAGGTTTTGACTATGATCATTTATTATTCTCCTACCATGGAATTCCGGAGCGTCATATTCGCAAAACGGATATCACAAAATCACATTGTAAAATTGACGGTTCATGCTGCAACACCCCGTCGCCGGCACATGAGTTTTGTTACCGCCATCAATGTTATGAAACGACCAAACAAGTTGTAAAATTGCTGGGAATTCCAGAAGGAAAATACAGCCAGACTTTTCAATCGCGCTTAGCCGGAGACAAATGGTTGACACCATATACAGACGTTGAAGTAAACAAAATGTCCGAGAAAGGAATCAAAAACCTGGCTGTTGTAACGCCTGCTTTTGTATCGGATTGCTTGGAAACTTTGGAAGAAATTGCCATGGAAGCCAATCATGAATTTAAGGCTCACGGAGGAGAAAATTTTAAAGCAATTCCTTGTTTAAATGATGGTGACGACTGGTGTAAAACCGTAAGTAATTGGATTTCAAGCTGGTCCAATGCTTCATCATCACTTAAACTTGACTCCGAAAAAATTAACGCTTAAATGACTGTTACCGCCGATGAACTAGGAACACAAGACATTAAAAAACTCTTGATAAAACAGGCAGTTCCGTCTTCTATTGGGATTTTATTCATGTCGGTTAATATCTTGATTGATACCATATTTGTTGGACAATGGATTGGTTCTTTGGCCATTGCTGCGGTAACCGTAGTTCTGCCCATCACCTTTTTGATTTCTTCTCTGGGAATGGCGATTGGTGTGGGCGGAGGATCTGTACTTTCCAGAGCATTGGGAGCCAGTCACAAGGAAAAAGCACTTCAAACATTTGGCAACCAAATCATGATGACTTTTTTATTGGCCTCTGTTTTTGTGGTATTTGGTCTTTTTTTTAGTGACGAAATGCTAATGCTTTTTGGCGCGAAAGGAGCCATAATGGAACCCGCAAAAGAATTTTTTATCCCCATAATTATAAGCGTTCCGTTTTTGGCACTTTGCATGATGGGAAACAACGTGATTCGCGCCGAAGGCAAGGCCAAGTTTGCGATGGTCTCCATGATTATTCCTGCATTTGTCAATATTGCATTGGATATTATTTTTATCAAATACTTAGATTTAGGTATGTTTGGCGCTGCTTTGG
The DNA here is from genome assembly GCF_003970355.1 of Flavobacterium bomense. Classification (NCBI taxonomy): domain Bacteria; kingdom Pseudomonadati; phylum Bacteroidota; class Flavobacteriia; order Flavobacteriales; family Flavobacteriaceae; genus Flavobacterium; species Flavobacterium bomense. Next base: position 395,107 of record NZ_RYDJ01000001.1, on the reverse strand, counting down.
CTACTGCCATATCCTATTTTACCTGTTTCTTGTTTGTACTTTGGTTTTTTGTTTTCAAAAGTGAACTTCAACTGAAAATGAAGCATTTTAAATTTAAAATGCCCATTGTCAAAGAAATCACTGAGTTGAGTTTTGTGACTTTTTCAAGACAAGGAGTTGTGAGCATTTTAGCCATCATCCTGAATCATACTTTATATACGTATGGCGGCGAACATTCTGTTGCTATTTATGGAATTATCAGTCGAATGCTGATGTTTTCCTTGTTTCCTATCCTGGGAATTACGCAAGGATTTCTGCCAATTGCCGGTTTCAATTACGGTGCAGGAAATTATGAAAGAGTGAAAGAAAGTGTGCAACTATCCATAAAATATGCCGCATTTCTCGCCTCGCTTATTTTTGTGGTTATTCTAATCTTTGCAAAGCCTATCGTTGCTATTTTTACTACAGATCCACTTGTAATCGACCAAACTCCGGAAGCGTTGCGCTGGGTATTTGCAGCTTCGCCAATTATTGCTGTTCAGCTCATTGGTGCGGCTTATTTTCAAGCTGCAGGAAAGGCAAAAAAAGCACTGCTTTTGACGTTAAGTAAACAAGGATTTTTCCTGATTCCGTTAGTGCTCATTCTACCAAATTTTTTAGGTATTTTTGGAGTGTGGTTTGCATTCCCAATTGCAGATATCTTATCAACAATACTAACTGGCTATTTTCTAAAAAAAGAAATGAATACAAAACTGATTCAAACTAACGATGGAATACTATAATTACCTTAAATCTCTGCACCTCATCTTTGTAATTACATGGTTTGCAGGATTGTTTTATATTGTACGCTTGTTCGTGTACCAAATTGAAGCGGCAGATAAACCCTCGCCAGAGAAAGAAATTCTGCAAAAACAATACAAAATAATGACCTATCGCTTGTGGTATATTATCACTTGGCCTTCGGCTGTTTTAGCGAGTATATTTGCCTTTTCATTACTTTATCTGAATCCAAGTTTAATTCAGTTAGATTATATGCAAGTAAAATTTGGCTTTGTTTTTGCACTTTATTTATACCATGGAAAATGCCAACAAATTTACAATCATTTGCAAAATGATGAAATAAAATACAGTTCAAACTTTATGCGGTTGTGGAATGAAGGTGCGACCATAATTTTATTTGCAGTCGTTTTTTTAATCATTGTCAAAGATGCAGTGAACTGGATTTATGGTGTAATTGGAATCTTTTTGTTTTCCATTTTAATTATGTTGGGTTTTAAATTTTACAAACGGATTCGACAAAGAAATCAATCTTAATTATGTTCAAAAGCTTCAAAATAGCAATGCTCTCGTTACGAATCAGAATCTTCCTTTCGATGATTGTGTTGATATTAATAGCGTCTGTTTTATTAGCTTCTATATCCATCATTCAATTTAAAAACGAAGCCAAAGAGTACCACCAAGAACGCTTAGAACGCAATGAGAATTCTGTAAAAGAGCACATCAATTATGTACTCTCTACCACTACATATCCTTTAAATTCTGCCAATTTAAGTTTGATTTTTAAAGATAAAATCCATGAATTAGCCCACATTCATAATGCGGAAATAAACATCTATGGTCTGGACGGAAAATTACTAAAGTCTTCTAAAGAGTCTTTTTCTGTGGATATAGTGGCGCCTCCTATTCCAAAATACATTTTAAAACTAGTTCGTTCTTCTATCGAAAAAAGATACGTTGATATTAAAACTATAGATGGCAAAAAGAACCGTTCCGCTTTCAGCCAAATCAAAGATCATAAATTCAAACCACTGGGGATATTGAACTTACCTTATGTAGAAGATGATGGATATTATGAAAACGAATTAAAAAGTTTCCTAATTCGTCTGGGACAGGTGTATGCTTTTATGCTTATTATTGCTTTTGCTGTCGCTTATTTCCTTTCCTCTTACATTACAAAATCATTAAAAACAATATCAGATAAGTTAAGTGGAACGAGTTTAAATCAAAAAAATGAAAAAATTGTTCTGGAAGCAAACAGTAAGGAAATCAACTTATTGATCAATGCCTACAACGGAATGGTGGACAAACTGGAGAAAAGCGCCATTAAACTGGCCCAAAGCGAACGAGAAGAAGCGTGGCGCGAAATGGCCAAACAGGTCGCCCATGAAATCAAAAATCCGCTTACGCCAATGCGATTAACAGTACAGAGTTTTCAACGAAAATTTGATCCAAACGATGCCAATGTAAAACAAAAAATGAACGATTACTCCGAAACTTTAATTCAACAAATTGACACCATGAGTGCCGTTGCCTCTGCGTTTTCAAATTTTGCATCAATGCCGGCACAGCAAAACGAAACCTTGAATGTTGTTGCCGTAGTAGAACTTGCGATGGACATTTTCAATGAAGACTACATTGAATTTCAAAGCGATTCTCCTGAAATTATTTCGAAAATTGACCGTACCCAACTGATCCGGATTATCACGAACCTGGCTAAAAATGCTATTCAGTCTATTCCGGAACAACAAGAAAAAAAATCAGTAGTTCTCCGTATCCATAAAGCAGCAAACAACGTATTAATTACTGTTACCGATAATGGAATTGGGATTCAACTCAAAGATATTGACCGTATATTCGAACCAAAATTTACCACTAAAAGTAGCGGAATGGGTCTTGGTCTTGGAATTATAAAAAACATTATCGAAAATTATAAAGGAACGATTACCTTTGAAACTGAATATGGAAAAGGAACTACTTTTACGGTTTCGCTTCCAATAATTAACACCTAAAAATACAATTATGAACTACGAAAATCTTTTAATTGCAACCGAAAATAACATTGCAACGATTACCATTAATCGTGCTACAAAACTAAATGCGTTGAATGTTGCCACGATTTCTGATTTGAATAAAGCTTTCAAAACATTAGGGAAAAATGATGAAATTCATGTTATTATTTTAACGGGAAGCGGTGAAAAAGCTTTTGTGGCGGGAGCGGATATCTCTGAATTTGCTGCTTTTTCAGTTGAAGAAGGAACGCAATTGGCCGCTGAAGGACAAGAAAAATTATTTGATTTCATAGAAAATTTAAAAAAACCCGTAATCGCAGCCGTTAATGGTTTTGCATTGGGCGGCGGATTAGAATTAGCCATGGCGTGTCATTTCAGAGTAGCTTCAGAAAATGCAAAAATGGGATTACCTGAAGTTTCGCTGGGTGTAATTCCGGGTTACGGAGGAACGCAACGTTTGCCACAATTGATAGGAAAAGGACGCGCAATGGAAATGATTATGACCGCAGGAATGGTAACAGCGCAAGATGCTTACAGAACGGGACTGGTGAATCACGTAGTCCCTGAAGCTGAACTTTTAGATTACTGTGTGAGTGTAGCCCATAAAATAATAAAAAATTCTCCGTATGCTATTGGCAAAGCCATAAAAGCCGTCAATGCTAATTTTAAAGAAGGAAAAAATGGCTATGAAACCGAAATAAAAGCTTTTGGAAAATGTTTTGGAACCGAAGATTTTAAAGAAGGAACAGCTGCATTTTTAGAGAAAAGAAAAGCAGTGTTTACGGGGAAATAATAACAAAAGAGAACCACGTTGGTTCTCTTTTTAGTTTATAAATGATGTTCCTTTAAAATAATCTTTGCTCAAAAAACAGATTATCTGCTTGACAAGACTTAATTTTGCAATCCTCTTTCGGAATATAACCATCTAAAATTAAACCAATGTCCTTCCAACCTGTATTTGCACTTTTCTGGGAAAATGTAAAAGAAAGCATCCAAAATGGCACTTACGCCAAACTAACACTTGCCAAAACCATTGGTGACACCGAACTGAAAAATATCTACGTTCGTCCCGTTTTGTCAGAAAGTGACGTGTTCAGCCTTTCCGTTACGGCGCGTTATAAAACCGAAGAAATAGAAAGTTTTCATACTCTTGACGAAACTTTTATGGTATTAGCGCCTTTTATGAACAATCCATTTTTAACTGCCTTACTGTTTACAACGGAGAACGACATCACTTTTAAACTCAATAAAAAAAGAGTAGGAACTATTATTGAGCAAGCGCCCACTTTTAAGAATGCTTCGGATGTGATTTTGGAAATGAAAGCAAAAGGGATTTCGATTTAAGATTTTTGATTAATCCCGATAACTATCGGGACTGATTTTTGATTTAAAAAACCAGCAATCCAAAAAATATCTGAAATTTAAAAATAGTGGTTAGGGACCAGAATTTAGTAATCAGTTCATGGCTTGGGTGTAAGGCAAGACTGAAATCGATCTTTTTTAATTAAAGTTGCAGTATTTGGACGTCAACAAACTGAATACTAAAACTGAACACTGTTTACTTACTTCTCCCCTTCCCATTCCGCATAAAACTGCGCTAGAAATCCTTCCATATACTGGTGTCTTTCTTGTGCAATTTGTTTTCCCGCCTCGGTATTCATCTTATCTTTCAAAAGCAATAATTTTTCGTAAAAATGATTGAGCGTTGGAGAATCGTTCTTCTTGTATTCTTCCTTGGTCATGTTGAAATTTGGAGCAATTTTAGGGTCGTAGATCGCTCTGTTTTTAAATCCGCCATAATTGAATGTTCTGGCAATTCCAATGGCGCCAATCGCATCTAATCGGTCCGCATCCTGAACCACATCTAGTTCTATGGAGGAGAATTTCTTTTCGAAATTACCGCCTTTGTATGAGATGTTTTCAATGATCTTGACCACATGTACAATGGTATCTGCGTCAACATTTTCTGATTCTAAAAATGATCTCGCTAGTTTTGGCCCTACAGTTTCGTCACCGTCATGAAACTTACTATCGGCAATATCATGCAGCAAAGCACCCAATTGAACCACCGTGGGATCACAAGCTTCTTTTCTAGCAATCAAAACGGAATTTTTAAACACTCTTTCAATATGAAACCAATCGTGTCCGCCTTCGGCATTTTTTAGTTTTTCCTTTACAAAAAGAATCGTTTTTCGAATTAAATCTGCATTTATCATTCTTTATATACTTTTAAAAAAAAGTTGAATTTCAAAGTTCTGTAACTTCAAAATTCAACTTTTTTATTCTTTATTTTTGCATTCAAAAAGCTATCGTACTAAAGCGGGTTCTACCCATTTGAAAATATGGGATTCTTTCGGAATGACCAATCGCTCAGAAATTCGTGCCATTCTTCCGGGTAATTTCATCAAATAATCCCGGGCTTTTTCTGCTTCATCAGTTAAGCCTGTAATTTTATCAATTTCCCATTTGTCAATTAATTTTTGCATAATGTCTACATAATCCGCTGCAGTGTACACCCCGATTCGTTGTGCCGAATCCGAAAACTGTTCGAAAGCAGTACTTATTTTTTCACCGGATTCTCTTAAGAAATGTGCTGGCATAACGATTTTTGCTTTCATCATATATTGAAACGCAAGCATCATTTCGCTAGGATCCACCTGAAAAATACGAGTTACAAACTCACTGTAAGCATGATGGTGGCGCATCTCATCACCCGCAATCATTTTGCACATTTTAGACAATTTGTTATCCCCATATTTCTTAGCCATTTGCGCTACTCGGTTATGGGAAACATAGGTTGCCAACTCTTGAAAACTAGTATAAACAAAGTTTTTATAAGGGTCTCTTCCGGTTCCTATGTCAAAACCATCGTTGATGAGGTGTTGGGTAGTCATTTCTACTTCACGCATATTCACGCGACCTGATAAATACAGATATTTGTTGAGCATGTCGCCATGACGATTTTCCTCTCCAGTCCATTGTCGGATCCATTTGGACCAACCGTTTCGCTCTACATTATCTATTCCGTCTACGTCCATTAACCAAGATTCGTAGGTCGGTAAGGCTTCTTCAGTAATCGTGTCACCTACTAAAGTTACCCAAAAATCATAGGGTAATTCTTTTGCAATTTCACGCAATTCTTTGACCTCATCAAAAAAAGTATCACTTTGAGAATTAGGCAAAAAATCCGTTGGTTGCCATATTTTTTCTACTGGTATCAGATACTGATCGACAAAGCTATCTACGTTTTTTTCCAAAAACTGCATTACTTCTAATCGAATGTTTTTTATTGACATTATATATAAATTAAATTTTTATTCCTTGAACAACTGCTTTTTCTGTTTTTTCGATCAAATCAGAAAAATTATAATCTTTAACCGCTAATGGCTTATGAACTACAAAGGTAAGGCGATTTCCTAAACCTAAAGGGAAAAACCCATATTTAACAATTATCCAAGAATTGTTTATGCTTATCGGAACTACATAAGCTGAAGGCGCGTATTTGCATAAAATTTTGAATCCGCTTTGCGCAAATTCCTTTGGCTTCCCAGTCTTGCTTCGTGTTCCTTCCGGAAAAATAACTGCGCAACGATTGTGTTTTTCAATATATTCAGACAAATTTTTGATCGCAGGAATGGCTTGCTTGGGATCTCTACGATCAATAAGAGCAGAACCACCATGTCGTAAATTAAACGACACACTGGGAATCCCACTTCCCAATTCTTTTTTACTGACAAATTTACAATGAAATCGGCGAAAAAACCAAATCATAGCAATAATATCGTACATACTTTGATGATTGGACACGAAAATTAACGGAACATTTTTTGGGATGCTTTCCACATTTTCAAACCGGTACGATGTTCCTAACAGTCTTGTGCACAAAATCAGAGAAAAATTTAAATAATCGACACTTATTTTATGGGCTTGATACCCAAAAACGTGAAAGCAAACCCATTGAATTGGGTGAAAAATAACCAAGGTAAGACCAAAACATAAATAATAGATTACGGATATGGGATACGAAATTAGTTTTTCCATGCTTTAAAAATTTGCCGTAAAAGTAAGAAATATATTTTTAGCCCGATTTTAAATCCCAAACAATATATGGACTCAACCTTTAATCGTAACTTTGCCAGTCAAAATCCATGTCCTTTTTTCTATTAAAATGAATTTTACTTACTCAAAAAACGAAAAACTAAAAAGCAAGACCACTATTGGATTATTGTTTACCGAAGGGAAATCAGTATCAAAATATCCGTTGCGATTGGTGTATAAAGCCAGCTCTTTTGGCGATCCCGAATCCCGAAACTTCGGGACGGGAGAAAAAATAAAAATGGGAGTTTCGGTTTCCAAAAAGAATTTCAAGAAAGCCGTAGACCGCAATTATTTCAAACGCGTCCTGCGCGAAACCTACCGGCTGAACAAACACCTTTTGATTGACCATCTGGACCAACCCTATTCCTTTATGTTTTTTTATCAAACTAAAGACAGATTGACGTACGCCGAAATTAATGCCAAAACCATTCAATTGTTTGAGAAATTTGTTGCTCAAAACATTAAAAAACCAGTATCCGAAAGCGATTCTATTTCTGAAATATAAACAATTCACCTATCCCAATTAAACAAAATCACCTTTAGATTCAGTCCTGCATCATTATTTCGTGATTTATTGTTATTTTAGTGGTCTCAAATTTAGTTAATTAAACCTATGAGCTTCCTCAAAAAAAAATTCTTAATTCCCCTTGTCGCTTCGGTATTTCTGTTTATTGGAACCAGCTTCAAAGATGATTTTTTTGAAATCGCCAAGCAAATCGAGATATTCACGACCCTTTTCAAGGAATTAAACCGAAATTATGTCGATGAAACGAATCCTGGAGAATTAATGGACAAGGCCATCAAAGGAATGCTGGTTAATTTAGACCCATACACCGTATATTTCAACGAGCAGGATGTAGTGCGATTCAAGATAAACAACACTGGAGAATATACCGGAATAGGCGCTTTACTGACTCGAAAAGAAGATAAATTGATCGTTAAAGAGCCCTATAAAAATTTTCCCGCCGACAAAGCTGGCCTGAAAGCCGGTGACGAAATTATTCAAGTGGGCGATGTCCTTTTGTCTGATTTTAAAGACGAGGCCTCTCAGCTTTTCAAAGGTACCAAAAACACCAAAATAGACCTCAAATACATCCGACAAGGAAAAGTACAAAGTACCCAGATTATCCTGGACGAAGTCGAAATCAAATCGGTGCCCTTTTTTGCAAAAATAGACGACAAGACCGGCTATATCGTATTATCGCATTTTAATAAAAAAGCGTCCTTGGAAACCAAAGAAGCCTTAGAACAACTCAAAAAAGAAGGTGCCGAACGCATTATACTGGATGTCCGAGACAATCCGGGCGGACTCTTGAATGAAGCCGTGAATATTTGTAATTTATTTGTTCCAAAAAACGAAATTATTGTTACTACAAAATCAAAAATAGAGCAACACAACAGCACATATAAAACAACCAAAGACCCTGTAGATACTGACATTCCTTTGATAATACTTGTTAACGGTCACAGCGCTTCAGCATCCGAAATCGTGGCTGGCGCACTTCAAGATTTAGATCGTGCTGTAGTGGTGGGTAGCCGCAGTTTTGGGAAAGGACTCGTGCAAAGACCGGTAGATTTAACGTATGGTACACAACTAAAAGTAACCATTTCCCGTTATTACACGCCATCCGGAAGATGCATTCAAGCTTTAGATTATTCACGAAAAAACAAAAACGGAATGGTTCTAAAAACAGAGGAGAAAAACTATAATGCCTTTAAAACCAGAAAAGGCAGAACCGTTTATGACGGCGGAGGAATTCAGCCGGATGTAGAACTGGAAGAAACTAAATTAAGTCCGATAGCAAATGCTTTGCTTCACAACGACGGGATTTTTAACTATGCCACGACGTATTATTATAAAAATCCAAATTTAGGAAATCGCATTCCTGTTATTTCTGATGTGGAGTATTTAGAGTTCAAACAGTTCCTAAAAACACAAAAATTCTCCTTTGACACGGAAACGGAATTGGCCTTGAAAAACACTTTGGCTATGGCCAAAAAAGAAAAACTAGAGGAATCTATTCTGGTAGAATATCAACAATTAAGTGTTGCGCTTCAAAAAAGCGAAAATGCCTTATTGGACAAAAACCAAAAAGAAATCAAAAACCTGATGGTCGATGAAATCATTAAACGCTATCAATATCAGGAAGGGCTGTATCAGTATTACATCAAAAATAATTCTGAAATCAAACGGGCCATTACTATTTTGAATTCCAATATGGAGTATCAGTCTATCTTAAAATGAAAAAATCGTTCTCCATAGTGCTATTACTTTTTTCGAGCTACGTATCAGCTCAGTGGCAACCTATAGAAACGGTTTATTTTGAATTTGACAAATTCACACTTTATAACGACCAAATACAAACGATAGTCGATTTTATAAAAAACACAGATACCTCAAAAGTAGAATCGATACAAATTTATGGGTATTGTGATGACCGGGGTGCTAACGATTATAATTATGAATTATCAAAAAACAGAGTAATTACGGTACAAAATATACTTATCCAAAATGGTTTCAGTAAAAACAAAATTGTCATTATTGAAGGCAAAGGCCGCGTGATTCTGAAAAAAGATATGATAGAAAACCTATCCGAAACCCGTTCTAAAAACAGGCGAGTCGACTTGTTTCTTGTCAAGAAAAACAGTTTTGGAAACGGCATTTACAATTCGTTTCAGAAGAAGCATAAAGTAGGCGACCGTATTTATCTGGAAAATATCCTTTTTCCACTTGGCAGCAGCACATTAACGGAGAAATCTAAGAAAGAATTAGACAAGATTGTGGTTCTTTTGCAGCAACAAAAAACGTTGGAATTCGAAATCAGAGGCCACGTTTGTTGCACGCCCAGTTATTACCTGGATGCCATAGATAAGGGAACCCGAGAACGCAAGCTTTCCTTGAACCGTGCAAAAAACGTCTATAAATACTTGATAAATAAAGGCGTAAACAGCCTTAGGATGCATTATATAGGAAACGGAAACAAATTTCCCTTAGGTCAAGGAGAAGCATTAGACCGCAGAGTTGAGTTTCTGATTCTAAAAATTTAGTTCCCCACTTTTCATCTCAATATGCGGAATATCGTCTTCGAGATACATTTCACTGGTTTGCACAAAACCATGACTCTCATAGAATTTCTTTAGGTACAATTGCGCTCCAATAGTGATGTGGCTTTCGCCAAAATGATGCGCTATTCCTGCAATAGATTCCCGCATTAAGTCATGACCCCATTTTCTGTCGCGGTAATTTGAATCAACTGTTACTCGGCCAATTGAGGCATTGTCAAAACTGATTCCTGGTTTGAAAAGTCTGGAATGCGCTACAATTTTACCTTCAAATTCCCCAATAAGATGCAGAGCTAGTTTGTCCTTTCCATCTAGATCGAGATATACACAGTTTTGCTCCACCACGAAAATCTCGCTTCTCAATCTCAGCAGATCGTATAACTCATCCACAGAAAGTTCCTTAAACGACTTTATACTCCATTTTAACATTTTATTTTTTTTAGTTTTTATTAGACTGCAAATAAAAGAAAATAAAACTATTTTTTCAAAACCTCAACTGATTTTATGATGGCTTCTAACTCATGCATTAAGTCTCTTTTTTCTTTGGAGGGCGCATAACAAAAGCCTTCCAAAACTAAAATCCTGTTGTGCTCTGTATCCAGAATAGCATAATTAATAAAAGGGCCTGACATAAAATCGTTTTTCAATTCCCAAGTTCCTTTTGTTTCATACGTTTCCTTTCCGTCCAGACTGATCTTAAAAAAATAAGGCGAATAGCTTTCTCCGGTAATCATTGCAGTATTATTCTCTTTTCCGCTGATGTAAAGATTGCCAATAGAATCCCTCATTTTAATAATATTCGTGATCAGATCTGTATCCTTTTTAGTGATGACATTTATAGGAACTTGATAAATCAACAAACTCGTGTTGCCGCTTATAATTTCATTTTTTAACCATATAAAAAGCGGTTTATGAAGGACGTATTGATATGAAGAAGGAATATTAATCGAAATTTGAAATTTATTCTTGATGATTTTTGGATTAAGAATAGACTGTTTTATAATGCGTTGGTTTTCGGAAATTTCAGTTTCCTTAATAATTTCAATTATTTTTGGCGAATTTTTCGCTATTATTTCTAGAATATCTACACTTGTTTTTCCGGAAATATGAAACACATTTTGGGGTGATGCGTATTGATTTTTTTTAATTTCAAATTTATTTTGCTCTTCTTTTTTGACTACGATAATCGTACGGCTGTCCGTCATAAATCCTTCTAAAATTTTAGTAGGATATTGATTTATCGTAAAAAGAGGTTCCTCCTCAGGCAATCCTATAACGGCGGAGGCAAATTTATTTCGAATACTGTCGCCAATCTCACCATTCCACAACTGGTCGTCTATGATAACTGAAATAGTATTAATTTTTCCTGTTGTAGCACGCGGTTGGGGATCCTTTTTTTGGTTGCAAGAACCCAGCAAAATGGCAGTAAGAAGCAATAAAAGAAGGGCTTTATTCATTGTATTTCAATTATAAAATAAAACCCAAATTTAGATAAGATTATTCTATTATCCGTTAATTTTAAGTTTCATTCCTGGTTTGAGTACTTCCCCGCGAATACCGTTCCATTTTTTCAGGTCAGAAATGGTTACGCCTGGATATTTTTTTGATATACTATACAACGAATCCCCTTTTTTTACATAGTAATCAACGGTTTCTTTCTGGGATAATCCGGAACCATTTATTTTTTTATTAAAGTAACTTATCGTTGCTTTATTTGTATTTATTACAGGTTCCTCTTTGGCGACAATCAAAGAACTCCCTAAAATAATTGTCTGCCCGGAAATTTTATTCCATTGTTTCAGAGTAGACGGAGAGGTGCCAAATTTCTTAGCAATGCGCTCTAAATTATCTCCTTTTTGAACTATATAATACGCCTTGCTTTCAGTAGATGCTACAGCTGCGTTTGCCTCTAATGAGGCGGCAACTTGCTTCTCAGAAAGGGCTTGTATTGGATCTGAATTCTTTATTACTTCATTAGAAACAACCGCTTCGTTGCTACTAATTTTTAGGTTTTTACCATACGCGATAACATTGCTGCTTAGCGCATTCCATTGTCTTAAATCAGCAATGCTAACATTGTATTTACTGGCAATAGCTCCCAGATTATCTCCTTTTTTTACCTTGTAATACTGGGTTGTCTGGGATTGCGCTATTCTTTGATTGCCAGTATCTTCACGTTCTTTTTTGGGTGTTGTTTTTGTGGCAAAATAGGGCTTCTCTCGTTTGCTGGATTCGTATTCTGTATAGGCATAAATCGGACCTTCATTAGAGGCAAAAACAGCAATTTTTTCTTGTGGCAATCTCAAATAATGATTTTGATCATGATAAAAAGGAATTATATCAAGCTTGTAGGAGGGATTTAAAACCTGCAATTGAACTACTGGAACATCAAGTAAATCTGATATTTGCTTGAATGTAATTTGCTTCTTGATCAGGATAGTATCCGTAGTAAAATGCTTTATGGTAGCCCGCTGGGGCACGATTCCGTGTTCCTTATGGTATTCATAAAGATACATGGTTGCTAAGAAAGCAGGTACATATCCTTGGGTTTCTCTGGGAAGATTTTTCCTGATATTCCAATAATTTTGCTGACCACCGGAACGTCTGATAGCTTTGGAAACATTTCCCGGACCAGAGTTATAAGAGGCCAAAACCAAATCCCAATCTCCAAATATTTTGTACATATTGGTCATATATTGCGCTGCTGCCTCGGTAGCTTTTAAGGGATCGCTGCGTTCATCCACATACGAATCAATTTTCAACCCATATTGTTTTCCGGTTTGATACATAAATTGCCACAGTCCAGTTGCTCCCATTTTTGAAACTGCTTTTGGATTTAAAGCAGATTCCACAACGGCTAAATATTTTATCTCCAAGGGAATATTTTGTTTGGCCAAAGCCTCCTCAAACATGGGGAAATAATATTCCGAAGTGGCCATTAATCGTTCAAAAGATTTTTTTCGGTATTTTAAAAATGATTTAATAATGTTTTCCAGACCTTGATTGTACGCAATATTAAACGGCGATTTTGCATTCATTGCCGCCAATCTTTCTTTCAGCAGTGCTGTTGGTAACTCATAATCTACTTTTTCATCTATATTTATATTTTCGATGTCTTCTGTAAGATCATTATATAAATCTAAGTTGGTCATTTCATTCATCCATAAACTGTCTACACAAGATGCCAGATCATATTCAACAAAGGAATTCTTAATGGAATCTAAATAGGATAATTTTGCATCAATTTTTTCAAATGCTTTGTTTTCAGTTGCTTTCTGCGAAAATAAATGAATTGATAGCAACAGAAAAAACGATAATGTGGTATTTTTTATAGTCATATTTAAAAGATCAAAGACCTATAATCCAAATGATTAGAAGTCTTATTTTTACAAACTTAAGAGGTTAAAACTAAAATTTTCTTTAAATATTGTTAAAAATATAATTTTTCAGTCCTTGGCACTGAATTTCTAATCGTTTGTGGGTAAAATTACTTTAAAGATCCAATTGTGAAACTTAAAAAAAACCTCAGCGATACATAAGGTATCGCTAAGGTTTTTATACATGTGATAAAACAGCTGTTTGATTTGAATGCTATTTAGATATCAAACGGCTTTTATTTTAATTTTACTGCATTTATTAGTCTAAAATAGCTGCAATTCCGGGTAACACTCTGCCTTCGAGCATTTCCAGCATTGCTCCTCCGCCTGTAGAAACATAACTCACTTTATCTTCCAGCCCAAATTGTTTTACAGCTGCCACTGAATCCCCTCCACCTACAAGAGAGAATGCTCCGTTTGCAGTAGATTCTGCAATAAAGTTGCCCAATGTAATTGTTCCGTTAGCAAAATTTTCCATTTCAAAAACACCCAATGGACCGTTCCAAAGAATCGTTTTAGAATCCATGATTACTTTTTTGAAGTTTTCCAATGATTTTGGTCCAGCATCCAATCCTTGCCACCCGTCAGGAATTGCTTTGACATCCACAATTTGGGTTTGAGCATCATTTGAAAAAGCATTTGCCGCTACAACATCAACCGGAATATGGATTTGAACTCCTTTTTCTTTGGCTAATCTCAAGATTTCCAAAGCCAATTCTTGTTTGTCATCTTCACAAATTGAATCTCCAATTTTACCGCCTAATGCTTTCACAAAAGTAAAAGTCATTCCGCCACCAATAATCATGTGGTCTACTTTATCCAGAATATTCTCGATTACGGTAATTTTAGAAGATACTTTTGATCCACCAAGGACTGCTGTTACTGGTTTTTCGCTGTTTTTTAAAACTTTGTTCAAGCTTTCTATTTCTTTGGCCAATAATAATCCAAAACATTTTTCGCTTGGAAAAAACTGCGCAATAATTGTAGTCGATGCGTGCGCTCTATGCGCTGTACCAAAAGCGTCGTTTACAAAAATATCACCAAGTGACGCCAGTTCTTTTGCAAAAGCAACATCACCCGCTTCTTCTTCGCTGTGAAAACGTAAATTTTCTAACAATAAAACTTCTCCAGCCTGCAATTTTTCAGCTGCAGCTTTCGCCTCTGAACCAATACAGTTTGAAGCGAACTGAACCGAAACTCCAAGAATTTCAGCAGTTGTTTTCAAAATGTGTTTCAAAGAGTATTTTTCTTCCACTCCTTTTGGCCGACCTAAATGCGACATCAAAATCACGCTTCCGCCTTGCGCAAGAATCGCGTCAATAGTAGGTTTTGCAGCTTCAATACGCGTGGCATCCGTTACATTGAACTTTTCGTCCAAAGGCACATTAAAATCAACCCGAATTATGGCTTTTTTATTTGCAAAATTGAAATCACTTATGGTTTTCATCAGTCTGTTTTTTAGTTTATTTTTTTTGAAAGAGTAACAAATATAGAACTTTTAAATTATTAATAAATTAGAGAAAATCATATAAAATCAATTTTTAGCAACGAAATCGATGTAAATTAATAAATAATGCTTTTATTTATCAATTTATCTAGATATTATTTTAGATAAAGGCCTGTTAAATTTTAAAAATAAAACATAAATTGGCACTTCTATAAACTAGCTTCTGCTGAAACTTTGCCTGCTAAAATTTTAGACTACACCATTTTCTGCTATCTTTGCTTCATGCAATTTTCAGAAATTTTAGGACAAGAACACATCAAAAGTCATTTGACAAAAAGTGCTGATTTGGGCAGAATTCCCCACGCACAACTGTTCGTAGGTCCGGAAGGCAGTGGCACTTTACCCATGGCGATTGCGTATGCACAATACATCATTTGCAGCAATCAAAACGGAGAGAATTCCGGTTCAAATGAAGCGTGCAACCTGAAATTTCAGAAAACTTCCCATCCTGATTTGCATTTTATTTACCCGACTGTCAGTACTGAAGAAGTAAAAACAAAACCCAAAAGCATTGATTTCATAACGGAATGGCGACAGTTTATAGAACAAAATCCGTACGGAAGTTTGTTTGATTGGTACCAAATGCTAGGTGTTAAAAACAAGCAAGGAGAAATTAGGGTCGATGATGCGCAGGAAATCTTGAAATCGCTGGCTTTAAAATCTTATGAAGGCGGATACAAAATAATGATTATTTGGATGGCTGATAAATTGAATATCGCTGCTTCTAATAAATTACTGAAATTATTGGAAGAACCTACAGACAGAACGGTTTTTATCCTGATTTCAGAAAATGAAGAAGATATTATTCAAACGATTCGTTCCCGTTGCCAAGTACTACATTTTAATGGTTTGAGTGAAACTGTCATTGCGGAGGCTTTGGTTTCAAAAGAAAATACGGATTCTAAAATAGCTTTAAAAATAGCGCATCAAGCACAAGGAAATTTCAATAAAGCATTGCAATTAATACAACCGGACAGCGAATCAGTTTTTTTTGAAAAATGGTTTGTCGATTGGGTTCGTGCGGCTTTTAGAGCAAAAGGAAACGCCGCTGCCATTCAGGATTTGATCCAGTGGAGCGAGCAAATTGCTGGTTTGGGAAGAGAAACCCAAAAAAAGTTTTTACATTTTTGTATTGATATGTTTCGTCAGGCCTTGTTGCTCAATTACCAAACGCCAAGTTTAGTCTACATGGAACCACAAGTGGAAAAATTCAAACTGGAGAATTTTGCACCTTTTGTAAATGGCAACAACATAAATGATATTTTTAAAGAACTTTCAGAGGCAATGTATCACATTGAACGCAACGGAAACGCTAAAATTATTTTAACCGATTTATCAATAAAACTTACTCGTTTAATTCACAAAAAATAAAAAAATGAACAATATTACTTCTATTTTAATTTTAATTTTCCTGGCCATCACTTTCCTACAGTCCGGATACGACAAATTGTTTTATTGGAAAGATAATGTCGAATGGTTAAAAGGTCATTTCGCTAAAACACCATTAAAAAACCATGTACCTTTAGCACTACTAAATATCTTGATTTTAGAATTAATTTCCGGTATTTTATGTGTGGTGGGTTGCATCGAATTATTCGTAAACAACGGAAGGATTTTTGGTTTTTACGGAGCCGTTTTCTCTTGTATCACGTTGTTGATGTTGCTTTTCGGACAGCGATTGGCCAAAGATTATGATGGAGCCAGAACGATTGTCATTTATTTTATCCCTGCAATATTGGCTGTTTATTGGTTAAACTAGACTTTACAACTTATTATTTTGAACAACTCCTTTTTAAATAAAAAAATGACACCAAAACACCCTTCAGAATCCCTGACGATATTAACTGATTTGGTTTTACCAAGCGAGACCAATCCTTTGAACAATCTTTTTGGTGGCGAATTATTAGCCCGTATGGATCGCGCAGCAAGTATAGCGGCACGCAGACATTCCCGAAGAATTGTAGTTACAGCATCCGTAAATCACGTTGCATTCAACAGAGCCATTCCGTTGGGAAGTGTCGTTACTGTTGAAGCTAAAGTTTCCAGAGCTTTCAAAAGTTCAATGGAAATATTCATTGACATTTGGGTTGAAGACAGAGAATCCGGTAATAAAACCAAAGCCAATGAAGCGATCTACACTTTTGTGGCAGTAGACGATACGGGAAGACCCGTTGAAGTACCCCAAATTGTTCCGGAAACCGAAATAGAAAAACAACGTTTTGAAGCTGCATTGCGACGCAAACAGCTGAGTTTAGTTTTAGCCGGAAAAATGAACCCCCATGATGCAACCGAATTAAAAGCGTTGTTCGTGTAAGAAGCAAAATACAACTGACTATTTTTAATTGATAAATAGATTTAAAATATTCTTGAAAGAGAAAATTTTAAATCAAAAAAGAAGTATTTTTACAAAACATATATTCAATATACAAATGAAATTATGGGATAAGTAATCATCCTGTCAGTTTCTTACAGTTATAAACCAATACAAATAGATGAAAGAAAAGGTAAAAGAGAAGATGAGTTCAGAGAAAGAATCTAAATTAAAAGCGCTACAACTTACGCTTGATAAATTAGACAAAACCTACGGAAAAGGGACAGTAATGAAAATGGGCGACAAAGCCATTGAAGAAGTAGAAACTATTTCTTCCGGGTCTTTAGGAATCGATTTGGCATTAGGAGTTGGAGGCTATCCAAGAGGTAGAATTATTGAAATATACGGTCCGGAATCTTCTGGAAAAACCACATTGACGCTTCATGCTATTGCTGAAGCTCAAAAAGCAGGTGGAATTGCAGCTTTTATTGATGCAGAACATGCTTTCGACAGAAACTATGCGGAGAAATTAGGCGTAGATATTGAAAACTTAATCATATCACAACCTGATAATGGAGAACAAGCGTTAGAAATTGCGGAGAACTTGATTCGTTCCGGAGCAATTGACATTGTTGTCATTGACTCGGTTGCAGCTTTGACTCCAAAAAGTGAAATTGAAGGCGAAATGGGAGATTCTAAAATGGGATTACACGCCCGTTTAATGTCTCAAGCATTGCGTAAATTAACGGGAACCATCAGTAAAACAAACTGTACAGTTTTCTTTATTAATCAATTGAGAGAGAAAATTGGTGTGATGTTTGGAAATCCAGAAACGACAACGGGAGGAAATGCATTGAAGTTTTATGCTTCGATTCGTTTGGATATTCGTCGTTCTACTCAAATTAAAGATGGAGATAACGTCCTTGGGAACAGAACCAAAGTAAAAGTGGTGAAAAACAAAGTCGCTCCGCCATTTAAAATCGCGGAATTTGACATCATGTATGGGGAAGGAATTTCAAAAACAGGAGAGATTCTTGATCTTGCTGTTGAGTTTGAAATCATCAAAAAAGCAGGATCTTGGTTCAGTTACGGTGAAACTAAATTAGGACAAGGTCGGGATGCTGTTAAGTCTTTGATTAAAGACAATCCGGAATTAGCGGATGAATTAGAAGAAAAGATTAAAGCCAGAATAAAAGAATTGGCAGAAGCATAAAAAGTAAAACCCGTCTCGTACCTAAAAAACGAGACGGATTTTTTTATTTTTACACGCAACCTTTTGTTGAAATTTTGATCTTTTGCAAAACAGCTTAGAATTCAATTAAGAAACTGAATTGTATAAATTTAAAAAATTAAGAAATGAAAAAAATTGTGCTTTTTATTCTGTTCATTACAACCTTGACCGGATGTTCCATTGATAATGATAATCAAGATTCTTATAGCTTTGAAGTGCTGCCTATAGATAGCTATACATTACCTGAAAAATTCATATTGGGAAATACCTATGAGATAAAATTAAAATATACAAGACCAACCGAATGTCATTTATTTCAAGGGATTTATTATGACAAAAATTTGAATGTAAGAACCATAGGCATTCAAACGGCAGTGAATACTAGTCAAGTTTGTACGCAACAAATACCTTCACCATCAGAGGTTTCTTTTAATTTTTATGTAACCAATACCGGTTCTTATATTTTTAAATTTTATAAAGGAGAGAATGCTAATGGAGAAAATATCTTTGAAGAAGTAGAAGTTCCTGTCGTTATTAATTAATTCTTGAATAAAATTGTGCGCTTAGACCAATAAATTATTGACTGTAAAAAGCTATTAGGAGTTTACTTGATACATTCGAGTAGTTATCCGGATGCCGAAGAAAATTTACAGATTTGAAGCAAATCCATTTTAGCACTAATGTGAGTACCGGCTTTAAATACCGAATTGTAAAATCATTTCAGATTAATTTTGAACCTATGGTAAAGTATCAAATAAATACTTTTTCAAACAACTCTGGTGACTTTAAACCGCTATTTATTGAGTTGTATTCCGGGATCAGTTACAGTTTTTAAAATTTATTTAGAGTCGAAAGCAACTAATTGGTCGTAAATGATTTCGCGTACTTCTTCGCGAATTTGTTTCCTGTCTGCCCCTGTTTTTCCCAAAGTTTCCACATGAGAATGTATTTTTACCCGCATAAATCCTGGACTTCCTCCCCAAAAAGCATATGGAAATCTTTTTTTATTGTCTCCAAAAGTAATGGGAACAATGGGTATTTGATGCTCAATTGCCAATCGGAAAGCACCATCTTTGAAAGTGTCCAGCAAGACTGATTCATCACATGGAACGCCACCTTCTGGAAAAATACAGATACTCAGTCCTTGATTAATTCTTTTTTGAGCGCGATTAAAGACTTCCATTTTACTTTTTGAAGAATTTCTATCCACCAAAATACAGGTTCTTTTATAGAAAAAGCCAAACAACGGAATTTTTGAAAGTTCTTTTTTACCTACAAAAACAAACGGATTTCTTGTCAGGACAAGCATCAGCATAATATCAGCCATGGAGGTATGATTCGCAACAATCATGTAACTTTTTTGGCACTCCATTGCTTGTGTTCTATCTATTTTATAATGAAAACCCATGCCAAAAAGAATGAATTTTGCCCAAATACGAGCCATCTTAAAAAAATAAGGATACCCGTTTTCCGTCAAAATAGACAGCACCAGAAAAGGAAACATCACCAATATAGGAATGGTCATCAAAATATAAAACCATATACGCCATAGCGCCCAGAAAATAATTTTTAATGCTCTCATAAGTTCAAAAGTAAGAAATCGGATGTTATGATACTCAAAAAATATTCTTGCGTTTTTCAACATATAAGTATTATAAGTTCTAATTTACTGCTCAATTATAATATCTTCGTTTAACCATCAAGGTTTTATTGACTTAAATGTCTGATATGGTTAAAAGAAATTACTAACACGATTTAAAGTAACTTGATTTTTATAATTTGCAAATTTGCGGTAAAAAATAAAAAACTTTGCGAACTTTGCGGTAATAGTTAAAAATCATAATGGCAAAAATACTGACAGGCGTTCAAAGTACCGGAACACCGCATTTAGGAAACTTACTTGGTGCAATCATTCCCGCAATAGCACTATCAAATAAACCGGAAAACGAATCGTTTCTTTTCATTGCCGATTTGCATTCCATAACGCAAATAAAAAACGGCGAAACTTTAAGAACAAATACTTACAGTACTGCTGCAGCCTGGCTTGCCTGTGGTTTGAATGTAGATAAAGTCGTTTTCTACAGACAATCAGATGTGCCGCAAACAGCCGAATTGTCATGGTATTTGAGTTGTTTTTTCCCTTTTCAACGCTTGACATTAGCGCATTCTTTCAAAGACAAAGCGGATAGACTGGAAGATGTCAACGCTGGTTTATTTTCGTATCCAATGCTGATGGCGGCAGATATTTTATTATACGACGCCGAGTTTGTACCCGTAGGAAAAGACCAATTGCAGCACGTTGAAATCACGCGTGATGTAGCGTCCCGTTTCAACCACCAAATGGGAGAGACTTTTGTACTTCCCGTAGCAAAAATTCAGGAAGACAGCATGCTGATTCCCGGAACTAACGGCGGAAAAATGAGTAAATCAGCTAATAATATTATCAATATATTCTTGGATGATAAGTCCTTACGCAAACAAGTTATGAGCATTGAAACCGACAGCACGCCGCTGGAAGATCCTAAAAATCCGGATACGTGCAATGCGTTTGCCATTTATAAATTATTGGCAAATCAACAACAAATAGCCACAATGACTGCCAATTACTTAAATGGAAATTACGGTTACGGTCACGCCAAACAAGCGTTGTTTGAGTTGATTATAGAAACTTTCAAAACAGAAAGAGAAAAATACAAGTATTACATGAACAACCTTCCTGAAGTAGATGCTTTACTAAAAATTGGTGCTCAAAAAGCTTCGGCTGTTGCCAATGGAGTTTTGGCAAGAGTGAGAGAGAAATTAGGATTTGAGGTTTAAACAATCGATTTTTAAAACATATAAGTTTTTTTAAGTTTAATACTATTTTATTAAAGCTTTCATGACTTATATGTTAAAATCAAATCGCCTCAAACAATTTCCCCGGTAAAGGCCGTATCACGCCTTTCAATTCCATATTTAATAGCATTCCTGAGATTTTATAAATAGGAAAATCACAGCGCAAAGCAATAATATCCATTAGTTCTTTCCCTGTTTTAAGGAGGTAGTCGTATACTTTTTGTTCGTCTTCCTCTAAGCTTACAAACAATTGTTTTTGTATGGGTTTGGATTCCTTCTGAATGTCCCAATTCAAAATATAAACCAAATCAGCGGCACTAGTCAATACATTTGCTTTTTGAGTCTTTATGAGGTTGTTGCAGCCTTGGCTATACTTATCTGTAACACGTCCCGGAACCGCAAAAACATCACGATTGTAATCATTCGCCATGTTTGCAGTGATTAACGATCCGCCTCTATCGGCAGATTCAATTACAATCGTCGCTTCAGACATTCCTGCAACGATCCGGTTTCTTCGCACGAAATTTTCTTTATCCGGATTGGAGGAACTCCAAAACTCAGTCATAAAACCACCGTTTTGTTCGACTTTCGACACATATTTTTTATGGGTTTTCGGGTAAATTTGGTTTAAACCATGAGCAACAACACCAATGGTTTGTAGGTTATTTTCCATTGCCAATTGATGCGCCACAATATCGACACCGTAGGCAAAACCACTTACGATTATAGGATCGAGTGGAGCCAAATCTTCGATCAGTTTTCTACAAAATTCAGTACCGTACGAGGTAATTTGGCGCGTTCCTACAATGCTGATTATTCTTCTGTTTTTTAAATTGATATTTCCAGATGTGAATAATAAAAGTGGTCCGTCAATACAATGTTTCAACCGATCTGGATATTCTTCGTCCTGAAAATAAACCGCATTGATTTCATTTGCTTTTATAAACTCCAGTTCCTGAGTCGCTTTTTCGAAAACTGATTTATCTTTTAAATTTTTCAGCAAAACAGATCCTACTCCATCAATAGCAGCGAGTTGCGATGCTTTTGTATTAAAAACCGCTTCTGCTGTTCCAAAATGGGTAAGCAGTTTTTTGGCTATGATGTCGCCCACGCCCTCTATTCTTTGCAATGCCAATAAATAAAATAAATCCTGCTCTTTCATATGTAGATAATACTTGTTTTTTATTGGAATATGGAATACGCCAGTTTAAAAAAATCTTTATTTATGTTTGTATAACGATTAAACATGGCTATTTCATGCTAATTATTTGAGGGTGAAATGTATAAATTTTTATGCGGATTGTTAATAAAAATTGTAAATAAAATTTTGATACCTGTTTTCGTTGTATAACTTTGTGAGTATGAAAATCGAACTATACATCGCGCAGCTTTTATACCGTTATCAATGTGTAACCGTTCCGGGTTTCGGAGCTTTTTTGACCGAAATTCAATCGGCTAAACGGAACGAAAGCACGAACTCGTTTTCTCCTCCCAAAAAAATGATCGCTTTCAATGCTAATTTGAAAAACAATGATGGTTTATTAGCCAATCATATCGCTTTAGCAGAGAAAACGTCTTATGAATACGCCGTTAGTGCCATTCAATATGAAGTTTTTACTTGGAAAAAAACATTAGAAGAAAACGAACTTTTTTCTATCAAAAATGTAGGTGATCTTCATTTGAACGCGGATAAAAATATAGTTTTCACTCCATACGACCAAACGAATTACTTAACCAGCTCTTTTGGGTTGGCTCCCTTTGTTTCACCACTTGTAAAAAGAGCAATCTTCGAAAAAGAAGTAGAAGCAATTGAAGAAAAAGCAACCATCACTATGGTTCCTGAAACCAGAACAGCGAATCCATATTTAAAATACGCCGCTATTTTTGTGTTAGGATTAGGACTTGCGGGAAGTGTTGGTTATCCAATGTATCAAAATCAAATTGCCTCAGAAACGATTCTTGTAGAAACTGCCGTTCAAAAACAAGTTCAAAATAAAATTCAGCAAGCCACATTCTTCATCGAAAGTCCGGTTCCTGCTGTTACACTATCCGTAAAATCGACTATCGAAGCAAAAATGCCGTATCACATTATGGCCGGAGTGTACAGGGAAGAAAAAAATGCGGATAAAACACTGCGGATTTTAAATCGCTTAGGATATGATGCCAAGCGAATCGCTCCTAACCGAAACGGTTATTTTCCGGTTTTGTATGGCAGTTACGCCACATTTGCTGAAGCAGAAAAAGCAAAAAAAGAAATCAATGAAAAGCACAATCCAGAAGCTTGGATATTAATTCAGTCACTATAAAACAAAAACCCTATTCGTACCGAATAGGGTTTTTTAGTTTTAATACTTTCTTATTATTTAATTCAAACTCGCTTTGTACATTCTCGCTTCTTCCCAAGAAAATTTATGACCGTATTTCTCCATCAACGCATTCAGTGATTCTTCTTTATATCCTGCAAAAGCAGCTGCTAAATCCTGCATTTTATCCTCCGATAAAACCTCTGAAATTGAAACTGCTTTGGTTTGTATCAGCTTTACAAAATGGGTGTAAATCGTTTGTTTGGTCAGCACTCTGATAGTTGCAATATCCGCAATTGATTTCTTTTCGACCCACAATTCATAGGTTTCCTGCACCGTTGTTTTTTTAGGTACCGTTGTTTTTGCTTTTTTCGAAGTATAACGCTCTATGTCTTTATCATCGGCAATCAAGGTTATATTTAATTCCTTGAATTGATTTTGTATGGCTTCTGTCTTGCGGATGATGTAATTTTTTATTTCTGAAGAGGTCAATTTTTCTTTCGAAATGGCTTCTCCTGCCACAACGGTTTCTATCAATAATTTGGCCTTCATTAAGCGTAAAACGGCTTTGGTTTGCAATTCTTCTAGCACGATTAATTCATCATAAAACGTTTTTACTTTTTTGATGCGCTTTACTTCTTCAATTTTCCAAAGAATTTCAAAAACCAGCTCGTCCATTGGTTTTAGGAAATAACTGAAAGCGGCTTGAATGCGTTCCGATACGTGATTCAAATCGACCGTTTCCTGACCAAAAAGGGTATTCAACTGCGAAATGAATTTTTTGGATGGATCTAAAAGCTGTTCAATGATTTCTGTTTGCTTTTTGGCCCAAACAGCGTGTTTGGATTTCTCTGAAATTTCTGATTTTTCGTTATAACTGAATTTATGATTGCGCCATTCCTGAGCCAAATCGTTCCAATCAAAGGTGTTTGTCAGATAGTTATGGATGAAATTTTTGGTTTCAAAATGCAAGGCATTCTCTAAAAACGAATCCGAAGCTTTGTTTAATGAGTAATCCATGACATCCTGATCGTTTGAAATGCCATTCATACGCAACGGAGATAGCAAAATAAGCCCTTCTAGTGAGCGCAAACGAGATAATGCCACATAAGCCTGTCCGGGTAGAAAAACTTGCGAAACATCAAGTGCTGCTTTATCAAAGGTTAGTCCCTGGCTTTTATGCACCGTAATCGCCCATGCTAATTTGATGGGATAGTGCACAAAAGTTCCCAAAACCTCTTCATCAATTTCTTTAGTGGTTTCGTCTACTTTGTATCGAATGTTTTGCCATTCATATCTTTCAACTTCTATAGTTTTATTTTCTTCCGGAAAATGAACCAGAATTTCTTTACTCGAAAGGGATTTGATAACGCCCATTTTTCCGTTGAAATAGTGTTTATCAAAGGATAAATCATTTTTTACAAACATGATTTGCGCGCCCACTTTTAACTGCAATTGTTGTTCCACGGGAAATATCTTATCCGGAAAATCTCCGGTAATCTCCGGTTTATAAACCACCAGCTTTCCCTCCAGATCTTGTAAAGCCTGCGCGTTCATCGTATCGGCTTTGTTGTTGTGCGTGGTTAATGTGATGTATCCTTTATTTGCTTTTAAATCGAAATCGGGTTTTACATATTGGTTTAAGGTTTGAATGTCCTGCTGTGAAATCTCATTGTTGCGCAGGTTATTCAAAACCGAAATAAATGTATCGTCAGTCTGGCGAAAAATCTTGGACAATTCAATGTATAAAGGCGGATTTTGTTGCACGACGTGCGAATGAAAAAAGAATTTTCCTTTGTAATAGGTTTTCAGCGTACGCCATTCTTCGTCCCGAATGACCGGCGGCAACTGCAACAAATCACCAATATATAAGACTTGAACACCTCCAAAAGCAGTGTTGCGCTTGCGTACTGTTTGCATCATATAATCCATCGCATCCAGCAAATCCGCACGAAGCATACTGACTTCATCGATAATCAATAATTCCATATTGCGAATCACCGATTTCTTCAAACCACTCATTTTGAAATGCCTGCGCAAGGTAGCTTTGGTTTCAAATTTAGTACTTTCGGAAAATTGAGGTGATGAATTATCTGGAATAAATCCTCCAAACGGCAACTGAAACATGGAGTGAATCGTAACGCCTCCTGCATTTAACGCGGCAATTCCTGTTGGCGCCACCACAACGGTGTTTTTGTGCGTGGTTTGGATAATTTCCCGTAAAAGGGTGGTTTTTCCCGTTCCTGCTTTACCGGTCAGGAAAACGGATCGATGGGTTTGATTGATGAATCGTAAGGTATAAGCGGCGGCTTCTGAAATGGTTTGCATTAGGCGTGTATATATAAAGCTAAAGTATTGAAAATTAAAAACACTATTGGAATAATTGGAAAATATTTACGATTATAATTCGACTGTTTTTTAGCCCAGATAGCAGCGAAAATCCTCGAAATTTAGAAAAAACACTTGCTACACGAGAGATTACTTCACTATACTTTTATTTCAATTGGAGTTCAGTGAACTACGTTTATAGCGGATAACCGGGTATGGCTTCAAAAAAAAAGCCTTCAATCTAACTATAGACGAAGGCAATCTTTTGAATTAATAGTAAAAATTTATTTTTTAGCCGCTGCTGTTTCTTCCGTTTTTGCAGGAGCTTTATATTTATCGTTCAAGGCTTTGATAATTTCTTTTGTGATATCAAATTTATCTTCTGCGTATAAAATTGAGGCAGCGTCACCGGTTCCATAGATGTAGGCATATCCTTTTTCCTTACCGTAGGATTTAATAAATTTTTTCACACCACTCACCAGAGAATCCATTTCTTTTCCGCTTTCTTGCTGCAATTCCTGAGACAACGCTTGTTGTGCGTAGCTCAATTGTTGTTCTTTTTTTTGCAGTTCAGCTCCTTTTTGTTGTGCCCAAGCCTGCCCGTTAGCTTGTGCCTGAGCTTGGAAACCTGCTGCTTCTTGCTTGAATCGATTAATTTCAGCCTCTAGCTGTCTTCCTTTTTCTTCTGCTTTTGTCTTGTATTTTGCTTCAAGATCTTTGGCCTCTGTATATTCCTTCATTAATTCAGAAGTATCTACGTAAGCAGTTTTCACTTCCTTAACTTCTGCTGGTTTGTTACAAGCAACAATTGAAATTGATAATGCGATAATTACTAATGCTTTTTTACTCATGTTTTTAATATTTATTTTTTGGTATTGCGTTGCCAGTTCGCTAACGCTCGTGTCGTGAATCTTTGATTTCATTTTGATGAATTTCTAGTTTTGAGTATTGGTGACAAAAATATAAAAAAATAGATAGTATTGACATAAAGTTTGAAAAATGCTACTTTTTTATGATATAAGATTTTATTATTGTGATTCACAAATGCATAATCTATGACTATTAAAAACGAGCTTCATATCTTCTAAATAAACGAATTAGTTTAAAAATCCGATGATCACCTTCGATTTCATTAAAAAACACACTTAAACACACTTAAAATGATTTTTAGGTGTTTTTTAGGATGTAAATGTGTGAGGAATACTCAGAATTCTTCTTCGCTTCCCAATTTGATTGCAATCCAACAAAAAAGGCTTTTATATAATTCATTTTTCCGGTTTTGTATTTTTCCGAAAGCAAAGCAACATAAAACGAATCAAATTTCATGGGAAGCACTTGTACCAATTTCATTTCTTCTTTCTCGAAAAGCATTTTTATAGCCGTTTTAGAAAAATGCCAAAAATGAATTGGCACATCATAAGCGGCCCAAAACGTTCCGTAATGTTTTGCATCGAAGGATTTAAAATTTGGAACAGCAATAATTAAAGTTCCATTAGGTTTTAATAATCGTTTGAGTTCTTTGATTTGGTTTTCCAAATTAGGAACGTGCTCCAAAACATGCCACATCGAAATGACTTCAAAAGAATGATTGTCTAACTCACTGGTTTCGCCAACAAATGAAACGCCTTTATTTTTGGCAATTGCTTTTGCTTTTTCACTTGGCTCTACTCCTATGGCATGCCAACCGTTTTCTTTGGCAACATATAAAAAATCCCCTGTTCCGGCACCTATATCTAAAATACTCCCTTTGTTGGATTGCAATGAATTAATTAAATTCAATTTATTTTTAAGTGCAATAGTTTTTATAAAATGATATGCTTTTTCAAACAGAGATCGTTTGCTATCGGTGTGCGAAATATAATCCACGCTTTCGTAATACTTGCCTAAATTTTCTAAACTGGGTTGTGGAGACGTAATCAGCATATCTAATTTGGCGTCATGATACAAGTTAAAAACCTCCTGAGAAACAGAATAATCTTTAACGGTTAAAAAAGGCTGTTGGTTTGAAATGTTCATTAATTAATAGTCTTTTATATTTTTAATTTTAAACAAAACCCTGAAAACACATACGAATGCTTTCAGGGCTGAATTATTTATTTTTATGATTCTTTAATAACTCCAAGGCTTCACAGCGTAGTTTCACGTGGAACAATTTTTAGTAACCAGTATTCCGTTTTTAGCACTTCCGAGAAACTGAATACTGCGACTGAATACTGATCACTAAACTAGCGTCCCATATAAATCAACAACACCGAAACATCACTTGGTGACACACCGCTGATTCTTGATGCTTGCGAAATGGTAACAGGACGAATCTTGCTTAGTTTTTGTTTGGCCTCAATTGACATGGACTTAATTTTATCATAATCAAAATTTTCAGGGATTTTAACATCTTCTAAACGAAGTAACTTATCAGCATTATTTCTTTCTTTTTCTATGTAACCAGAATATTTCACTTGGATTTCGGCTTGTTCTAAAATTTCTTGATCCACATCATTGGCGGCAACATAAGCTAGTACTTTCTCGAATTTCATCATGTCCTCTAAATCAATTTGCGGACGTGAAAACACTTTGAACATCTTATCCCCTTGCGAAATCAGCGCCGTCTCTTTTGCTTCTAAAACAGGATTTGCTTCCGCAACCGAAACACTCGTTTCTTTGAAGAAAGCCACCATTTTTTCGGATTCATTTAGTTTGTGTTCCATTCTGCGCAAACGTGCTTCTGAGGCCAAACCTATTTCATGTGACATGGGAGTTAATCTAAAATCGGCATTGTCCTGACGCAACAGCGTTCTATATTCTGCTCGAGACGTAAACATTCTATATGGTTCTTCAGTTCCTTTCGTAATTAAATCATCAATTAAAACTCCGATATAGGCTTCGTCTCTTTTTAAAATTAAGGGTGCTTTTTCATGCACTTTCAAATGCGCATTTATTCCGGCCATCAGTCCTTGAGAAGCTGCTTCTTCATATCCTGTAGTTCCGTTTATTTGACCAGCGAAATACAATCCTTCAATAAGTTTTGTTTCCAAAGTATGCTTCAATTGTGTCGGCGGGAAATAATCATATTCAATTGCATATCCCGGACGAAAGAATTTTACTTTTTCAAATCCTACAACAGAACTCAATGCCTTGAATTGAATATCCTCAGGAAGCGACGTTGAAAATCCATTCACATAAACTTCACAAGTATTCCATCCTTCTGGTTCTACAAACAGTTGATGTCTTTCTTTATCCGCAAAACGATTAATTTTATCTTCAATCGACGGACAATATCTTGGCCCAAGACTTTTTATTCTACCGTTAAACATTGGCGAACGATCAAAACCTTCTCTCAAAATATCGTGAACTTCAAGAGAGGTATAGGTCATATGACACGATTTTTGATGAATCAACGGTGAGGTCACATCTGAATAGGAAAATTTATCCGGCTTCGCATCTCCTTTTTCTTCATTCATTTTTGAATAATCCAAAGATCGTCCATCAACTCTTGGAGGCGTTCCTGTTTTCATTCGTCCTGATTGAAACCCAGCAGCAACTAAATCTTCAGTAATTCCATGTGCAGCACTCTCGCCTGCTCTTCCACCACCAAATTGTTTTTCGCCAATATGAATCAATCCATTCAGGAAAGTTCCATTAGTCAACACAACCGACTTAGACCGAATCTCTACTCCTAGCGAAGTTCGGATTCCTTTTATTTTTCCGTTTTCAATAATCAAACCTTTCACCATTTCCTGATAAAAGTCAAGATTTGGAGTTCCTTCAAGCATCATTCTCCACTCCTCGGCAAAACGCATTCGATCACTTTGAACACGCGGAGACCACATTGCAGGACCTTTGGATTTGTTCAGCATCTTGAACTGGATTGCAGTTCTATCCGAAACAATTCCAGAGTACCCCCCAAGCGCATCAATCTCGCGTACAATTTGTCCTTTAGCAATTCCACCCATAGCTGGGTTGCATGACATTTGGGCAATATTCTGCAAACTCATTGTTACCAGTAAGGTTTTAGAACCAAGATTTGCAGCAGCGGCAGCAGCCTCAGAACCGGCGTGTCCTGCGCCCACAACTATCACATCATATTCATTTAAAAACATCTTCTTTATAATTTAATCCGTATTAAGGATTGTGATTTTGAAATCTATTTAATTGTTCCACGTGAAACATTATATACTCAATTTTCAAATCTAAACTAAATGTTCCACGTGAAACACTTTAGATTAAAATAAAGAAAACACTATTATTTCACCTAAAACATAGCGATTTTTTCATCTTCTTTACTACGCATTAAAAGCTCCTCCGACTCTCCTTTGTCTTTGTAGCCACAGTAATGTAAAATTCCGTGAACTAAAACGCGTTTTAATTCTTGCTCAAAAGAGACATTGAAATCAGCGGCATTGTCTTTCACTCTTTCGACAGAAACAAAAATATCACCGTGCAACTCATTACCCATAGAATAATCAAAACTAATTATATCTGTTAGCGTATCATGATTCAAATATTCTACATTGATTTTATGTAGATACTCATCATCACAAAAGATGTAATTAATCTCTCCTTCTTTCTTGTTTTCTGAAGTAATAACATTTTCCAACCAAGCTACAACAGCTTCTTCGTTGTCTAAATTAAAGTCGGTTTCGTAATTAAAATTGATCATTTTTTATTAAAATATTCTTGAACTTTTTGATTAAAATTCGAGCGTAAAGGTAAGGATTGTCTATTTAATATTTCTATGCTATTCAAATAATCTAATAAAGCTGCCGGAAGCACATTAGATGGGTTTTTAAACTCCTTTTTATTGGTTTCGGATTGGCGTTTGTTTTCTTCACCTTGTTGCTGAATAGCGGAATTTAATTTCAACAATTCCTGTTTCACATTCAATATCTTTTGAAGCGTTTCGTTCTTAAAACCTTTGTTTAATAATTGCTTTTCAATTTGCTTCATTTGTTCCAAAGCGCTTTGTCCATTACCAACCAATCCTTGTTTATTTAATTCGTTTTGCAATGCTTCCCTTAATTGCTTTTGTTCTTTGTAAATTTCCATTATAGCTTGTGCATCACCTTCTCCGCCCTCACCCTTTTGTCCCGGTTTTCCTTGATTTCCTTGTTTACCATTTTGTCCTTTTGGACCGTCCCCATACTTATCTCCTTTCTTAATTCCGTCTTTCATTTTCTCGCCAAGACCTTCTTGTTTTTTAATAATATCCGGCAATTGCATTCCTTGTCCTTGACCTAGCTTCGGTTTCCCAGAACCCATTCCTGACATTTGCATTTGCATATTGTAAAGCATGTCACTGAGAAAATCTGCTAGTTTGTTAGCCGATGAAATCGAATATTGTTGGTGAGACAAACCTTTTGGAACTTGAGCGTCGGTTAAACTGGATAACGATTTGTCGACGTTGTAAACTACATTACCAATTTCTTTGGTAATATCCTCCGCAATTTTAGGATTACGCAAGGACATCGCAAATAAACTATCGTCAACATGCTTGAACTGTTGCTTTAAATCCTGTTGAAGTTTTATGTTTTTATTGAACGCTGGAGACCCTGATTTATGCCTTTTGAACTGATTCATCAAATCTTCCTGTGACAAAGAAAAAGCTAATAAATTGTCTGCGATTTGTCGCAACATGACAACATCTTCCTGCAACTGTTCCATATCTCCTTTATCCAAAGTTTGCGCCATTTTTTGCGCCATCTCTATCATCTTTTTAGAAGCACTTTTTTGGTTTGGTTTGGCTTTATCCTTTTTATCTTTCTTCAATTCCTCAGAAGCTTTCTTTAAATCATCATCAATGCTTTTTTCTTTAGCATCATCTTTTGGTAAATCCAATGGTGATTTTAATTCCTTATTTTCTTTTTCCAAATCATTTAAATCTAATTGAATTTTATCAAACTCCGCATTAATATCTTCCTGTTTATCCAGTTTATTTTCATTTTCATCATCAGATAATTTGTTTAGTTTTTTAGAAAGCTTGTCCAGTTTTTCACCTAACTGTTCCGCTTTCTTTTCAACATAAAATCTCTTAGTCAACTCTACCAACTGTTCTAAATTCTTAGTTTGGTTTTTACTGTTTTGTTTAAAAATATCCAACTTGGTCAACAACTCTTCATTCTGGATTTTATCGTTAAGTTCTTTCAACTCATCTAAAAGCTTTTGGTTTTTTTCCAATTGTTTTTCCGATTTGTCCATTCGGTTTTGAAGCACTTCTTTTAATTCATCTTTTTTATCCGTTTTGAATTGCTCCAAATTGTCATTCATTTTTTTTGTAAATTCTTTCATCATCTCATCCTGTTTCATTTGACGCTTGATAAAATCATTTACTTTTTGCTGATCTTTGAAATCCAAATTTTCTTTCTCTTTTCCGGTTTTTTGAAACTTTTCTATATCGGCCATTTGCTTGTCCTGGTTTTTTAACGACTTCTCTAAACTGTTAATGTTGTCGTTTTGCTGCTGCAAAATTTGATCTTCCTTTTCTTCATCTGTGGAAACACGATTAGTGAAGACCATAGACTTCGTACTTTTAAAATTGTGAATCGCATCATTATCAAAAACTTCAAAATAATACTCATAAGAAACCCCTTGCTCCACCGGAAGATTACTTGGAAACGAAAATACAAATTGGTCAAAAGAACTTTTTTTAATGGCAATTGTTCCACGTTTGGCAGTTTGCGGTTTCTCTATTTCGTAATAAACAATCTGAAGTCTAGACAAACCATAATCATCCGTGATTTGGCCTAAAACATAGTTCTTAGCAATCTTCAAACTGTCCGGTGTATTGTTCACATTGATCGTTGGGAACTGATCTTTGATAACTGTAAGCTGATAATTGAGTTTTTCGTGGTTTTTTACCTTATCATTTGAAGTAAATATTTGATAATCTGTATTTTGAAGTATATTTTTAGATAAAATAAAGGAGTTTTCTGTTTTCGAAAAAGAAGATTTGGAAATTCCGCTCATCCACGCAATATTTTGGGTCGCTTGAGTTTCTATTTTCCAAGTTACACGCGTTCCTTCAGGAATAACAGCATTTCCAGTTCCATTTATAGTTTCTGCTTTTTTATTCAAATATGAAGGAAAGTTCAATTGCATTTCGAAATTAGCAATCAAAGGAACGGTTATCACTTTCAATTCATAATCCGGAGAAGAAATAGCATTTCCCTCCACGTGAAACAAAATATTTCCTGAAGGCTTTGCCATCTTAAATTGAAATTCTCCAGCTTTCGATGATTCCATGAAATAACTTTCATCGCCAATGAAAATCATTGCATTCTCCGGAGCTATCTTTCCTTCGGTTTTAATGCGAAGGATAAAATCCTTTCCTTGTTCGGTTTGTAAATTCGAATTTAAAACAACGAATTTAAAAGGAGCCGGTGGCAAAAAAGCCGAATTGAAATGTACTACTCTATTCAAACTTTGAGAAATCATGCTGCTGTTTCCAGAAAAATAAAAGAAAGCATATAACAAAATTGGAATTAAAGCCAAAGGAAAATACTTTCTGTTAACATTATAATTTATGGCGTTCCCAAAAGGAATTGGTTGCAATGCATTGGCTTTTTGTTCAATCGAAGCAGCTAATAACTCCGATTTACTTTGATGAATATCCGAATCTGCCAATTGTAAGAAATTTGTCAACTTATCACTCACTTCCGTAAAATGATTTCCAATAATTTCCGAAGCCTGATTGTAATCGATTCCTTTTTGAAGTTTGAATAATTTAAAAATGGGAAACAAAATAAAACGGAACAACAAATAGACTTCTACTCCAATGAAAGTCCAAAATAAAATGGTTCTTCCTATTGGCTTGAGCCAAAGAAAATATTCGACAAAAAGCGTAAAAAGGAAATACAACAATCCTAAACCGACAAAGAAAATAGTTCCCCGTATCAATTCGTTGGTATAAAACTTCCTGATGAAAGCTTCTAATTTTAGATAAATAAATTCATGAGTTTCCAAAATTTATGCTTTGTTTGTTGTAACCAATAAAAGTAATAATTTATATGCTGGCAATTATCCAAATTCCAAAATATCTGAATCAAAGATTGAAGTCTCTTGGCAAACAGAATCAACGTTTTTACCGCTAATTCGCTAATTTTTATAAAAAAATCTATATTAAATAAACCACTTGATGTAGAATTGCACTAATTAACATCCTAAAATACAAAATTTAGTTTTTCTAAAAATAAATTTGCGGATTTGCGGTTCTTTTAAAAACTGATGTGTTTGCCTACTTGAATTTGTATCTTTGCAAAAAAAATACAGCAATGTCTAGACAAGTTCGGGTGCGTTTTGCACCAAGTCCAACGGGACCTTTACATATTGGCGGAGTTCGTACCGCATTATTCAATTATTTGTTTGCCAAAAAAAACAATGGTGTCTTCTTCCTGAGAATTGAAGATACAGACCAAAATCGTTTTGTTCCCGGAGCCGAAGAATATATCATGGAAGCGCTAGAATGGTTAGGAATTGCACCCGATGAGACTATTGGTAAAAATGAAAAATTTGGTCCATACCGTCAAAGCGAAAGAAAAGAATTGTACCAACAATATGCTGCTGAATTAATCAATTCTGGAAATGCGTATTATGCTTTTGATACAGCCGAAACATTGGATTCAGCAAGAAAATTAGAAGAAGATCAAGGGAACACCTTTATTTACAATCATACTAACAGAGAAAAACTAGATACCTCCTTAGTGATTTCTGCAGATGAAACTGCTAAAAGAATTGCTGATGGAGAGCATTATGTCATCCGTTTTAAAACTCCAGTGAATGAAACCTTGCATCTGCATGACATAATTCGTGGCGATGTGAAATTTGAAACGAATCTTTTAGACGATAAAGTATTGTTCAAAAGTGACGGAATGCCAACGTACCATTTGGCTAATATTGTGGATGATCATTTAATGGAAACATCACATGTAATTCGCGGTGAAGAATGGTTACCATCAATGCCTTTGCACGTTTTGTTGTACAGAGCATTTGGTTGGGAAGCACCGGAATTTGCACATTTACCATTGATTATGAAACCTGTTGGGAACGGAAAATTATCCAAGCGTGACGGTGATAAAATGGGATTTCCTGTATTTCCATTAGATTGGAAAACTACAGAAGGCATTTCATCTGGTTACAGAGAAAAAGGATTTTTCCCGGAAGCCGTAATCAACTTTTTAGCATTATTAGGTTGGAACGATGGAACGGATAAAGAATTATTCTCGCTGGAGGAATTAGTGGAAGCATTTGACTTGAACAGAGTTCATAAAGCTGGAGCTAAATTTGATCCAGAAAAAAACAAATGGTTCAATCACCAGTATTTAATAAAGCGGGAAGATGCAACTTTGGCGAAAGCCTATACTCCTATTTTAGCTGAAAAAGGTTTCTCGACTGCGCTCGAAATGACAAAGTTGACCAAAATAGTTTCTTTAATCAAAGAACGTGCGGATTTCGTTTCAGAATTTTGGGAAATGAGCGATTTCTTTTTTGTGGCTCCAACAGCCTATGATGAAAAAGCAAGCAAAAATTGGAAAGCAGAAACTCCGGCATTGATGCAAGAATTAATTTCTGTTATAGAAGAAATCACCGATTTCACTTCGATGAACACAGAAACAATTGTCAAAGATTGGATGACAAAAAATGAAATTGGAATGGGAAAAGTAATGCAACCGTTTCGATTGAGCTTGGTTGGCGCACTGAAAGGTCCTCACCTATTTGATATCGTTGAAGTAATAGGAAAAGACGAAACGATTAACAGAATTCAAAAAGCAATTGCTACTCTTTAAAACTAATAAAGCTTCTAGCCTTTTGAAGGCTAGAAGCTTTATATTTTATACAATTCACAAGTAAAATTTTACAAATAAATTATCATATTTCCGTTTAGTATTCCAGGATTTCCTTTGAAGTTGACTCCTAAATTCTTGTTGTTCCATTTTTAAAGCATATTATTGACTCCATATTGATAGGAAACATTAGCTCTAAAATGACGAACGCCAAAAGTGATTCTAACAGTTGGATAACAATTAAAATTAGAAATCTCCCTAATATCTTTGACTAACAACGTTGTACCAGAAATAACATTATTTTCATCTGTATTATCTATATTTAATTTTCCATTTACTTGAACAATTGGGCCAAACTCAATACTCAAATGATTTTCAACAAGTTTATAACTCACTTGTAAAGACACTTGAGCTGACGCCAATTTATAGTTGACATCTTCCTTAGCCAAAGTAAAAGCGTTTGTTGCAACAGAAAAATTATTCTCGCTAAATTGAATGTTATACACCATGTCCCAATTATTATAAAAATTTCCCCGCATAGAAAGTCCGGCATTCCAACCCAATTCAGGTTTAGTTTGAAAGTTATTCGTGTTCAGGGTAAATTGGTTGACTCCAAAACTAATCCCTACTCTATTGGAATCCTGTTATTTGTATTAGGCATAAGTACTTATTGAAATGAAAACACAAACTAAAGCAAACAAAATATTTCTCATATTATTTGAAATTTACAAGAACAAACCTAAAGATTTTTTGTAAATTGTCGGATATTTATTTAACTAAAAAAAACATTATGAACATTCCATTAATAGTACTCTTAGTAGTTGGATTTTTTATTTTACTTTCCTCTTTTTTTACTGTCAAACAGCAAACAGCTGCAGTAGTAGAACGATTTGGAAGGTTTTTAAACATTAGACAATCAGGTTTACATCTAAAAATTCCTTTAATCGACCGAATTGCAGGTCGCGTTAATCTTAAAATACAGCAATTAGACGTCATAATTGAAACAAAAACCAAAGACAATGTTTTTGTGAAACTAAAAGTTTCGGTTCAATTTATGGTTATCAAAGAAACCGTTTATGATGCTTTTTATAAACTGGAATATCCACACGATCAAATAACATCTTATGTGTTTGATGTGGTTCGTGCCGAAGTTCCAAAGCTAAAACTGGATGATGTTTTTGAAAGAAAAGACGATATCGCCATTGCTGTAAAAAGAGAATTAAATGAAGCCATGACTACGTATGGTTATACGATTATCAATACATTGGTAACAGATATCGATCCGGATATTCAAGTGAAAAATGCGATGAACAGAATTAATGCAGCTGATAGAGAAAAAACTGTTGCAGGATTTGAAGCCGAAGCCTCCAGAATTAGAATTGTAGCTAAAGCCGAAGCCGAAGCAGAAAGCAAACGATTACAAGGACAAGGTATTGCGAACCAAAGAAGAGAAATTGCTAAAGGTTTAGTAGAGAGTGTAGATGTTTTGAACAGAGTTGGTATCAACTCCCAAGAAGCTTCAGCATTGATAGTGGTTACACAACATTATGATACGCTACAAGCGATTGGAGCAGATTCTAATTCTAATTTAATTTTATTACCCAATTCACCTCAAGCAGGAAGTGACATGCTGAATAACATGATTGCCTCTTTCAGCGCTTCCAATCAAGTGGGTGAAATGATGAAAAAAGGTAATAGAAAACCAAATCCTAAAAAAGAAAATAAAACGGATTATCAATTACCTGAAAAACCAGAAGCTCCGGAAACGGAAGAATAATTTAAATTCAAATCATAAAAAAAGAGGCTCATCAGCCTCTTTTTATTTTTTTTATCCACTTAATCACAAATGGTAATGCAATGGTCAATAGCGATCCGTACGAACCTGAAAATGCATTTAAGGATGATCCTATGACACCACTCACAATATTTGAGGGGGTTAAACTCTCTTTTGTTTTTTGAAAACCATACGCTAATTTTTGATAACTGATTTCTTTTTCAATCCTTAAAATTTCCAGTTCTCTTTCAATTTGAGCATAGGATGAATATTTTTTGGTTTCCATAAATTAGTCGTTAAAAAAGATTTCTGAAAATTTCTCTAAAATGGGTCCTTCAATAATTCTATCTTTAATAGTAAATAAAAGCATTGTCAGTACAAGATAAATTCCACCAACTATTAAAAACCCATAGGCATAACTATCTAAAGCTATTCCAATAGCAAATGCTGCCGCAACAGAACAAAACAATAAAACCATACTAAAGCAAAGTAAAATCAAAGACATTTTTATGATCATTGTCGTTGATTTCATTGCAAGCTTAAAGCCTCTTAATTTATAATAAGCAGCGGTAGCTTCCAAATATTCTTTAGCCTGTTCTTGAATGTTTTCTGTGTTTTCTTTTAGTTCTTCAAAAGCCATGTACTTATTTTTAGATTTTAATACTAAATTAAATCAAAATTACTTTTGAAGTTTGGCGTTTTGAGATTTTAATTCCGCCAATTTTTCTTCTAAGAAAGAAATGACATCATCCGTCTTGTGACTCATATTAGACACTAGCTCCTCATAAGTTCCTTCCAGATCGTATTTAGCAAGCGAAAACTTATCTTTCAATTCTAAAGATACACTATCAAATCTGTTTTTTAATTCATTTTTAGCATCCTCAAAACCATCTTTAAATTTTTCTCTAGTTCTAGAGCCTTTATCCGGAGCGAATAAAATTCCTACTCCTGCACCTATAGCTACACCTGTTAAAAGAGCCAATACTGTATTTCCTGTATTATTCGACATGATTCTTACTTTTATACGTTCGTTTTATAAAGATACATATTTATAAACAACAACCCGTTAACAACTCGTTAAAGTGTAATTATACAAGACCAAAAGCAAATAAAAGCAAGCTCTTGTGTGTTTTTTTAAATTCTATAAAAGATGTTGTTTATGCTATAAAAGACGTTTAAAATCAATATATGGATGTTGTTTCCGATTAGATAAAAATATTAAAAATAGTATTTCTATAAAAAATTACTATACCAATCAAAAATCCTCTAAAAAGAGGATTTTTGATTGGTAAAACTATTTTAGCAATATGTTCTTAAAATGTAAGATCATTTAATACCTGTAGCACTTTATCGTTTTTTTCATTATTTTTCATTTCTGAAAGTTGTGTTTGAAAAAGACTAAAATTACCGCCGTCCTTTTGTAAGTTTTCGATAACTAAAATTCGAACCGCTGCCAATTGGCTTTTCAATGACATCGAATATAATTTTGTTAAAGACTCTTCATCAATATCTTTTATATTAACCTTATCAGAATGCAGTAAAATCAAATTAGAAAACAATAACGAGTTATTATCATTCTTAATATTTTTGACAATAGTCTGAATAATTAAACTGTAATTATCTATACTTTTTATATTAGTCACAATGTTGTTTAAAATCAAATTGGCATTGTTTTCATCCTTTTCTTTTACATATTTATTGATTTCTTTTTGCGTGTTCATCAATAAATTTTCTTCTTTTTTGCCCTTTTCTTCCCAAGCATCTTTTAATCCAACGGTTTTATTGAAGACAATTTTGCCTTCAGTTGAATCTTTATCCACATTGAAGTAACCCAATCGTTGAAACTGAAATTTATCTCCGGATTGTACCGTTGCCAAACTTGGTTCTACAAATCCTTTTACAATTTGTAACGAACCAGGATTCATAAATTCCAAGAAGTTTTTCTCTTTATGACTGTCTGGCGCTTCATCGATAAACAAGCGATCGTAGAGCCGAACTTCCGTCTCTAGAGCGTGTTGTATAGAAACCCAATGCAGGGTTCCGGCCACTTTTCGTTGACTGGCTTCGCTCCCGCTCCCGCTCCTGCTGTCTTCATCATACGTTACATGAATTTCAGTAATATTACCCGCAGCATCTTTTACAACACGCTCCCCTTTAATAATATAGGCGTTTTTAAGACGTACTTCTCTGCCTAAACTCAATCGGAAAAATTTGGCAGGAGCCTCTTCTAGAAAGTCTTCTTTTTCAATAAATAATTCTCTTGAAAAAGGAACTTTCCTAAATCCTGCACTTTCATCTTCCTGATTGTTTTCGGCATCAAGCCATTCTTCTTTGTCATCCGGATAATTTGTGATGACTAATTTTATAGGATCTAAAACCGCCATAACTCTTGGAGCGGTTTTATTCAAATCTTCACGCAGGCAAAATTCCAAAAGTGAAAAATCAATTATATTTTCTCTTTTGGCAACACCAATACTATCACAAAACTTACGAATAGAAGCTGCGGTATATCCTCTTCTTCGCAATCCTGAAATTGTTGGCATTCTAGGATCATCCCAACCGTTTACAATATTTTCCTGTACTAATTGCAACAGTTTTCGTTTGCTCATTACCGTGTAGTTCAAGTTCAAACGGGCAAATTCATATTGTTGTGGTCGTACTTTTGAGTCATCATAAATTTGGTCTAAAAACCAGTTGTATAATTCTCGGTGCATTACAAATTCAAGCGTACAAATAGAATGCGAAATTTGCTCGATATAATCGCTTTCTCCGTGTGCATAATCATACATTGGATAAATATTCCATTGATTGCCTGTCCTGTGATGGTGACGGTGTAAAATACGATACATCAATGGATCTCGCATCAACATATTAGTAGATGCCATATCAATTTTCGCACGTAAAACATGACTTCCTTCCGGAAAATCTCCATTTTTCATTCCTTCAAATAAAATGAGATTTTCTTCTATAGTACGGTTTCTGAAAGGCCCATCTACACCTGCTTGTGTTGGCGTTCCTTTTTGCAATGCCATCTTTTCCGAGGATTGGCTGTCTATATATGCTTTTCCCTTTTTAATCATCAAAATTGCCCAGTCATACAATTGCTGAAAATAATCAGAAGAATACAATTCCTCGGTCCAGTTAAATCCCAACCATTTTAAATCTTCTTTGATGGCGTCTACATATTCCTGCTCTTCTTTAGCAGGATTGGTATCATCAAAACGCAAGTTAACCGGTGCATTGTACTTTAATCCTAAACCAAAATTCAAGCAAATTGATTTAGCATGACCAATATGTAAATAGCCATTAGGCTCCGGCGGAAAACGAAAACGTAATTTATCTTTAGGAAAACCGTTAGATAAACTGTCTTCAATGATTTGTTCTATAAAATGGAGCGATTTTTCTTCAGTTGACATTTTTTTGTTTTATTTTAGCAAAGATAAAAAAAGTTTGAGGTTAAAGGTTTAAAGTTTCCATAGAAACCTTTGAAAAATTAGCGATTCCTCTTTACATTATACGCTTTACACAAAAAAATAAAATAATGGGAATTATAAAACTTAAAAATATCCGCACCTACTCCTACCACGGTTGCTTGATCGAGGAAGGAAAAATTGGGTCAGACTATATTGTAAATTTAGAAGTTAAGACTGATTTGAGAAAATCCAGTATTACAGATGATTTGAAAGACACGGTGGATTATGTGCTCTTAAATCATATCGTTGTAGAAGAAATGGCGATTCGTTCAGACTTATTAGAACATGTGGCACACCGAATCTTAACGCGAATCTTTGAAGAAATTCCGGAAATTTCCAGAATTATTGTGGCGGTTTCTAAACTAAACCCCCCTATTGGTGGTGATGTTGAAGCAGTTACTATTGAATTGGAAGAATATAGAAGCTAAATTAAAAATATTTTTTAAAACTTTTAAACTTTAAACTTTTAAACTTTAAACTTTTTGAGTACTTTTGCCGTCCATTCAACAGGGCGTCGTGGCCGAGTGGCTAGGCTGGGCTCTGCAAAAGCTCCTACTCCGGTTCGAATCCGGACGATGCCTCTAAAACCTTCAAAGCAATTTGGAGGTTTTTTTTATGTCTAATTTTTAGGAAAATTAGGGTTCGAATCCGGATAAAATATAAAACCTTTAAAACACTTTAGTTTTTTTTTGACTCAAATTTTTACCATTAAGAAACTACATTTTATTAAGACTTAAGACTTAATTTTTCTTAATTTCTTAATGGTTTAAAAAAACGTAATAGACTTTAATTATCTATTTTATCAAATGCTTTTTTTACCAATTCTTTTTCTTCCGGAAACCAACCTTGGGTGATCAAAACCATCCCAAAAACCATCATTACAATACTGATTCCTTTTTTAATTTTAAGGATGTTATTAGGGGTAAGTTTTGTTTTTAATTGTTTAGCTAATCCAATTTTGATACAATCTATAAATAAATAGGTTCCAATAACTGCAATAAAAAAAGTGACCATTCTAAATGTTTGCATTTCTAGTTTTGGTCCTACTGAAATAATAATAGCCAACCAAAAACCAAGTACACCTATATTGATAATATTTAACAAAAAACCTTTTATAAAAAGGCTTAAATAATTTTTTTTAACTATTTCCTTATCGATAATGTCTGTATTTATTTTCTCTTCTTTTTTTAATTGCAGGAAAGAAATTACACCATAAGCGAGCATCAACACACCTCCAAAAATAAAAAGTGCTGGTTGGTCTTTTAAACTTTGAATTAACCGGTAACTGCCTAAATAAGCAATTCCGATGAAAACAATATCTCCTAAAATTACGCCTAAATCAAATATTAAAGCCGCTCTAAATCCTTTTATAATACTTGTTTCCAGTAAAATAAAAAAAACAGGGCCAATCATAAAACTTAAGAAAATTCCCCAAGGAATACCAGCTAGAATATCGTTTATCATTAAATATCTAAATTTATTGGTATGAAAAATAAACTAAAATACTAATTTTTCTCTAAGATAGTGCCACCAATGAAAACATTTTGGTTAATCTGTTTTGGTTTTCCATAGATAAAAATTGAGCCTCCAGCTTTTACTTTTGCATCCACTAATATTGTGGCATGAATTTCTGATTGTCCTCCTGCAGTAACACTTATGGTTGTTTGAGAAGTCTCTAAATCCTTAGCATTAAGAATTCCGCCCGAGGTAATTACAACATCTTGATTTTTGGCTCTACCGGATACTGAAACTATTCCTCCTGCATTCGCTTTCACTTCTACTTTATCAACATCAATTTCTAACTTTATTTCGCCTCCAGATTTTGCATTTAAATCTAATACTGTTTGTTTAAAATCAGAGTCACTTGATACATAACTTCCCTCGCTTACAGCAATACTTTGCAAGGTTTTAAAATATAACTTAACTTTAATATCATCTCCAGATAATAATTTAGGGAAAGGCATTCTGATTTTTAATTCACCGTTCTTATTCACCGTTTCCACTTCATCTGCACGAGCACCGGTTATAATAATTTTGTTTTCTGAGGCTGCAATTAATTTAACACTGATTTTATCAAATACTTTTACTTCATCAAAATCTCCTAAATTTCTGGTTATCTGAGCATTTGTTATTTGACTTAAAAATATAAAAGCAATAATCACTAATTTTTTACTCCTATTTCTAATATTTATTTTTTGGTATTGCTTCGCCAGTTCGTTAGCACTCGTGTCGTGAATATTTGATTTCATTTTTTTTATTTTAATGGTTCTCCAATTCTTCTTAAAAAATTAAAATCCAGTTGTTTTTTAACTAAATCAGCATTTTTTACTTTAACATAAATTTCATCTCCTAATTGTAACAATTTTCCAGAAGTTGCACCAGTAAGTGCGTATTGTTTTTCATCAAAGGTGTAATAATCGTCTTTTATATCCCTGATTCTACACATTCCTTCACATTTATTTTCGATAATTTCTACATAAATTCCCCATTCTGTCACACCGGAAATTACACCCAAAAATTCCTCGTCCTGATGATCTTGCATGTATTTGACCTGCATGTACTTAATAGAATCACGTTCAGCATTAGTTGCTAAACCTTCCATTGTGGACGAATGAACGCATTTTGTTTCATACGTTTCTTCATCTACTGATTTACCTCCGTCCAGATAATGTTGCAACAAACGATGCACCATCACATCCGGATAACGACGAATTGGTGATGTAAAATGCGAATAATAATCAAAAGCTAAACCATAATGTCCTATGTTATCCGTTGAATATTTGGCTTTACTCATACTTCTAATCGCAAGGGTATCAATTAAATTTTGTTCTTTTTTACCATTTACATCTTCCATTAATTTATTTAAAGCTTGTGAAATAGAACCTTGCTTAAAATCAATTTTATGTCCAAACTTAGCAATAACAGCTTGCATTGCAAAAAGTTTATCCTCATTGGGTTCATCGTGAATTCTGTAAATAAACGTTTTCTTTTGTTTTCCAATGTATTCCGCTACTTTTCTGTTGGCTAAAAGCATGAATTCTTCAATCAGATGATTGGCATCTTTCGAAACTTTAAAATAAACGCCTTGCGGTTCACCGGCTTCGTCTAAATTAAATTTCACTTCCACTTTATCAAAAGTAATAGCTCCTTCAGCCATTCTTCTTTTTCTAAGAATTTTAGCTAATTCATCCATTTTTAGCGTCGCAGCGACAATTTCTTTCGAAACTTGATACGAACTTGCCGTGATCGAAATTTCTGATGGAATCACATCGTCTTTGGTCTCTATGATATACTGCGCTTCTTCATACGCAAAACGTTGATCAGAGTAAATTACCGTTCGACCAAACCATTGGTTGATAACCTCGGATGTTTCGTTAATTTCAAATATAGCCGAAAACGTATATTTTTCTTCATTTGGTCTCAACGAACACGCAAAGTTTGATAATACTTCGGGTAACATTGGCACTACTCTATCTACTAAATAAACTGATGTTGCTCTTTGATACGCTTCATCATCCAGGATTGTTCCTTCTTGTAAATAATGCGAAACATCAGCAATGTGAATACCAATTTCGTAATTACCATTTTCTAGTTTTTTAAATGAAAGTGCATCATCAAAATCCTTCGCATCTTTTGGATCAATTGTAAAAGTCAACGTATCTCGCATATCGCGACGTTTAGCAATTTCATTTTCTTCTATTGAAGTATCAATTTTTTGTGCAAACATTTCTACTTCAATAGGAAACTCTGACGG
Organism: Flavobacterium bomense; assembly: GCF_003970355.1. NCBI lineage: Bacteria > Pseudomonadati > Bacteroidota > Flavobacteriia > Flavobacteriales > Flavobacteriaceae > Flavobacterium > Flavobacterium bomense. The sequence goes on along the minus strand of NZ_RYDJ01000001.1, from coordinate 350,512 downwards.
CAAACCATATTCTGCAAGAATGGCATGAATTTCTGTATCGTGTTCCCCTGGTTTTCCTAAAACTTTTATTACGGAACCAAAAGGACTATCAGCTCTGGCCGGCCAATCTTCAATGTGTACCAAAACGACATCACCTTGTTCGGCCTCGCCTATTTTATCCTTTGGAATAAAAATATCGGTATACATTTTTGGATTTGCAGTAGAAACAAAAGCAAAATTAGCTTGAATGTCAATTACACCCACAAAATCTGTTTTATTTCTTTCAAGTACTTCAATTACTTCACCTTCGGGTCTTTTTCCTTTTCTGCGGTTGTATACATACACTTTGACAATGTCTTTATCTAAGGCGTGGTTCAAGTTATTGGTCGGGATAAAAACATCTTCTTCCATTTCAGCACAAACAAAATAAGCTGTTTTACGGCTTGTCATATCAATTTTACCCTCGTAATACTCCTTACTTTCTGCTTTTACTAAGTATTTACCCGGCTCTGATTCTATGATTTTGTTTTGCGAAGCCAGAATCTTCAAATCTTTTATAATTTGATTTCTGCTTTCGGTATCATCAAGCTCAAGTTTTGCTCCTATCTGTTTATAATTGAATGCTTTATTAGCACTTTGCGATAATATTTTTATTATTTTTTCAGAGAAATCTTTCTCTTTTTTTATCGGCTTTCTTAGTCTTTTACTCATAAATCGGTTCTTAAAAGTCTAAAATTACAAAGAAGATATCATATTACAGATTTTACGGATTATATTTATTAAAAAAATAACTTTCGTATCTTTATAAAAATTGAAAAAATGGAAGATTTCAAAATAATTAGAACCTTTAATTATTCACATGAAATTGTGGTACTAAAGCATTTATTAGAACAGGAAAAAATCAACTATTTTTTTGAAAATGAAACGTTGGTTTCCATCGATCCGTTTGGCAGTTTTGCTTATGGTGGAATTAAACTTAAAGTTCATATTAATGATTTTGAAAAGGTTCAGGAATTATTAGATAACCTGAATACAAAACTGACTATTGTTTAAATCTAAAACAGTACTTTTTTTGAAAGTTGTCAACATCTATTATTTTAAATAAAAAGAAAAATTAAATTTAAATTATTTTTTGGTTGTTATTATAGTATGTTAATAGTGGCAATAAATTTATTTTAAAAATAGTTGAAATCAAGTTTAAAGATGTTATTAAGAGTTATTAACATACTTATTTTAAGATAAAGTATTAATTTTAAAGTCTTTTTATATTTTAATTAACAATGGTTGATAATATAAAAACTAGTGGTTTTGTAAATAACTCACACAACACTATTTTGTTGATAACCCACTTTTTAATATTAATAACTATTCTAAAAATTAACGAAACTAAATTAGGATTTAAAAACTAGGTTTTGGATTACTTATTTTTTAGATATTACCCAAAAATAGTTCTAAGATTCTATCTTAAGTTATGAACATAGTACGTTAATTTAAAGTTAACTGAATATCAAGCAATTGCATTTCGTTATTAACAATGTAAAATTTTAACATTTATAATACAAAATTTATATTGATTTACAACTATTTATGGATTAAAAGGAATTATTAATAACTGTTAATTAAATAAGGATCTGATAGTTACAAAATAAAATATTAAATTCAATTTTAAAGGTATATTTAAATTGAATTTATCAAATAAATAGGACTTATTTAATTCATCAGAATAGATTACTTTATTTAAATTTGCACAACATTATTTAATACATAGTATATGAAAATCTCCATAGGAAACGATCATGCAGGTCCGGAATACAAAAAAGCAATTGTGGAAATGCTTCAAGCAAAAGGACATGAAGTAACTAATTACGGAACAGATTCAGCAGCAAGTGTAGATTATCCAGATTTTGGTCATCCTGTTGCTACAGATGTTGCAGAGGGAAAAGCTGATTTTGGAATTGTTATTTGCGGGAGTGGCAACGGAATTTCTATGACAGTCAATAAACAATCTAAAGTTCGTGCGGCTTTATGCTGGATGAAAGAAATAGCAGTTTTAGCTCGTCAACATAATGATGCTAATATTATTAGTATTCCCGCTCGGTACACTTCAATTCCACAAGCAGTAGAAATGGTTGAAGCATTTTTAAGTACTGAATTTGAAGGTGGAAGACACCAAAATAGAGTAGATAAAATTTCTTGCTAGAATTTAATTATTCCAAAATTATACAGTCCAAAAAGGATTAAAATTTGAATTACTATAATTCCGTAAAACCTCAAAAGGAAGCTTTCTTTTGAGGTTTTATGTCTAAATAGAAGCATTGCTAACCCGGAACCAATTGTTCCGCCAATAACGCTTGGCAGTAACAAATTAAGTTCTGAAATGCGTCTTTTTTGATTTACAGCTAGCTGTTTGTCAACTGCTATTATTGAAAAAGCAACCAAATTAATGAGTGCAAAATACCAGAATAAAAAAGACATAAATAAGAAATTTTGACTCAAAGATACTATTTTAGTAACATGATTTTATAATCTTAAATTTAAAATGACCAACATACAATTCATATCAAAAGTCGTTGCCACTGCAGCAATAAACATTCAAAAAACAGTACAATTATTACAAGAAGATTGTACTATTCCTTTCATTTCTCGCTATCGAAAAGATACAACAGGAAATCTGGATGAGGTACAAATAGAACAAATTGCAAAGCTTCAAAAAGAATACGAAGTGATTGTAAAACGTAAAGAAGCGATTTTAAAATCGATTCAGGAACAAAATGCGCTCAGTCCAGAATTAGAAAAAAAAATACAACAAAGTTTCGATTTACAGGAATTGGAGGATTTTTATCTCCCATTCAAAAAGAAGAAAAAAACCAAAGCCGATGTGGCTAGAGAAAATGGATTGGAACCACTAGCCAAAATCATTATGGCGCAAAATAATGATGATGTCGATTTTATTTCGACAAAATATTTGAACGAAAAAGTAAGCAATGAAGCAGCAGCTCTACAAGGCGCCAGAGATATTATTGCTGAATGGATTAATGAAAATAGTTATGTTCGAAAGCAACTCCGACGATTGTACGAACGCAAAGCCATTATTACGACTAAAGTGGTAAAAACAAAGAAAGAAGATGAAAAAGCACAAAAATTTAATCAATATTTCGATTGGTCTGAGCCGTTGACTAAAGCACCTTCACACAGATTATTAGCCATGCTCCGTGCCGAAAATGAAGGTTTTATTAAGGTTAAAGTAGAAGTTGATATTGATGAAGCGTATGTTATTATTGATGCGTTAGTTTTAAAAAGTGAAAATAAAAGCACACCGCACGTTCAATTAGCTATCGAAGATAGTTACAAACGATTGCTGAATCCGGCGATTTCAAATGAAACTTTGCAAGAAGCTAAAGTGAAGGCTGATGCCAATTCTATTCAGGTTTTTGCGAACAATCTTGGACAGTTATTACTGGCGCCGCCGTTGGGTGAAAAACGAATTCTGGCGATTGATCCCGGTTTTAGAAGCGGATGTAAAATTGTTTGCTTGGACGAAAAAGGAGATTTGTTATACAATGAAACTATTTATCCGCATGCGCCTCAAAAAGAGGAAGCGATGGCGATGAAAAAAATTCGTTCGATGGTAAATTCGTATAAAATTGATGCTATTTCAATAGGAAACGGAACGGCTTCGCGTGAAACCGAATTCTTCATCAAGAAAATAGCTTTCGACAAACCGGTCCAGGTTTTTATCGTTTCAGAAGCGGGAGCATCGGTGTATTCTGCCTCAAAAATTGCTAGAGATGAATTTCCGAATTATGATGTCACGGTTCGAGGTTCGGTTTCTATAGGTAGACGACTAAGTGATCCATTAGCCGAATTAGTAAAAATTGACCCGAAAGCCATTGGCGTAGGCCAATACCAACATGATGTGGACCAAAACAAGTTGAAAGAAGAATTGGATAATACAGTGGTTCGTTGTGTGAATTCAGTTGGGATAAACATAAACACTGCGAGCAAGCATTTATTGAGTTACGTGAGTGGAATAGGAGAGAAGCTGGCTGAAAATATAATACAATACCGCTCGGATAATGGTCCTTTTACAGATAGAAAACAACTTAAAAAAGTGCCGCGTTTGGGTGAAAAAGCGTACCAACAAGGCGTTGCTTTTATCCGAATTTCGAATGCAAAAAACCCATTGGATAATTCAGCGGTTCATCCGGAAGCCTATGGAATTGTAGAAAAAATGGCTAAAGATTTGAAATTGACGGTGCATGATTTGATTGCCAACAAAGAGAAAATCGCTTTGATAAAACCAGAAAACTATAGTACACCAGAAATAGGTTTATTGGGATTGAAAGACATTATCAAGGAATTAGAGAAACCAGGATTAGACCCCAGACAATCAGCTAAAGTATTTGAATTTGATCCGAATGTAAAAATGATAAAAGATATAAAAACAGGAATGATTTTGCCGGGAATTATCAATAACATTACTAATTTTGGTTGTTTTGTGGATATTGGAGTCAAAGAAAGCGGGTTGGTTCACATCTCGCAACTCAAAGCCGGTTTTGTTAGTGATGTAAATGAAGTGGTTAAATTGCACCAACATGTTCAAGTCAAAGTGACCGAAGTAGATGAGGAAAGAAAGAGAATTCAGTTGACGATGGTCATTTAAATCATAAAAAAAGGCTTTTCAAGTATGAAAAGCCTTTTTTTATTTTGTTTCTCCTTCTTTTTTATCAGCTGACGGATCTTCTTTGGCTGCGTTTTTGAATTCTTTGATTCCGCTTCCTAAGCCTTTCATCAATTCTGGGATTTTTTTACCTCCAAAAAGTAATAAAACAACCGCCAATATAATAAGGATTTCTGTAACACCTATACTACTCATAATACGATAATTTATTGCCGAAGCAAGTTTGTAATAAACCTATCAGCAAAGGTATAGAGAATTAATTAATAGAAACTCATTTAAATTCATTTATTTTAATTTTAAAAACGTTAAAAATTTATTAAAAACGAATGCAAGATTAAGAAATATCATCCTAGAAAAGCGAATACAATCAACGACAATAATTGTTATATTTGTTAAATAATCAAAAAGGATGCCCGACAAAGGATTAAAAAGACAGAAATTAAAGGAAAATTTATTTAATAAAAGACGTTTAATCATACTAAACGAAGATACTTTTGAAGAAACTTTTTCATTGAAGCTTACCCTAATGAACGTTTTTGTGGTAGCGACTTTAGGCGCTATAATTATTACATTTGTCACCACCTTTATCATTGCATTCACTCCTTTACGAGAATTTATACCGGGCTATTCTTCTTCAAAATTGAAAAAGGATGCAATGGAATTGTCTTTAAAATCGGATTCTTTGTCACGTGCATTAAAACAAAACGAAGCCTATATCCAATCGATTCAAAAAGTGCTGACCGGAGAATTAGAATATGCAAAATTCAATAAAGATTCAATACTCGCGGAGGCAGAGGAAGCGCCTTCACAGGTTGATATGTCTGCATCAAAACAAGAATTAGAATTGAGGCAACAGGTTGCGCAGGAAGAGAAAAATGTAAATTCCCTGCGATCCTCCAACAAAGGTAAGGGTCAACCTCCAATAAAGTAAAATAGTTTTTATTACAATAAAATGGAGTGCGCCCAGCGGCTCAAACAATTAAAATCAGAAGGAAGAAATGTCACTAAAATCAATTGCAGCAAAATTATTTGCAAAAAAAATTTACAATACCACACAAGCTTGGTCTACTGATCCTATTGAAACTCAAAAAAAAGTTTTTTTACAATTAATAAAAGACGCAAATAAAACCCAATTTGGCGTAGACCATCATTTTGACCAAATTAAAAATTACGATGATTTTACAAATCAGGTTCCTGTTCGAGATTATGAAGGGTTAAAACCTTATATTGATAAGGTGGTCAAGGGGTCGGTTGATGTGCTCTGGAAAGGAAAGCCACTTTATTTTGCTAAAACTTCTGGAACAACATCTGGGGCTAAGTACATTCCTTTGACAAAAGAATCCATGCCGTTTCACATTACAGCAGCCAGAAACGCTATTTTGCATTATATTCATGAAACCGGTAACGCTGATTTTGTAGATGGAAAAATGATTTTCTTGCAGGGAAGCCCACTTCTGGAGGTGAATAATGGAATAAAATTTGGTCGTTTATCTGGAATTGTAGCGCATTTTGTTCCAAAATATTTACAAAAAAACCGAATGCCCTCTTGGGAAACCAATTGCATTGAAGACTGGGATACTAAAGTGAATGCAATTGTCGAGGAAACAATCAACGAGAACATGGCTGTGATTTCTGGAATTCCTTCCTGGGTGCAAATGTATTTTGAGAAATTGCATCAAAAAGAAGGGAAGCCTGTTGGGGAAATCTTCAAAAACTTCAATTTGTTTATTTACGGCGGTGTAAATTATGAACCGTACCGCGCCAAATTTGAAAATTTGATAGGTCGAAAAGTAGACAGTATTGAGCTGTTTCCGGCTTCGGAAGGATTTTTTGCGTACCAAGATTCACAAAAAGAAAAAGGAATGTTACTGCTTTTAAACTCGGGAATTTTTTATGAATTTATTAAATCGGACGAATTTTATACGAATCCCGAAGGTTCGGGACCAAGACGTTTTACGATTGGTGAAGTGGAACTGGGCGTGAATTACGTTTTAATCATTTCTACTAATGCAGGACTTTGGGGATATGATTTAGGCGATACCGTTCAATTTACCAGTTTAAAACCCTACAGAATTATAGTATCCGGAAGAATCAAACACTATATTTCGGCTTTTGGAGAACATGTAATTGGGAAAGAAGTGGAAAGTGCGTTACAGGAAGCAATTCTTGGAACTACCATTCGAATCAATGAGTTTACCGTGGCACCACAAATCACTCCTGCAGAGGGATTGCCGTATCATGAGTGGTGTATTGAATTTGAAAACGAACCGGAAGACAGCGTATCTTTTGCGGAAGCGCTGGACAATGCCATGCGAAAACAAAACATGTATTATGATGATTTGATTGTGGGCAAAGTGTTGCAAAAAGTGGTTGTCACCAAAGTGGCTAAAAATGGTTTTCAAGACTATATGAAATCGATTGGCAAATTGGGCGGACAAAATAAAATCCCGAGACTTTCTAATGATAGGAATATAGTGGATTTGTTAAAAAGTAAATAAATGTCTTACCTTTGAAGGTTAGAAAATAAGTAGAAAATGAAAGAAACAAAAAATATATCACGCTCCAGAGCACAAGAGTCTTCGGCAGCAATTGAAAAAATGTACATCACGATGCGCCACCTTTTCAATAGGGGATTTTACAAACCGATGGGAATTTCAGGCGATACATTGCGCGAAGCATTATTAGCATTACGACCAGAAATTTATGGAAATATTGCCGAAGAAAAAGTAGAATTGAACGGACTTTTATATGTAATTGAACGTCTGCCAGTAGGAATAGAAGAATGCAGATTTATCAATTTAACTTCGGATGAAGGGTATTCTAAATCGCATTTTCAGGCAATTGTACCGCCAAAAAGGCGACGTAATTGTTACCGTATCGACGAGGAACAAATGAACGTGGAGATTACTCGTGGACGCTCAGATATTTATGATATTCTGACGCATTTGACGTTTATTTTCATAGAATCACACAAAATTAGAAACAGGGTTTTACTGGATGACGCCGGTGAAGTTTCCCGCGACTGGTTCAAACTGGAACAAGCAGTTTCCCAAAAGAAGAAACTGACTCTTGTAGAAAAAGAGAAAGCCATTTCGCATGCCGCTAATATTCTGGGAAGAACATTTGAGGAAGTATTGGATATTTATGACGCATTTGGTTCAGCTGCTGCGCCAGATCGTTTCTTGCATGTTATCTTTTGGTTGGGGAAACTCGCCATTGAAGAAATTGTAGACGATAATAAGAGAACAATCACCTTTAGTCCTATTTTAAGAGAGCGATTGGGACACCACATTCATGGGGAAATTTGGGCTACCAAAATTAAAGAAGTGCTAGAAGAAAACGAACTTTTAGACCGCCCTATTCACGTGATTAGTGCGAACATGCACAGTGTGATGAATTCTATTTTTGCTACGGAAGTGTTGAAAACTAAGTTCAAAGACAAATCAGATTTCTTTATTTACGAGGAATTGAGTAAATCCGGAGCAGATGCTGTGCGAAACCAAGTGGAAGAAGTAGCCTTGAAATTTGGAATGATTTCGTTGCCGGATACCTCAGGAACGAATATCGATATTCAGATTTTTGATACTGCCAAAATTGACTGGGAAAAAACCTCATTTCCAAAGGCAAACACCGGAGATAAAAAACCAGTACTGATTGTTATGGATTATGCTTTTGGGGAACAGGCGTATGAAACGATTGATGAGTTGCTGAAACCGTTTAAAAAAGACACTTTATTGAATGTGGAATCGGTTTCTATCATGGGGAAAGCTGGGATTCTGGAAGGTGGAAAAGGGGACATTATGATTCCGAATGCACACATTAATGAAGGAACGGCAGATAATTATTTTTTCCATAATGAATTGTCGGCTGAGATGTTTGAAGGCAATGATATTGCTGTTTTTGCCGGACCCATGGTTACTGTTTTAGGAACTTCATTGCAGAACAGGGATTTATTGAAGTTTTTCCATGAGTCGACCTGGGGAATTATTGGGTTGGAAATGGAAGGTTCTTATTACCAGAAAGCCATTCAATCAGCTTCAAAAATCAGAAAGAGTGTTCCACATGATGTGAAGGTCAGATATGCGTATTATGCATCAGATAACCCGCTGGAAACGGGAAGTACATTAGCTTCAGGCGGACTAGGAACCACTGGTGTAAAACCAACTTACTTGATTACCATTAAAATATTAGAACAAATTTTCAACGTAAAATAATTAGCTCATGAATTTAAACGCGCATAGCGATTCAGAAATTGATGTATTTCAAATTACCAGTAAGCTAAAAAAAGGGTTCGGAAGGTTGAATACCCTGTTGTTCTATTGTATTCAGTTTTTTTTAAATCAACGGAAGGTTGTTTTAGTATTACTAATCATCGGTTTTGGTTTGGGATTGTTTTTGGATAAGAATAATAAATTGTATACTACTGAAATTACTGTAATTCCTAATTTTGGGAGTGTGGATTATTTGTATGCAAAAATCAATTTGATTCAATCTAAAATTAATGCTGGCGATATCGTTTTTTTACAAAATGAAATAGGATTGTCCCAACCTGAAGATCTAATAAAAATTGAAATTAAACCCATAGCTGATGTTTATAAATTCATTGAAGATAAAGAGCGAAACTTTGAGTTGATTAAGTTAATGGCAGAAGTTGGAGAGGTAAAAAAAGTACTTGAAGATAATATTACTAGTAAAAATTATACGTACCATACGATTGCGGTTGTTACCAATGGAACTACTAGTGAGAAAAAATTGATTACACCATTATTGAATTATCTAAATCAATCTGAATATTTTACCGCCATACAAAAGGTAGGATTGGCAAATTTAAAACAGGATATTACTCAAAATGACACGATTATTCAACAAATAAATGGAGTTCTTAATGGGTTTACGGCCAATGTAAAAAGTGCATTAAAAAATGATAAGCTCATGTATTATAATGAAAATACACAACTGAATGATATTATTAAAACCAAACAGGAATTGTTATACATTCAAGGGCTAAACCGATTAAAATTAATCAATTTTCAAAAAACGATTAGAGAGGTAACATTCACATTGAATAGTGATACTTCAAAATCAGTAAATGGCGTTATGAAGTTTGTATTGCCAGTATTGCTAGTATTATTATTTGTTTTTATTCATTTGTTCATTCGATTTTATCAAAAGCAATTAGCAAAATCAAAAGTAATTGCTTCTTAAAAAAAATATTTTTCTTTTGCAAAACAGAGCCATTGTGTTAAAAACAATTCGATACTACTTACTTACAACAGTCCAAAATCCTGTAGTTCGGCAAAGTTTACTAACCTTATTGATTCGGGTTTTTGGTGTGGTTCTTTTATTTGGTTTTACTTTGTTTTTAACTCAAAAATATGATCCTAAACTAGTTGGGCAATATGATTTTGTGCGTACGTTTCTTTTCGCAATCGGTAGTATTTGTTTGCTAGGATTTGACCAATCCATATTGTATTTTAAAGGGCGTTTGTATCCTAATTATTCTTTAGGCCATTTGAAGAAAGTATATTTAAAAATGGTTTTGATGCTGTTTTTAGCATCCTTACTTTTATTTCTTTTTTTTGTACTATTAGATGCTTCTGTTATTACACAATTTTTTGCTGATAATGCAACTTATTTCCTTCTATTCAAAGCCTCCGCAGTTATGTTTTTTTATGGACTTGCTATTTTAAACGTTGAGGTTTTTAGAGCATTAGAGGAAATAGTAGTAGCTGAATTATTTCGAAATGTTTTTAAATACTTGCCTATTATTGTTCTGGCTGTTTTATTAGTTCAATGGCAATTAGAATTGTATTTAGTGGATGCTCTATTGTTGAGTTTTGTTTTTTTGGGAATTGTTACTACAGTACTAACTTTTTATTTTTTTACAAAAAAAACAGCTATTTGCACTACGGATTGTTTCTCAGCTCGAGAGATTATCACTCAATCTTTTCCCATAGCCGTAAGCGGAATGGCTATTTTTTTGATGATGAGTTTTGACATCTTGTTTTTAAAAAAATACCAAGGTGACGCAGCAGTTGCTTTTTATTCGGTGGCGGTCAAGTTAATGACGTTGTTGTCTGTTATTATTTTAACAATAAACATTACCGTTTCGGCATCTATTGCAGCAAGTTTTTCGAATAAAGAAATTGAAAAAGTACAGCAAATAGTTCAAAATAGTTCCCGATTAATTGTAGCGATTACGCTGCCCGCAGTTATTGGATTGCTTATTTTTCCGGAGTTTGTTTTGAATTTTTTTGGCCCCAATTATTTAGCGGCGAAAGAGGCATTAGTAGTATTGGTTTTGGGACAAGGTTTTTGTGCCTTTTTTGGGTCGGCTCCTGTTTATTTAAACATGACTGGGCGGCAACGAATTTTTCAACGTATTGTTTTGGGCGCTCTTGGTCTTAATTTTATTCTCAATTACTGGTTAATTCCTTCCTATGGAATGTTAGGAGGGGCAATCGCTTTTTCGGCGAGTGCAATTTTTTGGAATTTTGGAACAGCTCTTTTTGTGTATTACAAAGACGGGATTAAGTTGTTTTTGAGTTAAGTTTGTCACTTCTATTTTCAATCAGAACTAAATGTCTTTACTCATAAAAAAAAATAAAGTAGCTTTTTTACTCCTTGTGGGACTCAATCTATTTGTGGCCTTTGCTGCGAGTTTTATTTTACCGAAACGTTTTTTTTATGATGCTGCTATAATTGCTTATGATAATGGTAACGAAATTGGTTATTTTGGAAGTTACCCATTGACTATTTTGTTTTATAAAATTACAGGTTTGCGTTATTTGCCTTTTTCAATAATTGCATTGATTCAGTTTTCCATTTTAATGGGTATTTTGTATAAAATAGGAATTCCAAGTACGTTTGAGAAAGTTACAATTAAGAATATTTTGGTGTATTTTGCTTTCATCATGATTGCGATTTTTATGGCAATGCCTTCCAAGGAGTTTATTACTTTTTTGTACCTCTCCGTGATCGTTTTCTTATTTCAAAATAAGCATTTTACTTTTCAGACTACCTTATTTATAGCCTTGTCTCTTTTTGTGTTTTTTGGAGTTATCTACAGGCCTTATTTTGCGCTACTGCCTATCGTAGCCATGGGAATGTATTGGGTTACTTGTGTCAAGATTCCGAATCGTACTTTTGCAACTCTTTTTTACGGAATTGTAATTGTAATTTTTTTGTCATTGAGTTATGGCTTTGTACAAGGAGAATTTTTTTCAGAGCAAAGCAGAGAGCTTATAAATAGCGCCCGATTAGGATCTGTTGATGCTAATTCAAGCATTGTTTCACCTGTAAAAACAGACACTTGGTATGGTGAAATCATAGGGATTTTGTATGGTTTTTTTACTGTAAATGTACCCCTTAATGGGTTGAAGCATATTTTTTCTCCACAAATTTTGTTATTCGTAATTTGGCAATTATTTCTGTTTTATATTTTATTGGTTCGATTGGCACGTTGCATAAAAGATAAAAAAAAATATGTTTACGAGTTATGGATGCTTCTTTTTATATTTTCTTTTTTTATCATTCAAGGGGTTTTTGAACCTGATTTAGGATCAGCGATTCGTCACAAAATGGGTGTTTTCCCATTAATTTATTATGCTCTTTATTATGACCATTTCCGAAAAGCAGTTCAATAAAGTTTTCTCTTTTTTTTTGGTGGCGATAGCTTGTACGCTAATTTTCAGGAAGCCTTGTACTTGGTTAATTTTTGCTTTCGCTATTTTTAATATGTTCTATTTCAAGAAAATAAAGTTATCTAGAAAGGCATTGATTTTAGCCATTACAATCGCGTCGCCTTTTTTGTTAGAATTATTGCTATTTTGGAATAATGATTCTTTTGCGCAAGGTATTAAATCTTTAGAAAAGACAGTCTCTTTAGTGTTATTTCCACTAATTATTTTGGGAAATTACAAACGAATTTCATTTCAAAAATTGTTACAATTTTATGTAAATAGTACCACATTAGTAATGATTGCTTTTGTGTTGCGTTTTGTATTTGTTTTTCCGGAGCATATCACTAAGTATTGGCATGGAATTCACCTATGGGAAATGGGCTATGTTTTTGCAAATTCTATCGGAATTCATGCTCCAGCTCTCAATATGCACTTGGTTTTTGTGAGTATTTCAGCCTTGTATTTGTTAATGCAAAGGTGCCAATCGAAAAAGAAGATTGGACTTGTGTTTATATCCTTTTTGATATTTGTAATCTCTTTTTTTGTTGTGCTTTTAGTTAATACTCGAATGGCTTTATTCAATGTTTTAGTTGGGTATTTATTGGTATTGTTTTCGTTTTTTGCAGCACAATTTGACCTAAAAAAGGTATTGCTTTATACTGTAGTTATTGGTGGTGTAGTGTGTGGGGTTCTTTTTCTCTTTATTCAAAAAAATTCGTATATGAAAGAAAAATATAGCACGGTAACTTTTGCTTACATGGACAAAGTGGGGAAGCTTGACGAAATTGATCATCCCGAAATAAAGGTTTTTAATTCTCTCGTAACCAGAGTTTCTATCTGGCAATCGGCTTGGGAATTATCTTTGCAACATTTACCTTTTGGCGTTGGAGCTTCGGATGGAAAACCAGAATTAGTAAATTATTATAAACAAACGAATCAGTATTTTTTAGCAAAATATGCTTTTCCTACACACAATCAATTTTTAGACTCTTTGTTGAAGTTTGGTGTTTTAGGGCCGCTAGTGGTTTTGCTTTTTATTGGAACGATTGGTTATCTGGGAATCGATTTAAAAAACGCATTAATTTTTGCTTTCTTTTTTCTTTTTTTTACTTCGAATTTGACTGATGATTTTTTATTGCGTTTCGACGGAATTACGTTTAGCGGCTTTTGGTTTTCTATTTTTGGAAGTTTTTGGCTGCAGCAAAAAAGTAACGTTCATACAACTTCTGAAGTGCTGTGAAATTAATTGTTGTATTAAATAAATCTTTACATCTTGTTTTGCCCTTGTTGCCAAATTGAGCTCTAACTTTTGAATCTTCAAGGATTTTGAAATAGACCGGTAACTCCGATAATTCTTGGTATAAAAAGCCAGTCTCTTTGTGAACAACGGTATCTTTATTGCCATTTATTTTAGTCGCAATTATTGGTTTTTGTAATGCCATAGCCTCAAGAACCGCGATAGGTAATCCTTCCCAAAGCGAGGTTTGAAGATAGATATCTAAAGCATTGATTTGCTCGTACACCTGTTTCTTTTCTATAAACCAACCTGTAATTTTGATGTTTGGGGCTGTAATTTCATCGCGTTCTTCTCCATCGCCAATCCATACAAATTGATACTCTGGAAATTGCAAAGCAATGGCATTGAATTGTCTTGGATTTCTAGCCGCAGTAATCCGACCTGCAATTCCTATGGTTAGTTTTGTATTATCAACGGCTTGTGAATAGTTTTCGATGGCAGAAATATCTATTCCATTTCTAATCATTTCGGCTTTTCCTAGTTGCTTTGCCATTTCAAACTCCGAGTCACCACAAGCGATGGTGATTCCTCCGAAAATTTTCTGAAAGAATTTCTCGATGTACCAATATCCTTTTTTGGCCATAGTAGAAATATCGGTACGCAAAAACGCATATCCGTGCGGTGTATAAAAAACTTTTGGTTTTGGGTTCAAAAAACTGCAAGCGATTCTCCCTAAAACGCCTGCTTTAGAAGAATGTAAATGGACTATATCAGGTTTGATTTTTTGAAGTTCAAAGACTAATTTTTGTAATGCTTTAAGGTCTGAAATGAAGTTTATTTCTCGCCTCATCTCAATTTTGACAGTTGGAATAGTAGCAAATAATTGGGTTACTTTTTCTGGGTCAATCTCTTTGCGATTGGCACTGTATAGGATGGAAGTTTGTACTTTTTGAAGAATGATTTCTTTTTCGAAATGATGGGTTAGATCTTCAAAATAGGTATAAATGCCTCCGCCTAATGCTTCAATTATATGTACAACTTTCAAATGTTTGTTTTTTGCGTGGGAAACAAAAATAAAGTATTCTTTTGCACTTTTACAATAAACGGAGATAGAATTGATGTAAAATTAAATCCGAAAAAGCAATTTGTTGTTCCTTAGCCCCGGGAGGAGCGGTATCCTTTGTTTTTTCTTTTAAAAAGCAAAGATATAGTAGATCACGGTACGATATGTCCTAGAAAGCCTTGTATTTCTTGCTTCGAATTTAAAAAGAAAGATGCGGTTTGTGGGTGAGTTTTCTTCAAATCAATTACATTTGTTACGTTTAAATAATTACTATGAAAAGAATACTTATCACCGGAGCCGCAGGATTTTTAGGATCACATTTATGTGACCGTTTTATCAAGGAAGGCTATTTTGTTATTGGAATGGACAATCTCATAACGGGAGATTTAAAAAATATTGAGCATCTTTTTAAATTAGAACAATTCGAATTTTACCATCATGACATCACTAAGTTTGTCCATGTACCGGGAAATTTAGACTACATCCTTCATTTTGCCTCCCCGGCAAGTCCTATAGATTATCTAAAAATTCCAATTCAAACCCTGAAAGTGGGTTCTTTGGGAACGCACAATTTGTTGGGATTGGCCAGAGTAAAAAATGCACGAATTCTTATCGCATCCACTTCTGAAGTGTACGGAGATCCATTGGTTCATCCGCAAACCGAAGAATATTATGGTAATGTGAATACCATTGGACCAAGAGGGGTTTATGACGAAGCAAAACGTTTTCAAGAATCAATCACTATGGCATATCATACGTTTCATGGCGTCGAAACCAGAATCGTTAGAATCTTTAATACGTATGGGCCAAGAATGAGACTTAATGATGGTCGTGTTATTCCAGCATTCATAGGTCAGGCGATTCGCGGAGAAGATTTAACCATTTTTGGTGACGGGATGCAAACGCGTTCGTTTTGTTATGTAGACGATCAAGTCGAAGGAATCTACAGATTGCTGCATTCGGATTATGTTTATCCGGTCAACATTGGAAATCCGGACGAAATTACGATCAAAGATTTTGCCGAGGAAATCATAAAACTAACCGGAACCAATCAAAAAGTGGTGTATCATCCCTTACCCATAAACGATCCGTTGCAGCGTCAGCCAGACATCACAAAAGCTAAAAACTTGTTGGGATGGGAAGCTAAAGTGGGTCGCACCGAAGGAATGAAAATCACCTATGATTATTTCAAATCGTTATCTAAAGAAGAACTTTCTAAAGAGGAGCATAAAGATTTCTCAAAATATATCTTTTAATTTAACGATTTTAAAACAGTTTAAAAAACCTAAATTTAGGTATGAAAATTCAGCATCAGAGTAATTATGGATTATAGTAGTAAAAGAAGAGTATTACACTTTTTCTAATCAGATAAATTTGTGAAAACCAAAACGGGAAGGTATTCAGGTTACATTCGCCCTTTTTCATTTGTAATAGACTTGATCTTTATCAATATGCTTTCAGTATACTTGACTGACTTTCCTGTAAATAAGGTTTTTTATTCCTTATTTATAAGTGCCAGCTGGTTTATTATAGCGGCCAATCTTGGGTTTTATGAAGTATACAGATACACAAAATTGATATCTATATTAAACTGTGCTTTAAAACAAGGTGTTTTATTTACCCTTTTTTGTCTCGTCTTCGCTTTTTTTGACTCTGAAAACTCCAGTTTTCAAAGAATCGTTCTCTTCACTTCAGTTTCGCTGTTCTTAATTCTAATCATTAAACTGTGTATTTATTATTTTCTAAAAAGGTACAGAGTGCTTTTTGGCGGTAATTTTAGAACTGTAATACTGTTAGGAAATTCTAAAAGTGTGGAGCCATTACAACAGTTTTTCACTAAAAATCCAGATTATGGATACAAATTAGAAAAAGTTTTTGACTTGAAAAAAGATAAAGTGCGAAAGCTTAGGGAGAGTTTTGCCTTTGTTTTGGAACACAAAATAGATGAAATGTATTGTTCGATGAGTGATTTGACGCAAAGTCAAATTAATGAAATTGTATATTTTGCTGACAATAACCTAAAAACATTAAAATTTATTCCGGACAAAAAGCAGATTCTTTCCCGGAATTTTACTTTTGAATATTACAATTACATTCCAGTAATTTCCTTGAGAAATATCTTGTTAGACGATAGCTTGAACAAGGTGATCAAACGGGTTTTTGATATTTTATTTTCGGTTGTGGTGATTCTAGGGTTGTTATCTTGGCTTACCATAATTCTCGCAATTTTTATAAAATGGGAATCCAAAGGGCCTTTATTTTTTATCCAAAAAAGGAACGGATTAAATTATAAAGAATTCAATTGCTACAAATTCAGATCGATGGAATTAAACGATGAAGCTGATATAAATCAGGTTTCTAAAAATGATATTCGGGTAACTACAGTAGGTCAGTTTATACGGAAAACAAGTATTGATGAGCTGCCACAGTTTTTAAATGTACTATTTGGCGATATGTCCGTTGTAGGTCCCAGACCCCACATGGTAAGTCATACCGAAATGTATGCGCTGAAGGTGGATAAGTTCATGGTACGCCACTTTGTAAAGCCAGGAATAACCGGACTTGCTCAAACCAAAGGATTTCGTGGTGAAGTCGAAACAGATAAAGATATTATCAACAGAGTAAAATTTGATATTTTTTATTTAGAAAATTGGTCTATTTTATTAGATATTAAGATTGTTTTTAACACAATATACAACACCATAAAAGGTGATGAAAAAGCGTATTAATAATGGAAAAACCACTTGTATCCATAATTACGCCTTCTTTTAATTCGGAAAAATTCATCACTGAAACCATTCAATCCGTGCAAAATCAAACCTATAAAAACTGGGAAATGATTATTGTAGACGATTGCTCTACGGATCAAACGGTATCTATAGTTGAAGAAATCACAAAAAAAGATAGCAGAATCCACCTTTTTAAACTTATAAAAAACTCCGGAACAGGAATTGCCAGAAGTACCGCTTTGGCCCAAGCTAGCGGGAAATTTATTGCTTTTTTAGACGCAGATGATTTGTGGAAACCCGAAAAACTAGACAAACAACTTGATTTTATGAAAGTGAATAAGCTTCCTTTCACATTTTCTTTTTATGATTGCATAAACGAAGGGGGAAACCCGTTAAACAAAAGAATTGAAGCGCCATTGGATCTTTCCTACCAACAGTTATTTTTTTGTAATTATATAGGGAATCTAACGGGAATCTATGAAGCTAATTACTTTGGAAAAATCGCTGTTTCCCCCATTCGAAAGCGTCAGGATTGGATACAATGGCTTACAGTACTCAAAAAAATAAAAACTGCACAGCCCGTTCCGGAAAGTTTAGCTTTTTATCGCATCCGAGAAAATTCTATTTCGGCTTCTAAAATGGAGTTAGTAAAGCATAATTTTGCCGTGTACAGAACGCATCATCATTTGAATTTAATTAGCGCAACACTTTGCATGGTTGGGTTTTTATTTACGCAGTTAATTCTCAAACCACGGTATTCCAAGACCATTAAAGCATCGATTTAAATTGCTTCAATTTGCCTCGATTGCTTCTTTCTAAACTTTTTTTTCGGATAAATATAAAATTCAAATTCGGTTCGAGATATTGTTCAATCGCCTTTTTAATTTTTTCAATTTGTTCCAAATTTAATTCGGTTTCACTGACATATTCAATTTCAAAAGTATCTATTTTGGTTTGTTTTATCAGAAATTCTTTCACGTTTCCGTCGTCTTCGATGATGCTTTTTGTAACATAATAAAAGGTAAGTCCAGGTGATTTTTTCCCGCTGGGTAAAATGGCAACATCATTGGTCCGGCCTATTAATTGCTTGAGAATCGGTTTCTGTAATGTGCTTTTTTCGTCTAGAATTCCAAGATCGCCAATGTCATAGCGAATAAACGGATGCGCTTTGTTGAACAAGGAAGTAATAACGATTCGGCCTGAAGTACCATTTGGAACATCTCGATTATTTTCATCCAAAATTTCCACAAATAACGTTTCTGAATTCACTTGCCATTCTCCTTCCTTATTCTGAAAAGCAATCAAATCAAGTTCTGATGCACCGTATTCATTGACAATAGGAATGCCAAATTGTTTTTCCAATAGGAGTTTGTCTTCTTCAAAAAGCATTTCTGAAGTTACCATACACACTTTCAAACTCGGACAAATTGCTGATAATACGATGTTTTTCTTTTGTAAAAATTTAGCAAACAAAACAATGGAACTTGTATACCCATTGATATAATCGAATTTTTTTGTTCGAAAATGATTCAAAAATCCTTCTAAAACAGCATCTGATAAATCAAAAATGGAGAACCGAAACCGATGGCTCAAAAAATCCTTGAAACGTTCTTTTTTGTTACCAATAAAGTTCATCGGAATTCCATAAAAACGCGCTTGATAGGAAGTATTAAAATCAATTTCATACCAGCCAAAACGATACATGTTTGAAGCCCAAGTCAACGCATGGCAATATTTGTCTTTGGCAAAAGTAAATGGAGTTCCGCTAGAACCTGATGTTTTATTGACGTAACTGTTTTTAAGAGAGTGATTTTTAGAAAGCCTTTCCAGTAAAGGTTTTTGTAAATTTTGTTTGTTTAAAACAGGTAAATTTTCCCAGATTTTATGATTTTTTGAACCGACTAATTCGCGATAAAAAGGATTATTTTGCAAATGAAAATGGACAATTTCTTGTTTTTTATTTTCAATAAAAACGTCATGTTCTTTTTCAGAAAAAGCTACAATTTTTCGCAATTCGGATTTAGCCTCCTTCATTGGAAAATTATTTAGCTGCAGCGATAAGTCGAAAAGTGGGAGCATTTTAAAGTGATAATTCATCAAAAATAATATTTACCAACAACTAATGACAGACAACGAACAACTTTTTAAAAATTAATTATTTTTTACGTACAAAAGCAATTATTTTTGCACTACAACTAAACACAACTACACATGACAATTTTACTACTGGGTTCGGGCGGAAGAGAACATGCTTTTGCGTGGAAAATGATTCAAAGTCCGCTTTGTGATACACTTTTTGTAGCACCAGGAAATGCTGGAACAGCTTCAATAGCTACTAATGTGGCTATTAGCCCAACTGATTTTGAAGCTATAAAAACGTTTGTTCTTCAGGAAAAAGTAGCAATGGTTGTGGTAGGACCAGAAGATCCTTTGGTAAAAGGGATTTATGATTTCTTTCTAAACGATGCTACATTAAGTCATATTCCGGTTATCGGTCCATCAAAAATGGGGGCACAACTCGAAGGAAGTAAAGAATTTGCCAAAGAATTTCTAATAAAACATAATATTCCAACGGCTGCTTACGATAGTTTTACTGCTGAAACAGTAGAAAAAGGATGTAAATTCCTAGAAACATTGCAACCGCCGTATGTTTTGAAAGCAGATGGTTTAGCTGCCGGAAAAGGGGTGTTGATTATTCAAGATTTGGCAGAAGCCAAAGAAGAATTAAGAAATATGCTCGTGCATCAAAAATTTGGTGCCGCCAGTTCTAAAGTCGTTATCGAAGAATTTCTGGACGGTATAGAATTAAGCTGTTTCGTTCTTACGGATGGAAAAAACTATAAAATCCTGCCAACTGCCAAAGATTATAAGCGCATAGGTGATGGTGATACAGGTTTAAATACAGGCGGAATGGGAGCCGTTTCTCCAGTTCCTTATGTTGATGCTGTTTTGATGGAAAAAATAGAAACACGCATTGTAAAACCTACAATTGACGGTTTCCAGAAAGACGGAATTGCATATAAAGGCTTTGTTTTTATTGGATTGATTAATGTAAAAAATGAGCCAATCGTAATAGAATATAATGTGAGAATGGGTGATCCCGAAACTGAGGTGGTTATACCGAGATTGAAAACGGATTTAGTAGAATTATTTTTGGCTGTCGCCAATGAAAAACTAGACGAAATTAATCTGGAAATTGATGAAAGAAGTGCTACTACCATTATGGTTGTTTCCGGTGGATATCCGGAGGAATTCGAAAAAGGAAAAGTAATTTCAGGATTAGAAACCATTGAAGATTCGATTGTTTTTCACGCAGGAACTACACTCGATAACGGAAATGTAGTTTCTAACGGAGGAAGGGTTTTGACCGTAACTTCGTATGGAAATGATTTTGAAGAAGCCATAAAAAAATCCTACCAAAACATAGACAAGCTACATTTTGATAAGATGTATTTTAGAAAAGATATTGGAAACGACTTAAAATAGTTTCCAGTTATCGCTCATTTTTAATTCTTATTTTAAGAAAGAGTGAGCGGTAGTATCTTGTTTTTCTGTTCCTGCTTCTTCAAAAATTTTCAATTGTTTGATCCAATATACCATTGCTGAGGCACAAATAATCATGAAAATCCAGTTAATTGTGTTTGCAGCAAACCAAGAGGTAAGCTCTAGTGAGCGTAAAAAGTCTAGAGGAGCAAATAAAATATTTACAAATAAGTATTGTATTCCTTCGAAAAATGCTTTCATAATGTATAAAATTAATTTTAGTAGTTGTCTTTTGGGAACTCTGACGGGTAAAAATTCTTATTTAGAAGAATCTTTTTGAACTTGCAGGGTTTGCTTTTTAAACAAGTATTATATTTACGAACACAAAAGTATAAAATATCCGTATGATAACAAGTATTTTTAGAAAATCTACACCATTAAATTTTTCATTGGTCGTAATTTTGATGCTGGTTTTCTTTTCTATATACCAATTTCAAGATTTATCGTGGGTGAATTCCTTTTTTTCGATCCTAAATAAAGCAGGATTGTTCTGTTTTGTAGTGGCTTCTGTTTTTATTACCGATTTTGTGGCCAAAAAAAACGGATTGAGCAAAGACAGTACCTACACGATTTTTTTTTACTTTTTGTTGTTGCTTTTTTCCCCAACTATATTCGACAATACAAATCTGATTATTTCGAATTTCTTCATTTTATTAGCCCTACGTCGATTGATTTCATTGCAGTCCCTGAAAGCTTCTAAAGAAAAAATATTTGATGCCTCATTGTGGATTTTTCTGGCTGCTTTATTTCATTTTTGGAGCATAATCTTTATCGTATTGGTTTTTATATCTATAATTTTTCATGTTTCCAGAGATTATAGAAACTGGATGTTGCCTTTTATTGCTTTTTTTATTGCAGGAATTATGTTTCTGCTTTTTGCAACAGTTTTCAACCTGAATGTGGTTGATTACGTTTTGAAAAGTGTAAAAATTAATTTTAAAATTGATTATTTCACTACCAATTATCAAAACGGCGCCTTGTCTATTTATGCAACAATCGCGCTATTTTTTCTGGTTTCGATGTTTGCCACATTATCTAACAGGCCACAATTGGTGCACACTTCTTTCAAAAAAATTGTTGCTTCGTTTTTTATTGGGGTACTTATTTTTCTGATTTCATCAAATAAAAGCAGCGACTTATTAGTGTTTACATTTGCTCCTTTGGCCATTATGGCAACCAGTCACATTGAACTGCCTCAACTTAAACTAAAACAGGAAATGGTACTATTTGTGCTTATTGCCTGCAGCTTGTTTGCTTTTTTTACGCAATTATAGCTTTTCACCGTAGGCTAAATCACCTGCATCTCCTAAACCGGGAACAATATAACTGTGCTCATTTAGCTTTTCATCTAATGTACCGACCCAAAGATGACAATTTTCCGGCAAATGTGCTTCCAGATGCGCGATGCCTTCAGGAGCAGCAATAACGACCGCAATGTGAATCTCTTTAGGTGTGCCTCTCTCCATCAATTTATTGTAAACCGCAACGATAGATTGACCGGTGGCAAGCATAGGATCTACTAGTACTAAATTTTTGTTGTTGATGTCAGAAATGGCCTCGTATTGCACAAGTATATCAAAGGAATCATCATGGTTTGGATGGTGCCTAAAAGCAGAAACGAAACCATTTTCGGCATAGTCAAAATAATTCAGAAAACCCAAATGTAATGGCAATCCGGCCCGTAGAATGGAACATAAAACCAATTGATCCTTGATTTCAGTGGTTTTTTTAAGGCCTAATGGTGTTTTGATTTCTACACTTTTATACTGTAATTCTTTACTCAATTCATACGCCATTATTTCACCAATACGTTCAATGTTTCTTCGGAAGCGCATGCTGTCATTGTGAACGTTCACATTTCTAATCTGCCCTAAAAAATGATTTAGGACGCTGTTTTCCTCTGATAAATAATGGATTTGCATGGTCGTATTTTTGTAATTAAACTTATAGTTATTTTTATATGGTATAAAAGTATAAAAAGTATCTTTGTCTTTTAATATATAAAGATATGTTTTCAAAATTAGCGTACTCCGTATTCGAACAAAGTATCAACGATTATCATCAATTTGATACTGTTGATCAGCCCATAAATAATCCTTTCCCAAAGGATAAATTTGAACATTTGTTGTATCACAAAAACTGGATTGACACCGTGCAATGGCATTTTGAGGATATTATTCGGGATCCAAATATTGATCCGGTTGCCGCTTTGACCTTAAAAAGAAGAATCGATGCTTCTAATCAGGAACGTACCGATATGGTGGAATATATTGACAGTTATTTTCTTCAAAAATACAGTGCTGTAAAAGTAAAAGACCAAGCAAAAATCAACTCCGAAAGTCCGGCTTGGGCTTTTGATCGATTGTCGATTTTAGCCTTAAAAATTTATCACATGAATGAAGAAGCTACTCGTACAGAAGCTTCACAAGAGCACAGAGATAAATGTCAGGCTAAGTTGAATATTTTATTGGAACAAAGAACAGATTTGTCAACTGCCATTGATGATTTATTAACAGACATTGAAAATGGCAATAAATTCATGAAAGTGTACAAACAAATGAAAATGTACAACGATGATGATTTGAATCCTGTTTTGTACCAAAACAAGAAGTAATTTAAACCCTCTTTTGTCAAAAAAAATCCAACATATAGCCGTCATGAGACTTTCCGCAATGGGAGATGTCGCCATGACGGTTCCTGTTTTACGCGCTTTTGTAAACCAGCATCCGAATGTTAAAATCACAGTGATTTCCAGACCGTTTTTCGAACCTTTTTTTGAAGGAATTCCGAATCTTTCTTTTTTTGCTTTCGATGAAAAAGTACGACACAAAGGGGTTGCAGGATTGTTGCGTTTGTTCCAAGATTTAAAAGGTTTAAACATTGATGCTTTTGCCGATTTACACAATGTCTTGCGCTCTAAAATCATCCGAAACCTTTTTGCTTTAAGCGGAAAAAAAGTAGCTTCTGCGGATAAAGGAAGAGCCGAGAAAAAAGCGCTGACCCAGCCAGAAAACAAAGTGTTCCAGCAACTCCCTACGATGTTCGAAAGACACGTTAAAGTATTTGAACAACTCGGTTTTACAATTAATTTATCACAACCTGAATTTCCTCAAAAAGCAATTTTGAGCCCAGATATTCTTGCGATAATTGGAGAAAAAAACCAGAAATGGATTGGAATTGCTCCTTTTGCACAATACGATTCTAAAGTGTATCCGTTGGATTTAATGCAGGAAGTAATTGACAAATTAGCTCTGGACACAACCAATACCATTTTGCTTTTTGGCGGTGGAAAAAAGGAAATCGAAATCTTAGATTCGCTTGCTGCTAATAAAGAAAACATGATTGTTGTTGCGGGGCAACTCAAATTGCGACAGGAATTACAACTCATTAGCAATCTTGATGTAATGCTTTCCATGGATTCTGGGAATGCACATATTGCAGCAATGCTAGGCGTAAAAGTGATTACACTTTGGGGCGCGACGCATCCGTATGCAGGATTTTCACCGTTTAATCAGCCATTGGAAAATTCTTTGGTTTCCGATCGAAATATGTTTCCAAAATTACCGACTTCGGTTTACGGGAATAAAAAAGTAGCTGGTTATGAAGATGCGATGCGTACGATTTTGCCGGGGACAATAGTTTTAAAAATAAAAATGTTTTTTTGAACCATTAAGGTATTTAGAAAAATTACATCTCAATTATGCCTCTCAAGATGTTTTAAACAAAGCTACCGTAAAGGGAACAGTTTTCCTAAACATCATCATAATCTACATAGATAGTTTCAGAGGTAGGATGCGCTTGACAGGTAAGAATAAGTCCATCTGCGATTTCTTTATCGGTAAGGATAGAATTTTTCGTCATTTCGGCAGTTCCGGAGGTAATGCGAGCCAGACAGCTGCTGCAAATTCCGCCTTGGCAGGAGTACGGAGCATCAAGGCCTTGTTTTAAAGCGGCATCAAGAACGGTTTGTTTTTGTGACATTTCAAAAGTCGTTTCCTCATCATCCACCATAATCGTGATTTTGGTATGTCCACCCAATGATTTTTTTATTTGATTTTCTTCGGCAGACGGAGTGAAAAGTTCAAATTTTATAGCCGATTCCTTGACATTATTTTCTTTTAAAACATCCGAAACCGTATTGATCATTGTTTCCGGACCACACAAATAGAATTTTTCGAATTCTAATTCTTTGTGTTTATTTTTCAAAATGAAGTTGACGGTTGATTTTTCAATTCTGCCGAATAATTCACCTTCAATTTTGGACTGACTGTATACATAGTGAACAAAGAAACGAGCTACATATTTTTGTTGTAAATCATGTAATAGTTGGTGAAACATGGTTTCTTCTGGAGTTTTATTTCCGTAAACCAAGATAAAACTGCTTTTAGGTTCGCTGCTGAGAACACTTTGAATGATGGATAAAACCGGAGTAATTCCGCTTCCGGCTACAAAAGCTGCATAATTTCTGGCGCGATCCGCATCAGCAACAAAGGTAAATTTTCCTTCTGGAGTTCCTACTTCCAGGGTATCTCCCGCTTTTAGTTTTGTATTAGCCAATTGAGAAAATGCACCACCTTTTACGGCTTTTACCGCAATTCGCAATTCGCCGCTTTCCGGAGAAGAACAAATGGAATACGCACGACGGATCTCTTCACCGTCAAGTTTCAATTTTAAGGTTGTGTATTGACCAGCCAGATAGGTATAAAAAGCTTTAAATTCTAATGGGACGTTAAATAAGACCGAAACCGAGTCTGTGGTTTCTCGTTTAACTTCTTTAATGTTTAATTTATAGAATGACGACATGATGTTTTTTTTGCAAATATAGTAAACAGAATAGGTTTTTTGAATTCAAAATATTTGAAATTTAACATACATCACTAAGTTATGTATAAGTTTCTTATGTATATTTGTTAGGTACAATCGAGATGATTCCAAAACGCTCAATGACAAAAAAATGAAAAACTCACAATTATACAAAGGAAGTCTGAATACGATTATCATGAAATTGCTCGAAGAAAACGGCAAGATGTACGGATATGAAATCACTCAGAAAGTAAAGTTAATTACCCAAGGCGAACTCAACATCACCGAAGGTGCTTTGTATCCGGCCTTGCACAAACTGGAAGCCGAAGGTTTGCTGGATGTAGAGATCGAAAAAGTGGATAACCGCATGCGTAAATACTACAAACTCACGGAGAGTGGTCAGAAAGAAACCGTAAACCGACTCTCAGAACTCGAAGATTTCATTCGGAATATGCAGAGTTTAGTGAACCCAAGTCCAAAATTAGAATTTTAATTTTTTGAAGATGAAACTAACCACCCAACAAATAGAATATATAGCTAATTATGTAAAGTCCTTTGACATCAAATGGTATGAATTGCAAGTAGAATTTACAGATCACATGGTAAGCAGTATAGAGGAAATTTGGGAGAAAGATCCCGAACTTACTTTTCATCAAGTGAAACAATATGCTGAAAATAAGTTTACAGAGGATTCTAGTTTTAAAGCGATTCAAGAGGAAAGAAAACGTATTTTACAAAAATTGTACAGAAAAGTACAATGGAAAATGATAACTGAATATTTGAAGTTTCCTAAAATTTTTGGAAGTATTCTTTTAGTATATCTCGCTTATACTTTTTCAGCTTATTTTGTTAGTCCTCAGAAATATTTAGCGGTATTATTTTGTTCTTTATTACTCATTGGTTTGCCATCGTTATATTACTGGTGGAAAAGCAAAGAAATTGATGGTAAGCACTTTTTAACTTTAGAAACCTTAAACCCTAATCTTTTGGTATTTTCTTTTCCTAATTTGGGAATGAGTATGAGTAATCTACTGAAACAAGAATTAGTCCAATACCAATGGTTGGTATTACTCTTTTGTTGTATTTGGGTATTAGGAATTTTGATTTCAATTACAGCAATTCACCTTCAAAAAGAAACAAAGGAAAATGTCAAAAAACAATACCAACTGAATTAATTTCACATGAAACTAACCCACCAACAAATAGACCAACTTTACCTTTTTACCCGTCAGCATTATGTGGAATATTACGATCTACAAACGGAATTGGTCGATCATTTAGCAAACGCTATTGAAACTGAATGGGAACAAAATCCTAGACCAACTTTTGACGAAGTTCTACATAAAGAGTTCAGGAAGTTTGGCGTTTTTGGTTTTATGGATGTGGTAGAAAGTCGGCAAGTAGTTTTAGGAAAAAAATACAACCGTATCGTATGGAGTCATTTCAAAGGTTTTTTTACCATACCTAAAATTATATTAACTGGGTTTTTGATTTTAGCAGTGTTTTATTTTCTTAAAGAATATTATACAAAAGAGATTTTTACCGCAACGATGCTTTTTTTAATTAGTAGTATGCTGCCTTTTTTGTTTTTTGAAAACAGAAAAATGAAGAAGCGCAAGCAGGAAACGGGAAAAATTTGGCTTTTTGAAAAGATACTATCTAATTATGGAACTTTTCCGTGGTTAATGATTTTGCCCATTCATTTTTTTAATATCATTAGAATTGATCGAATTTCAAATCCAAGTGACTTGGTACTATTTTGCATGAGCCTGTTTATAGTCTCAATGTCTTTGGCGATTTTCATTGTATTAAAAATAATCCCTTCCAAAGCTGAGGCCTATTTAAAACAAACCTATCCGGAATATAAATTAGAAAATTTGTAACGTTTTCTCATTTTGACTACCTACTATAAAACCAAAAGAACCAAACTATGATTCAAAAATTTCTTTATCTCGAATGGAAAGCATTTTTTAGGTCAGCTTCCTTCGCAACTAATTTGGCTTTGAAAATCCTGATGGGTTTTGTTGCCATTTATTTCATTTTAATTTTCTTGGCATTAGGAGTCGGGGCTTTTTATATTCTGAAGAAAATGAATCTGGATCCAATTGTTACCGTAAATCAATTCCTGATTTATTATGTGTTGATGGATTTAATCATCCGATTGCTGTTGCAAAAAATTCCGGTAATGAACATTCGCCCCATGTTAATTTTCCCCATAAAAAAATCCACGATTGTTCATTTCTCACTAGGGAAGACGGTTTTGTCCTTCTTCAATTTGGTGCACTGTTTTTTCCTGATTCCGTTTTGTGTTGTTTTAATTATCGAAGGCTATGATGTAGTTTCCGTAATGCTTTGGTACACTGCAATCTTTTCTTTGCTATTTACCAACAATTTTCTAAATATTCTACTGAGTAATAAAGACAATTTATTTGCCATTTTCTTAGCACTAGCTGCTATTTTAGGAGGATTACACTATTACGGACTCTTTAATATTACGGAGTTTACAGCGCCATTTTTTAATGCTATTTTCAATACGTATTGGGCTTTTGCCATTCCGGTTTTGGTTTTAATCGTGCTATATTATATTACTTTTCAGTATTTCAAAAAGAATTTATACCTCGATGCGGGGTTGTCAAACAAACATGATGAAGCCAAAACAGAAGAGCTGACTTGGTTAAACCAATTTGGAACCATAGGAACCTTCTTGAAAAACGACATAAAATTAATCAAAAGAAACAAACGTTCTAAAACCACTGTGGGATTGAGCGTCATGTTCCTTTTTTATGGCTTTCTTTTCTTTACTAATGGGATTGAAGCGTATAATAATCCTATAATGCATATTTTTGCAGGGATATTCGTTTCGGGTGGATTCTTAATCACTTTCGGACAATTTGTACCGAGTTGGGACAGCGCGTATTACCAATTAATGATGACGCAAAACATTCCGTACAAAGGCTATTTGAGTTCGAAGTGGTGGCTGATGGTAATTGCTACAATTGTGACTACAACCATTGCTTCGTTTTATCTTTACTTTGGATGGCAGGTATATTTAACCATTGTTGTGGGTGCCATTTATAACATTGGAGTCAATTCTCATTTAGTTTTATTGGGTGGCGCGTACACTAAAACACCAATCGATTTGAGTTCCGGGAAAGGCGCTTTTGGAGATAAAAAAGCATTCAATGTAAAAACGATGCTAATTTCACTGCCGCAATTAGGATTGCCCGTTTTACTGTATTGGGCCGGTTCTACTCTAGCTGGTGCTAATGTGGGATTAGCCATAGTGGCTTCGGCAGGAGTGATAGGTTTTGCATTCAAAGACAAAGTTTTCACCTTGATTGAAAAAATCTATAAATCAGAGAAATACGCAACCATTGCGGCTTACAAACAAAAAGGATAAATAGCAATCACATTATCCAAACAACCAGTTAACCGACTAAACTTCAAAAAATGATACAAGTAAATAACCTTTCGAAAACATACAACGGAACAACCGTATTAAAAATAGATACTTTAGAAATAAAAAAAGGCGAAAGCTTTGGATTAGTAGGGAATAACGGAGCCGGAAAAACCACTTTTTTCAGTCTTTTATTAGATTTAATTCAGCCATCAACGGGAAATATTATCAACAATGACATTCAGGTAAACACCAGCGAAAACTGGAAACCGTTCACCGCTTCTTTCTTGGACGAAAGCTTTCTCATTGGGTACTTGACGCCCGAAGAATATTTTTATTTCATTGGCGATTTACGCGGACAAAACAAAGCCGATGTGGATGCTTTACTGGCAACACACGAAGAGTTTTTCAACGGAGAAATCCTCAATAACAAGAAATATTTACGCGATTTATCCAAGGGGAACCAGAAAAAAGTAGGCATCATCGCCACTTTAATCGGGAATCCGGAAGTCATTATTCTGGATGAGCCGTTTGCCAATTTAGATCCCACGACCCAATTTCGATTAAAAAAAATCATCAAGGATTTAGCGGATAATCCGGAAGTAACCGTTCTGGTTTCTAGCCACGATTTACTGCACACCGTTGAGGTCAGCAACAGGATTGTTGCGCTGCACAAAGGCGAAGTGGTCAAAGACATTCAAACTTCGGAGGAAACCTTAAAGGAATTAGAACTATTTTTTGCCGTTTAAAATTCAACGCAACAGTCGTAGACTAAACTTTTACCGCTAATTTGCTAATTGCATTTATTAATTTAAATGTTCAGTTTGCGAATTAGCGGTTTTTTTTGGGCGTAACCCTCCGTGATTGCTTCGTCGTTCCTCCTCGCAACTTCGGGTCGGGCTGTACGCTGTATCCACGCTAAAAAGCGAGGGATGCCGCTTCCATCCCTTACGCACGATAGGAAAACCGAAATATAACACCATAATTTTCACGATAGCAAAAAGAAATGTATTTTTACCACTAAATATACTAAAACGGGTATTTACTAGTTAATTGATAAAAAACGTTTTCCATTGAAAATCAATAGATTCAAGCAGTTATTTTTCTTTTTCTTTTTTTCTTTTTTGGCAGCCTGTTCTACCAAGAGAGATACTTTTATGGCAAGAAATTCACACGCGTTAAGTACCAAGTATAATATTTTATATAACGGTCAAGTAGGATTGGATAAAGGAGTTCTGGCGGTAAATGCCAATAGCGATGATGATTTTTGGCAACTTCTGCCGGTAGAAAAAATGCAAATTGTAGAAGATTTTACTTCCACAACAAAACCTAAAAATACCGATTTTGAATTGGCAGAAGCCAAAGCGACCAAAGCCATTCAAAAACATTCGATGAACATTGGTGGCAGAGAAAAAAACAGTCAAATAGACGAAGCGTATCTGATGCTTGGAAAAGCCAGGTATTACGACCAGCGATTTGTTCCGGCACTCGATGCTTTCAATTACATTCTCTACAAATATCCAAACAGCAGCAAGATTTATGAAGCCAAAATTTGGCGGGAAAAAACAAACATGCGTCTGGGAAATGATGCTTTGGTCATAAAAAACATCAGTAAATTAGTAGAAGATCACGACCTGAAAAATCAAGTTTTTGCGGATGCAAATGCCCTTTTGGCCGCTTCTTTTTTTAATTTAGAAGAAAAAGACAGCGCCGTTGCTAAGATCAAAAACGCGATTGAATTCACTAAAATAAATCAGGAAAAAGCACGATACCGTTTTGTTTTGGGACAACTGTATCAGGGATTAGGATACAAAGACAGCGCGGTTGCATCCTATCAATCCGTGATTGACATGAACCGAAAATCCGAAAGAAGATTTGTCATTCAGGCGCATGCCAAAAAAGCCGAATTGTTTGATTATGAAAAGGGAGATTTTAATTCTTTTGTTGAAACCTACGATGAATTAATAGAAGACAGAGAGAACAGGCCTTATAAAGATCTGATTTTTCATCAAATGGCAGTGTTTTATGATAAACAAAACAGACAGGAACAAGCCTTAGATTTTTATAACGCCTCGTTAAAGACCAGTTCAAAAGACACCTATTTAGTAGCGTCAAATTATAGAAATTTAGGAAACCTGTATTTTAGAAATGCGGATTATCCTGTGGCGGCAAAATATTATGATAGTACCTTGGTTAAATTGAATACAAAATCAAGGGAGTTTAATAAAATACAAAAAATAAGAAGCAATCTCGATGAGGTGATTTTGTATGAAGCGCTAGCAAAGCGAAATGACAGCATCCTGAATGTGGTGGCGATGAACCCTGCGGATCGTCAAACTTATTTTGAAAAGTATATCGTTCAACTAAAAGAAAAAGAGGAGGCCAAAAGACTTTTAGCGGAGCAAAATAAAGCAAAACAGGAAAACATAGAGCGGAATAATTCGATTGGATCGGCAGGTTCGGCTTCAGATCAAGAGTCCGCAAAACCCATTCGGAAATCACCCATGATGCCACCAACCATTCCCAGCGCGACGACCCAATCAGCGGGTAGTTTCTATTTTTATAATCCTACAACAGTTGCTTTTGGAAAAGTAGACTTCAAGAAAAATTGGGGAGAAAGGACTTTAAATGGGAATTGGAGACTTTCATCAGGAAATGCTAACCCAACTTTGGCTGCTGCTTCGGTTGAGGACAGTCAATCCGTTGAAAAGAAAACGGAATCAAATAAAATTATAGAAGAACATACACCAGATTTTTACCTGAAACAGCTTCCTACGGCACAAATCGAGTTAGACAACATAGCCAAAGAACGTAATTTTGCTTACTATCAATTGGGTATTATTTATAAGGAAAAATTCAAAGAAAATAGTTTGGCTATTGCAAAATTGGAACAATTATTAAACAATAATCCAGAGGAAAAACTGGTGCTTCCAGCGATGTATAATTTGTATAAATTATATCAAATCACCGATGTAAACATGGCAACTGCGATGAAAAAGGAGATAACAATTCGGTTTCCGGATTCGCGTTATGCACAAATAATTAACAACACCAATCCGGATGCAATTTCTCAAACTGAAACCCCGGAAAGCGTCTATGCTAAGTGGTATAAAGCATTCCAAGAAGAGCAATTTATTGCCGTTATAGAGCATTCAGACAGCTTGATTACTCAATTTTCAGGCGAGGATATTGTATCTAAATTCGAATTGCTCAAAGCAAGTGCCATTGGAAAACTAAAAGGTGTGACGGCCTACAAAAACGCATTACAAGAGGTGGCTGATAATTATCCAAATAGCGAAGAAGGCAAAGGAGCACAGGTTATTTTGAATGACCAAATCCCGTTTTTAGAGAAAATGGAGTTGAATACAACGGATTCAAATAATTGGAAAATTCTATATCAAGTAGGTTCTCGTGACGATAAAAATACAAAAGCAGTGGAAGAAAAAATTAAAATGTTCATAGCCAGTGAAAATCTTCAGAAACTATATTATTCCTATGATATTTATACGGAGAAAGAAAATTTCATTACCATTCACGGTATAAAATCACGGGTTTATGCAACTGACATAACATTGGTTTTAGCAGAGAACATAAAATATAAAATCACGGATGCCGCAATAGTGGTTTCAGGTGAAAACTACAAAGTAATCCAAATCAAGAAAAATCTCGAAACGTATTTGGTACCAAAAAAGCAATAATTATGTTTGATAAAAAAGCAAAATCCTATACCGATCTTTTAGGAAAAACGAATCGGATTGTTGAAGGAACTACGATAAAAGGCGATATTATTTCGCAGGCTGATTTTAGATTAGACGGAAATTTAATTGGTAATTTTCAGTCAGAAGGAAAAATAGTGATTGGACCCGCAGGAAGTGTCACTGGAGATATTGTATGCAAAAATGCGGACATCGAAGGAAAATTTGAAGGTAAAATTCAGGTAACCGAAGTATTGAATGTAAAATCAAAGGCCAGTATTCATGGAGAAGTTATTGTAGGGAAATTAGCAGTAGAGCCAGGCGCTGATTTTAGTGCATCTTGTGCCATGAAAACAAATATTAAAAATGTAATGCAAAACGATGGACAACAAACCACCCCCGAAAAGAGCGAATAAATGGCTGCAGTTCATTAATATTCCAATTCAAATGGGAGTTATCATATTTTTGTTTTCCTATCTTGGGGACTGGTTAGACGAGAATTATCCCCATCCAAGAGTATATTACAGTAAAATTGTAGTGATGGTTGGCGTGGTTTTGGCATTGTACAATGTAATCCGTCAGGTAAACGAAATCAATAAAACGCAGTAATTTTTCAAAATAAAAAGCGTAAAAACCAATCGTAACACGTTCCGATTTTACAAATTAAAATAACGTTGCGCCTGAGTGCCTTTGCGGCAAAAAACAAATACAATGAATTTAAAAAAATACAAACCACTGCTGCCTTTATTGGTGCTTGCGGGATTGGCTTACGGTATTCATAGAGTTATTTTTTATGTTTTGCACATAAATGACTCCACTTTTTACTATTCGATAGAAACCCTATACCTGCTGTTCTTGGCGTTGTCAATTATGGTATTTGTGGTTTTGCTGAAAGTGAAAGAACGAAGTTTTGATAATGTAGGCATGTCA
Organism: Flavobacterium bomense; assembly: GCF_003970355.1. NCBI lineage: Bacteria > Pseudomonadati > Bacteroidota > Flavobacteriia > Flavobacteriales > Flavobacteriaceae > Flavobacterium > Flavobacterium bomense. Next base: position 316,773 of record NZ_RYDJ01000001.1, on the reverse strand, counting down.
TTTCTTTTGAGCACCAGTATCAAAATGATAGTTTGTTATTTGATTTTAAAGCCTATATTGCGGGTTACAATTGAAATTAAATCAATAGAGAAAATTAATTTTTTTATAATGTTTATTCTCTTTTTAGCAATCGAAACCATATTAACAATACGTATCTTAAACGAAAAGCAATAAATATATTTTTTAAGGAACAAATCCATCAAAAATAATTTTTTATATTCTTTTGCATATTAATAAAAGATGTACATTTGCACCAAATTTCAGAAACGTAATAAATTAAGATAATTAACTGTTATGGTGATTTCAAACAAACCACTTAGATTCATAGTAGCGACTTTAGTAGCGTGTCTTCCTTTAATTAGTTTTGCAAATCCGGAACAGGATTCTGTGAAAGTAAAAACAGAAGTTGCTCATGAGGCAGCTGAAGGAGCTCATGCTGAACCAACAGATGTAAAATCTGAAATTAAAGAATTTATCAATCATCACCTTTTAGATTCACATTCTTTTACCTTTAATGCGGATAAAGAATCAGGATCACATAATGGTTTCTCATTGCCTGTTATCCTTTGGGACAATGGTTTGCAAGTATTTTCTTCTTCAAAATTTCATTATGGTGAAGAAACAGCAGAACACAATGGAAACTTCTACGTATTGCACCACGAAAAAATATACAAAACAGAGGCGGACGGAACTTTAACAGAAGGCGAACATGGTCATCCTACTAATGTAACGCCACTTGATTTATCCATCACTAAAAGTGTGGTTGGTATTTTGTTTGTCGCCATTTTAATGTTTATCTTGTTTAAAGGTTTAGCAAAATCATATACTAAAAACGGAGGAATCGCTTCAGGAGCCGGACGCATATTTGAACCGATTGTTTTGTATGTCAGAGACGAAATTGCCATACCAAATATTGGAGAAAAAAATTATAAGAAATACATGAGTTACTTGTTAACGATATTTTTCTTTATTTTATTTCTAAACATTTTAGGGTTAACGCCACTGGGATTCAATATAACGGGAAATATTGCTATAACAGCATCGCTGGCTATTTTGACGTATGTAATTACCACTTTCTCAGCCAATAAAAATTACTGGGCACACATTTTCTGGATGCCAGGGGTGCCAACTCCAATGAAATTTATTTTGGCGCCAATTGAATTATTGGGAACCATCATCAAACCATTTTCATTAATGATCCGTTTGTACGCTAATATTTTAGCAGGACACGTAGTTTTGATGAGTATCATTGGTTTAATGTTTATTTTTAAAAGTTGGATTGGAAGCAGTTTGTCATTTGGATTGGCATTTGTGCTTATGATTCTTGAAATATTAGTAGCTTTTTTACAAGCGTATATTTTCACTATGTTATCCGCACTTTATTTTGGAGCAGGAAACGAAGAGCATCATCACGAAGAGGCTCACCATTAAGTCGAAAGTCAAACGTTGAAAGTTTAAAAGTCACCTTGACTTTATGACATTCGACCTTACAACTTTAGACTATTAATAAAGAATGTTTAATTTTTAATTTATATATTATGGAAATTCCAACTATTGTAGGAGCAGGATTGATTGTTATCGGAGCAGGTTTAGGTATTGGTAGAATTGGTGGTTCAGCAATGGACGCTATTGCTCGTCAACCAGAAGCTTCTGGAAAAATCCAAACAGCTATGCTTATCGCAGCTGCACTTATTGAAGGTATTGGTTTTGCTGCGTTATTCGCATCTTAATTAAAACTAAAAAAAACAATAGTTACAACGGTTGGTTGTAACTATTGTTTTTAAAATTAAAACATTACAAATTGCGATTAAAAGCAATTCATACTTTAAAATTTATAATTAGATATAATGGATAAGTTAATAAATGATTTTTCGTTTGGTTTGTTTATTTGGCAAATAGTAATATTTGTAGGATTGATATTCTTGTTAAAAAAATTCGCTTGGAAACCAATTCTGGATGCAGTTAATGATAGAGAAGAAGGAATTAAAAATGCCTTACTATCTGCTGAAAACGCTAGAAAAGAAATGCAAAATCTTCAAGCTGACAACCAACGTATTTTACAAGAAGCAAGATTAGAGCGTGACAACATGCTTAAAGACGCTCGTGAAATAAAAGAGAAAATGGTTGCTGATGCAAAAAATGAAGCACAGGCTCAAGGATTAAAAATGATCGAGCAAGCGAAAGCAGCAATTGAAAGTGAAAAAAATGCAGCCATGGCCGAATTGAAATTACAAGTTTCAACATTGTCATTGAATATCGCAGAAAAAATATTGAAAGACGAATTATCTAACAAAGAAGCTCAAACTAAATTAGTTGAGAAAATGTTAGGTGATGTAAAGTTAAACTAACAATTATGGCAAGTACAAGAGCAGCAATTCGCTATGCAAAAGCAATTCTAGACTTAGCAAACTCAAAAGGTGTTGCCGAAGTTGTAAATAACGACATGAAATTGATTGCTTCGACAATTAAGGGTAATTTAGAATTGAGTACTTTTATTCAAAACCCGACCATGAAAGTGGAGGTAAAAGAAAAAGCACTGTTAGAAGTTTTTGCCGGTATAAATGGCGTAACTCAAGGGTTGTTTCATTTATTATTTGAAAACAAAAGATTCGAAATTCTAGAAGCAATTGCCATAGAGTACAGTAAATTATCGGATATTATGAATGGTATTGAAGTAGCGCAGGTTACTACAGCGATTCTTATGGATGCAGCATTAGAAGCTAAAGTTTTGGCTAAAATTGCAACACTTTCGGATAAAAAAATCACAATAGAAAATATAGTAGATGCTTCAATCATTGGAGGATTTATTCTTAGAATAGGCGACAAGCAATACAATGCTTCAGTAGCCAACAGATTACAAGTATTAAAAAGAGAGTTAAGTAATTAGTTTTATTGCACATTTAAGTGTCTAAATTATAAATTAAGATGGCGGAAATCAAACCTGCTGAAATTTCAGCAATATTAAGAAAGCAAGTAGAAGGTTTTGAATCTGGTGCTACACTAGAAGAAGTAGGAACAGTACTTCAAGTTGGAGATGGTATTGCTCGTGTTTACGGGCTTTCGAATGTTCAATATGGAGAGTTAGTTGAATTTGACAATGGATTAGAAGCTATTGTTTTGAATCTTGAAGAAGATAATGTAGGTGTGGTACTTTTAGGACCATCTACAGGAATCAAAGAAGGTTCAACTGCTAAAAGAACACAACGTATTGCTTCTCTTAAAGTAGGAGAACAAATGGTAGGTCGTGTAGTAAACACACTTGGTTTTCCTATTGATGGAAAAGGACCAATCGGTGGAGACTTATACGAGATGCCTTTGGAAAGAAAAGCTCCTGGAGTTATCTTCCGTCAACCCGTTACTGAGCCATTACAAACAGGAATAAAAGCAGTAGATGCTATGATTCCAGTAGGTCGTGGACAACGTGAGCTAGTTATTGGTGACCGTCAAACAGGTAAATCAACTGTTTGTATCGATACTATCTTAAATCAAAAAGAATTTTACGATGCTGGGAAACCAGTATTTTGTATCTATGTTGCTATTGGACAAAAAGCTTCGACTGTAGCAGGAATTGCTAAAATGTTAGAAGAAAAAGGCGCAATGGCATATACCATTATTGTTGCTGCAAATGCTTCTGATCCAGCTCCAATGCAAGTGTATGCTCCTTTCGCAGGTGCTGCAATTGGAGAATATTTTAGAGATTCAGGTCGTCCGGCTTTAATTGTTTATGATGATTTATCTAAACAAGCGGTTGCATACCGTGAGGTTTCTCTGTTATTGAGAAGACCACCGGGACGCGAAGCATATCCTGGAGACGTTTTCTACCTTCACAGTAGATTATTAGAACGTGCTTGTAAAGTAATTGCAGATGATGGAATTGCTAAAGACATGAACGATTTACCAGATTCATTGAAATCAATTGTAAAAGGTGGTGGTTCATTGACGGCGCTGCCAATTATTGAAACTCAAGCTGGTGACGTTTCTGCATACATCCCAACAAACGTAATTTCTATTACAGATGGTCAAATTTTCCTTGATGGAGATTTGTTTAACTCTGGGGTTCGTCCGGCAATTAACGTAGGTATTTCGGTATCTCGTGTTGGAGGAAATGCCCAAATTAAATCAATGAAAAAAGTAGCAGGTACTTTGAAATTGGATCAAGCACAATTCCGTGAATTAGAAGCGTTTGCTAAATTTGGTTCTGATCTTGATGCCGTTACTTTAAACGTAATTGAAAAAGGAAGAAGAAACGTTGAAATCTTGAAACAAGGTTTGAACGATCCATATACTGTTGAAGATCAAGTTGCGATTATCTATGCTGGTTCTAAAAACTTATTGAGAAATGTTCCTGTGAACAAAGTAAGAGAATTTGAGAAAGATTTCTTGGAATTCTTGAACAACAAACACAGAGCAACTCTTGACGCTTTAAAAGCAGGAAAATTAACAGACGAAATTACAGATGTAATTGAATCTGTGGCAAAAGAATTATCAGCAAAATATAACTAAAACTAGTCAAAAGTTGTAAAGTCGAAAGTCTTAAAGTCAGTTTATCTGCTTTTGAGGACTTTAGACTTTATGACTTTACGACATTAGACTAATATAAAATGGCAAATTTAAAGGAAATCCGTAATAGAATTACTTCCGTTTCATCTACGATGCAAATTACATCGGCAATGAAAATGGTTTCTGCAGCAAAGCTAAAGAAAGCACAAGATGCAATCACAGCAATGCGCCCTTATGCCGAAAAATTAACGGAATTATTGCAAAATCTTTCTGCCACGCTTGATGGTGAGATAGGAGGAGAGTTTACCATACAACGAGAGATCAAGAAAGTATTATTAGTTGTAATAACTTCTAACAGAGGTTTAGCGGGTGCTTTTAATACGAATGCAATCAAAGAAGCTAAAAATCGCGCTGAATTTTATACGGGGAAGCAAGTGGATATTTTTGCTATTGGCAAAAAAGGAAATGATGTTTTGAGTAAAACACATTCAGTGGTTGATAATCAAAGCGTTGTTTTTGATGACTTGACTTTTGATGCTGTAGCTAAAATTGCGGATACATTAACGGAGAAATTCGTTTCAGGAGAATATGATAAAATTGAGTTGATTTATAACCAATTTAAAAATGCCGCAACACAAATCGTTCAAACCGAACAATTTTTGCCATTGGCACCTATAAAATCTGATCTTACAGTTTCAACTGGTGATTATATTTTTGAACCTTCAAAAGAAGAAATCGTGTTGACTTTGATTCCAAAATCATTAAAAACACAATTGTATAAAGGAATTCGGGATTCATTTGCCTCAGAGCACGGAGCGCGTATGACTGCGATGCATAAAGCAACTGATAATGCAACGGAAATGAGAAATCAATTGAAATTAACATATAATAAAGCGCGTCAGGCTTCTATTACTAATGAGATCTTAGAGATCGTTGGTGGTGCTGAAGCGTTGAATGGATAATAGATTATTATTCAAAATATATAAAGAGTCACGCTATGCGTGACTTTTTTTTTGTTTCTAAGGGAATTGTTTAATAATCTTTTTTTTCTTAAACCAATCCTTGTTTATTCCATAAATCGTAGTACTTTCCTTTTTGTTCTATTAATGCGACATGATTTCCGGACTCCACGATAGTGCCATTTTCCATTACCAAAATAGTATCTGCATTAGCTATAGTACTCAATCGATGGGCTATGACAATAACTGTTTTCCCCTGAGATTTAAAATTATCAATCACTTCTTTTACAATGTGTTCTGAGTTAGTATCTAATGAAGAAGTGGCTTCATCCATTAATAACACTTCCGGGTTTTTGTACAAGGCTCTTGCTATAGCAATACGTTGTTTTTGTCCTCCAGAGAGCATGGCGCCATTTTCACCAATTTGAGTTTCAAAACCATTGGGCAATTTCTCCACAAACTCTGTAATTCCCAATTGTTTGGACAAATCTAAAATGCGTTGAATATTTGGAAATGAATCGCCTAAAGCAATGTTTTCAATAATATTTCCCGAAAACAGATTGAGCTGTTGCGGAATGGCACCAATGCAATTCCGTAAACTCTGATAATGTATGAATTGAGAATCATATTCTCCAATATAAATTTTCCCTTCTTTTATGGGATATAAGTTTTGCAACAGTGAAATCAGTGTCGTTTTACCACTTCCGCTTTCGCCAACTATAGCTGTGGTTTCATTTTTCTTGAAAACAGCATTAAAATTTTTGAAAACTTCGGTTCGAGAGCCATAACGGAACGTTACATTTTCAAATTTTATATCTCCTATCTTTTCTCTTTGCAATTCGACTTTGTTTTCTGTTTCTTCCCGTTCTAAATCCATTATTTCAAAAAGTCGATCAGCTGCTATGAGTGCATTTTGTGCCGTTTTGTTCATCCCAATCAAGGAAGCAACGGGAGAAGTAAAATACCCAATCAAAGCGTAAAAGGAAAATAATTCCCCTGGAGTAATGGCTCTGTCAATCACATAACCCGAACCAATCCACATTAGAATAACAGTAAATATCGAAGCCAGAAAGTTGGTAGAAGTCCCTGCAAAAACACTGTTTAAGCCTGATTTGTAAGTGGTGAATAATAGTTTTACAAATTTATTTTCCGTTTTTAAATTAGAAAATTCTTCGATTCCGAATTCTTTTACGGTTCTGATATGCGTGACACTTTCAACTAATTGTGTTTGTAATTCGGCGGCATTCTCCATGATAACACGTTCTACTTTTTTATTGAATTTATTTAAAATAAAATAAATAGCTCCATAAAATGGAATTACCAAAAGAATCACCAAAGCCAATTTCCAATAGTAGGTAAACATCAACGTGAAAGAAAAAATCACAATGAAGATATTTACAATCATATCAATCGCCACTTCATTGATAAAAGATCTAATTTTTACCGCATCGCCAATCCGGGATGTGATTTCTCCAACTTGCATCGTGTCAAAAAAACGTTGCGGAAGATGGAGTAAATGTTTATAGTATCCTAAAATTAATTTGGCATCAATCAATTGCCCCGTTTTCATAACAAAAACACTCTTTTGAGAACCGATGTAGGCTTGCAATATGATGATAAAAATCATGGAAACACTCAGCAAATTGAGTAAGTTTCTGTTGCCTTCAACCAAAACATAATCGGTAATTTTTTGAATGTAGATGGACATGGCCAATCCTAAAACGGTAAAAAGTATGGCACCCGCCAAAGCCTGAATTAAAATGGTTTTATGTGGCTGTACCAAATCCCAAAAGCGTTTTAATGGAGTAACTTTTTCGTTATATTCCTTGAAATCATCATTCGGTGCAAAAAGAATCAGTACACCAGTCCAGATTTTTTGAAATTCTTCATACGTATAGGTTTCCATTTTGCCAAAAGCGGGATCCATTACCGTTATGGTTCCCCCTCCTTTGGAGGGGTTAGGGGAGGATTCAACTTTATAAATCACCACATAATGATGCAATTGTTCTTTTACTATAATGTGAGCAATAGCAGGGAGCGGAATTTTATCAATAGCATCTATGCCTCCTTTTACTCCCTTGGCAGAAAAACCCATTTTTTCGGCAGCTTCAATTATCCCCAGCACATTGGTACCTCTTTTATCGGTATTCGCAAATTGACGAATGCGCGCTATAGGCAGATTAACTTTGTAATGATTGCCAATAGAAGCGAGACAAGCAGCACCACAATCTTTAATATCATGTTGTTTTATTTTTATTGAAGCCATTATAAGAGTATAGATGATAGAAAAAAGACTTTAGAATTTTCTCAGAGAGTATAAATTATTTTATAAAATTTTACCAGTTTAAGATTTGGATGCAATTTGTTTTGGGTTGAGCCAATCATCGACTTTGTCAAACAATAAATCAAATAAGCTTCTTCTTGTAATGATGTATCGTGTGGTTAGGGTCATTCCTTTTGTAATTTGGGTTTTGTAACCGGATTGCAATTGCATTGCGGTAGTATTCAGTGCGCATCGTACTTTAAAAAAAGCTTGTTCCCCTTGAATGGTAATATTACGGTCAATATCGATTACTTTTCCTTCTAGCAAACCCCATTGGTTGTAATTGAAAGCATCGAGTTGAAATTTCACCTTTTGATTTTTTCTAATTAAACCTATATCGTTTGGTGAAACGGTGCTTTCTACAATCAATTGATCTATTGCCGAAATAGAGGCTATAGGTTGAGAGGCGTTCAAGAAAGAACCAGCTTGAATTCCTGAGAAATTTTCTATAGTTCCAGATAATGGTGCTGTTATATAATAGTTTTGCGCTTCTACTTTTATTTTTTCTAGGGTGCCGTTTAGGTTTTGAAGTTGCATTTGTAGCTCTCGTTTGCTGTTTTGCCAAAGGCTACGTTGGTTTTTTTCTAAACCAGAAAGTGCTTGCTGAGCATACGTATAATCAAAACTATATTTCTCAAATTCAGCTTTGGCAATTATGCCCTTATCATGCAACTGTTTGTTTCGGTCATATACTATTTTTGATTGGGCAATTTTGCTTTGCAATTCCTCTCTTTTATTATTGTAACTCTGCCACTCTTGCTGCATAGCAAGTGTTTTAAAACCCGTAGCCCTGCCTTGTGTAACTTGAGTTAAATCATGAATTTGATCCTGAATAGTAGCCGCCGTCACTTGATTATTGGCTTTCTCGGTATTTAAATTTTCTTGGGTAATGGCAATCAGGGTATCTCCTTGTTGCACTACTTGGTTATTCTTTATTTTTATAAAAGTTACTTTGCCATTCACTAAGCTACTTACTGGAACATTGTCAGTAGTACTTCGCACGATACCGCGACTCTGACTGCTAATGTCTATTTTGATGACAGGCAATAGTGCCAGAAAAATAAGTATAGCCAGAATCAAGACCAAGTAAATAGAAATACTCTTGGTTTTGTTTTTTGCGATAAGGTTTTCGAGAGTGTTTATGGGATCTTGACTGAAGTTCATTTTTTTTAGTGAATTTATAAGACACGTTTGTATAGATAATAAAAACATGGAGAACCTGCAATCCAACAAACAAATTTCCTTTAACTGATTACTATTTCAATACTAAAAAGACTGCCTAATAAAATAGGCAGTCTCACAATAAAAATCTTGATTTAAAAGTTATTTTTTAACTTTTGAATATGAGCAATTAACGCTCCTAAAGCAATACCTATGATAAATATCTTAAACCAATAAGGAGCTAAGTATTGCATTATTTTATGATAAGTCATTGTGTTAATTTTATGATGTTGCCCAGTCTACAAATTTATAGACGCCATATCCAACTAAAGCACCTACAACAACAACGCCAACAACTGTAGCCCCTGCAGCAGCCACGGCTATCACTGCTGGAGCAAGATAACCTCCTTCAGTCTCTTTGGACTCTTGGATACTAATTTCCTTTAAATTCAACGCTTCTAAATTCATATTTTAATTTTTTGATATTTAACATTATTTTTGTCCTTGAGCAACTGCTGCACCTACACCAACTCCTACCCAAAATGCAGTAGCTACAGTTTCAGCAGATATTGCTATTCCCCATATTAGAAGAGGTATAAACCCACCTTCTGTTCCTTTAACTTCTTGAGCATTAAGCTCCACTAAATTCAAATTATCTAAATTCATTTTTTAAGTTTTTAAAATTACACATTTCATTTCAATAAAAAGTTTCTCGAGAACTTTTGTGCTTGGTTTTTTTTAGAGACCATAGCTTTCAAACTCCTTGCTCTGTTTTTTTTGAAAGGGTTACAGTACAGCTGAATTATTCCCTTATGCTTTGTTTTTTGAGGAACAAATACCTTTACATAAAACCTCATGCTCTGTTTTTTTTGAAAGGGTTACAGTACAGCTGAATTATTCCCTTGTAATTGGCCAATTGATTTAGGAAAGTAATCTACATTTAAAAGTAACGTCTTACTCCAAACGCTTTCACTTTCTTTGTGCCAAAACTAGAGTAAGAAGAGGTTCTAAGCAAACTGTTGTTATCGGAATTCCTGAATTCCGATACTGAATTCACGGAATTCCACAAATTATATTTTATAAATCACTGAAAATATGCTATTTAAATAATGTAAAAAAATCATTATTTTTAAGATTATTTTAGTGATGTTGCTGTATTTTTGTGCAAAATCTACTGTAATGACTAACCAACGTTTTATTAAAATAGTGCTTTTAATACTGTTTCCTTATTGTTTATTGGCGCAAACGGCTGATAAATTTATCGGAAAAGATTCGTATGAAGATTTAAAAAAAGAGTTTATTTTACAGAAAAGTGATAATAATAAGAAAACATTTATTTCGGAAATCATTTCTAAATCTTATTCTAGAAAAAATAATTTAAGTCTTTCACGGGGTTTTTATCTTTTATCAACATTATACAAAGGAAATAAAGCAATACAATACCTTGATTCATCTATTGCCTATTCAACTAATCAAAATGATTATAATTTTCCAGCATTGTCTTATTCTAGAAAGGCATATGAGTTAAGAATGCAATTTAAGTATAGCAAGGCTTTAGCTAATTATTTCAAAGCAGAAAAATATGCTAAAGACAATAATGAAGATTTAAATTTTTATATCAAGCGGTCAATTGGTGTTTTAAGGTCAGAGGAATTAGGTGAAGTAGAGGAGGCATTGCTACTATATCGTGAATGTTTAAGTTACATAAGAAAAAAAGACATATCATCTTTAAAATACAGTAGCGATTATCACAATCTTTTATTTGTGATTGCCGATGCGCACAAATCATTAAAGAATTTAGACTCTGCTAGTTTTTATAACAAATTAGGGTACAAAGAATCGATTATAACCAACGATAAGTTTTATATACCATATTTTATTTTAAATGAAGGTGCAAATGAAATGTTAAAGAAAAATTACAAAGCATCTTTAGATAGTATAAATAAGGCATTGCCTCAAATAATATTAGATAAAAATTTTGGTAATATACTGGCGTCTTATTTTTATTTAGGAAAGTCGTACGCTGGTATGAGTAGTGAAAAGAAAGCGATTCAAAATTTTATCAAAGTAGATTCCATGTATTTATTAAATAAAAGAATTACACCAGAGTTTATAAGTGGGTATTCCTATTTAATTGAATATTACAAAAAAACTGGAGACAAAGAAAATCAATTAAAATTCTTGAATAAGTTTATGAGTATTGATAGCATATTACAAAGAAACTATAAGCATTTAAATAAAGTTTTAGTCAAAGAATATGACACTCCTCGTTTACTTGCAGAAAAAGAATCCCTTGTACAATCCTTGCAAAACAATGAATCTAGATATTTTATATGGATTTTGATTCTAATAGTAGGTATTGGAGGCTTAATAGGCTACCAATTTTATTCAAAAAAACAATATCAAAAACGATTTGAAGCAATTATTCGTCCTACATCAGTTGATTTTCAGCCTTCTGGTGCTATAAAAAAGGAAGATGATTTTAAACAAGAAAGTAAATCACAAGAATCACGAGGTATAGCAATAGAGGTTGTGGAGCAATTATTAGAGAAGTTAGTCTACTTTGAACGCAATAAGGGATATTTAGAGAATACGATTACCATTCAAAAAGTAGCTTTGCAGTTAAATACAAATACAAAATATTTGTCTAATGTTATTAATGAACATAAAGGAAAAACGTTTGTGCATTATATTAACGATTTGAGAATTACACATGCGGTTGACCAATTGCAAGCCCAAACGAAATTACGAAATTACACCATGCCTTTTTTAGCGAAGGAGTTTGGATTCAATTCTGCCGAAGCTTTTGCTGCGGCTTTTTATAAGAAAAACAAGATTAAGCCTACTTTTTTTCTAAAAGCACTAGAAAATGAAAAATATTCATAACTATTTCGTTTTCAGTTAATTATTTTATATAGCGCTATCGGAATTCACGGAATTCCGCCAATAACTTTTAATTTTTTTTAGCTATTATCAGGCCAAGCTTTTACTTTTGCAACTTGTATAATAAATAAATAATTTTATCACATGAAAACAGAAAAAAAACAAACAAAAACGCAATCAAAGTTCAATTTAGAAAAAATGAAAGTAGCTCAATTGGATAACTTACATTTAATAAATGGTGGTTTTTTAAAATTGACTGGTGACATTGAAACTGTAACTGACTCTTTAATGCCTCCTCCCAATAACTTTAACTTAAAAAAATGAAAAATATTTATTTAATTTTTTTAGTCTGTATAATTTTAAGTTGTGCCACAAAAAAAAATGGAGTTTATGTTTTAAAAAATGAATCAATTAGCTCTGGTTGGCGAAGTTTAGATTCTTTAAATTGGTTTCATAAAGTCAATAAAGATCAAAATGCTTTTATCATTGATTTTATTCAAGTCAAAAAAACATCTAAAAGTAAAGTTCGAAACAATAATGTTGTGGTTGCTATAATTGACACTCCATTAGATACTAATCATGAATATTTAAAGAATAATATTTGGTTCAATAAACATGAAATTCCTTCTAACGGTATAGATGACGATAAAAATGGCTATGTAGACGATATTAATGGTTGGAATTTTATAGGAACAAGAGATAATGGTTATTTAGTTTGGGTTAATTTTGAATTTGTAAGATTTTTGAAAATTTTGAACGCTAATTCTAATCCTCAATTAACTATTCAAAACCTAGGCGGTGATGAATATAAACGTATAATCAACACTTATAACAAGCAATTTGGAGCTTATGACAACTGGTTAAAATCACAACAATACATTGTTGATAATTATCAAATAGCAAAAGATAGCTTAAAAAGATATTTTCCTAATGAAAAGTATTCAATCAAGGAATTAGATAGTTTGTATCTCAAGCATAAAATTAATGATAAAACTTTTAAACAAAGACGTGAAGACAAGGATTATGATATTGGTGCAATGATAGGTTTTATAAAGTCAAGATTGCAAGCAGGAGAGAATACAATTGAGGAAGCTTTAGATACAAGGGTTCGAATAGATTCGATAGTCAACAGAAATCTAAATGTAAATTTTGATGAAAGAATATATATTAAAGGCAATCCTTATTTAGTTAGTAAAGGATATGGAAATGCGACTATCTCAGAAAACAAGGCAGGCAAAAGATCTACGCATAATCATTCAACTAAGGTATCAGGTATTGTATCGATGATTGCAAAAAATAATTTCAAGATAATGCCGTTAGTAATTTCGGCATCAGGTGATGAATACGATCAGGATATAGCTAATGCGATATATTATGCAGTAGATAATGGTGCAAAGGTTATCAATATGTCATTTGGTAAAGAATTTTCTTTATATAAAGAATTGGTAATAGAAGCATTAAAGTATGCAATGAAAAGGGATGTATTGATTGTACATTCTGCGGGTAACAATAAATTCAATATTGACGAAAACCCTTATTATCCGTCAGATACAGAATTTAAGGATGATGCAAAAGAAGTCGTAGATAATTTTATCAATGTAGGCGCCACTACTGCAAAAGCAGACAGTACTTTTGTGGCCTCTTATTCAAATTACGGCAAGAAGAATGTAGATTTATTTGCTCCTGGAGATAAAATTTATACCACAACCGCAGGCAATAGTTATGGCTATGATTCAGGTACTTCACTTGCAGCACCCATGGTTTCTGGAACAGCGGCTTTAATATGGTCGTATTATCCTAAACTAACAGCTAAGGAGGTTAAACAAATTATTCTAGAATCAGGAACGGCTTACGATTTAGACGTTTTGGTCCCTGGTGGAGAGGGCAAAAAAATCAAATTTAGTGAATTATCTAAATCAGGAAAAGTATTAAATGTCTATAACGCGATGCAACTCGCTGAGAAAGTGAGTAAAAAGAAACGATAATGCACCACTATCAAGTTCGTCCTTTCTCGCACTATGTTTTAAGAACCCCTTTATTTCCATTGCCTTTCTATTTTGATTTATTGGAAAATTATTCCGAAGAGGCCTTATTGCTGCAGTTTGAAAACCCTTATGTTAGAGAAGCCATTCGTATGGCTTCACCGGAACTACTAACAGCTTTAAAAAAATGGAAAGCTGATCCTTCCAGTGTATCACCTAAAAAAAGGGAGAGTTTGCAGCTTAGTTTACTGAAATACATTGCGCGAATATCAACTCGTTGTACTCCTTTCGGGTTATTTGCGGGTTGTTCAGTTGGAAAAATAGCTTCTGAAACGAACATTATACTCAATTCAACTGAAAATTTTAGTCGTTTTACACAATTTGACATGCAATTTTGGGTGGCATTATTACGAGAATTTGCTAAAAGAGAAGAAGTTATACCTTATCTTAAATATTATCCTAATAATTCGATCTATGCTCTTGGGGATTTTTACCGCTATGTTGATTACAACTATGTAAAAACAAAAAGAGTCCATACCATTTCAGCATTGCGAAAAACAGCCCTTTTAAGTGAATTAGTGCTTAAAGCAACATCAGGGATGACTGTTGATGAAATGGTTTGTCTTCTTGCCGATGATGATTCTGAAACCGCAGAAGCTTTAGAATATATTAATCAGCTTATCGATTTTCAGTTTCTTGTAAGTGAATTGGATGCAACAGTTACAGGTAGTGATGAATGGGGACGCGTTTTTTCTATCATCGATAAAATTCCGAACTTAAAAAAAGATTCTCAACTTTTGCAAAGTATAAGAACTCAATTTTTAGTATTAGACCAAACGCTTGTTCCTTCTGAAAAAGACTATGAAGCGATACAGGATTTAATTGAGAAAACAGGTGTGGAGTTTGATGAAAAATATCTTTTTCAAACTGATTTAAATACGACCGCTTCCGTAAATACTTTGAGTACTAGTTCACAAAATAAAGTCTTCCAAGCGGTTCGTTTTTTAAACGGAATTCAAAAGCAAAAGAAGTCTGAAAACCATACTAATTTTATAAAAGCATTCACACAAAGGAATGAATCAAGAGAAATGCCTTTGACAACTGTTTTAGATACTGAAACGGGAATTGGGTATCTTCAAAATTCTGAAATGAATGATACGCATGAGATTTTGGAGCATTTTTCTTTTAAAAGTAAAGTTCAAGAAACAATCCTCGAACCTTGGACGGCTTATGATTTTATAATGGAGAAGAAACTTCAGCAATGTATTCTTAAAAATGAAGAAGCAGTATCGCTTTCTGAAAAGGATTTTCCGGATTTTGATCCTAGTTGGAATAATGCACCAGCTACTTTCTCGGTAATGATTGAAATTGCATTGCATCAAGAAAAAGAAATCATATCAATTGAATCTTCGGGGGATGTTAGTGCCGCCAAACTATTAGGGCGTTTTTGTAATGGAAATGATGCTATTTTCAATTTAACCAATGAAGTTGTAGCCAAAGAAGCGACCTATCATTCTGATAAAATTTTAGCAGAGATTGTTCATATTCCGGAATCAAGAACTGGTAATATATTAAGAAGACCTGTTTTAAGAGCATTTGAAATTGCCTATTTGGCTAATTCGGCAGCAACTAAAGACTACACGATTGACTTAAATGATTTAATGATTTCGATACGCAACAACAAAATTATTTTGCGATCTAAGAAACACAATAAAGAAGTTATTCCTTGTTTGTCAAATGCCCATAATTATGTTACTAAATCGCTGCCTGTTTATCATTTTTTATGTGATTTACAGTCGCAAGATGTAAAGCCTATTTACAGTTTCAGTTGGGGTGTTTTAGAAACGCATTATGATTTTTTTCCAAGGGTTGAATATAACGGAGTACTACTTTCAAAATCAAAATGGATCGTAAGTAAAACTGAAATTATGCCTTTTTATAAAATGGATGGCATTCTATTATTTGAAGCTTTTTCGATTTGGAGAAAACAACGAAGCATTCCTAGTCTTGTAAATTGGGCTCATTTTGACAACACATTGTTACTTGATTTTGAGACAAATATAGGGATTCAATTATTTTTGAAATCAGTTGTAAATCATGTTAAAATCACTTTAGAAGAATTTCTATTTACAGAGGAATCTGTGGTGAAAAACGCAAAAGGTGAAAATTTTGCCAATCAGTTCATTCTATCCTATTATAAAGACCAATTGTAAAGTATGAAAAGGGATTTTTGCATAGGAAGTGAATGGCTGTATTATAAAATATACACTGGAGTAAAAACAGCAGATCTTATATTATCTGAAAAGTTGTATCCCTTAATTTTAGATTTACAAAAGGAAAAGATAATTGCCAAATGGTTTTTTATTCGGTATAACGATCCTGATTCGCATCTTCGTCTTCGTTTTTTAGTAACCAAACCAGAAGCAATAGCTACCATTATCAGTTCATTCCATCCTGTTTTTGAGAAGTTATTGGTCAACCATTTAGTTTGGAAAGTACAAACGGATACTTATAAGAGAGAATTGGAGCGGTACGGAGAGGCTACCATGGTAGATTCTGAGACTTTGTTTGGGTATCATAGTGAGTTGATTGTAGCCTATTTAAAGCATAAATCCAATTTTGAGGTAGCAGCACAGCTATTGTTTGGACTGTTTACAATTCATCATTTTTTAGAAAGTTTTCAGTTATCAATGTCTGAAAAACATGAATTGATGCGCCGGTTACAAATGAATTTTAAAAAAGAATTTAATGCCGATGCGGCCACAAATAAGGGACTAGATACCCAATACCGCAAGCGTGAAGTAGAAATTACTGCCTTGCTACTAGGCAAAACGGACTTGCCATTTGAAGTATTAACTCCCTTCATAGAAACTAAAATATCAGAAATTGCTTTGTTAAGTTCCAACATAAAAAGTCAGTTGGAGATTCCTCTTTTTGATTTTTTAAGCAGCCATATTCACATGATGGTTAATCGTCAGTTTACCTCCCGCCAACGACAATATGAGCTCCTGATATACGACCATTTGTATCGGTTTTATAAAACTCAGGAGCTCAGAAGGCATTAAAAATTGGGATTGACTTTTGAGTTAAGCCCTTTTGCTCTATAATACAATAGAATGTTTTAGTTAAAAATCAGTGACAACAAATTTACCATTTGTAATATTGTGAATCAAAGCGCCTTTATTATAAACTTGCAGATTCATTTCGCCTCTAGTTACTTTTTCTTCATTTATAGTTGTATGCTCAAGAATTGTGTAACTGCCAGCTGTTTGGTATTTTTTCCAATCAATATCTCTAATCCACAATAACTGGGTAGCTCTAAATATGCCAACATATTGATCAAAATCAATTCTGTTCTCTATTGTATTTTGGTCAAATTTATACGTGCCTACTGCTAAATTTGGCAATTTAATTTTAGATTTAATTAAAGCTCTAAATCCGTTATCTGTGTAAAAGTACATTTGATATGGATTATTTAATAGTTTCGGATCATATTCGCCAAAATGAAATGCGGTAAAAAAACTTAAAGCAGTTCCTTTAAAATTCATATTTGTAAAAGTATATGGGCACTCGGTAGTTCTTACATTATTACTAGTTACCGACCCTTCGATATATTTTCTTTTTTTATCAATGTCTAATTCATCATAGTAAGATTGTTCTAATAGATATCCTTTAAAATCAAAATGAAGGTACTTTTTTGTTTCATCGTAGTTGAAATTTGATATTGTCATTAAGCCTTTAGGGTTAAAATCGGCAGATTCAAAATGTGCATTTTGATTTCTATAGTCAAAAAGTGTAATATTTTTTAACGTACCATTTTTCAATAGCGAGAATTCAATTCTAAAACCTGGATTTTTATTGTTTTGATAGCTACAACTAAAAAATAAACTTTCACAACTTTCGTTGGAGCCGATGCGACTATTTATTAAATTTAACTGTTCATTGTCAATTTTAATATTTAGAGAATTCACAACTTCTTCTTTAAGAACTTCTTCTCTTTCACAAGATGCTATAAAAAGGAATAAAAGCAAACTATTTGCTTTTATTAAAAACCACCTACAGTACTTACCGTAGGTGGATATGTTTTTTTTTGTGCCTACCATTGAACTTGAATTGGTCTTACTTGAAACTCTACTTTACCAGTATAATATGTTCTTGTAGCAAATTGCCCAGTATTAGGATTTTTATTTACTACATTATCGTAAAAAGGAATTACAGAGTCGAATAAATTGTTGCTTTTCGTTGTTCTTTTGACGATATAATCATTTGATTTTGATTCTTCAATTGACGCTCCATATTTCGTGTTCACTTTAACAACCTCTAAAATTGTCCCGCTTAATTCGGTAGAAAAGTTAGCATTGAATTTTGAGCTTATTGATTGTTTAGTTTCAATTATTAATGGATCATCTACTTCTTCAAAAGAAAATTTCCATTCATTTGAAAATCTATTTAAATCCCACGTTTGAAATTCTAACACTGTACCGTAATTATTATTCAAAAAATTTATAGTTTTTAAGCCAATTATAGTTGTACGAATGTAAGTTTTTTTGAAAGGCCAATTAAATCTGCTGTATGCTTCATGTTTTAATTCAAATAAATCAGACGGTTTAGCAAAAAAGCCTTTTTTATCTGATTCACCAGTGTTTGATGCTTTTGATCCATAAAAGCAATAAATCATAAATTCAAATTGTCCGTCTGTCCATCCGGAGGAGCTATTGAGTCTATAATCAGTTACTTGTTTTGGGTCATCTGTGTTTGAAATAGTATTAAATGCTCCTTGTGCATCATTTCCCGACATTTTGAAAGAGGTTATGTATTCTCTATACTTCCCACCACTAATTGCTCCTTTTTGCTTGCTAGGAGTCAATCCATAATAGATGTTGTCTCTTTGCCAACCCTCTGATGCAGTACCTTCCCAAACATTGTAAGCATCCTTTAAAAATTGACTTTAGCACCATCATTTTTTATGTTGGAAAATAGCAAAATTACTGAACATTTCTATTCGATTTGCTACATAACAAGTAACAATCATTACGTTATAATTTTACTCTTAAAGTAGGTAATATAGCTATGGTTTCAACACCATTTAATGAATAATACAACTTGCTTTTTAAACCAAGTTCAGCATAACTATTGAGTTTGAAATAATATTCTAAAGATCCAAATAAACCCAAATTGTCTGCTCGATTTTTTTCGTTTATTAACACAAACACAGTATTGTTATCAATATTAGTAATATCGCTTCTGTTCATATTTTCAATAAAATAGTATGCTCCAAGCGTAAACTGCAAATTGTTTTTAAAAACGGTTCTAAAATGAACATCATAAAAGTCTTTGGTATGAATGTTTCTATAGTTTTGTAAAACCAAACCAGTATTGGTTGAAGTAAGTATTACACCATCATCTATATTTTTTGCATGCTGTAACCTAGAATAACCTAATCCAATGTAGCGGTCTTTAGGTAATTTAAAATCAAAATTTATTTCATAAAACGAGCCAATATTTGGCAATTCAAAAGGTACGGGATCATCTAAAAAGGATTTGGAGTACTCGATGTAGGATAGACCATAAGAGAACGAAATTTCAATTTTTTGTTCTTTGTTTTCTTGAGCAAATAAAGAAGTTGAAAGAAAAAATATAGTTAATAGTAGTCTATTTTTCATAGGATTAGATTTTATAAGTAACTGTTTTTTAATTTTAATGAATGTTTTATTGAATCATTTTTCTAAAAATAATTTTATGATAATTAGAATCTTTTACCAATATTTAAAGTAAGGTTATAGTGGTTAGGATACACCGGAATTGAGTTAATTTTTTTTTCGCCAATAGGCATTAAATAGTACGGACTGATACCAACAAAGTAATTCTTATAAAATGTACATTGAAATTGTAATCCTAAGGTATAATAAAAAGTATTTAAATTACCTGAAGTGGTTCCATTTTCATAAGTAAGTATCTGTCCATTATTAAAATCATAAGTCCAATTTTTTACATCATGCGCTCTAGAATATGAAAACAAATAGCCAGCACCTAAATTAAAATTAAATAAAAACCGATCATTATTAACAAATAGATAATCTATCTTAGTTCCTACAGTAACAGTATTTATTTTTGACCAAAGCGAATTAAAATATACACCTGAGTAGGTTTGATCCATTAAATAATTATCGACTGCTGTTGCATCATCAAAAAAACGAGGAAAATCATTACTTTGATTGTATTCTAAATACAAATCAAATGCAAAAGACTGAGAAAATCTATTTTGATAATTTAAACCTAGTGAAAAATTATTTAAGTTGCTTTCTTTATCAGGAAACCAAGGTTTGCCAATTGACACATAAACGCTTTCGTTTTGAGCAGATGAGATTGTAAAAATAAAGATAAATAAAACTGTAAAATTTTTTTTCATAACAACATAAATGTAGATGCTGTACCAAAGATACAGCATCTAATTAATAATTAAAGGTCGGTATAATAGTGTTTAAAGTAGTAATCTACAATGCCATTTTTCTTCACATTATAATCCACACCACCATCACTGACTGTTTCACCAGTAGCGCCAAGACCTACAATAGTTGCTAAAACAATTCTACGTGAGATTTCTGCATTTGTCCTAAACTTTGCATTACCGACTGAAACATTAATTTTAGCTGAACCGCTTGCCTCGGCATTTGGTTTAATTTTACCATCTTCAAGTTTAAAACCTGACTTCATGGAAAGTTCAAAAGATGCTGTAGCCTTCAAGTTATGTATGGAAAAAATAGCGAAATCCTGTGTATTTTCGCTCATGTTCCAATCTTGGTCAAATTCAGCACCAAAATCAACCCAATTTTTATCTTTGACATGTTTTCTTTTACATCTGAATTCTTTTACAATATAATCTTTTGGAGAAGCTGTTATTGTGCCATCTGCGTTTTGTGTGACAGAACCATCAGTTGTGCCGCGGTAAAATCTCAACTTTTGATGTGTGCCACCAAACCCCATGTAACCAGTTCCATTTATTCTTATTCTTGGGATATAGGAACTGATACCATCTGTTTCGGGAATATTATTATGATTGGTATTTGTTGTCAGTAATGTTGTTGTTGGTATTGTATTGTTATTATTAGTAAATCCACTAGGATTGTAAACCATGAATTGATTCTCACTAGTTATCAGTTCATTATTTTGGTCTAAAGGTGTAGGTAACAGTTCTATAAAATTACAAGGTCTACCAGCAATATCACATGGATCTATAGGTACGATTACATAAACGGGATTGTTATCTAAAAAATTGTTATCAAGATTATTAATAATTTCATAATCACTGTAGCCTGTATTAAATTGAAATCCGATGTTTGTTTGCGAATTGTTTAGCGGATCGAATGAAACATAATATTCTTGTGCATTTTGATCATCATTTTCATATTCAGGATCAAATGGAAAAAAAATTTGTAATTCCTGTGAAACAAGAAGATTAGTTAATTCATCTGCAATAAACGCTGTAGATCTAAAATTGTTCTTAGAAGTTAAGTTTTTGTCCAAAATTTCTTTAATTGTTTTATAATCATTAGAATTATTTTCAAACTCTTTTCTTAAAGCATTTTTAAAAATATTTTGCTTTCTTAAATTATTTATTTGGTTTTTGAACGTAGCTTGTTCATTTTTTCTTAAACCTTCTTCTTGTTCAAGTAAGTATGCAAAAGATACAATATTTGCATCTTTGTCAACTTCTTTCATTTTGTTATTTAAAGCGTTTTTGACTTCAGAGTCAGTTAATAACTTGCCTAACAAAATAGCAGTTTCTTGTACTAACTTCTGTTTTGAATTTAAATTTGTTTTTTCTAGTGTTTCACTATTGTTTTCAGTAGAACAACTGATTACCAAGAGGCAGAAGGAAAGTAGGAATATACTTTTTCTCATTATAAATTTTGTTCTCATTTAAGATTGTTTTAATTGTTTTAAATTGATAAATTTTAGATAAGTAGCTACAATATCATTTTAGAAAAAAAACTTAATTCTAAATAACGTCTTACTAAGAACTTATTTGTTTTTCTTGACTCCAAAACTACCCTCATATATTTTAACATACAAACACTTGTTATCGGAATTCACGGAATTCCGTGTCTTAATTCCGTGAATATTTTTTTAAAATACCTGAACATCAATAATTTGAAAACATGATTTTTTCTATGAATTTAAGCTATAAGCTCTAATTTTAGGTGTTGCGCGATAAATGACACTTATTAAACTTCAAAATTTTCAATTAGATTTCTCAAAAATTTACCCTATCATCACTTTCAATCTCATTCCTTTTTCTCTAATTTTACATTTTTGAAAAGCAAATATGAAATTAGAAATTAGAGAACTGACCACTAAACAGGAAATGTTAGCTCAATATGAAGTTATGCTACATTTATATACGAATTTCACTTTAGACAAATACGATGCGTATCTCACAGAGATGATCCCACACAACTACAAGCAAATTGCCGTTTTTGAAGGTGATGTATGTGTTGGACTCTCTGGATTGTGGTCAGGAACTAAACTCTGGTCTGGCAAGTATTTAGAAATTGATAATTTTATTGTACACCCAGATCACCGCAAAAAAGGAATTGGCAAAATGTTGACGGATTATGTTGATGCTTTGGCAAAAAAAACGGGCTGTACGATGATCGTTTTAGATGCCTTTACCGGAAATTTCACCGCACATCGCTTTTATTACAACCAAGGTTACGTACCCAAAGGGTTTCACTTTCTTAAAATTTTAAACGAAGAAGGTCTAAGTTAAAGAGAAAATTATGAAAGGATATAAAATAATTTTTTTCTCTGTGATTACCGCTATCAGCCTTACTTTTTGTGCTATGAAACACGAACTTCAAACGGAATTCCCTCAAGAAATACAATCAGTATTCTACCAAAAAGTGAAAAAAGATACGGAAAGCAGCGTGATCAATTTTTATATCGAATTCAAAAAACCGCTTGCGGCAAACATCAAATTGGAGAAAATCTATTTTCACAATCAAGAATCTCTAGTTCAGGAAATTACACCAAAAGACTTTAAATCTTCATTTTTACAAAGCAATAAAAAAGAAGATTTGATTATGGATATAAATCCCACCAAAGAATATTGCAACAAAGCACCTATAATTTCAAAGACCAAATTCGATATCAAATCCACAGAAGCAGTATTAAAATACAAGCTAAAAAATAAAACGTATTATTTGAAAATCTCCAATGTCTTCGAAAAACCGCTCTAATTAAAATCTTCAAATCAAATATTTTCTAAGACAAAACAGCAGTAAAAACAAAAAGGTACTGAGGTCATTTAAACCAAAGAATTGGTTATTTTTGTCGATATCAATTTAAACAAATACGCCATTTTGGGATTATATAAAAATCTTTTTAAACAGACTGCGATTTACGGGTTAGCAACGGTTGTCCCGCGAATGTTCAGTTTTTTTTTGGTGCCCTTATATACGGATTTACTTCCAAAAGCAGCATACGGAAAACTTTCCATCATTTTTGCCGGCATGATTTTTTTTAATGTCATTCTTGCGTACGGAATGGAAACCGCTTTTTTTAGATTTTACAATAAAGAAACAGACAAGAAATCGGTAGTGGAAACCACATCCGTTTCGCTTTTTTGGACTTCCATTTCGTTTCTATTTATAGCATTATTATTCCGCAATAAATTAGCCGTTTGGGCCGGAATTGAAGCGCAATTTATTACGTATAACATCTGGATTTTAGTGCTCGACGCTTTGGTGATTGTTCCTTTTTCTAAATTAAGAGTCAATCAACAACCGATAAAATACGCCATAATCAAAATAGGAAATGTAGCTGTCAATTTATTTTTGAACCTTTTCTTTTTGAGTTATTTACCGGTGATTTCACAATCAAACCCGGATAGTTTTTTAGGTTCTTTTTACTTGGAAGATTTTCAGATAGGCTATATTTTTGTGTCTAATTTAATTGCCAGTCTACTGACCTTTATAGTGTTGTCACCCAATTACTTTATATTGAAATGGCATTTTGATTATTCGCTTTGGAAACGCATGATGCAATACGGTATGCCTGTTATGGTGGCCGGAATAGCATTTGCCATCAACGACCAATTTGACAAAATTTTATTGGGATACTTATTGCCTCCTGACATTGCTGATGCCGAAGTGGGAGTGTATAACGCCTGCTACAAACTCGGTTTGTTCATGGTCTTGTACCGAACTGCCTATACTTTGGGAATCGAACCCTTCTTTTTTAGCCATTCTAATAGTAAAGATGCGCCACAAACCTATGCTACAATTACCAAATATTTTGTCATTTTTGGGTCGTTTATATTACTGTCCGTCATCGTTTTTGCTGATCTGCTCAAAGTTATTATGATCCGAGATGATTCCTATTGGGAAGCCATGAAAGTAGTACCATTAATTATTTTGGCTAATTTTTTCCTAGGCATTTACACCAACCTTTCCGTTTGGTACAAACTCATTGACAAAACGCATATTGGTGCATACATTTCTATAGTGGGAGCCATCATTACCTTAGCATTAAACTTTCTTTTAATTCCTACAATGAGTTATTACGGTTCTGCAATTGCCACCATTGCGGCTTATGGGAGCATGATGACCATCTCTTATTATTTTGGAAACAAATATTACCCCATACCGTACGAAACCAATAAAATTGCCATGTATTTAGTGATTTCCATAGGTTTTTCAGCAGTTTCATTTTATGGCTTTAGAGAAAATTATTTAGTTGGAGTGCCGCTATTGTTAGCATTCCTATATTTTATTTACTACAACGAGAAAGAATTATTAATCAAAATGTTGAACCGAAAAAAGAATTAGAATCTAGTTTTTAGGAGCTATTTCCTGCTTTTTGCTGTATCTTTTCTTTTTTAAAGAAAAAAAGAAAAGGATGCCGCTTCAATCAGGGCTAAAAAATCGAAAACAATACAAAAGAACATATACGGACAAGTAGGGACAAGTCGCGACTTGTCCCTACAGCACATAAAAATAAAAAAAATGACAATAAACATCATCAACAAATCACAACATGCCTTACCAAACTATGAAACCATAGCCTCTGCCGGAATGGATTTACGTGCTAACTTAACAGCATCTATAACATTAAAACCATTAGATCGAGCCATCGTAAAAACAGGACTTTTCATAGAACTACCCATAGGTTACGAAGCGCAAGTAAGACCTCGAAGCGGTCTCGCTGCTAAAAACGGAATCACAGTATTGAACGCACCCGGAACAGTAGATGCCGATTATCGTGGTGAAATTGGAGTTATTTTAGTAAATTTATCCAATCAGGATTTTGTGATCCAAAACGGAGAACGCATAGCACAACTCATCATTGCAAAACACGAACGCGCAGAATGGACAGAAGTTCAGGAATTAACTGAAACCTCCAGAGGTGAAGGTGGTTTTGGTAGTACGGGAGTGAAATAGATTTAATAATTTAAAGATTGAAAAATTTAAAGATTTGCGATACTCTTTAAATTTTTCAATCGTTTAATCTTTCAATAAAAAAACATGAAAATAATTGTCCCAATGGCTGGTCGTGGTTCACGCCTTCGCCCGCATACATTAACCATTCCTAAACCATTAATTCCTATTGTAGGAAAACCAATTGTACACCGCCTAGTTGAGGATATTGCAGGCGTATTAAATCAAGCGATCGAAGAAGTAGCCTTTATTATTCATGAAAGTTTTGGCAAAAAAATAGAAGAGGAACTAATTGCTATTGCACAAAAATTAGGCGCCAAAGGCACTATTTATTACCAAAACGAAGCTTTAGGAACGGGTCACGCTATTATGTGTGCCAAAGATTCTTTGAGCGGACCTGCAGTTATTGCTTACGCAGATACGTTAATTCGTGCTGATTTCGATTTAGATGCAACTGCGGATAGCGTGATTTGGGTAAAACAAGTAGATCAGCCAGAAGCTTTTGGTGTTGTAAAACTGAATGAAGCAAATGAAATAGTAGAATTAGTAGAGAAACCGGTAACTTTTGTCTCAGATCTTGCCGTTATCGGAATTTACTATTTTAAAGATGTGGCCGTGCTGAAAAACGAATTACAATTAGTATTAGATAACAATATTATCCACGGTGGTGAATATCAAATAAATGATGGTATCAAACAAATGATGGCTAAAGGCATGAAATTTGTTCCCGGTAAAGTGGACGAATGGATGGATTGTGGCAACAAGAATGTAACCGTTGAAACCAATTCCAGAATGTTAGGATTCTTGCATAATGATGGCGAACATTTAGTGGATTTTGATGTCAAATTAGAGAATTCGACTATAATTCCGCCTTGTTATATCGGTAAAAATGTAATTTTGATTAACGCAACTGTTGGTCCTAATGTATCTTTAGGAGATGGATGCCATGTTTCAAACAGTACAATAAAAAACAGTTTGGTACAAACCCATTCTCATATCAAAAATGCGAATTTAGACAATGCAATGATTGGGAATCACGTTAGTTTCGACGGTAATTTTTCCAGTATTAGCATTGGGGATTATTCGGTATTGGAGTAAAAGGATTCAATTAATGCACTAAGCAATAAGAATAAAACAATGTTGCATTTTTTTACCATATAAGTCATGTAAGTTTAAGTTTCAATTGTGTTGGCCTTATGTAACTTAAACAATCATAAGGTCATTTAAGGTTTAATTCTTATATGACTTATATATCAAATAGTATTTCACTCATTTTTTAGTATGACATTAAATAGGTCCAACTACTTAAATGCTATAATCAAAAATAAAAATATTTAATTTTAAACATACGAGTCTTGCAAGGCTATGTGGCTTCGCTTAAATGAACTATTGGTTTTACTTGAATTAATTCAAAACTTATATGACTTATATGTTTAAACAAGTATGCGACGAAATGTTATTATTTGTAATGTTAAGTGGTATTATATAAAAAAGATTCAGGATTAAAAATACAGCATGAAAAAAAGCGCTTTCATAATTTTATTTCTCGTTTTGCAATGCAATTCGGCTTTGCTGTGGGCACAAACAGAACCTGAGGAAATAAAGCTCGATACGGATCAGTTTCAGGAACTTTTTTATGAATCGTTGTTGCAAAAAGGGATTGAGAACTATGATAAAGCAATTGTAGCTTTGGATAAAGCCAATAAAATTAAACCCAATGATGCCGCCGTATATTATGAGTTAGGGAAGAATTATTTAGCATTAAAAGAGTATAAAAGTGCTTATAATTACTTTGAAAACGCCACTAAAATTGATCCTAAAAACAAGTGGTTCTGGATAGGAATGTATGATGTGAGTTACGAAACTAAAAATTTTACTCAGGAAATTACCGTCATCAATAAGTTGATTGAATTTGATCCCAAGTACAAAGAAGATTTGACCTCACTTTATATGGGGACTAATCAGTATGAGAAAGCTTTGGCACTGATTCAGGAACTTAATGAAACCATCGGAAAAACAGATAGAAGGGAATTATACAAAAGCCAGATTCTGTCTGTAGGAAAATTTCAGAATATGGAGATTACCAATCTGGAAGATCTGATTGCTAAAAACCCACAGGATGAGTTCAATTATATCAGTTTAATTTTTTTGTATTCGAAAAATAATGAAGAGTCAAAAGCGTTTGAAACCGTCAAAAAACTCGAAAAAGCAATCCCAGATTCGGAGTGGGCACAAGTAAGTGTATTCAAAAATTACTTGGATGCTAATGACGCACCAAAAGCCATTAAAGCAATGAATATTGTTTTGGCCAGTGCCAAAATTGATTCGAAAATTAAACACCGAATTCTGAATGAGTTTCTGGTTTTTACCGATAAAAATCCGCAATATTCGGCTGATTTAGAGAAGGCTGTCGGCTATTTTGACAAGGATACTTCCGTTGATGTTGCCAAAGAAATTGGGAAGTTTTTCCATGCTAAAAAACAATGGAACAAAGCAATTATGTATTATGAAAAATCAGCAAATAAGGAATCTGATGATGCCGTCGGAACGAATTTACTTTTGCTTCAAGCGCATACGGAGATGAAACAATTTGATACAGTAGCTAGGAAAGCTTCGGCACTTATGGAGACTTTTCCAACGCAGCCTCAGTTTTATTATTATGCGGGTTTAGCCAACAATCAGCTGCAACAATTTAAAAAGGCGAAGGGTTTTTTAGAAATGGGCATGGATTATGTAGTGGAGAATAAAGAGTTGGAAATCAATTTCAATATTCAACTTGGAGAAGCGTATAATGGTTTGGGAGATTTCAAGAAAAAAGACTTGTTTTTCTCTAAAGCCAATCAATTATTAAAAGAAAAAAAATAATGAAAAAAATTTCAATAGTAGTTCTACTTACTGTTTTTATGATTTCTTGTAAATCTAAAGCCATTGTGGTTGCTGCCAGTAATGAGCCCGTTGCTGAAGCGGGGTATATGTCAGCCAAAAAAATAATAGAAAATCATTATAACAATAAAAATGAATTTTCTACATTATACATTAAGTCAAGCGCGCGTTATGCGGATGACAAGCAGACCCAAAACGTTACCGCAGAAATTAAAATCAAGAAAGACGAACAAATTTTAGTAAGCATTCGTTTTCTTGGAATTACAATGGCAAAAGCATTGATTACGCCTTCCACGGTGAGCTATTACGAAAAAATCAACGGAAACTATTTTGAAGGGGATTTCAGCAGTTTAAGCCAGTGGTTAGGAACGGATTTGGATTATAATAAAATCCAGAACATGTTATTAGGTCAGGCTATTGATGATTTGACTAAAGGAAAATATCTAGGAACATTATTGGAACAAACCTATCGATTAGATGATACATCGAACAAAAACACGAAAAAATCATTCTTTTTAGATGCCGATAAATTTTTAGTTCAAAAGCAAGAAATTACACAAACTGCCGAAGAGCGAACGATCAAAGTTACATACACAGACAACAAAGTATACAACGAGACAACATTGCCTACAAGTGTTTTAATTAATACGTTTCAGAAGAAAGGAACTACCGAAATCAGTTTAGATTACAATACGGTAACTTTCAATGAAGAACTTTCTTTTCCTTATAGTGTTCCAAATGGGTACAAAAGAATTATAATTAAGTAAATTAGCAAAAATATTTTTCCGATATGCCAAAATTTCTCCTAAGCCTAATTTTAATTTGTACCACTTCATTACTATGGAGTCAGGAATCCCAACAAGAAAAATTAGAAGAACGTAAAGCTCAAATTCAAAAAGAAATTCGAGAAAATGAAAGATTACTGCAGAATGTAAAGAAAAAAGAGAAATCCGCTCTCAATGTGGTGATTATTCAAAGTACTAAAATAAGGCTTAAAGAAAAATTAATAAATACCACTGAAAAGCAAACCAAGTTGCTTAACAACGATATGTATATTAATCAGGTTCAGATCAATAAATTAAAAAAAGAATTGGGGGAACTGAAGGAGGATTATGCCGAAATGATTTTAAAATCATATAAAAGCCGTTCGTCAGAAAGTAGAGCGATGTTTTTATTGTCTTCTGAAAACTTTTTACAGGCATACAAAAGAGCGCAGTACATGAAGCAGTACACCAGTTATAGAAAAGCACAGGGCGAGGAAATTAAATCTAAGTCGACCAAGTTATTGGACTATAATGATAAATTAAACATTCAAAAAAAGGAAAAACAAAAACTGATTGCCGAAAACGAAAAGGAACGATTGGCTCTGGAAAAGGAAAAGAAAGAACAGCAAAAGGTAGTAAATTTTATCAAAAAAGATAAAAATATGATTGCCAAAGAGCTTAAGAAAAGACAACAAGAGTACAAATCAATTGACAGACAAATCAATAAATTAATTCGGGAAGCCATTGCGGCAGCCAATAGGAAAGCCGCCTTAGAAAAAGCGAAAGCCAATCCAAGTGCTCCGGTTTCCAGAGGTGCAGTGTCATCCTCTAAAATTGAGTTAACTCCCGAAGCTAAAATAGTTGCTGATAATTTTAGAGCGAATAGAGGAAGATTGCCGTATCCTGTTGAAAAAGGATATATATCATTAGGATATGGAAACCAAACCCATCCTTTGTTCAATACAATTACGGTTCACAACAGCGGTGTAGAAATCACTACGGACAATGGCGCAAGTGCCAGAGCTGTTTTTGGAGGAGAAGTAACCAGTGTCATCGTTTTGTCACCAGTAAACAAAGCGGTAATGATACAGCACGGAGATTTCTTTACGGTCTATCAAAATTTAAGTTCAGTGTCAGTCAACAAAGGAGATAAAGTGAGTATAAAGCAAAGTCTTGGAAAAGTAAGAACGAATGGCGAGACCGGAAAAACGATAATTAAATTTTTAATCCTACAAAATACAACCTATAATAATCCTTCAAGCTGGTTGTCCCCAAGATAGAAAATAGTTGTCTGATAAAAAAAGCACTATCAATTCAATCGAATTGATAGTGCTTTTTTTAGTTAAGGAATTCTTTAGTATTAATGGATAAAAGGTCTGTTGACGAAACCTTTTTGACGGTTGTGCTCCATTGCTGTAGTGTTAGTATAGATAGCTGTTTGATTTTTGAATAAATTAACGAATTTAGAACCTTTTAATGGGTTATTCTGCTTTATTAAAAGAAGAATGTACAGCTTTCATTATTCCTTCAGTAGACCAGGTTCCGGAAACTATAATACGTCTGATAGTGTACAATGGATCTGCAGGATCTCTTTTGGTTGATAAAATATAAGCCATTTCATAACCACTTTTCTTAATTTCAGGAATAGCTGCAGTATTCCATAATCCAAACGGATAGGCAAAATCCGTCACCGGTTTTCCTATGATTTCTTCTAATTTTGCTTTTGGTTTTACCAATTGTAAATTCCAGTCGTCGCCCATATATTTTGTAACCATGTGGTGATCCCAAGTATGCGCGCCTACCACATGTCCGTCATCAGATAAGCTTTTAATTTGCTCTTTGCTCATATATCCGGGACGATTAATTGAGACAGTCATAATATAAAACACGCCTTTGAAACCCTGTTTTTTCATTTCGGCTGCGCCAATGCTAAATTGTTCTTCTCTGGTATCATCAAAAGTAATCATGATTGGTTTTTCCGGTAAGGGACCATCAAATACTAAATAATCATAGAGTTGTTGTGGCAAAACGGTTTTATATCCTGCATCGGCTAAGGCTTTCATTTGTGCTGCAAAAGCACCAGGTTTTACGGTGTACACTTTCATGTTTCCGCTCGCACTGGCACTAAAATCTCGGATATTATGATAACATAAAACGGGTACTTCTTTTTTTGAAAGAATAGTCGCAGCATCAGCCGCTACTTTTTTTGGTGCAATAATTTTTGCAGGAACAGTTATAAGCGGGATTTCCGGTATTATTTTACGAGGTTCTGATTGGCATCCAACTACTAAAAAAAGCCCAACAGAAAGGGAATAAAGAATATTCTTCATAAATCAATTGGTAAATTATTGGTACTGAATGTAAATTGGTTTTGGAGTAAATTTTACTAATTCCTCTGGGCTGTACATCTTCCAATCGTTTTTATTGTCATTTTTATAAAATAATTTAAAACCAGTGAATTGTACCGGTTCTCTATAAATATAACTCATATACGTGGACTTTTTTAGAATTTTACTTCCAAAACCATCCATGTCCATAACGATTTGAACTTCAGGAACGGTCTTGATTTCTTTATAGTTTTTTACCATGCCCTGAGTAAAACGGTGTATTACAAGCACTTTTGGAGTCAGTTTATTTTTGCGCACAATATTTGCCAATATGTCAATGGCATCGTTAATATCAGCGGCAGTAAAATGCCCGATTTTTGAACCTGGGCGCTCTCCATTTTTCATAGAAAACTCCGGATCAATTCCAAGGTGTACATTAGGCATTGAAAGGTATTGTTCCAGTTCTGCCACTTCTGCCTTAACGGTGCTGTGTCCCACCTGAATGTCTAGAAATACCAGCGCATTTATAGGTTTTGCCCAACTTATAATAGTGTCTATTTGCTTAAATGGCATACGCATGCGGTGCATATTATTTTTTCCCGGAGCGCCTTGAGCGGTAACGGCAATATAATGCAAAGCCGGAATTGCTTTTACAGTAGAATCCGCTGCTTGCCACTTGGCCACTTCACCTTGTAATTTTGCCAACATTTCTTTTCGGGGAATTTCACCTAATATTCCCATTCTGGTGGAATATAAGTTGCCGTAATAAGCAATGATTCTATTGTAGGGTAAGAGTGCGCCCGGTAAAGGATAAGGGGCTTTTACAGGCCATCTGCCCGTGGTGTCATTGTTGCTTAAGGCAATCATTCTGGAATTAAAATCAAGCGTGTCGATGGTAAGGGCTATTTTCTTTTCTATCGAATTTACTTTTACGGTGGCCGGTTTTTCTGTTTCACTTTCATTATCAGCGGCTTTATTCCGATTACAGGCTAGCGTACTTAACAATAATACGGGAAGTGTGATATATGCAATTGTTGATTTTTTCATAGGTAGCTACTACTTTTTATTTAAAATGAAGGTCCAAGTTTAAAGATAATTTAATTCTCGGATTAATCACAAAGATATGATTTTTAAAGAACGTCATTTTGGTTAAACTAGTGTTTTTAAAATGGTGCTTTTTATATAATTTCCGTTTAAACTAGACTTTTGTGTAATTTTACAATAATCTTTAATGGAATTCAAAACAATATGAAACAGAATATAGGTTGCAACTTATAATTGTGGGGAGCATTTTTATTTAATCCATATTTTATTTAAAAGGGTTTTTTGGAACAAAAAGAAAATGCTAACTTTATAAACGTTTTCATTCCCTTTAACACAACAAAAATTGTTCAAAAACAGCCTTTCCTTTCTTCTTTTTTTATGCAGTGTTTTCACTGTTTTTGGACAAATAAAAAAAGATACCATAGCCCTTTCAGAAATCACTTTGAAGGGTTCGCCAATCAAAAATGCACCTCAAAACACTGCTTCTTCCGTTTCAGTGATTACGACTGTCGACATCAATAAAAGTGATGGCATTATACTGACTCCTGTGCTAAACAAAATTCCCGGGGTTACCATGCAACAAGGTGCGTTGAACACCAACAGGATTACGATTCGTGGCATTGGCGCCAGATCTCAATACGGAACCAATAAAATAAAAGCCTATTTTGATGGTATACCATTGAGTTCCGGTGATGGTGAAACCACTATTGACGATATTGATTTAGCGTCAATCGAAAAAATAGAAATCATAAAAGGACCAAATTCTACGAGTTTTGGATCCGGTTTGGGTGGCGTGATTCAGTTGTTTTCAAGAGAAACTCCATTATTGGAATCGTTTGGAAAATCAACAGTTACTTTTGGGAGTTTTGGGTTGCTACAAAACCGACTCTCGGCAGGATACAGCGATTCCAAAACGAATGTATTTGCGAGTTTTACGGATTTACAAAGTGAGGGATTCAGGGAAAATAGTTCCTATGACAGAAAATCATTTAACCTGCATGCCAAACAAAAAATTAATTCAAAGGGTAGTTTTTCCTTTTTGGGAACATTCACCCGATTGAAAGCTTTTATTCCAAGTTCTATTAATGAGACGGATTTAAAAAATAATCCAGAGAAAGCAGCCGCTACATGGGCAGCCGCACAAGGTTTTGAGTCGTATGATAAATTCATGCTGGGTTTAGGATACGACCATCAATTTTCTGAAAAATGGTCGCTGCAAACCAGTATTTTTTCTAATTTTAAAGATGCTTACGAACCCAGACCTTTTGATATTTTGGACGAAAAAACAAGTTCGCTAGGCCTTCGTTCGAATGTGAATTACAAAGACCAATTGTTTTCTTTGCCCTTTGAACTGAGTTTTGGTACCGAATTATTAACGGAAAAATACGCGTATTCCCTTTTTAAAAATTTGTACAAATCGCAACCTGGTCAAGGTAGTTTAAAAGGCGACGAATTCAGCTCTGTCAAACAAAACCGGAATTACAGCAACTACTTTTTACAAATGGAATTTTGGATTTCAGAAAAACTGCATCTGGAAACCGGAGTAGCATTTAACACAACCAAATATTCGTTAAAAGATATTTTCGAAAATAATTCTGAGGCTCAAAAAATGCCCTTTACTTTTGGAAATGTGTGGTCACCAAGAATTGGTTTCTCGTATAAAGTAAGCAAAGGAAAAAATATATTTACATCGGTGAGTAAAGGATTTTCGGTGCCATCAGTTGCTGAAACATTGACTCCAGAAGGGCAAATAAACACCGATTTGAAACCAGAAGTGGGGTGGAATTATGAATTGGGTTTCAAAGGAAACTGGCTTGAAAATAAAATATACACCGAAGTAACGTTTTATAGCACACAAATTGAAAATTTATTAGTGGCACGACGCACCGCCAATGATCAATTTGTTGGGATTAATGCAGGAAGCAGTTCACATTCAGGATTAGAATTCTTGGTTAATTACAAACTTTTCGAACTTACCCAATTTCAAATGACTTCTTATTTTTCAGGTGCGGTGAATACCTTTAAATTCAAAGAATTCTTGGATGGTGATGCTGATTATTCGGGAAATCAATTGACGGGCGTTCCTGAAAAGCAATTTAATTTTGGAGTAGATTTAACCACAAAAAATGGATTTGGTGTCAACACTTCTTTCCGAACGATGAGTAAAATTCCGTTAAATGATTCCAATACAAAATACAGTGAGCGGTATTCGTTGCTTGATATTAAAACGACCTATGTTTTCACGATTCTTAAAATCCTGAAAACAGAGCTGAATGCTGGAATCAATAACGCTTTGGATACTAAATATGCGGCTAATATTTTGCCAAACGCAGTTGGTTTTGGCACTGCTGCGCCACGTTATTTTTATCCAGGAAATCCCGTCAATTTTTACGGTGGTTTTTCGGTAGCGTTTCTTTTTTAGATAGGAATCCTAAGCCGATATTTTATTTTTTAATGCCCGCGACTTCTTTCTCGGTAACGATTTTGGTTTGTTTATTACTCCAGGAAGTCATAATGTAATTCATCACATCAGCCACTTCCTGATCCGTAAGTCCCATGGCCGGCATGCTGCTATTGTACTTGATTTTATTGACAATAATTTCGCCACTTTGTCCAAATTTTACGGCAGCGATACTTTGATTTCTCTTAGTTTTCAACCAGTCCGAACCGTCTAGAGGCGGGAAGTTCTTACCATCTCCTTTTCCATTTGCGCCATGGCATTGCATGCAAAAATCTGCATAAATTTCTTTTCCGGGTGACTGAAGTTTTGCAGCAACTTCGGTTTCAGTATTCAAGTCAATATAGTTGTCTGCGGAAAATGGATTTGCAAAAGAGAAGCCTCCCAATACAAACACTCCAAATCCTAAAAATAATTTCGTTATCAACATCGTTTAATTTGGTATAATTTTAATAATTCCTTTTCCTTCCACGCCCATATAAATATAGCCATCCGGACCTTGTGCCACATTACGCACGCGACCAATTCCGGTTGCAATTTTTTGTCTGCCGATCACTTCATTTCCTTTTAACTTTAGCAATTCAAGATATTGGAATTTCAAAGAGCCCACCAATAAATGTCCTTTCCAGTCTGGATATTTGTCGCTGGTGACAAAGGTCATTCCGCTTGGAGCGATGGATGGCAACCAATAATAAATAGGTTTTTGAATACCTGGTTTTTCGTTTTCTTTACTAATGGTGGTTCCGTCATAATCGATACCATAAGTCACCACAGGCCATCCATAATTGATTCCTTTTTTTATGATATTGATTTCATCTCCACCTTGTGGGCCATGTTCATGTTCCCAAATGGCGCCTGTTACTGGGTTTTTGGCCATTCCTTGCGGATTCCGATTTCCATAAGTGTAAATTGCTTCTTTGGCTCCGGTTTGACCTACAAATGGATTGTCTTTAGGAATGCTTCCATCATCATTTAATCGGTATATTTTTCCGCCATCGCGTGTAATGTCTTGCGGATTTACAAAATGTTCGCCCCGCTCTCCGATGGAGAAATATAAATAACCATCGTCGTCAAATAGAATTCTGGAACCAAAATGTTGTCCTTTTGTAGTGTTTGGAGTGGCTTTGTAAAGTGATTCGATTTGTGTCAGCGCTCCGTCCAATAATTTGGCTCGAATGAGTTTTGTGTGACCGCCGGTACCTTCCCCTTCATCGGAAGCGAAGGTCATATAAATCCAACCATTTTTGGCATAATCAGGGTGTAAAGCGATGTCTAATAACCCGCCTTGTCCGCGTGCGTATACTTTTGGAACATTTTTGATTTCTGTTTTTGTTCCGTTTTTGACATGGTATAAAACACCACTTTTTTCGGTAACTAACATGCTGCCGTCTGGCAACCAAGTCATCCCCCACGGAACAACAATATCTGCAACCACGGTTTCAAGCGTATAGTTTTTTACCTCGTCTTTAATAGGAATGTCATCAGATTTTACCTGAGCGTTACAACTTAAAGAAAGAAAGGATATAATTGAAAGTGAAACTAATTTAATTTTTTTCATGAGTATCATTTTTGGTCTTTTTAAAAAAGAAATCTTTTAAAGATAGTAAAAGAGGATTTAAAAAGGCAAATAAGTATTTGATTTTGCTTAGAATTAACAAAAGGAAGCTATTGAATTCCTTTTTTAAAGCTATGATTTAAATTTAGAATTGGACAAAAACCCCATCTAAAAATCAGGTGGTTAAATTTAATCTTCTTGAAAAAAAATTATTTCTTAGCGCTGTATTTTGCAGTTCTGGCGTTGTTGATTACCCCTTTCCAGTTCAATCCAAAACCAAAATCATTCACATTACCAGATGCATCTGTGTATGGAATCATGTCAAGAGGAACGTCTTCTAATTGTTTTTCAACGGTTGTCATATTCAATGGCATTTACAAAGGCAATAATCCGGAAGGTTCTGTTTTACCCGAAACAATATCCAATAAAGCTTCCATTTGAACACCAAATTCTCCCACGATGGCATCTACTTCTTTTTTAAATTCCCCAAAAACCATTGGATTAGAAATATTCACAGATACTAATACCGGCTTTCCTTTCATGGCGCTTTTAGTTTCCGTAATGGTATTATCCTTTTTTAGGCGCTTTGTATAATGGAACGGCAGAGCAGGCTTCACCATACATGATACTTCGTGCAAAAGGGTACAAGTAATGCGCGGCCAATACATAAGCCCGCATCGGAACCGGTTTTCTGGAGCATCCTTTTATAATAATAGGCTTGTTTTCATACGCTGAGTAGTCAATTTTAGGCAGTAATTCTTCATACAAGGATGCGTCTAAATCTTCCAAGGTTCCATTGATAATTTTCTTTGCAAATGGCGCCAATTGAATGGCAACCAAAATCGAAGCCCAGGCAGGAACAATAGCATCAGTGCTGCAGTGAATTGCCACATAGTGATCTTGATATTGTGACCAATCGTGATTTTTCAGTTCCTCTCTAAAGTCTTTTTCTTTCAATAAAAATCCTTCTAAAAGCCATTTTGAAATATCGATTTGCGTACGAATCCCTTTTGGATAATAGTCTTCAAGATCGAAAACTTCCAAAACACTATTCGCAACTTTATTTATTATTTCCATTTTAAAAATCATAAAGTCGAATATCGAAAGCCATAAGGTCAATTACTTAGAGACTTTATGACTTTCGACATTAGGACTAATTTAAAGCATTCCCAATTCTAATTTAGCTTCTTCGCTCATTAAATCTTTGCTCCAAGGCGGATCAAAAGTAATTTCTACTTCAGCGTCTTTTACATGTTCGATCGATTTCACTTTTTCTTCCACTTCTCTTGGTAAGCTTTCTGCAACGGGGCAGTTGGGCGAAGTAAGGGTCATCAGGATTTTTACTTCATAATCCGTATTGACCATCACGTCATAAATTAATCCTAATTCGTAAATGTCTACAGGAATCTCCGGATCGTAAATAGTCTTTAATATTTTTACGATCGATTCTCCTAATTCAGTTGTGTCTATTTCTTGTTCCATTATTTGAGTGTTTTAACCATATAAGACATTGAAGGTCATTTAAGGTTTTTGTTTTGAATATTATATTTGTACTTTTTTTTATTATTTAGCTTGATTAAATCATATTTAAAGTCTGCTATGTTTGTTTTTTATTCTTCCAGATATCTATATCTTTCGTTGACATATGTTTTTTGTCCTTCTTTAAAAATATGTGTTACATTGAAATTTATCATTAATCCTATAGGAATTTCTAAAAGGTTCATATAGGTTAAAATTTGGGCTTCATGTATTGGTAAAACTTTTTCTATTGCTTTTAGTTCAACAACCAAACTTTTTTCAACCAATAAGTCACATCTTAATCCTGTTTCAAGTTCTAAACCTTTATAATAAACAGGAATTGTAAGTTCAGTTTGAAATTCAAAACCTCTTATTGTCAATTCTTTTTTTAAACAAGTATGATAAACACTTTCTAAAAGACCGGGACCAAGATGTTTATGTACTTCTATGGCACAACCATTAACCTGATAAATTAAATCTTTTAAATATGTTTTGGTCATAAATTTCCATTTTTTATTCTGACTTATATGACCTTAAATGTCTTATATGGTTAAACGAATTAGTTCGCAATTAATTCTGTGCGTTGAACGCCAAAGCATACATTTTTATATTTTTTATCATAGATACCAATCCGTTGGCTCGAGTTGGCGACAAGTGTTCTTTCAAACCTATTTCGTCAATAAAATGTAGATCTGCTTCAAGAATATCAGATGCTTTTTGATTGGAAAAAGTACGAATTAATATCGCAATAATTCCTTTTGTCAAAATGGCATCACTGTCAGCAGTGAAAATAATTTTATCATCCGTTTGTTCTCCTTGCAACCACACTTTGGACTGGCAGCCTTTGATAATGTTGTTCTCTGTCTTGAATTCTTCTTTGATTAAAGGAAGCTTTCTTCCTAATTCGATGATGTATTCATAACGCTCCATCCAGTCGTCAAACATGGAGAACTCCGCTACAATTTCTTCTTGTATTTCTTTAATTTTCATACTATGCTGAATTTATTTCAGTATTATTCTTTAGCTAATGAAGTTATCGTATTCACAAACTTCTTAATTTCTTTTGGTGGAAAACCGTGATCAAAACTAGTGGTTTCATAGGCTTTCTCCTTAAGGGTAATTTTCAGTTTGGCTATAGCGGCACCGTCA
Organism: Flavobacterium bomense; assembly: GCF_003970355.1. NCBI lineage: Bacteria > Pseudomonadati > Bacteroidota > Flavobacteriia > Flavobacteriales > Flavobacteriaceae > Flavobacterium > Flavobacterium bomense. Next base: position 277,829 of record NZ_RYDJ01000001.1, on the reverse strand, counting down.
TGAAAACGTTTTTCGCTGGGCGCTTTGAGCTTAGACAAACTATCCAATTTCACTGTTTTAAAACAATCCACTAATTCTTTCCAGTCGGCATCCGATACTTTTTTGGGTATTGGTTTGTCATTTCCATCTCTGTCTTTTGAAACTGTCAGTATCTGATTTTTCACCGTTATTTTTTGATAAAAACCTCTGGTGTTGGCCGTGTATTCAATAACAGTAGTTTCCATATCTTGTGCTTTGGCACTATTGCAACCGTTGCCCATAAAAATAGTCAGGAATATAATAGATAGTATTTTCATATGAAGATAATATTTGTTTTTTATAGGAATATGGTATCGCCAGATCTTCATTGGTGTTTGATACAGCTTCTGTCATGGCGATTTCATATGAAGATAATTTTAAATTTTAGGACAGCATGACTTTTGCTTTTTTAATAGCTTCAACCATAACATCAATTTCTTCAATGGTATTATAAAAAGCAAATGATGCTCGTATCGTACCTGGAATCTTAAAGAAATCCATGATGGGTTGCGCACAATGATGGCCTGTTCGTACGGCTATTCCTAGCTTGTCAATTATAGTGCCAATATCGTACGGATGAATGCCTTCAATATTAAAGGATATTACGGAAGTCTTTGCTGCTGCGGTGCCAAAAATTTTCAACCCTTCAATTTCCAATAACCGTTTGGTTCCATATTCCAATAATTCTAATTCCTGTTGTTGAATGTTGTCAAAACCCACTTCGTTCATATAATCAACCGCAGTTCCCAGAACAATTCCTCCGGCAATATTTGGTGTTCCGGCCTCAAATTTATGGGGCAATTCCGCATAAGTAGTTTTTTCGAAAGTTACTTCTTTGATCATTTCGCCTCCGCCTTGATATGGGGGTAATTTATTCAACCACGCTTCTTTTCCGTATAAAATTCCGACGCCAGTTGGACCACATATTTTATGTCCTGAAAAAACATAAAAATCACAATTTAATTCTTGTACATCTGGTTTCAGGTGTGGAACGGCTTGTGCGCCATCAATCAAAATTGCGGCTCCTGCCTCATGTGCTTTGTCAATCATGTATTTGATAGGATTGACAGTTCCAAGAGCATTCGAAATATGATTTACTGTTACAATCTTCGTTTTGTCCGAAAGTAATTTGTCATATTCGGACATGATCAGTTCGCCATCCAGATTCATTGGAATGACCCGCAAAATTGCTCCGGTTTTCTCACACAACATTTGCCAAGGCACAATATTGCTGTGGTGTTCCATTGCCGAAACTAAAATTTCATCACCGGGTTTCAAAATCGAAGCAAATCCATTGGCCACTAAATTAATTCCATGAGTAGTCCCCGAAGTAAAAAGCACTTCATGGGGAAATTTTGCATTGATGTGATTTTGTAATTTACCGCGTGAAATTTCATATGCATCGGTGGCCAGTTGGCTCAGCGTATGAACACCACGATGAATATTAGCATTGATTTCCTGGTAGTATTTAGAGATCGCATCAATCACAACTTGTGGCTTTTGCGAAGTGGCTCCGTTGTCAAAATAAACCAATGCTTTCCCGTTTACTTTCTGAGAAAGAATAGGGAAGTCGGCTCTAATTTTATTTACATCTAACATTTTATCTGCTTGTTTTTATTGTTTTTATTGGTAAGATAGAACGCCAATAGTCAACAATTTTTTCGACAATCCAATTTAGTATTGGTCTTTTCTTATTTAGAATTTTTCTACATACAAAAGTAGTGAAATTGGAATTAATTTATAGCAAACACTTGTTAATAATACCTCATTTTCTCAATCCGATACTGTTCCAATAATGTGGTTCTTTTTTATTAAATTGCTTCAAATTAAGCCTCTATGAAAAAAGTATTCAAGTTCGTTGGTTTTGTCTCTTTTATCGGAATCTTTTATGTTGGTTTAATAACCTATCCAAAATTGGATTTAATTTCTGGCTTTTCAGCCAAAAGTATAGCCTCGGGACATTTTATTGATAATCGTTCGCAGAAAATGATAGAAAAAGGCGACAATGACATCGATATGATTGACTTAGCCAAAAACAAAATAGAAGCTACCGGAAAATTTGCGATTGCTTCGGTTTATGGTTTGAAAGAACGAAAAGCGATTTATCGTGAAGGCTTGGGGGCCACTTTAATCAACGATGATTTTGATGTTTCAAAGCCGTATTTGGTTCCTAAAAGAACGAGATTGAATATTAATATGCCTTTTCCATACGGGAATAACGAGCCAAAAGACACTGTTTTTTCAGATGTTGATTACACTAAATTGAATGCAGCTGTTGCCAATGCTTTTGATGAAAAAGAGGCAATCAAAAAAAGAACCCGCTCCCTTTTAGTGATTTATAAAGATAAAATTATTGCCGAAAAATACGATAGCGGTTTTGATAAAAACAGTAAAATATTGGGTTGGTCGATGACAAAAAGTATTACCAGCGCCATGTTTGGAATTTTGGAAATACAAGGCAAATACGATATTTACAAACCTGCTCCAATTCCAGAATGGAAAAATGACGATCGAAAAAGTATTACTACCAATGATTTATTACACATGAATTCCGGTTTAGAATGGGAGGAGCAATACGATAAAATTTCTGATGCCACCAAAATGCTTTTCCAAGCCGAAGACATGACCCTTGTACAACGGAAAAAATCAATGGTATTCCGGACGAATACGCATTGGAATTATTCTTCGGGGACCACGAATTTGCTTTCGGGAATTTTACGGAAGCAGTTCAAAACGCATCAGGAATATTTAGATTTCTGGTACAGTGCCTTGATAGATAAAATAGGAATGTACTCGATGGTAATCGAAACGGATATGGCAGGAAATTATGTGGGTTCATCTTACGGTTGGGCTACCACACGTGATTGGTCTAAATTTGGGTTGTTGTATTTGCATAAAGGCAACTGGAATGGTGAACAAATTTTCAACGAAAGTTGGGCAAAATACACCGCAACTCCTACAAACACTTCGAATGGAAGATATGGTGGACACTTTTGGCTCAATGCCGGCGGACACTTCCCTGATGTTCCCAGAGATATGTATTACTGCAGCGGTTTTCAAGGTCAGATGGTAGCGATTATTCCATCACTGGATTTAGTGATTGTACGAATGGGTTTGAAGGAAAATCCTAATTTTGATTTTAATGGAATGTTGCGTGGGATTGTGGAGAGTGTGAAAAAATGATTGGATAAAAAACCCTGTTAGAGTTTTAAACTCTGACAGGGTTACTATTATAACTTCTTTTTAGTGTTGATTACAAATCGAATCCCATTTTTACACCTAATTTAGTTGCAATAATCGTAGTAATTCGTTTTTTGAGTTCCGGTATTTTAATGCTTTCAATAACTGCATTGGAGAAGGCATACATTAATAACGCTTTGGCTTCTTTTTTAGGAATTCCACGCGCTTGCATGTAGAACATTGCGGTTTCGTCCAATTGTCCAATAGTACAACCATGAGAACATTTTACATCATCAGCAAAAATTTCTAGTTGCGGTTTGGCGTTGATTGTTGCTTTATCACTCAATAGTATATTATTGCTTTTCTGAAAGGCATTGGTTTTCTGGGCTTCTCTTTCTACAAAAATCTTTCCGTTGAAAACGCCTGTCGAGCGATCAGAATAGATTCCTTTATAATCTTGATGACTTTCGCAATTAGGAGTAGAGTGCTGCACTAGAGTGTAATGATCTACGTGTTGTTTCTCCCCAATTATTGTTATTCCGTTAAGATAACTTACGATTCTTTCTCCAAAATGATAAAAGTTCAAGTTGTTTCTGGTGAGGTTTCCGCCAAAACAAAACGTATTAACGGATACACTGCTTTCTTGTTTTTGAGAAACGTAGGTATTGTCAATGAGATTGGCTTCAAGCGTATCGTTTTGAATTTTATAATAATCAACGATGGCGCGTTTTTGAGCAAAAATCTCAGTCACAGAATTCGTTAATACGGGATTTTCGGTTAAGCTTTGATGCCGTTCAATAATTTGTACATGGGAATTCTCCCCTACAATAATCAAATTTCTAGGTTGAACCATTAGTGCTGCTTCATTCCCTGTAGAGAAATACATGATTTCAATAGGCTTGTCAGCTACTTTACTTTTTGGGATATTGATATACGCTCCTTCATTGGCGAAAGCCGTATTCAATGATGTTAGACTTTCCTCTTTGCTGGCAATTTGATTAAAATAAGTATCAATAACCATTTTGTATTTTGGTTTGGTCAATGCCGATGACATTAAGCAAACATCAATTCCTTCGTGTGTGGTTGACGATAAATTAGAACTGAAAACACCGTCGATAAATACTACTTTGTAGGTGTCTATTTCGTGTAAGAAATATTTTTTTACATGGTTGAATTCAACGGCATTTTCTTGTTTTGAAAAAACGGTAAAGTCATTTTTCAGGATGGCGTTTAGCGATGTGTATTTCCAAGACTCCTCTTTTTTTGTTGGGAAACCTTTATTTTCAAAGTTTTTTATGGCAGCAGTTCTCACATCATGAAGTTCAGAATGTACATCAATGCGTTCTTCGAAAGCCATAAAAGACGATAGTAATTTTTCTTTTAATTCCATTTTTATTTAAGTCTTAAAGTCGAAAGTCAAATGTCTTAAAGTCGGTATAAGCATAAAATAGCTGATTCAACTATTTTAGACTTTCGACTTTCGATTTTTAAACTTTACGACTAGATTCTAGGTATTTAATAAAACCACTTAACAATTTTGATATTTCTGTTACTGATTCTAAAAGTTTTTCAAATTCTTCTTTAGTAATATAATCTAAATCAAATGCTAAATATAATTGAGAACGAACTTCTCCAGCGGAAGCTTTTGCAACATATAAAAAGTAAATAAACTCTTTGTCTGTATTTCTCTCAAAGCCTTCAGCGATATTTGATGATATAGAAATTGATGCTCGCCTAATTTGTCTAGTGAAATCAAAGTCTTTCTTGAAATTTGTGTTTTCGGTAACTAGGTAAACTTTTTTGTTAAAAACTCTTGCTTTTTGCCAAGAATTAATTTCTTCGAAAGAATTAAATTTTCCCATTACTTTTTTCTTTTGACTTTATGACCTTCGACTTTAGACTATTTTAATTTTAAGCTTCTTGTTCTTGTTTAATCCAGTCGTATCCTTTTTCTTCCAGTTCGTGTGCCAGTTCTTTTCCACCAGATTTTACAATTTTTCCATTGTACAATACGTGAACAAAATCAGGAACGATATAGTCTAACAATCTTTGGTAGTGTGTGATCACTACAATTGCATTTTTGTCGCTTTTTAGTTTGTTTACCCCATTTGCAACAATACGCAAGGCATCAATATCAAGTCCAGAATCAGTTTCATCAAGAATAGCCAATTTTGGTTCTAGCATTGCCATTTGGAAAATTTCATTCCTTTTTTTCTCACCACCAGAAAAACCTTCGTTTAAAGAACGAGACAAAAATTTACGGTCAATTTCTAATAATTCTGATTTCTCCCGAATCACTTTTAGCATTTCATTAGAAGGCATTTCTTCTAATCCTTTAGCTTTACGGGTTTCGTTGATTGCTGTTCTCATGAAGTTGGTAACTGAAACTCCTGGAATTTCCACTGGATATTGGAACGAAAGAAAAACGCCTTTGTGCGCTCTTTCTTCTGGTGCCAATTCCGAAAGGTCTTCTCCGTCTAAAGTGATTTCGCCTTCGGTTACTTCGTAGTTTTCGTTTCCTGCAATGATGGAAGCAAGAGTGCTTTTTCCAGCACCATTTGGTCCCATTATTGCGTGAATTTCTCCCGCTTTTACTTCAAGGTTGATTCCTTTTAATATTTCTTTGTCACCTATTGAGGCGTGTAAATTTTTTATACTTAACATTTGTTTCTTTGTTTATTCGTAATGACCTTTTAGTGATAAAATGTCTAATATTTCAATTGTATTTTTTCGGTAACTTTATATATAATGCGATGTTCTTGATTTATTCTTCTTGACCATTTTCCAGAAAGCTGGTATTTTAATTGTTCCGGCTTTCCAATTCCTTCAAAAGCATGTAGTTGAATGTCTTCTATTAAATCTGTAATTTTATTTAAAATATTTTTATTTCCAGATTTAATCCAAAAATCTAAATCTTTTCTAGCTTTAGTCGTAAATACTATTTGCATAAAGCACGTATTTCTTCCATCGTCATTTTTATCCCTTTCCCGTTTTTAATACTTTGTTCTGCTTCCAAAATTTCTTTTACAAACTCAGGGTTATATGGATTTTCTTCTTTTACAATTTCAAATCCAAGTGATTTCGCCAACGATTTTAACAATGGAAAATCTTTTTTCTTTACATTTTTTAAAATTATATCCATAATATTTAGATTTAAAAAATTACCCTACAGAACCTTCTAACGAAATTTCTAATAATTTTTGTGCTTCTACGGCGAATTCCATTGGTAACTTATTCAATACATCTTTACTGAAACCGTTTACGATTAAAGCAATAGCTTTTTCGGTTGGAATTCCACGTTGGTTGCAATAGAAAACTTGGTCTTCGCCAATTTTACTTGTCGTAGCTTCATGTTCTATTTTTGCTGATGGATTTTTGCTTTCGATATAAGGAAAGGTATGCGCGCCACAATTGTTTCCCATTAATAAGGAATCACATTGTGAAAAGTTTCTAGCGTTCTCTGCGTTTGCTGAAATGCGCACCAAACCTCTGTAACTATTTTGTGATCTTCCGGCAGAAATCCCTTTAGATATAATAGTAGATTTAGTGTTTTTACCTAGATGCACCATCTTAGTTCCTGTATCGGCTTGTTGGAAATTATTGGTCACCGCAATCGAATAAAATTCGCCGGTTGAATTGTCTCCTTTTAAAATAACCGAAGGATATTTCCATGTTATTGCAGAGCCGGTCTCCACTTGTGTCCAGGAAATTTTTGCGTTTTTCTCGCAAATTCCTCTTTTGGTTACAAAGTTGAAAACGCCGCCTTTTCCTTCTTTGTTTCCCGGATACCAGTTTTGTACGGTTGAATATTTTATTTCGGCATCGTCCAAAGCGATTAATTCTACTACCGCGGCGTGCAATTGATTTTCATCACGACTTGGAGCGGTACAACCTTCTAAATACGAAACATAACTACCTTCGTCAGCAATTAATAATGTTCTTTCAAATTGTCCTGTTCCTGCTTGATTAATTCTAAAATAAGTAGATAGTTCCATTGGACAACGAATGCCTTTTGGAATATAACAGAAAGATCCGTCAGAGAAAACTGCCGAATTCAGCGCCGCATAAAAGTTGTCTTTTTGCGGTACAACTGTCCCTAAATATTTACGAACTAATTCGGGATGTTCTTTGATGGCTTCAGAAATACTCATGAAGATAATTCCTTTTTCGCCTAATGTTTTTTTGAAAGTCGTTGCTACTGAAACGGAATCCACAACGATATCCATAGCTACATTATTCATCATCTTTTGCTCATCGACAGAGATGCCTAACTTTTTGTACATTTCTAAAAGTTCCGGATCTACATCATCCAATGTTTTATTTGGATCTACCGCTTTTGGAGCTGAATAATAGGAAATAGCCTGAAAATCAGGTTTGGTATAATGCACATTTGCCCATTCTGGCTCTGTCATTTGCTCCCAAGCACGAAAAGCCTCAAGACGCCAATCAGTCATCCATTGAGGTTCTCCTTTTTTGTGCGAAATAGCGCGAACGATATCTTCATTTAAACCTATAGGAAACGTTTCTGATTCTAATTCAGTGTAAAATCCGTATTCGTATTCTTTATTTTCGAGTTCGATTTTTAAGTCGTCTTCTGTATATTTGCTCATTCTGATTTAAAGATTTAAAGATTTAAAGATTCAATTATTGAATATTAAACTTTATTATTTGTGTCTAAATATTTAATAAAATTAGAAAGGTTTTGAGAAATCTCAATAGTTAAATTATAACTTTTTTGAATTTCTTCGTGATTGCAAAAACCTAACTCTCTGGATAATACCAACATATTTCTAACCTCAGCACAACTGCCTTTGGAGATTTTTAAATATCTTGTAAATTGTCTATTACTGTTGTATTCTGAACCTTCGGCAATATTATTTGTAATTGAAACTACTGCTCTTTTTATTTGGTCCTTAAAACCAAATTCTTTTTCCAAGGATTTATTATTTAATAATTCAAAAACTAATTTAGTTAAGACAATACCTTTTTTATGGACATCAAATTCTTCAAATGATTTTGTCATACTATCATTAATCTTTTAATTTTTAAATTTTTCAATCTTTAAATTAAAGAGAGAAACTCTCACCGCAACCACATGTTCTATTGGCATTAGGATTATTAAAAACAAATCCTTTACCATTTATTCCTCCTGAAAATTCTAATACTGTTCCGGCTAGGTACAGAAAGGATTTTTTTTCGACAGCAATAGTGATATCGTTGTCAATAAAAATCTTATCGTCGTCGCTTTTTGTTTTATCAAATTTTAAATCATAAGACAATCCAGAACATCCGCCGCTTTTCACACCTACTCTCACGTAGTCTATGGAGGCGTCAAAACCATCATCTTGCATTAAATCGATGATTTTTTTTCTTGCTGTGTCAGAAACTTTTATCATAGCTTATATTGATTTTGTCTAAATTAAAGACAAAGATAGTATATAAAAAGCTTTTTACATAGTTGATAACATTTTTATAACCAATACAAAAATAGAAAAAAGCTATTTGAAGCAACTAAAAGCATTTGAATTCCTTAACTTTGAAACTTCTCAAAAAACACAAAAAACATGAAATTATACCCCATAGAAACTGGAAACTTTAAATTAGATGGAGGTGCAATGTTTGGCGTAGTGCCAAAAACCATTTGGAACAAAACCAATCCCGCAGATGAGAATAACCTGATTGACATTGCTGCTCGTTGTTTACTAATTGAAGAGGGCAATCGATTGATTTTGATTGATACCGGAATGGGAAACAAACAATCCGATAAATTTTTTGGGTATTACTCGCTTTGGGGTACCCATTCGATGGACAACTCATTAGCTAAACACGGTTTTCATCGGGATGATGTCACGGATGTTTTTATGACGCATTTGCATTTTGACCATTGTGGGGGCAGTGTACAATGGAATAAGGGCAAAACGGGGTATGAACCGGCTTTTAAAAACGCTAAATTCTGGAGTAACGAAAATCACTGGGAATGGGCAACCAAACCAAATCCCAGAGAGAAAGCATCGTTCTTGTCTGAAAACATTTTGCCGATACAGGAAAGCGGTCAGTTGCATTTCATCCAAAGACCGGAAGGCGATTTTCTGGCAAAATCGGAATTGGGTTTTGGCATCTTCTTTGCTGATGGACATACGGAAAAGCAAATGATTCCGCACATACAATACAAGGACAAAACAATCGTTTTTTGCGCTGATTTATTGGCAACAGCCGGACACGTTCCCATTGCGTATGTCATGGGTTATGACACCAGACCTTTGTTAACGATGCCTGAAAAAGCGAAATTTCTAAATGCTGCAGCAGAAAATAATTACTATTTATTTTTAGAACATGATGCGCATAACGAAATCATAACGGTTGAAAAAACGGAAAAAGGGGTGCGTTTGAAAGAACGGTTTTCATGTGATGAAGTCTTAACGTAGTGTTAAGTATAGTTTCAGTTGTAACAAAAAAAATTATTTTAGACAAATATTTTAAAATTAACAAAAAACATTTTCGATGAATACCATTAAACCCATTTGCATTTCTGCTTTTGCTTTATTAGCATTAGCAGGTTGTGGCGCTTCAAGACAAGTTTCAAATACTTCAATTTCTGGACTGGTTGCCATAAGCGCTCCTTTGAATATTACAAAAAAAGCACCAATAACTGAAAATGACTTGAAACGTTGGAGCCATTTAGATATTGTTACTGACACGATTCCCGGAATGAGCGTAGATAAAGCGTATGCTGAATTATTGAAGGGTAAAAAAGGCGTGCCTGTTATTGTTGGGATTGTAGATTCGGGAGTGGATATTGAACATGAGGATTTAAAATCGGCACTTTGGACTAATACCAAAGAAATTCCCGGAAACGGAATTGACGATGACAAAAATGGATATATTGATGATATTCACGGTTGGAATTTTCTTGGAGATAGTACCAAAGAGAATCTGGAATACGAAAGGATTATCAAAGATAAAACCCTGGTAGATGACGTTACCTATCAAGCTGCAAAAGCGTTGAATGACAAAAAAGTGGCTGATGCTGCGGCAGGAAAAACACGTTCCGAGCAAATGTTAGCGGCTCTTATGACCAGTGATGCTACTTTAGTAAAACATTTTGGTAAGTCAGTTTATACCATTGAAGAGGTAAATGCGATTGTTTCGCAAGAACTGGAAATACAAAAGAGCAAAGCGGCTATGCAACAAATGCTTTCTTATGGATTGCCAATTGCGGAACTAAAAGTGGCTATTCAAAAACAATTAGACGATCAGGTTGCCCTTATAAACGGAGACAATCTAAAAACAGACTACCGTAAAGTGGTAGGAGATAATCCAAATGATATTACGGATACTAAATACGGAAACAATAATGTGATGGGACCAGACAAGAATGAAATTCTTCATGGGACTCACGTTGCCGGAATTGTTGCTCAAACCAGAAATAATACTTTGGGGGGTGATGGTGTGGCTAATAATGTTCAAATTCTGACCGTTCGCGCTGTGCCGGATGGAGATGAGTATGATAAAGATATTGCACTTGGAATTCGTTACGCAGTAGATAATGGAGCCAAAGTAATCAACGGAAGTTTTGGAAAAGGCTTTTCTCCTCACAAGCAATGGGTGTACGATGCTATAAAATATGCAGAGAAAAAAGACGTCTTGATTGTACATGCAGCCGGAAATGACGCAAAAGACATCGATTATGCAGACAATTTTCCAAATGACTCTGAGGATAAAATAACAGAGTTTGCAGATAATTTTATCACAATTGGGGCTTTAAATTTTGAATACGGAAATAAGGTTGTGGCTCGTTTTTCTAACATTGGAAAAATTAATGTAGACGTTTTTGCTCCCGGAGTAAAAATCTATGCTACAACTCCAAACGACACCTATAAATACTTGCAAGGAACTTCAATGGCTGCGCCAAATGTAGCAGGAGTAGCGGCTTTGATTCGTTCGTATTACCCAAAATTATCCGCACAACAAGTAAAACACATCTTGATGGATTCCGGAATTGCAATTACAACAGCTGTTATTGTGGGAGGAAAATCAAATGACACGCGTCCCTTTTCGGCACTTTCTAAATCTGGTAAAATAGTAAATGCATACAATGCTTTACTCATGGCAGAAAAAATGTCTAAAAAATAATATTTTAAGAATTTAGTACTTGGAAGGGCAGTTTGTCCTTCCATTTTTATTTAAACCTACCTATGAAATCGCCATGACAGAAGCTGTCGCAAACACCAATGAAGATCTGGCGATACCATATTCCTATAAAAAACAAATATTATCTACATATGAAAAAATTACTTTTATTTTCTTTTGTTGTTTTTGGTCTCGGAACTGTTTTTGCCCAAAACTCCTCGTATTGGCAACAACATGTCGATTACAAAATGGATGTTACCTTGGATGTAAAAACATACCAGTACACCGGGAAGCAGGAATTGGTATACACCAATAATTCTTCGGATACTTTGAGAAAAGTATATTATCACCTATTTAATAATGCCTTTCAGCCCGGAAGCGAAATGGATGCCAGAATCCAAAGTATCAAAGATCCTGACGGCAGAATGGTCACCAAAATAAAAGTAGACGGTAAAGAAGTGAAGGAAAGCCGCATTAAAAACCTGAAACCAAATGAAATTGGTTTTTTGCGAATTTCAAATTTTAAACAAGATGGAGCAGTTGCTACTGCAAAAGAGGTTGGAACTATTCTTGAAGTGACTTTGGCCAAGCCAATATTACCGAATACTAAAACTACATTTACATTAGATTTTGAGGGTCAGGTTCCCATTCAGATTCGTCGTTCCGGAAGAAATAATGTTGAAGGTGTAGCATTATCCATGTCGCAATGGTATCCAAAAATGGCTGAATTTGATTTTGAAGGTTGGCACGCAGATCCTTACATTGCCAGAGAATTTCATGGTGTTTGGGGAAATTTTGACGTGAATATTACTATTGACAAGGATTACGTTTTAGGCGGTACCGGTTATTTACAAAACAAAAATGAAATTGGTCACGGCTATCAAGACCAAGGTGTTGTTGTGTCTGTTCCAAAGAAAACAAAAATGTTGACTTGGCATTTTAATGCACCAATGGTTCATGATTTTACATGGGCTGCTGATCCAGATTACATTCACGATGTAGTAAAAGGGCCTAACGGTGTTGATTTGCATTTTTTGTATAAAAACAACCCAAAATACATTCAAAACTGGAAAAACCTGCAACCAAAAACGGTCCAGTTAATGGAAATTTACAACAAAACGGTTGGAGATTATCCTTATAAACAATACTCGGTGATTCAGGGTGGCGATGGTGGTATGGAATATGCCATGTGTACACTGATTTTAGGACAAGGTAGTTTTGAAGGATTGCTTGGAGTAACTGCACACGAAATGGCGCACTCTTGGTTCCAACATGTTTTGGCTTCCAATGAATCAAAACACGGATGGATGGACGAAGGTTTTACCTCATTTCTGGAAGATTTTGGACTGAATGAAATTGCAAATAAAAAAGTAGAAAACCCTTATACAGGAGCCTATACCGGTTATTTTTCTATGGCAAATTCGGGAAAAGAATTACCACAAGGAACGCATGCAGATCGTTTTGATGAAAACAGAGTCTACAGCATCACATCGTATAGTAAAGGGGAAATTTTCTTGACTCAATTGATGTATTTGATTGGAAAAGATAATGTCATGAAAACATTGAAGAAATATTACAGCGATTTTAAATTCAAGCACCCTACGCCAAATGACATTAAAAGATCTGCAGAACGAATTTCTGGAGCAAATCTCGATTGGTACTTAGTGGATTGGACAGAAACCACCAATACTATTGATTATGGTATTAAGGATATAAAAGAAAATGGGGACAAAACAACCGTTACTTTAGAAAGAATTGGTAGAATGCCAATGCCAATTGATTTATTAGTGGAGTACACAGATGGAACAACGGAAAGTTTCTACATTCCGTTGCGCATGATGAGTTTCGAAAAAGAAAATCCAAATCCCGCCATAAAAAGAACGGTTTTGAATGATTGGGCGTGGGCGTACCCAACCTTTGAATTTGATATTTCTAAATCGAAAACTTCCATCAAAAAAATTACCATTGACCCAAGCGGATTAATGGCTGATTTGAAAAAGGAAAACAATACGTACGAGATAAAGTAACTACTATTGAAACGTTATAAAAAAAGTCTAATTTTCACAACTAGACTTTTTTTTTTGGTTTATATTGTTAAATGATTTACTTCAAATGCTCCAACATATCGGCAGTCATCGTTTCTAAATTAAACTCATGTTTCCATCCCCAGTCCTTTCTAGCCTCAGCGTCATCAATACTCGCCGGCCAGCTGTCGGCTATTTTTTGACGGAAGTCTGGCTCATAAGTGATGGTAAATTCAGGAATGTGTTTCTGGATTTCGGCAGCAATCTGCGTTGGTGTAAAGCTCATTGCCGCCAAATTATATGAAGAATGAATTTTTATTTGTTCTACCGGAGCTTGCATAATTTGGATGGTCGCAGCAATGGCATCGTCCATGTACATCATGGGCATTTTTGTTTCGGAAGATAAAAAACATTCGTATGTTTTATCCGAAATCGCCTTGTGAAAAATATCTACCGCATAATCCGTTGTACCGCCACCAGGAGGCGATGACCAGCTAATTAAACCAGGATAACGAATGCTTCTTACATCTACACCAAAAATATTATGGTAGTATTCGCACCATCTTTCGCCAGCTTGTTTACTGATTCCGTACACCGTTGAAGGTTCCATGATTGTGTATTGCGGCGTATTTTCTCTGGGTGTTGTTGGACCAAAAACAGCAATACTCGAAGGCCAGAATATTTTTTTTATTTTTCCGGCTTTCGCCAAATTCAAAACGTGAAATAACGAATTCATATTCAAATCCCAAGCAAAAGCTGGGTTTTTTTCTGCTGTAGCTGATAAAAGTGCTGCCATCAAATAGACCTCGTCAATCTGATGCAATTCCACCAGATGTTCAATTTGATTGAAATCCAAGGCATTTACCACTTCAAATGGACCGGAATTGACAACGTCAATATTTAACTTTCGAATATCCGAAGCAATTACATTTTCTGTTCCGTATATTTTTCGTAATTTTTGGGTAAGTTCCGTTCCTATCTGGCCGCAAGCGCCAATAATTAATATTTTAGTACTCATTTTTGTCTGTTTTAAAAAACAAAGATAACGTTTTCGTAAATAACATAATTTTGATAAAAAATACTGTTAAATTCTTAAAGTTGTAATTAAAAACAAGCTATGTTTCTTAATTTTATAGGTTTTAAATATAAAAACTGCTTTAGGGATATTAGATAGTTATTCCGATGCCGTAATTCGTAATTGTAAATTTACTTTGTAACTTTGCACCTAAATTAATGGCGATTTTTAAACGAGTATAATGGGTTTTCGTTTGCAAAAGTAAGAGCGTATAGCGATTGCATTCAGCCAGTAAAAAACAACAAATTGCCACACATGAAATATAAAACAGCAATCTTCTTTGCTCTTGCTTTGCTCTTGTTTTCCTGTCAGGATAATAATCAAAAACGCCTTTCCGAAAATAAAAAAGAGATGCAGCGAAGAGAAATTATTTTTAAAAACATAGAAAAGGGTTGGGTTTTTTATGATACTCCAGTTACGGAGGCTTCTGAAAAAAGTTTGGCTACTTGGAATGCCTGGCGTATTTTTTTGGCTGAATTAGCGCTGAAACCCAGAAAATCAATTAAAGCGTTCCAACAAAAATCAAAAGCACTTTCTAAAAAAGTAATGGATTTAAACGAAAATATCCCTTATGAATACAGTAAACCTCAAATAAAAAGCAGAATTTCGACCTTAATTACTAAGGTACGATTGTTGGATTTATTTATTAATTTAGATGCTATTCCAGATAAAAAAGTAACGCAGCTAGTGTCAGAAATCAATTTAGAATTGGTTTCGCTTCAAAGACAGATGGACAAAATCACCGAGAAAAGTAAGATTCCCATCGAGGAAGGGGAATCTGAGTTAATGAAAATGATGGATACCACAAGAGCCATTCCCAATTCACCTATAATCGACCCAAATATTCCACGCGTTGAGTAAAACAGCCTTATACAACACCTACGATAATTCGCCAAAAACCCAGCAAATCGTTGCTCGTTTATTAGAAAACAAGCAAATCAAAATACAGCTGTCGGGACTTTTGGGCTCTGCACTTTCATTTGTAATTCGATCCGTTTTTAAGAAAGCCGAACTTCCTCTTCTAATTGTTCTAAACAATAAAGAAGAAGCAGCGTATTACTTGAACGATCTGGAACAAATGATTGGCGAACAAGATGTACTCTTTTATCCCGGTTCATTCCGTCGTCCATACGAGATTGAAGATACGGATAATGCGAATGTTTTGCTTCGCGCCGAAGTCCTCAACCGGATCAATTCCCGCAAGAAACCAGCCGTTATTGTCACCTATCCCGAAGCCTTATTCGAGAAAGTGGTCACCCGGAAAGAATTAGATAAAAACACGTTGAAGGTTGCTGTTGGTGACAAAATTTCTATCGATTTTATCAATGAAGTATTGTTCGAATACGAGTTCAAAAGAGTCGATTTTATTACTGAACCCGGAGAATTTTCGGTTCGTGGCGGCATTGTCGACGTCTTTTCGTTTTCGAATGATAATCCGTACCGAATTGAGTTTTTTGGAGATGAAGTGGAGAGCATTCGTACCTTTGATGTTGCGACCCAATTGTCAATGGTACAACAGAAGAAAATTACGACAATCCCTAATGTGGAAAACAAAGTTTTTCAGGAAAACAGAGAAAGTTTCTTGGATTATATTTCAGAGAAAACGGTGATTTTTATCCAGAATACTGAAGATTTTTTAACACAATTAGACAAACAATTTGGCAAAGCCGAAGAAGCTTTCGCAAAATTATCGCAAGAAATAAAGCGGTCATCTCCGGAGCAATTGTTCTTGAATCAAGCCGAATTTATAAAACGAGCCTTGGATTTCTCGATTGTAGAATTGAGTTCAAAACCTATTTTTAGAACCACCAAAAAATTCGAATTTCACATTCAACCACAGCCGTCGTTCAACAAACAATTTGATTTGTTGTTGAATAATCTGAATGAAAATCATTTTAATGGCTATAAAAATCATTTGTTTTGTTCCAATGACGCCCAAGCCAAACGATTTCATGATATTTTCAAAACTTTGGATGAAGCCAATTCCGAGAATATCCGCAAGCAGTATCACACGGTTGTTTTTCCTTTGTATCAAGGATTTGTTGATGAGGAAAACCAAATTACCTGTTACACGGACCATCAGATTTTTGAACGGTATCATAAATTCAACATCAAAAATGGCTATTCTAAAAAACAGAATATTACGTTAAAGGAATTGACAACACTTTCTGTTGGGGATTATGTGACGCATATCGATCACGGAATTGGACGTTTTGGAGGTTTGCAAAAAATACAAGTCGAAGGCAAAACGCAAGAAGCCATCAAGCTCGTGTATGCCGATAATGATATTGTGTATGTGAGTATTCATTCGCTGCACAAAATTTCAAAATACAACGGAAAAGACGGAACGCCACCCAAAATTTACAAATTGGGTTCGAACGCCTGGAAGATTTTAAAACAAAAAACCAAGGCGCGTGTCAAACATATTGCCTTCAATTTGATTCAGTTGTATGCCAAAAGAAGGCTCGAAAAAGGATTTCAGTTTGCGCCCGACAGTTATTTACAAAATGAACTGGAAAGTTCGTTTATTTATGAAGATACGCCGGACCAAACTAAATCAACGGCAGAAGTAAAAGCGGATATGGAAAGTGACCGTCCAATGGATCGCTTGGTTTGTGGTGATGTAGGTTTTGGTAAAACAGAAGTCGCTATTCGAGCGGCTTTCAAAGCTGTGGATAATAGCAAACAAGTGGCGATATTAGTGCCTACAACTATTTTGGCATACCAGCATTACCGTACTTTTACGGAACGATTGAAAGATATGCCAGTTTCCGTTGGCTATTTAAACCGTTTTAGAACTGCCAAACAAAAAGCAGAAACCTTAAAATTACTAGCCGAAGGGAAACTCGATATTGTGATAGGAACACACCAACTGGTCAACAAAAATGTAGTTTTTAAAGACCTTGGATTGTTGATTGTGGATGAGGAACAAAAATTCGGAGTTAATGTAAAAGACAAACTGAAAACCATAGCTGCCAATGTTGATACACTGACATTGACCGCAACTCCAATACCACGAACATTACAATTTTCGTTGATGGCAGCGCGTGATTTATCCGTAATTACAACTCCACCGCCCAATCGTTATCCTATTGAAACCAATGTAGTCGGTTTTAGCGAAGAGTTGATTCGGGATGCGATTTCGTATGAAATTCAGCGTAACGGACAGGTGTTTTTCATCAATAACAGAATAGAAAACATCAAAGAAGTGGCCGGAATGATCCAGCGTTTGGTACCCAATGCCAAAGTTGGAATTGGTCACGGCAAAATGGAAGGACGAAAACTGGAGGAATTAATGTTGGCTTTTATGAACGGAGAATTTGATGTTTTGGTGGCCACGACCATCATCGAAAGCGGTTTGGATGTTCCTAATGCGAACACGATTTTCATCAATAATGCGAATAATTTTGGATTGTCTGATTTACATCAAATGCGCGGTCGTGTAGGACGTAGCAACAAGAAAGCGTTTTGTTATTTTATTTGCCCGCCGTATTCCGCAATGACAGACGATGCTAGAAAACGAATTCAGGCTTTGGAACAATTTAGTGAATTGGGAAGTGGATTTAATATTGCGATGAAAGATCTTGAGATTCGTGGTGCCGGAGATTTATTGGGCGGTGAACAAAGCGGTTTTATCAACGAAATTGGTTTTGATACGTACCAAAAAATTATGAATGAAGCCCTTGATGAATTGAAAGAAAATGAATTCAAGGATTTGTATCCGGAGGAAAATAATTTGGAAACCAAAGAATATGTCAAGGACCTTCAAATCGACACTGATTTTGAGTTATTATTTTCGGATGAATACATCAATAATGTATCGGAACGATTGAGTTTGTACAGTGAATTAGGCGCTGTAAAAAACGAAGAAGAACTCATTATTTTTCAGAATAAATTGATTGATCGTTTTGGCCCAATGCCGCCACGTGCCAAAGCGTTAATGAATAGTATACGTATCAAATGGATTGCAACCCGCATTGGAATCGAAAAATTAGTAATGAAACAAGGCAAGATGATTGGCTATTTCATTTCGGATCAACAATCCGATTATTACCAATCGAAACGTTTTAATCAAGTCCTACTGTTTGTGCAAAAAAACAGTTCTATTTGTAAAATGAAAGAAAAACAAACGCCGGCTGGTTTGCGATTACTGTTGACTTTTGACAATGTAAAGAACACCAGGAGAGCTTTGGAATTGATGGAGCTATTGGGTGGGGAATAAATAACAAAGCTTCCAGTCTTTTGAAGGCTGGAAGCTTTGTTGATTAACCGAATTTTCTAATTCTTCAAATCCTTAATTACTTTGAAAGCCACATCTACTTGTTCTTCACTTACTAAAATAGTGAATTCATTAGAAGTCGAAATTACTTCGTTTATGATGATTCCTTCCCAAGCCAAACGCTGGAAAATAAAATAGTAAATCCCAGGAACAACGATGTTTTCTTTCGGTAATTTCACGGTAATCGAAGCCAGATTATCCAGTTTTTGAATTAATTTCTCAGAAGCAAAATGCTTGTCAACCAAATTGTTGATGCTGTTGCTGACCACAATATTTGTTTCATTCACACCTCTGGACGAAGTGTAAAAAATATCCGGCAGCGTATTAATATCGGTAATTAAATCTGCTTGTTTATTTAAAACAGTGTCAGAAGCAGCAAATGTATAATCCGTCAAAGCAGAACGAACGGTAATTTCCCCAATATTTTTAATTACTTTATTGATCTTGTGATTCAGTCTGAAATCCAGTTCTTCAGTGAGTCTTTTTAAAGCCATAACCACTGCGCCTTGTTTTACTTCCTTTCCAAATTCACTTTCTAATTCAGTCATTATATTCCGGGATAATGAGGTCAGATTAATGATCCCTAATGATAACGCATTCAACAAAAATGGCTTTGTTTTGATGTAGTTCTCTACAATGGAAGAAACAGTTTTCATAATTTAATTTTTTTAGTGGTTGTAAATATACGCATAGTCAGTGTGTACATATAACGCAAATGTAAATAAAAAAACAATTTGTTACAAATACAACATTAAAAAAACGAATTAAAAATGATAAAACGCATCGATAAGATGCTCAATGACATAAGATTTGCCTTCTTTATGTATTGCAATAATGTCAAAACGGACATCTATATCTAAATTTCTTTTGTTGACAAAGGCATGAACGGCCTTTACAAGGAGCTGGATTTTTTTTGGTTTTACAAAATCTTGTGGTAAGCCAAATTCTAATGAGGAACGCGTTTTGACTTCAACAACAGCAAGTGTGTTTCCTTTTTGGGCGAGAATATCTATTTCGGCTTTTTGGAAGGTCCAATTGGTTTGCAAAATCGTGTAGCCGTCTTTCCGTAGAAATTCGACTGCCATTTCTTCTCCTAGTTTTCCAAGTTCATTATGTGCAGCCATAAAAAAGTTTTCAGTTAATAAACCTGTGAAATTAATTCCTACAATTCAGAATGGTAATTTATAACCAAAAACCCAAAATGATATGTAATATTACAAACAATTATCCTGAGTCTATTTCTGTTTAGTCTCTCCCTCCTTCGGAGTGGAGCCGGAGGGAGGATTTCTTTATTCAAAAACTAGTGTGCTGCTTTTCTCGCTGACATTGATCGTTACAGTATTGCCTAAAATTAAGGCTCTGTTGTCTTGTATGTGTCCCGCCGGGAAATTATACAAAATAGGAATAGAGTATTTTTTGGTTACATCCTCGATAATTTCGATGGCATTTTTCCCCCACGGAATATCATTATCCTTCATCTTTGTCATCGAACCTACCACAATTCCCTTGACGCTTTCCAGGCAACCATTTCGTTTTAAATTCATCATCATGCGGTCAATGTGATACAAATATTCGTCTAAATCTTCTAGAAACAAGATTTTATCGGAACAATCAATCGCGGAGGGTGAACCCAACAAACTGTATAGAATGGATAAATTTCCACCCACTAATTCTCCGGTAGCTTTCCCGGGTCTATTCATTACAAAAGGCGTTATATTGTAGGATAGTTTTTCACCAAATAAAGCAATCCGCATAGTTTTTATAGCTTCAGGAGTGGCTCTTGGAGCGGTTATCGGCATGATTCCGTGAATGGATTTGAAACCCATAGTGTTCAAATGATTGTGTAAAACAGTCACATCACTAAAGCCAATAATCCATTTCGGATTTTTTCTGAACGCAGTAAAATCTAACAAATCAATCATACGCACGGTTCCGTATCCGCCTTTTACGCACCAAATGGCTTTGATGTTTGGATTGTCCAGTTGCTGCTGAAAATCAGTTGCTCGCTGTTCGTCAGTCCCAGCTAATTGGTTGTTGTCTAAACCTATTGTGCTGCCTATGACCACTTCCAGGCCCCAGCTGTGCAGTAAATCAATAGCTGGTTTCAAGTTATCATCTGTGTTTTTTCGGGCTGTTGCCAAAATAGCTACGGTATCTCCTTTTTGTAAACTAGGGGGTGTAATCATATTGTATTGGGCTTGACTGTTGAAAGATTGTAACACAAAAATAAGCAATAGCAATTGATATAAAATAGAATAACGGGATGTAAAAGTAAATTGATTTTGATTCATGCGGTATTGCTTTTCTGAGAAATTCTAATGATAAAGGCGTTAAATGACAAAAACAAAGATAGACATTTAGAAAATAATTCTAAGTTCACACTCAAATGACTATTTTTACAATAACCAGATTCTAAAAGGGATCTCAGCAACAGCGGTAAATAAATGATATTTATGAGAATTACGTACTGGATTCCTATTCTTTTTTTATTCTTTCCAATTGCAAAAAATACTGCGCAACCAAAAAAATATGTTATTCATACCGTTGCGTTTTATAATTTTGAAAATCTTTTTGACACCATAAACGATCCGGATACTTTTGACGAAGAGTGGACTCCAAAAGGGTTGCAACGGTGGAATTATGGGAAGTACCAAAAAAAATTGGGAAACTTAGCCCGAGTGTTAGCTGAAATTGGTTCAGCTGAAAACACGGATTCGCCCACATTTATTGGCGGTTGTGAAATAGAAAACAGAGGCGTTTTAGAAGATTTAGTAAAACAGCCCAAACTTATTGATAAAGACTACGGAATCATCCATTTTGATTCACCGGACAAAAGAGGAATTGACGTGGCGCTGTTGTATCAAAAAAAGAAATTTCAGCCCACGAGTTATAGTAACATTCCGTTGTACATTTATAAAGAAGGAACCACCACAAACGAAAATTCTAAAGCCAATTCCGAAGAAAAAACAGATGACGAATTGCAAATAAGCACCAAAAATTATCGGGTTTACACACGAGATCAGCTATTGGTAACCGGATTTCTGGACGGAGAGGAAATCAATATCATAGTCAATCACTGGCCGTCGCGTTCTGGCGGCGAGAAAAAATCAAGTCCGTTCCGGGAAGCCGCTGGAGCATTAAACCGAAAAATAATCGATTCTTTGCAACGCATAAATCCAGAAGCAAAAGTGATTACTTTAGGTGATTTAAATGACGGACCATATAATAAAAGTGTCAAATTTGGGCTTGGCGCCAAAGCAAAAAAAGCAGATGTGCTACCGTTTGGGATTTATAATCCCTTCGAGGAAATGGCCAAGAAAGGATTTGGAACCATTGCATTTCGTGATGCATGGGATATTTTTGACCAAATAATGGTTTCCGAAACCTTACTGCAATCAGACTATTCTAGCTTTCGGTATTGGAAAGCCGGAATTTACAACAAATCTTTTTTGATACAAACCAGCGGACAATACAAAGGCTATCCGTTGCGGCATTCCCCCACCGAAATAGGATTTAGCGACCATTTTCCCGTGTATATTTATTTGATTAAGGAAAAACGGAACTAAAGTGCTTGTACTTTTGGAGAGAATTAGTAGGTTCTATCATTTAAAATCTTAGTACCTTAGTACCTTAAAAACTTTGACCTTCAGAAAAAATGGCAATTGCAAAACCTTTCAACCTCAATAAATGGATTGACGAAAACCGTCATCTGCTGAAACCACCCGTTGGTAATAAAAATTTATACACGGAATCCGGTGATTATATCGTCATGGTTGTTGCCGGCCCAAACGCCAGAAAAGACTACCATTACAACGAAACTGAAGAATTGTTTTACCAGCTTGAAGGCTCCATAAAAGTGATTATTCAAGAAGATGGGGAACGCAAAGAAATGGAATTACATGCGGGTGATATGTATCTTCATCCTGCTAAAATCCCCCATTCTCCAGTGCGTTCCGAGGGTTCTATAGGACTTGTCATCGAAAGAAAAAGAGCTGGAAAAGGATTCATGGACGGATTACTTTGGTTTTGTGATACTTGTAATCATAAGCTGCACGAGGTCTATTTTGAACTTTATAATATAGAGAAAGATTTCCTGCCTCATTTTGAACAGTTCTATACTTCTACAAAGATGCGAACCTGTGAAAAATGTGGAACCATAATGGAAACCGACACCAGATTTGTAGCCAAAAAATAATTTTAAGTCGCTGCTTAGCGTCAGTTCGCTTCCTTCATGTCCCAATATTTCTGAAAATTATATGTTTTTGGCAGCAAAAAACAAAATATTTTTTAGGATAAGAACAGCTCGCGACTTGTCTGTACTACGGAGAAATTGTTTATGTTTTTTGGAGCTATTTCCCGCTATTCGTTGCAATCCACGCCCAAAAGCGTGGGATTTCCACTGCTATCGGGGCTAGGGAATTTGGGATTTCTATAAATTTTTGCCAATAATTTAATAGGTGTCGTTCCTATAAACTTTATTCCTTTTATTTATACCTGCCAACGGATTATAATCCGTTGCTACAATATGAATCGTTCCTAGGGAACTTTCACGCATCAATAAGAGTCGTAGGCTCGGCAATTATTTAGGGACGGATTTTAATCCGTCCACATTTGAGGATATATACATAAAGTGTCGTAGGTACGGACGATATTTACAATCAAATTTGTTGGGAAATAACAGAATAAAGGAACAACGTAAAAGTTATTTTATTTGAAAATTGAGTAACTCTTTTGGCTCGATTTCTAAGGCGTTGGCAATTTTTACTAAAGTTCTAATGGTGGTGTTTGTTTTTGCTCTTTCGATTCTGCCTATGGTAGTTTTAGTAACCTTGTAAAATGTAAAAATCAAAAAAGCCATGTTTTTTAACATAATGTGGAAAGCCGTAAAGTAATGAATTTTCTTTTCTGTAAATTTGAAGAAAGAATTTAAAGCTAAATACAAGCTTTCCAATAAATACAAGAGATTTAATGAAATCACAAGCGTACTTCGAGAAAATACATAAACACATCGAAAACAATTTAAAAAGTTCGAAAACAAGTATTAGAATTGCAGTTGCTTGGTTTACAGATACGAAACTATTCGATATTCTTTGCGAAAAAGCCAAAGAAGGAATTCAAGTTGAATTACTTATGGCAAATCACGAAATAAATCACGATAGCAATATAAAATATAGAGATTTAATAAACGATGGAGGACAAATATTTTGGATAGGCAAAGAAGGTGCTTATGCTCCTTTGATGCACAACAAATTTTGTGTCATTGACAATACTATTTTAATTTTTGGGTCTTATAACTGGACACAAAAAGCAAAGTCAAATCACGAAAGCATAACAGTAATTGAAGAAGATTACAATCTCATTTTAGATTTCAATCAGGAATTTGACAAGATAAAAGACAAGTATTATAATCCAAATGCCGAAATAGATTGGATTAAGATTGTTATACGATTGGAAACATTAGTAAATGTAATTAAGCTCGAAGATTTAGAAGATATTAATTATCAGATTGATAAAACCAAAAGTCTGATTCCTAAAAATCATTCAGATAAAAAACTGGACTCGTTAACCATTATATTAAATCATTGTTCAAAAAAAGAATTCAGCCAAGCCGTAGTTTTAATTCAAAAATTTACCAGTGAATTCAAAAAGATAAGTATTTACAATGACCCTGAAATTCCTGCATTACAATTAGAAATTAGAAGTCTTGAATATCAAATTTCAAGTTTATCTGACGAAAAAACGGATATAGAAAAGAACATTAGAAGTTTTGAATTAAAATATAATGAAGAATTAGGGGGATTAATTACCAAAATCCTTCATTACAAAAAAGTTGTAGCCGAGAAAATTGCCAAAGAATCAATAAAAGATAAACAAAAACAGCAAGAATACGAAGAAGCAAAATTTGACTATGAAGATTTCTCAAAGTCATATAACGATAAATTAAACGAGCCTAAACCCTTTGTTTTAGATGAAGAAAAACAAAATGAATTAAAGAAAAATTATCGTAAAGCGACTAAACTTTGCCATCCTGACAAAGTAACAGAAGACCAAAAAGAATTAGCAACAAAAATATTTACCGATTTAAAAAACGCTTACGATAATAATAATCTCGAAAAAGTAAGTCAAATTTTAAAAGATTTAGAAAAAGGAATTTTCAAATCACAAGGTGAAACAATAGATAAAAAAGATAAACTTAAAATTATTCGAGAAAATTTAATTCGCAAACGTAATGAATTAGAAGAAAAGTTATTATCAATTAAGAATACTGATGCTTTCAATAAAATAAGTAATATTAAAAATTGGAATAATTATTTTGAAGAAACAAAAGAAGAGTTTAATAAAATTCTTGAAGAATTAGAACACGAAACAACTGTTTAGAATATGGAAGAAAATAACAAATCTTTAATTTCTGCAAATAATTCATTAGCAAAAATTGAGAAACAAATTGCTATTGGAGATAAAATTTTAGAAAAAGCAAATCAATCATTTATATTATTAATTAGTAAGGATTTCCTTTTTCAAATAATATCGCTAAATGATTACAAAAACTTAACTGCTAATTTAATTCTCAACAAAAAAACTAAAAATATATTTATTGAAAATTTAATAACAATAGAATTAGTTACTCGAACATCTAAAATAATATTTTTTACCAAATTCGGAAAATATTTCTCAACATCAATTGATAAAATATTGAAAATAAAAGATTTGAACGATTTATTTAATATTGAAATTCAAGACGAACTACTTGATGTTATATTAATCGATGAAAAAACAAATAATATAGAAAATAAATTTTTAATTTTTGCAACTCGAAATGGATTTGTAAAAAGTACAATCATTAGTTTATACTGCAACGAAAGTTTGACAAATGATATAGCCATTAGGCTAAAGGAAAATGATTCATTAATTAACGTAAAAATTGCAGATTATTTTGATGATCAAATTGTTATAGGTTCTAAACACGGTAAATTAGTAAGATTTTCTGTGTATAAAATTAGACCTCTATCAAAAAATACGTATGGTTATATTGGATTAAAATTAGAAGAAGAAAATAATATTGTTATAGGCTTATCAATTATTGATAGCTTTGATGATTGCATTTTTATTATTACAGAAAAAGGTAAAATAAAAAAATCTTCAATAGATGAATATCGCATTACAAATCGGGGAGGCCAAGGTGTTAAAACAGCAAACATTACAAATAATACTGGCTTTATGTCACATCTTAAAACTGCGAAATATAAAGATATTTGTCTAATAATCACAAACTTAAATAATATGATTGTTTTTGAAATGTTTAATGTAAAAATGGTTGGCAGAGCTTCTGAAGCAATCAAAATAATTAAATTAATTGAAAATGAACAAATTCATACAATAGTAAAACTGCCTAACATAAATCAATTCTCATAATATAAAAATGGATAATTCTAAAATCGTTACACTGCTAAAGAGAATAAAAGATTTAGACACAAATTATAGTAAATTATTAGTTCCTCTGCCAATGAGTAAGCAAATTACATCTTATATGTTAATTAGAGAGGACTTACTTTTTGTTAAGACAAACGCTGAATTATTATTAGAAAGTAAAAAGAAGAAGCCAAGAAATGAGCATACAGAAGAAACTCTTTGGTACTCCTTAATAATTCTTTATGGAAGGTGTTTTAGTGATGCAACTAGAGGTCAAAAAGTTAAACTTGATAAAGAAGACTTTTTTAATATTAATAATGAAACTAATATTTTGTTAATTACGCACAATAAAATAATTGATATTAGAAATAATTTTTTAGCACATCGAGGTGATAATGAAAATGAAATTCCAATCGTATATGTTAAAATTCCAAAAGGTGAAATTCCTGAAGAATATACTATAGAATTTAAAATAGTTTCTACAAGATATGTTACAGAAAGTTCATCTTTTTTAGAACAAATTATTGATTTAGTTGATTTTCTTATTCCTAAAATAAAAATAAAAACAGATAAATGTGGTGAACGATTAAAAAAAGGAATTTTTAATTTAGATGCTGAACTTTTAAAAAAATTAACTATTGAGTAAAGTTAACTGTCCCGTCCTGAAAAAAGTTTACCCCGCTTACGCTAATAAGTTCAAGCGGAACGTTGTGAAACCTTGCTAAAAAATTAAAAATAAATAAATGGAATTTTTAGAATACTATATTAGCCCAAATGTCGATAAAATTAATCCAATTGAATTCATAAAGAGAGGATTTATAGCTTCTCGAATCTCGGAAATAAGAGAGAAATTATTTAAAGAAAATCCAATAATGACTTTGGGTGTTGATGAAAATTTTTTTAAGGAAAATGCAGAAAAAGATTGGAAAATATATTTTGAAAATGTGTTAAAAATAAAGGTTCCTGAAAGTTTCATTTGTTTATTAAGGAATAAATATTTATCTAAAAAACAACAAAAAAGTATTTTAAAAAAGCAAAGTTTATCTCCAATTGAAATGGAAGCTTTAATTATAAAAGCTTGGAATGATTTCAATTACAGCTATAGTTATTATCATTTTGATGTTTTAAAATTAAAAAAAGAGAACTGTAAATTACCAAATATTTTTCATTATAATGGTGAAAAATTAACTAAAATTGGAGAAACTAATTTAACCGATGCTGAGTTAAAACAAATAATGAATCAAAGAAACTCACGAGTTGTTCATTTTCTAGATAATGGGGAATCTTGGCATTGCTTCTTTATGACATATAGAAGTATAAGCGGGAAGGAAACTTGGGATTTGGAAAAACCACATTATCATTATATTTCAGATAAATGGAATATAAAAAGAGATGATGCAATAAAACAATTTAAAAATGAAAACTATCCATCAACAAATGTTCATATAGAATGTAATATTTAAAAAAAGGCATTTCCTCAGGCAGGCGAAGTCTCCCGACTTGGTTCCCATTCCAACAAGCAATTCAATCCCCCAAACCCTCAATCTCAATCTTCAATTTTTCTAAGTGACGATTGATTATTGCCCAAACTATTGAATTATCAATGCTGTCATAAGCGTGAACCAAGCGGTTTCGAAAACCAATGATTTGTTTGTCATTTTCAATTACAAATTCATTTTCCATTAGTCTTAATTTATTCAGGGCTTCTCCAATAATTACCAATTGTCTTTCGACGGCACTTTGAGTTTTTCTGTCTTTATCATACATATTGAAATCAGTAATGTCAATAGTAAATTCGCGAATTAAGGTTATCGCCATTAAGACATCAGAAAGATACTTTTTGCTCTTTTCCGTCATAAAGTAAAATTTTTGTAGTGTCTATATTTTTTCTAAGAATTGGATTTTTAATGGATGAATTGGTCAATAAATCAACTTTTCTTTGAAAAAATTCTTCGAGTTTGTCCCAAATATTCATCAAATTTTCCCCACGCTCGATTGGGTCTTCGGTATCAATTTCGATTAGTAAATCAATATCGCTGGATTCATCATTGAAATTTTCAGTAACAGCAGAGCCAAAAGCATAAATATTTTTAACATTATGACTATTGCATAATGTCAAAAATTCCGCTAATCTCATTTGTATAGACTCTTTCATTTTCATAAGGCTAAGATAGTTTATTTTTTTAAAAGATATTTTCTGTTTTATAGATAACACATCCAGAAAGAAAGGTGCTTTTTTTATCTTTGTAACCGTAATTAACAAAGCTTCTACATTATGGCAAAAGGACCCGAAAAAAACACCAAAAATAAGGCGTTGCATACCAAATTGCTCAATCGGAAAAAGACAAAACTTCAAGAAGAAAAAAAAGAAAAAGCCATGCGTTTGAAAGCGTTGGTTACCAAAATGAATCAGAAAAAGCGTAGTGACGAATCTGATGTCATTTAAATGGTTGCGCTAATCAATCGGTGCTAATCTGTGGCTAAAAAAAAACATTTCGATTCTTCACTATTTTGCCCGAAATTTGTAGCACATATTCAAATACAAAACCTATGGAATTCGGTAGAATAATTATTTCAGAAACAGCAATGAACAGTGGAAATCTCCAAGATGTAATTCACTCTAATATATCGGTAATCAACTTAATGCGTGAGGAAGGCGTGAACGATGATTTGATTCACGAAGATGCCATAATGAGTTATTATTTAGATTATTATACCGCACAATATACCGAAGGAAATTTTGCTCAATTTGTTCACAATTCGGGTTGGGATAAAGAACTAAACGAATTGATCGAAGAAGGTTTGGCTTTGATTGGTACTGAAAAGCACTTGGAATTGTTTCAACAACAATCCAAAAAAGTGAAATTAATGAGCAGTGTCAAGCTGAATAAATTCCTGAAAGGAAAACTCGAAGGCGTAAATCCTACTCGAGATTTGCTTAACAACGACACTTTTTTCGAAATTGAAGAAAACTTGATTACGTTGAATGCTGCTTTCTTAAAAACACACCCAGATTTTGAAGTTCTTTCTGTAGATGATATGTTTGCAGCCTTAGAGGAGTTTGTGGGACATGAGATTAAAAGGGAGTAGTTATTTTACATAGAAAAAGTACAAATAAACGTGGAGAGAGTTAAAGTATAACATAGCGAATCTCTGTGTTTTACATTTGTGTTTTTCTATGAAGTAACTTAAAGCATTCCATTCTTAATCTATCAAGACACAATCGCTTTGGTGTGAAATTTATAGTTGTTGTATTCTATTTCTAAGATGTAGATTCCAGATACCATGGTGTTATCTGGCGAAAATGTTAAGGTATTTCCATATACTTTGAACGATTTTTGGAAGACTTTTGTTCCTTGAATCGTAAACAACTGCACATTTATGTAATCACTTAAACTATCTTTAAAATTAATATTGATAGTATTGTTTGTAATTGGATTTGGATAAACAACAAAAAAGTGCTCATTTTCATAAGAAACGGTGTCTAAAGTTGCAGTTTTGAACAGGGCTAATTTTGTAAAAGTGCCACCCAAAACTTCCGCAGTTTGTGCTTCACTCATACACAACCAATCTTGCATAATCGAAGAATAAATTTGTCTAAAGTCAAATTGCATCGCAATCTGGTCTGAAACGGTTGGGTTTAAAGGTATGTTTGGTGAGGTTCCCATCATTCCTGAAACTGGATTTTGAGCGGTTATAGCACTAGATCCAGTATTCAAGGCGGCTCCAAAGAAAATTACAGGCGCTCCAGCTCCATGATCGGTACCAAGGCTACCGTTGCTTTTAATTCTTCGACCAAATTCGCTAAAAGTCATTCCTGTTACTAAATTTGATTTCCCCATAAGCTCTAAATCTTGTTGAAATGCATGTATTGCCTGCGATAAAATACTGAGATTTGTAGCATGAGCACCTTTGGTCTTATCAGCAGCATCCACTTGACCACTGTGTAAATCAGATGTATTAGGGTGATTGACAATGTAAATAGGAGTTTGTAATCCGCCGTTGATTAATTTAGCAACAATTTTTAATTGATCACCTAGTTTATTAGCACTGGGATATGTTGCGGTTTGTGACTGAGCAGTGTTAAAAGCAGTTTGTATTGCAGTGCGATACACATTGCTTTGGTCTTTCATTAAACGTAAAAAAGTCAACTCCGTTCCGTAATCAGAATTAGGTGCGGGATCCGTAATTTGATTAATAACGTTCAAAAGTGCATTTGGATCCGGAGCATTATAACCCATATTAATAGTAGGTCCTTGTAAAGAAAAAGGCAAAGTAGAACCTATTTGAATAGCCAATGGATCAGGCATGGCGCTATTAGGATAACCAATAGGGAAATTAGGATATATGGTATCTAGCGATCGTCCTAGCCAGCCATCATCAAGGGTTTGATTGCTATTAGAAGCTGTAAACCAAATATCAGTTGCTCTAAAATGACTGAAACTTGGATTGGGATAGGAAACCCCTTGAATAATCATTAATTTGCCATTATCATGCAAAGTTTTCATTTCAGACATTGCAGGGTGTATGCCAGTAGTGGTATTATTGGCCAGTGGCAGAACAGAATTTTGGTTCATCAATATATTCGAACGTGCGTTATTTAAATTTGTCCATTTATCTAAAGGGAAAACGGTATTTAACCCATCGTTACCGCCATTCATTTGAATGATAACCAAAATTTTTCCGCAATTTACCGCTGCGTTTGCCAAAACATCTAATGCATTACTTTCAATTGAAGCTGACGCCATTACAGGAATTCCATTCAAAGCTAAAGGGATGGAGGCTAATGCACTTGTTTTTATAAAACTTCTTCTTTTCATAACTTCAAAAGATTACATTAATTGGTATTCAGCAAGTTGAGTAAGAGTCACAAGCAAGGATTTAAGTCGAGATTTCACAATGTTTCGATTGGTTGTATTTGACGTGTCATTTAGGTAAAGTGTCCAAGCTGAGGTCCAGTAATCATTGCTTGTTTGATTGGAAAGTAGCGATTGAATTTTTATTTGCTCTTTTTGTGTACTACTAATATCAATGGGCAGTAAGTACTGTATAGATTCAGCAACTAATAAAGCACAAATAGCAGGACTAAATTGTTGAATAAAACCTATTATATCTACTTCTATCCGAGTTGTGAGCAAGTTGTAAGTAAGATTGTAACCGTTGAAAATTTTATTTAAGAAATCGAATCTTTTTTGAGTGGTACTGGAATTGATCCAATATTCATGAAAAGACGGATTTTGATAAAAAGCAACCCAACCGGAAACATTTGGAATTTTCCCCATAGTTTGTTCTAAACCGCTCAAAACAGTATTGTTGAAGTAATTCCAAACTCGGTATTGCGCTTCAAAATTAGTTGCGTCTGTAACCGTATAATTCAAGTTAAAAGTCCGCAAACTACCAATGACCAGATCAAAAGGCGATTTAATGTAAACGCCTCTATTGGCCATATCATAAAAATGTTGGCTTTTGAAAAGTTGGTTTAATACCGGTGCGATTTCCCAATTGTTAGCTACAAATGTTTGTGCTAATGGCCTAATAATGTTTGACTCTATTGTGGCATCGATATCGTAATAGATAAAATAGCGATATAATCGGCGGCAAATATATTCTGAAACTACTTGTGATTTAGTGAAAATCATATCAATCAAAGCATCTAACTCTGAAGCACCCGCATTGCTAATGACGGTATTGTTAAAAAACGAGGAGAACTGCTTATTGCTCGTATCATGAAAATTGGTATCAAAATTAGTGCTGGGTGTTGCTGTATTTAAATTTACAACTCTCCATCCTGTTAATACTTTTGCTGCTTGTATCACATCAGCTTCAGTATACTGGCTTAATGGGTCTTTTCCTAGAGTAAAAAGCTCCATAAGTTCTCGTGCAAAATTCTCGTCTGGAGATGTTTTTGTGTTGGCTTGATTATTTAAATAGTACATCATAGCGGGCTGTGTAGCCATTTTTCTGATCAGTGTTTTGTAATTTCCAAGCGGATTATCTCGAAACATTTTCATGTAGGAGTACAATATGCGACATGAATTACTGCCCGCATACGAAAATGGTGTGCTGCGTACGGTGTCAAAATCTACTGGAATAAAATGATACCAAAACCAAGTCATTTTTTCCTTAATAGTCAAATTTTGATTACAAGCTAAACCAAAATTCCACTGTGATAATGAATCTATTCTTCTCGAGTTAGTGGTATTGGTTCCCGCAGGCAATGGGTCATTTGTCCAGTCAGCTCCGTAGGGCAAGTTGCTCTCATCTGGAGAATAATTATTGTATGAATTTACGGGAGGCGCAGGCGCAGTAGTGCTGATGTTCAACACGGCATTGACTGCATTTGTCATATTTAAAGCGAGTAACACATCAACATCGGCTTTTCTAAAACCATAACCAGTACGTTTTAGCAAATGCAGTACTTCTTGCTTGCCCCAACTACCGCTGTAGGGATTTAATCCACTGTTAACAGGAACTACTCTATCGGTAAAAGCCGATTTTGTAGCGCTTTTAACGCTTTGATATCTTCTGCCTGTAAATATTTTTCGGGAATATTTTTCAAATAATGGATCTTTGGTATCCTGATTAATTTTTAATTTATTTAGTATTAAATTAAATAAATTTCTACGGTTAATAGTATTACTCATAACGATTTCAAATTTGATTTGTACAATCGACTCCCTACTACTTTATTATTTTCTAATAAGTAAAAATAGCTACTCAAAATTATGTTTTTTTACAATACGTTCAACGTGCTATAAATGTTGTACTTAAATAATGTATTGTTCAAATTGCTGCAAAAATTTATAATCGGGTCATTAAAACTACACAAAAAACTTTCTCGATTATTTATTTTATTTAAATCTATAGGCGCGCAAAAAATGGCGGTGCAATTCCCCTTTTTAATTCGATTTTTGATAAAATTTTTATCTCATACTACCAAACATTTCCCTAAATTTGCTTCCATTAATATATAAGTTAGCGTTAAAAAAATCAAGCTATGTTACAAATCGCATTTATTAGAGAGAATCAGGAAAAAGTAATCACCGCTTTGGCAAAGAGAAATATCGATGCTACAAGTGTTGTTGAAGAAGTGGTACAACTGGATGAAAAACGTCGCGCTACGCAAGTGGAGCTAGACAGCATTTTATCCGAATCTAATAAATTATCCAAGGATATTGGCGAATTGATGAAAGCGGGAGAGAAATCTAAAGCCGCAATCTTAAAAGAAAAAACTGTTTTAAATAAAGAGAAAAGCAAGAAATTAGCCGAAACTGCTGATGCACTTGCCGCTGAACTTTTAGAAAAATTATATACCTTACCCAATCTTCCTGCTGATATTGTTCCTATTGGAAAAACACCGGAGGAAAACCTGAACGTTTTTGAAGAAGGGGAAATCCCAGTTTTGCATGAAGGCGCGCAACCACACTGGGAATTGGTAAAAAAATACGACATTATCGATTTTGAATTGGGAGTAAAAATCACAGGCGCAGGATTTCCGGTTTATAAAGGAAAAGGAGCAAAATTACAACGTGCTTTGATCAATTATTTTCTGGACAAAAATACCGCTGCAGGATATAACGAAGTTCAGGTGCCACACATGGTAAACGAAGCATCTGCTTATGGAACGGGACAATTGCCCGACAAAGAAGGGCAAATGTACCATGATAAAACGGATGATTTATACTTGATTCCAACTGCTGAGGTTCCAGTAACGAATTTGTTTCGGGATGTAATTTTAAACGAAAGTGAATTACCGGTTTTGACCACGGCTTACACGCCTTGTTTTCGTCGTGAAGCAGGTTCTTATGGTGCGCACGTACGTGGATTGAACCGTTTACATCAATTTGACAAAGTCGAGATTGTTCGTGTAGAGCATCCCGATAAATCGTATGAAGCCTTGGACGGAATGGTGGAGCATGTAAAAAGTATTTTGCAGGAATTGAAATTACCCTACAGAATATTGCGTCTTTGTGGCGGCGATATGGGATTCACAGCAGCGTTAACCTATGATTTCGAGGTGTTTTCTACTGCACAGGACCGTTGGTTAGAAATCAGTTCGGTTTCTAATTTTGAGACTTTTCAAGCAAATCGGTTGAAATTACGTTTTAGAGATAAAGATGGAAAAAATCAATTAGCACACACCTTAAACGGAAGTTCATTGGCTTTGCCAAGAGTTTTGGCAGCACTTTTAGAAAATTACCAAACTCCGGAAGGAATCGTAATTCCTGAGGTTTTGCGTGCTTATTGCGGATTTGATAGTATCAATTAGTTAAAACACTACTGAAAAATATTTTGTTGATGAAAAAGATTACGGTGTTCTGTGGCTCCAGTTTTGGGAATGAAAAAAATTATGAGGTTCAAGCGATAGTACTGGGACAGGTAATGGCTAAGAAGAACATTGATTTGGTTTACGGTGGCGCAAAAGTTGGTTTAATGGGTGCGGTTGCTGACGGTGTTTTGAGTGAAAACGGAAAAGTATTTGGTGTTTTACCCCGTTTTTTGATGTCTAAGGAAGTGGCTCACGATAATTTGACCGAGTTAATCATTGTGGAAAGTATGCACGAAAGAAAAACCAGAATGAATGAATTAAGCGATGGCGTAATTGCATTGCCTGGTGGATTTGGAACTTTAGAGGAGTTTTTCGAAATGCTCACGTGGGGGCAACTCGGACTTCATAAGAAACCCATTGGGATTTTAAACGTTGATGGATTTTATGATTTATTATTGCAATTCATCCAAAAAATGGCTGATAACGGTTTTTTAAAAGAAATCAATCAAAAGATGATTTTGGTTAGTGATAATGCGGAAGAATTGCTGAACAAAATGGAAAATTACACCGCACCGGAAGTTGGAAAATGGATTAAAAAAGGAAATGAATAAAGACACGAATATGTATTCCAACACCTAATCTGAATTAGAAAAACAGATAAAAAATGAAAAAAATCGTTCTCTTAATACACCTGTTTTTATCGTTATTTGCTTTCGCCCAAAACGAACAATTGGCACAGTATTATTATGATAAAGGCGATTTTGAAAAAGCCAAAATCAGTTATGAAGAATTACTGCAAGAGATTCCATTAAACTCTCAGTATTTTTTAAGAATAATCGATTGTTCACAGCAATTGCAACAGTTTGAAAGTACCGAAAAAGCCATTCAAGAACGACTTGACAAGTACAATCAAGGAAATCTTCTGGTAGAATTAGGATATAATTTTCAGTTGCAAAAAAATGATGATAAAGCCAAGATGTACTACGATCAGGCATTAGACCGCATCAGAAAAAATCCAAATCAAGTGTACGGAATTTCAAACACTTTTGAGCGAAAAGTGCTACTTGAATACGCGCTGAAATCCTACCAAATCGCAGTAGAATTAGAGCCTAATTTTAATTTCAATTATCAAATAGGATTGCTTTACGGTCAATTGTCTAATATAGAAATGATGATTTCCACTTTTCTGGATGAAGCGTTTGCTAATCCTCAAAACTCCATTCGAATCCAAAATCAGCTGGTTCGTTTTATGGCTGATGAAGGCGATGCAAATTTCAATGAATTGTTGCGTAAAGCTTTAATTGTAAGGACGCAGAAAAATCAAGACATTTTTTGGAACCATTATCTGAGTTGGTTTTATGTACAGGAAAAGGAATTTGGGAAAGCATTTATTCAGCAAAAAGCCATTTATAAACGCAATCCAGAATCGCTTGCTACGATTGTAAATTTAGGGCAACTGGCAATTGAAGAAGAGAATGAGGAAGCGGCAAAGGAAATTTTAGGGTTTGTATTGCAAAACACACTAGATTTAGAATTGCTGATCCAAGCGAATTCGTATTTGATTGCGATGAAAATTGAAAAAGCAACCGAAAAAGACTTTGCCGCGATCAGCAAAGAATTAGACGGTTTGATGAAACAATTTGAAATAAGTCCTTTTACCTTATCTTTGCAGCTGATTCAGGCACATTTCACGGCATTTAAGTTAAAAAAACCGGAGGAAGGAAAGGCAATAATCAAGAGAGCGCTGGAATTGCAATTGAATGATTATCAGGTGGCTGATGCCAAAATGGAACTGGCAGATATTTTGTTGTACGAAGAAAAATTCAATCAGGCGTTGATCTATTATTCGCAGATTGAATTGGACTTGAAGAATGATGTAATGGCGCATGAAGCCAGTTTGAAAGCCGCAAAAACGAGTTATTTTAAAGCTGATTTTGCTTGGGCGTTGAAACAATTTAAGGAATTGAAATCAGCCAATACACAGTTGATTGCGAATGATGCTTTGGAATATTTTCTGTTAATCAATGACAATACCGTCGTTGATTCGACACAAACGGCTTTGAAACAATTTGCCAAAGGAGATTATCTGTTGTATCAAAATAGGAATCAGGAAGCGATAACGCAGTTTCTATCGATTTTAAAAAATCATAAAGGTCAGCAAATAGAAGCCGTGACGTTGTTGCGTTTGGGAAATATTTACGAAGAAACGGGCGATTTTACTTTGGCTTTAAGCCAATACCAAACGATTATGGATCAGTATAGCGATGGGATTTACATAGACGAAGCGCTGTATTTTTCGGCAGAGATATATAAAAAACAACTGCTATTGCCTGATAAAGCGAAACCTTTGTATGAGAAGATTATTTTTAATCATCAGGACAGTATTTATTTTGTGGAAGCCAGAAAGAAATTCAGGCAATTGAGGGGAGATACTAATTTATAAAAAAGTTTAACTGTTTAATCGATTAACCAGTTAACCAATTAAACAAAAAAATGATACTATACAACGTTACTACAAACATACACGAAAGCGTGCACGATCAATGGATGATTTGGATGCAACACAAACACATTCCAGAAATTCTGGCTACAGGAAAATTCTCTTCGGCAAGAATGGTACGGGTTTTAATTGAAGAAGAAATGGGCGGAGTTACCTATTCCGTTCAATATGTGACGGACAGCAAAGACACTTTGGAGAAATATTATCTGGAGGACGCACCGGCTTTTCGTGAAGAAGGAGCGAAGCTGTTTGGAGACAAAATGCTGGCGTTTAGAACGGAATTAGAATTGATTGCGGATTATTAAAAAAGTGTTCAGTGTTCGTCTTTTTAGTGTTCAGTTTGGGAATAATAAATCTTGAAGTGGGAAATTACGATATTAAGTTCAAATTGTAAAAGTAAATATAATTGGAGGTCGCAATTTGCGACCTCCAATTCTGAAAAGATGGGTTTGCGATATGCTTCGATGGCTTTTACAGAACACGGCGTATTAATGTTATTGAGTGTTTTGAATAGTGAAAAAGCAATTCAAACCAATATTCAGATAATGCGGATATTTACAAAAACGAGGCAAATGCTCTCCGATAATTCGGATTTACGTATTGATTTTGAAACAATGAAAAAGAAAATTGAAAATCAGGGAAAAAACATAGAACTCGTTTTTCAATATGTAGATGAACTTATGGAAAAGAAAGAAATCATTCCAGAACGAGGAAAAATAGGATATAAGAAGTAGTTGCAATATTGATTTTGCGATAGTTTTCTGGATATTTAATACAATACAGTAGTGCCTTAGGGGCAAAATAAACCTAACAATAAAGTGAGATTGCTTCGTGCCTCGCAAAGACAAACATGGAAAAAGTAAAAGCAAAAAAACACCTCGGACAACACTTCTTGAAAGACGAAAGTATTGCCAAAGACATTGCAGATACATTGAACTTAGAAGGGTATGATGATGTACTGGAGATAGGACCAGGAATGGGCGTTTTGACAAAATATTTGTTGGATAAACCGGTGAACACCTACGTTATTGAAATCGATGCGGAATCAGTGACGTATTTAGACGAAAATTATCCAAAATTAAAAGATAAAATTATTTCTAAAGATTTCCTAAAATACAACATTAACGAAGTTTTTGAAGGAAAGCAGTTCGCAATCATTGGGAATTTCCCGTATAACATTTCGACACAAATTGTTTTTAAAACATTGGAATATCGCCACCAAATTCCGGAATTTGCCGGAATGTTCCAGAAAGAAGTGGCACAACGCATTTGTGAAAAAAAGGGAACAAAAGCGTATGGAATACTGTCGGTTTTGGTACAGGCTTTTTATGATGCCGAGTATTTATTTACGGTAGACGAACATGTTTTTATTCCACCGCCAAAGGTAAAATCAGGTGTTTTACGTTTGCGCAGAAAAAAAGATTACAGCTTGCCATGTGGTGAAAAATTGTTTTTTACGGTAGTGAAAACTGCTTTTCAGCAGAGACGTAAAACGTTACGAAATAGTTTAAAAACCTTAAATTTGTCGGATAGTTTGAGAGAGGATGAAATTTTCAACCTTCGACCAGAACAATTAAATGTAGCACAGTTTATAGCACTCACCCAAAAAATAGAAGCCGATGGAGTTTAAAATCAGCAAAGGATTAATTCAGGAATTAGAGCAACTCATTCAAAACAAAAACGACCAGCAACTGGAAGTATTATTGAATGATATGCACCATGCTGATATTGCTGAAATTCTCGATGAGCTTGATTTTAATGAAGCGACCTATATTTTTAAAGTATTAGACAGTGAAAAAACTGCTGAAATTCTTCTGGAACTAGAAGATGATTTGCGGGAAAATATATTAAGCAGGCTTTCGCCAAAAGAAATTGCAGAAGAGTTAGATGAGCTGGAAACCAATGATGCAGCTGATATTATAGCGGAGCTTTCACAAGATTTGAAAGCCGAAGTAATATCAGAACTTCAGGATGTAGAACATGCCAAAGATATTGTTGACTTATTGCGCTATGACGAAGATACCGCCGGTGGAATCATGCACAAGGAATTGGTAAAAGTCAATGAAAATTGGAATGTGCTTACTTGTGTCAAAGAAATGCGCATTCAGGCCGAAAATATCTCCAGAGTCCATTCGATTTATGTGGTGGATGATGAAGACCGATTGAAAGGGCGTTTATCCCTCAAGGATTTATTGACCACTTCTTCCAGAACCCCAATTAATGATGTGTACATCCGGAAATTAAACTCCGTAAAAGTAGATACAGAAGATGTTGAGGTAGCCCGAATTATGCAGAAATATGATTTAGAAGCTATTCCTGTTGTAGATGAATTAGGAAGGTTAGTGGGTCGAATCACTATTGATGACATTGTGGATGTAATCAAGGATGAAGCCGATCAGGATTACCAGTTGGCTGCAGGTATCTCGCAAGATGTTGAGGCAGATGACAGCATATTCGAACATACAAAAGCACGGTTGCCTTGGTTAGTTTTGGCTCTTTTAGGCGGTTTTATCTCCGTAAAAGTGTTGGGATTGTTTGAAGGCGCAATGCTGCAACATGGTAATTTATTCTTTTTCACGCCCCTTATTGCTGCGATGGCAGGAAATGTCGGTGTACAATCCTCGGCAATTATTGTACAGGGTTTGGCTAATAATACGTTGAGCGGATCGCTATTTAATAGATTAGTTAAGGAAGTTTCCCTAAGTTTATTAAATGGATTGATTCTGGCTACAATATTATTTTTAGGAAGTCATTTTCTATTGGATGTTGAAATGATAATTGGCGTTATTATCTGCGTAGCATTAATTTCAGTAATTATTATTGCTTCATTAATAGGGACTTTTATCCCGTTATTGCTGGATAAATTTGGTATTGATCCCGCATTGGCAACTGGTCCGTTTATTACAACCAGTAATGATATTTGTGGCATTTTGATTTATTTTTCGATAGCAAAAATGATTTTAGGGTTTTAAGATAGAAGTAAGAGAAGAGAAAAAGAATAGAGAACAAAGAGAATAGAGAGGAAATACAACAACAAACGAATACATCTATAACTATACAACCAACACTTTTTCCAGACGGCTTGGCTTTCTTTTGGAAAGTCCCAAAGCTTCTGGAGGGGAGAGGAAAAACCACAACCAGC
The DNA here is from genome assembly GCF_003970355.1 of Flavobacterium bomense. Lineage (NCBI taxonomy): Bacteria > Pseudomonadati > Bacteroidota > Flavobacteriia > Flavobacteriales > Flavobacteriaceae > Flavobacterium > Flavobacterium bomense. The sequence continues at coordinate 237,802 of NZ_RYDJ01000001.1, read as the reverse complement.
ATGAAAGTACATATCATTGGCGGAGGAAACTTAGGAGTTTCTATCGCATTAGGACTATCAAAATTTTCGCCAGAAGACCAAGTTACCATAACCCGAAGAAACACCTCCAGCATTCTGTATCTTGAAAAATTAGGAGCAACAGTTTCTACCAATAATATGCATCAGATTCAGGAAGCCGATGTCATTATTTTGACCATCAAACCATACCAAGTAGACACTGTTTTGGCCGAAATTCTTCCCGTAATTTCTAATAAAATCATCGCCTCGGCAGTGAGTGGATTGTCGATAGAAAATCTGCAAAACAAAATCGGTACGGCTAATAGTGCCATCCGAATCATGCCCAATATCGCGGCACAGTTTGGCGCCTCAGCCACCTGTATTGCGTTTAATGAAAAAGACAAAGAGAAGGCACAAGAGGTAGTTTCCCTTTTTCAGAATTTGGGAACCGCTCCTATTATTGACGAAAAATTAATGGATGCTGCAACTGTTTTGGCGGCCAGCGGAACCGCTTTTGCCTTGCGCTACATTCGGGCCTCAATGCAAGCCGGAATCGAAATTGGATTTGACTGGCAAACCGCCTTAGCCATCTCGGCACAAACGGTAAAAGGTGCTGCAGAAATGCTACTAGAAGAAAAAGTACACCCGGAACAATTAATTGACCGTGTGACCACGCCACAAGGCTGTACCATAGCCGGATTGAACGAAATGGAAATGCACGGATTCAGTTCGTCCCTGATACGAGGTATTAAGACGTCATTGAAACAAATCAAGGGGTAGGCGTATAGTTTTGTAATTTTTTCGTTAATTATGCTGCGCAAACGTCTCCGACTTTGCGCAATTTTTTTCTTAAAAGGGATGAATATTGACATTTCATATTTGTATTAACACTCAAATAAATCTTATATTTGAAAAAAACAACCATGAAAAAACTACTCCTATTAATCCTTATTTTAATTTCAAGTTATACTGTGAATGCGCAAAAAGACGAACAAAAACAAATCCTTAAACATGTAGTGATGTTTGGTTGGAAACCCGGTACAGATGCAGCAGCAATTGACAAAGTAGTCACTGCTTTTGGAAACTTAGAACATAAAATCAAATTGATCAAAGCGTATGAATGGGGAATTAATAACAGTCCTGAAAACCTGAATAATGGTTTGACCCATTGTTTTGTGTTGACTTTCACCAGTAAATCCGACAGAGATGCATATTTAATTCATCCGGATCACAAAGCTTTTGTAGCTGTTTTGAGTCCGGCACCAGATAAAGTTACCGTAGTAGATTATTGCACGAATAAGTAAACAGAAATCTGGTTTAAAAATTTAAATAACAGAGAATAACACTAATAATCAATAAATGAGAAAAGTCCTAGTAGTCCTGATTTTAGCATTCAATCTAAATGCAAATGCCCAAGAAGTAACCGTTGAAAAATCAATTTTTGGTATACAAACCGGATTCGGAGTACACGCAGGAATTTGGTTTAACAATGAAAGTAAGGTGTCTAATAGTATCGCTGTGCGCAGTGAAATCGGTCTTGAAAAAGATTTTACGGTTGGAGATCACTATGATGGAACCGGTTTTATTTTGCAGCCAGTAGTCACTTTAGAACCAAGGTATTACTATAATCTGGAAAAAAGGAATTCAAATGGGAAGCAAATCGCCAATAATAGCGGGAATTATTTTTCCATTAAAACAAGTTACCATCCGGATTGGTTTGTGATTAATCTTGCAGATAACGTTACAAAAACGGCTGATTTAGCAATTGTACCCACTTGGGGTTTGAAGCGTACTATTGGGAATCATTTTACCTATGAAACTGCGGTAGGATTTGGGTATCGAGTGGTTTATTTGAAAGAGAATTCGGTTAACGGTAATGTCCAGAATGCAGATGGAGCATACAATAGAAACCAATACATTCCTTTTTTACACCTAGGAATTGGATATACTTTTTAGGGTAAATATGTGTAGACTTGTTACAGGAACCATGAAAAAGGTTTTGTTAGCATGATAAACCGTAAAAAATCAAATATGAATCAGAGCACAATTGTTTTCAGAATGTCTAAAAGCAGTGGTATTTACAATAAATCCAATCGCTATGTAGTACGTATTGATAGCAAAACGGAGTGTGAAATGAACTACAGCAACAACCGGAAAGAATACCGTGTTTTGCCCGGAAAACATACCATAGAAATTGGTGATGGAACTTCTTTTCAAACAGAAGAGATAGTGCTAAAGGCGGGAGAAACGAAAGTACTGAGCATAAATCCCAGTCTTACGTACAATCTTGGATTCGGAATACTGACCGGAATGGTGGTAACCGGTTTGGTTATTCAATTTGCAGTACTTCAAAAATTTTCTCCTGTGATGATTATTCCATTCATGCTTTATTTATTTATTAAAAAAAGAGATTTTAAAAATAGTTTTGCGATAAGTTATTCAAAATAGAAGCTTATTGAACATAAAAAAGCCTCGTTTAATTGCTTAAACGAGGCTTTTTAGGATCACAATATGTTTTATACTAGTGCTGTTTTCTTCTTTTTAGATTGTTTTCTTAAGGTATATTTCAACCAGAAGAAACCCGTCAGACCAGCAACAAAAGAAGCAATCAGAATGGCAATTTTAGAGTATGTAATAACCTCTTTACCACTTTCTTTGAAAGCAAGAAGGGTAATGAAAATGGACATGGTGAACCCAATTCCACCAAGCATTCCTGCCCCAATTATTTTTTTCCAATTTAAATCTTTGGGCAACGTGCAAATGCCTAAACTCACTCCTAAAAAGGAGAAAAGCCAAATTCCAAGAGGTTTTCCCACCACAAGTCCCAGCATGATCCCAATTGTATTGGTATGATTCAATCCTTCTGACCAATCAGAACCAATGGCAATACTGGTATTGGCGATGGCAAAGAGCGGCAGAATCAAAAATGCAACCGGTTTGTGCAAAAAATGCTGTAATTTATAAGAGGATGTTTTCTTGCCTCCGTCTCCAAACGGAATGACAAAAGCCAATAACACTCCGGTAATTGTGGCGTGAACACCTGAATTCAGCATAAAATACCACATAGCAGCACCCCCAATTAAATAGGGGATAAGGTTGTGAACCTTTCTTTTGTTCAGGATAAATAAACCACCCATAATGGCAAAAGCAATAAACAGATTGGTAAAAGCAATTGTTTTTGTATAAAAAACAGCAATTACCAAAATAGCCCCTAAGTCGTCAATTACAGCAAGGGCAGTAAGGAATACTTTCAGCGAGGTAGGAACCCGATTTCCTAAAAGCGATAAAACTCCAATTGCAAAGGCAATGTCAGTAGCCATAGGAATACCGGCACCATTTTGTGTGGGTGTTCCAAAATTGAGCAGTAAAAAAATTCCTGCCGGAACAATCATCCCGCCTAAAGCACCAAAAACAGGTAAAGTGGCATTTCTAATACTCGACAATTCTCCTTTGTAGATCTCCCGTTCTAGCTCTAAACCAATCAAAAGAAAGAAGATAGTCATCAGTCCGTCATTGATCCAGTGGGTGATCGAATGGTTGCCGACATTGGTTTCCCAAAAGGCAATATAGTCAGTTTGAAAAGGGGAATTAGCAAATAGAAGAGAGAGTATCGTAACTAGGAGTAATAAAAGACCTCCCGCTTTTTCGTTTTCAAAAAAGGCTTTGAATGTTTTTGTTAATCTCATTTGTTGTTTTTCTTTTCCTATAATTAATAGTATAAATGATGAATAGGAATTCTGCAAATTTAAGCTTTTGAAAGCTAATTTCCGTTCTTAAAAGTATAAACCGTAATTTTTTTGTTTCTTTGATGTAGCAAAAACAAAGCAATTATGACCATCAAAATACTTCATATCGACAGCAATCATTCCTTACTGTGGAATGAATTGCAAAAATCCGGGTTTATCAATCACAGTGATTTTACTTCTTCAAAAGAAGAAATCGAAGCTAAAATTCAGGATTATCAAGGAGTTGTGATTCGAAGCCGTTTCAAGATTGACAAAACATTCTTGGACAAAGCTACTAATTTGCAATTCATCGCTCGCGTTGGAGCCGGATTGGAAAGCATTGATTGCGAGCATGCAGCATCTAAAAACATTACACTTATTGCCGCTCCAGAAGGAAATAGAAACGCTGTTGCTGAACACACCTTGGGTATGATCTTATCCATTTTTAATAAATTGAATCAAGCTGACAGCGAGATACGAGCAGGCCATTGGAACCGGGAAAGCAATCGCGGTCAGGAACTTGACGGTAAAACCGTTGGAATTATCGGGTACGGAAACATGGGAAAATCATTTGCCAAAAAACTCCGTGGTTTTGATGTCGAAGTCTTGTGTTATGACATTCAGGAAAATGTGGGTGATGCTAATGCGAAGCAGGTTTCCTTAGCAGAATTTCAGCAAAAAGTAGATGTAGTGAGTTTGCATGTTCCATGGACTTCCGAAACAAATAAAATGGTGAATGCTGATTTTATCAATGGATTTCTTAAGCCTTTTTGGGTTATTAATACCTCTCGAGGCAAGAATATTGTCACTGCCGATTTGGTTACTGCCATGCAATCCGGAAAAATTCTCGGAGCAGGTTTAGATGTTCTGGAATATGAGAAGTTGTCTTTTGAAACCCTTTTTAACGATAAAAACACACCAGAGGCTTTTCAGTATTTGTTGAAAGCCAAAAACGCAATTCTGACGCCACATATTGCCGGTTGGACTTTCGAAAGCCATGAACGATTGGCACAAGTGATCGTTGATAAAATAAAAGCAAAGTATCTTAGATAGGTAAAATTTGTCGTGCCGTAGCAGCGCAATACGGGAATTGGAGTTTCTTCTTTAAAGTAAAAATCCCTAAAACTCGTCGCTTGTTGCGAAGATAACATATTGGTTTAAAGCCAATTCGTATCGTTTTACTTTTTGGTGGAAAGACAAAATGGGAAGGATTGTTCTATCCAATGGCAGCCGTTTATGGATGGTACCAATCATTTTAAGCCAAGCGAAAAACGGTTCGTGCAAAATTTTACAGTTGATGATTTAGAACGTTTATTGCAAAATTATCAGATGAAGGCGTAATAATTGTGGGCGTTATGGAGGTTTGTAACTCTAGAAAATTCGGATAGATTTTGAATAGTGGAGGAAATAAAACCGAATTTTTGAACCAATTGGTAGAGTGTTTCAATAATTTTTATATTTTTAACCATTGAAAAACAATCTAATACAAATTATTTATGCAAAATTCGAAGATTGAAAATTGGAATAATCCGCTGCCAGTTCGTCAAAACAATAAAAAGCTGCCTGCCGGAATTTTAGCGATACTTTTAGGTCCTCTTGCGATTCATAAATTCCTATTGGGGTATACTACTGAAGGGATAATATGGCTGGTAATTAGTCTTTTTACCTGCGGAACGGTGACATACATTTTAGGTATTATCGAAGGAATAATTTATTTGACAAAATCTGACGAGGAGTTTTACCAAATGTATCAAGTAGGTAAAAAGGCTTGGTTTTAAAACATAAAAAAATCCCGGTTTTAGACTGTCCCCAAAAAGTCAGACACTATTTGGGGGTATTTTTCTACCACAAATTTTACTAATTGCCACGAATTAATTTTGTGCTGATTTGTAAAATTTCTAGCAACTAAGTAATAACCATGGTATAATGTCGTATTTTAAAATCAGGATAAAATTATGTAACAATCTGATTTAAAGCTGTTTTACTTAAAGTTAATTCTTTTGACTTTACGACTTTTAAACTTTCGACTTACTTATTTAATGGGATTCTGAAATTAATCTTCTTTCTCGCTCAGTTTTCGCTCCAATTCTTTCTGGAATTCTTCCATTACGGGCTTCATGGTACTTTCCGGAATGTCTGCAATCCTGATGTACATCAATCCATCTACGGCATTATTAAACAACGGATCCACATTAAATGCGACCACTTTTGCATTTTGTTTGATGTATTTTTTGATTAAAACCGGCAAACGCAAACTTCCCGGTTCCAGCTCGTCGATAATTTTATCAAACTTATTCAAATCCGATTCGGTTTCGTTAAAAATAAAATCCTTATCGGCATCTTTTAATTTTACTTTATACGCTTTTTTGGGATGAATGTATTGCGCAATGTACGGATCATAATAATTGGATTTCATAAATTCAATCATTAGGGATTTAGAAAAATCTGAAAATTGATTACTGATACTCACGCCTCCCAATAAAAATTTATGTTCGGGATAGCGTAAGGTGGTATGCATAATTCCTTTCCAAAGCAGGAAAAGCGGCATTGGTTTTTGTTGGTACTCTTTGATGATAAAAGCGCGTCCCATTTCGATAGATTTGTGCATCATATCATGTAATTCGGGCTCAAACCTAAACAGATCGTTGAGGTAGAATCCATTGATTCCATACTTCGGATAAATTTCTGAACCCAATCCCATTCGGTACGCACCGGCAATCTTATGGGCTTCATTATCCCATAAAAACAAGTGATGATAATATTTATCGTGCTTGTCTAAATCAATAGACTCATTGGTTCCTTCGCCTACTTCTCTGAAAGTGATTTCTCTAAGACGTCCTATTTCATGCAGGATATTTGGAATTTTAGTGGCTTCAGAAAAGAAAACCTCATAATTTTTACTTTGTAAAAGTCGGCAATCGCTATTTCTGGCGGCATCAACTTCGGCAATCATCTTTTCGCTGTTGGCAGCAGTGACAATTGTCTTTGGGCTTTTAGGAATTTTTAAAGTAGGCGTTGGCAAAAAAGGAATTTCTTTCTCAAAAGGATTGGCCAACATGTACGTTTTTTTTCTTAAAAACTCAGAGTATTCCTCTAAAGTCTTGTGCTCATTTTGTTCGCTTACGGAAATTGGTTTACCAATACGCACTTTGATCACACGGCGTTTCTGGCTAAAGACTTCCGAAGGCAGTTTTGCCGTTCTAAAAGTCCCGCTTATTTTAGAAAGCAAATAAAATAATCGACTGTTTTTAGCATGAAAATAAATAGGAACCACAGGCACCTGCGCTTTTCTAATTACTTTGATAGCTCCTTCTTCCCAAGGCTTATCTACCATTAACTTACCATCTTTATAGGTAGAGACTTCGCCTGCGGGAAACATGCCTAAGGGTTTTCCATCGCTTAAATGACGCAGTGTTTCCTTGATTCCCACCACGCTTGATTTAGCATCCTTATGATTTTCAAAAGGATTCACAGGCATGATGTATTTTTTGAGCGGCTTAATTCGGTGTAAAAGAAAATTAGCAATAATCTTGAAATTGGGTTCTCTCTCCAGCATTAATTTCAATAATAAAACCCCGTCAATTCCTCCCAGTGGATGGTTTGAAATCGTGATGTAAGCTCCTTCTTTTGGCAGGCGCTTTAAATCCTCTTCCGGAATTTCAAATTTTATTTGTAAATCATCTAATATTCCATTCAGGAAATTAACATCTTTCAAATGCTTATTTCTGTCGTACATTTTGTTTAAGGTAGAAATCTTTAGCACCTTCATAAGCATCCATCCTGAGAAGGTACCTAGAACTCCATACTTATCAGCATTTATTGCTTTTGCAACTTCTTTGGCGGTTACTAAACCCATGAATTTTTTTCTTTTAAAGCAAGAAACAAAGATAGCAAAAAACTCCATTTTCTCTATTTTTCTGAGTCAAACTTGTACTTTTTTATTACATTTGAAATCGTTATATACACACCATGATTTTTTCTGACAGATTCTAAAAATGCATTTCTAATACCATTTGGGAATTATTTATTTCTACAGAAATTCAAATACACACTTTATGAGAATTATTTCATACAACGTCAACGGAATTAGAGCCGCAATTTCAAAAGGATTTATCGATTGGCTGCAACAGGCAAATCCGGACATCATTTGCCTACAGGAAATCAAAGCCACTGAGGATCAAATTCCTGTGGAGGCTATTGCAAAGGCAGGGTATCCGTATCAATATTATTATTCAGCCACTAAAAAAGGGTACAGCGGCGTAGCGATTCTTTCAAAGATCAAACCTAATAATGTGGTCCACGGAACCGGAATTCACCACATGGATTTTGAAGGAAGAAATCTTCGGGCTGATTTTGATGATTTTTCCGTGATGAGTTTGTACCTGCCATCTGGGACAAATATGGAGCGACTCGACCATAAATTCATGTTTATGGATGATTTTAAGAATTATATTGATGAACTCAAAAAAGAAACGCCAAACTTGATTATCTGTGGCGATTACAACATTTGCCATGAGGCAATTGACATTCATGACCCAATTAGAAACAAGACCGTTTCCGGATTTTTACCCCATGAAAGAACCTGGCTTGACGGATTTATAAAGTCCGGATTTGTCGATAGTTTTCGCCATTTCAACAGTGAACCGCACCAGTATTCCTGGTGGAGTTACCGCGCTGGAGCCAGAGGGAATAACAAAGGGTGGCGCATCGATTATAATTTAGTTGCCAATTCTTTGAAACATAAACTCAAAAGAGCCGTTATTTTATCAGATGCCGTACATTCAGATCATTGCCCGGTCTTGGTAGAATTAGAGTAATCATCTTTAGCGCAGCCAAAGGAGGAGCTATTTCCCGCTATCCGCTACAATCTTTTCTCTCGTTAAAAAACGAGAGAAAAGGATTTTCACTTCTATCGGGGCTAGGGCATCCGAATGCAATTTAAATTTTTGATTTCAAAACAACAATAAAAACGATATAAACACCATTAAAATGATTAAAAAATTTTCCTTAGGATTACTCGTATTGGCACTTTCAACATCCTGCGTGTCAAAAAAAATATACAATGACTTAGAAAGCAAGTATGCGGATTCCAAAAAGGAAAACCGAAGCCTAACGGACGAAAATGAAGATTTGCTGAAAACTAAAAACCAATTGGATTTAGATAGAACTGCTTTAACTTCTGACTTGAGTGCTTCTAAAGCAGCACTTGATAAATTGAAAGCAGATTATGCTGCTGCTCAAAACAAACTCGAAGTCCTGCAGGATTCCTATGCCGCTTTAGAGAAAAACAGCGGAGAGGCTTTACAAAGTAACATGAAGAAAAATCGTGATTTACTAGGCCAATTAGATGAGAAAGCAAAAGCGTTGGCAGTAGAACAAGAGCGTTTGAGCAAAAGTGCCCAGCGTTTGCAAGAATTAGAAGACTTGATCGCCGCCAAAGAAGCCAACATGAAAAAACTAAAAGAAACACTCTCTAATGCTTTGAATAGTTTTGAAGGAAAAGGATTGACTGTCGAACAAAAAAATGGAAAAGTATACGTATCCATGGAGAACAAACTGCTCTTCAATTCCGGAAGTTGGTCAGTAGGTTCCGAAGGGAAAAAGGCAGTAGTAGAATTAGGTAAAGTTTTAGGAGACAATCCTGAAATCTCCGTTCTTATTGAAGGACATACGGATGATGATGCTTTTTCAGCTTCTGGACCAATTGCGGATAACTGGGATTTATCAACCAAAAGAGCCACCGCAATCGTAGCTATTTTGAGCGAAAACTCAAAAATCAACAAACAAAGTCTTACCGCCGCAGGACGAGGAGAGTTCTCTCCGCTAGCCAGCAATGCAACTGCTGACGGAAAAGCGAAGAACCGCAGAATCGAAATCATTCTTACCCCAAGATTAGATGAAATTGCCGAAATGCTGAATGAAATAAATTAAGGTTTAAAGGTTAAAGTATAGAAAGGTTCAGAGTGTATGCTTTGAACCTTTTTTTGTTCTCTACGAGATATTTTATAAAATAATCTCCAGTTTTATAAGTTTAACCATTAAGGAATTAAGAAAATTAATCATTAATTCTTAATGAAGCTTAATCTCTTAATGGTTTAAAAAAGGAACCTTTTCTTAACCGCTAATTCGCTAATTTTATCTTTCGTTTCAAGGGCTTTTAATTTGCGAATTCGCGGTTATTTTTTTAACATCCTGTAAACTTTTGTCAATTTTCTGTTAACACTAAATCGTAACCGCAAACTAATTTTATCTTTGTTTTCGAAAATAAAATACAATTTCCTTAAATATGAAATACACAACATTACCAAATACTGATATAAAAGTCAGCAAAATTTGCCTTGGAACCATGACTTTTGGGCAACAAAACAGAGAAGCTGATGGTCACGCACAAATGGATTATGCTTTTGAAAACGGAGTCAATTTCTTTGATACTGCCGAAATGTATTCTATTCCGGGGCGTCAGGAAACCTATGGAAGTACAGAGAAAATCCTTGGAACCTGGTTCAAGAAAACAGGGAAAAGAGAAGAAATTGTTTTGGCCTCCAAAATTGCCGGACCCAATCCTAATTTTGGCTATATGAGAGAAAAATTAGATTTTTCGCCCGCCAGTATCAAGTTTGCATTGGACAGTAGTTTGCAACGCCTGCAAACTGATTATCTGGATGTGTACCAATTGCATTGGCCGGAACGTAAAACCAATTATTTTGGACAACGCGGTTTCAAAGTGCAAGACGATGCTTGGGAAGATAATATTCATAATGTGCTGGAAGCATTAGACGGTTTTGTCAAGGAAGGAAAAATAAATCACATAGGTCTTTCAAATGAAAATCCTTGGGGAATTATGCGTTTTCTGGAGGAAAGCAAATACAATAATCTGCCAAGAATAAAGACGATTCAAAATCCGTATTCGTTATTGAACCGACTTTTTGAAAACGGGTCCGCTGAAATTTGCCTGAGAGAAAATGTTGGTTTATTGGCGTATTCTCCAATGGCTTTTGGCGTTTTGTCCGGTAAATTCCTTACTGGCGAAGCACATCCAAATGCCAGAATCAAATTGTTTCCGCAGTATTCCAGATATAGCAGTCCACAATGCACCGAAGCCACGCGGCTATATCAGGAAATCGCTAAGAAAAACGGATTGACCTTGACGGAATTGTCGTTGGCATTTATAGCCCAACAGCTGTTTGTAACCAGCACGATTATTGGCGCAACGAAAATGGAACAATTAAAAGAAAATATTGACACCATTGAAATATCACTTTCGGATGAAATCTTAAAGGCGATTGACGAAGTGCAAGCAGTGATTCCTGATCCGGCTCCTTAAATGAAAAAACCCTGTCTGATTTTAGAAATTGGACAGGGTTATTTTCAACATTACAGATCAAATTCATCATCAACCGATAAAGAATCTACCTTTATTTGCGTGGAATCTTGTATTTTGAATTTGATAAAAGATTTTGCAGGTCCTGAAATCAATATTGGTAAGGACTTGTAAATCGTGTCTTCAGGAGTCAAAAGCCCTCTTCGAAACATAATATTGGTTAAGAACAACTCTTGTTTTACAGCAAAATCTTTCAACATTCCCTGATCGTTGAACTGATACATGAATTTTTTTGGACTTGGAATAATTCGGGCGAGATACAAGCATTCGTTCAGTGATAATTCCAAAGGTGTTTTTTGGAAATAAAATTGACTTGCTTCGCCAATTCCATATACATTTGGACCCCATTCGATAATATTAAAATACACTTCGAGCATGCGTTCCTTGCTTACAATCCGGTTGTTTTCCAGAATATAAACCAATAAAATTTCTTCCAGTTTACGGGAAACAGTTTTTTCCCGACTCAGAAAAACATTTTTCACTAATTGCATGCTGATGGTACTGGCGCCGCGGGAAAACTTTTTAGTTTTTATGTTTTTGATGATGGATTGTTTGAAAGCTTCGCTGATAAAACCACGATGCGAAAAGAAAGAAGGATCTTCCGTTGTCAAAACCGACTTTCGTAAATAGGGTGAAATTTGGTCCAGTGGCGTGAAATTTGGATTAGCAGAGCCCACTAAAACCGGACGTTGCAACACGTTCTTTATAAGTGCGCGATACACAAATTCGCCATTGAGTTTGTTCAGGTTGGCTTCACCGTATTTTGTAATTTTTAGATTTTCTTTTTTTAGTTTGCTGTCAAAAACCAGTTGATTGGGTTTGTTTTGGTTGAATGCAAAGTCCAATTTGTAATCAAAAGTACCACTGGCTTTCATGCCTTGAAAATTGGCAAATAAACCGTCTGGAAGCGAAGTGATAAAATCCTGCGCGTTCATTTTTGGAATATTCACTTTGAGTTTATAAATCGTGTCTTTTTCAGTTTCATAAGCCACATAAGGATGAAGTTTTATCTTGTTTAACTGAACTGTTGAGGTGCTGTCAATCGAAATAAAATCAGAACCCAAAAGAAAACGGTAGTCAAATTTGGCGTTTTTTAGCAATACATCTTTGCTGGCGATTTTAGGATGGTTGAGTTTTAAATTAGCAATAGCCATAAACCCATCGATATGCAATTCATCACCGTCTTTATCTATGTTTTGAATATTCAAACGAATGGAGTCAAAGCTTGATTTTAGGTTGAACCGCTCGTCTAAATACGGCATTTTGATGGCACCGGTGTCGATATTAACAAATCTAATATCGGCTTTTTTATTTCTGGGATCGGCAAATCCTTTAATTTTCCAGTGCTGAGTAAAGGTGTTGGTTTGCACTCGAATAGCAGTTTCAAGTTGCTTGTTGACCAATCGCAATTTTTGGAAATTGATGTTTGTTTTTTTTCCGTTATCGTTAATTCGGATCGAAAGATTGTTCAGAATCATATCAGTTGGAACTAAATTTAGTGCTTTTGAGATGATTCTATAGGCAAAATGAGCGTAATCTCTTTTCTCATTTTGTACTGGTGTTTGATTGTCTCTCTTTAAAAAAGCATCGTAATTTCCCTTTTTCCCTTTTTTTACTAATTGAATAAAACCATTCTGAACCTCTAAAGTACCAAGTTGTAGGTCGCCGGTTATCAAATGCCACAAATTGACACTAGTTTTTAATTTTTTAATTTTAAAAAGCGTATCGGCATTTTTTGGAACCAATGCTATTTCGGTAAGATTTAGACCGGACAATCCTTCAAAAGAAGCTTTTTTTATCGTAAAAGTACTGTTGTAATCCATTTTCATTTCATGGGAAACTTTTGCAATGGTTTGCTGTAAAACGGCATCACGAAAGAGGTAAAAAGCAATAATTATAGTGGTAAACAATACAAAAAGTATTTTTGTTGCTAGAATTATGTTTTGTTTTTTGGTTTTCATAAACAGTTTTAAAAATAAAAGAATCTAAAATACAAGGCGTTTATAATATTATTCATAAAGAAAAGGAAAATAATACTAAAGCTGAGTTTTTTATAATTTTCTTTATAGTTTTGATTGGATAAAATTAATACTATTCCATTTTAGGACATAAAAAAACGACAACATTTCTGCGTTGTAGTTTTTGATATTAGCGGCAGCAGTGCCATTAGTAATTGTATTTCGGTTTTTTATATCCCGATAACGGATTTGCAATCCGTGCCCTTAGTGTATTTGAAAACAAATCAAGACTACAACTTCTGCGTCGTAAACCAAACAATCACAATTAGTTGCAACACTAAATGTATAAGAGAAACGTTATTTTAGATTTGTCAACAAATATCATCCAAACAACTCACTCGCCACGTCTTCAATTTTGGCTACTAATCGAATGTTAATTCCGGTATTTTTCAATGCAATTTTATTGTATTTAGAAACAAAAATGGTCGAAAAACCTAATTTTTCCGCTTCCTGAATGCGTTGGTCCACGCGGTTTACAGGACGTATTTCGCCGGAAAGTCCCACTTCGCCGGCAAAGCAAAAACCTTTATTGACTGCTATGTCTTCATTCGAGGATAAAATAGCGGCAACTACAGCCAAATCTATTGCCGGATCATCCACTGAAATTCCTCCGGTTATATTCAGGAAAACGTCTTTGGCGCCAAGCCTGAAACCGGCTCTTTTCTCTAAAACGGCCAGAATCATATTGAGTCGTTTGGCATTATAACCCGTCGTGCTGCGTTGTGGCGTTCCGTAAACGGCGGTGCTTACCAAGGCTTGAATTTCAATCATCAACGGGCGCATGCCTTCTAAAGTTGAAGCAATTGCTGTTCCGGATAATTCCTCGTCTTTATGCGAAATCAGTATTTCGGATGGATTCGAAACTTCGCGTAAACCATTGCCCAGCATTTCATAAATACCAATTTCAGCAGTGGATCCGAAACGGTTTTTTAACGAACGTAAAATGCGATATACGTGATTTCGGTCACCTTCAAACTGCAAAACTGTGTCCACCATGTGTTCTAGGATTTTTGGTCCGGCAATGTTACCGTCTTTGGTGATATGACCAATCAGAATCACGGGAATATTAGTTTCTTTGGCAAATTTGATTAGTTCGGCAGTGGTTTCCCGTATTTGAGAAATACTGCCGGGAGTGGATTCGATATAATCCGTATGCAAGGTTTGAATGGAATCGATAATCACGATTTCCGGTTGTATGGCTTCAATTTGCTTGAAGATGTTTTGGGTTTTGGTTTCGGTAAGAATATAGCAATTGTCACCGCTGGGCGTGATTCTTTCGGCACGCATTTTTATTTGTTTCTGGCTTTCCTCGCCTGAAACATATAAAGTTTTATACGGTAATTTTAAAGAGATTTGGAGCAACAGCGTGCTTTTTCCTATGCCGGGTTCACCACCTAAAAGGATCAAGGAGCCGGGAACGATTCCACCACCCAGAACGCGATTTAGTTCGCCATCTGTCGTGTCCATTCGGATTTCCTGAGCAGAATCAATTTCGTTTATTCGTAACGGTTTTGGTGCTTTACTGCTAGAAGTAGTTTCGCTTTTCCAAGCTGTTTTTTCTTGTTTCTGTATAATTTCTTCTGCTATTGTATTCCATTCTTTACAGGAATTGCATTGCCCTTGCCATTTGGCATATTGTGCGCCACAGTTTTGGCAAAAAAAAGTTGTTTTTACTTTTGACATTATTTTTTTGGTATTTGGCTTTTCATAGCATCCTGTTTTTCTAGTAGCAACCGTTTGGTTAAAGTACGGGTATTTCACGCTCACTAGGAGAAGCAATATACTACATTATAAAAAATTAGCCACTGTTGCTTTTCTTTTTCTTGTTTAAAAAATAGAGCATCAGTGGCTGGAAGTGACAAGGGCCTTTTGCGTATCATAAACGATACCATAAAGAGCCGTTTTAGAATGGAATGTTTTAGGTCAAAGAATTGTCTTTTTCATTGGGAAAAACAACCCAAGGCTTGAAGGTTTTGGCTTCTTCAAATTCCATTGTTGCGTATGAGATGATGATGATGATGTCGTCTTTTTGCACTTTTCTGGCCGCAGGTCCGTTGAGGGTTATGGTTCCTGAATTTCTTTCGCCTTTGATGGCGTAGGTTTCAAAACGTTCACCATTATTGATGTTAACAATAGAGACTTTCTCCCCCTCAATGATGTTAGAAGCATCCAGTAACGTTTCGTCAATGGTAATACTTCCGATATAATTCAGATCGGCTCCCGTTACTTTAACGCGGTGAATTTTTGATTTTAAAACTTGAATTTGCATGCTACAAAAGTAAATTAATTTAATGAAATGGTGTCAATCAAACGAATATTGTTGACTATTACAACAATAAAGGCACGGTATTTTTTATTTTTATATTTTCGGGTACACGGAAGCAGGGTTGCTTCATCAGCAATAACGAAATATTCCAATACAAAAGTAGGATTGTTCCGGAATGATTTTTGAACCCATTCTGAAATTTCTGCGGTACTTTTTGTAAAAAATTGGGCTTTTACAGAAGTTAATATTTTGTAGATGATAGCAGCTTCGGCTCTTTCCAGAGCTGATAAACGCTCATTTCTGGAACTCATGGCCAGATTGTTAGGCTCTCTAAAAATGGGACAGCCAATTATGGTTATGTTTAAATGGTTTTTAGCTACCATTTTTTTTACGATTTGCAATTGCTGAAAATCTTTTTCCCCAAAATAGGCTTTTGTAGGTTGAACAATCTCAAAAAGACGTTTTACAATTGTACCGACACCATTAAAATGCCCGGGTCTGAACTTGCCTTCCATTTGATTTTCAAGTCCATCAAAATCAAAATGTTCAGCAAGGGGTGTTCCATCATAAATATCGACCACCTCAGGGGCGTATAAAATGATATTTGGATTCAAAGCCGTAAGTTTTTTTACGTCTTCATCAAATGTTCTTGGGTATTTTGCCAGATCTTCGGAATTGTTGAATTGAGTAGGATTGACAAAAATACTCACTACCGTATTCTCATTTTCCAACAATGATTTTTGCATTAATGCCAGATGACCTTGGTGTAAAGCACCCATAGTTGGAACAAATCCAATGGTGGAGTGAAGTGCTTTTATAGGTTTCAAATAGTTCATTAAAGATGCTTTTCCGTAGAAAATAGGCATGACTGTATTATTAAAATTAAATGCAAACTTACTATTTTAGTTAATAACTGCATAAATTATTGTAATTTTGCACTGTTTTTATTGCCAATAAATTAAGTAAATTATAATATGAAAGATAAGAGGATATTATACGTATCATCTGAAGTGGTGCCTTATCTCGCTGAAAACGAGGTTTCTTTAATGTCTTATGACGTTCCAAAAATGATTAATGATCAAGGCGGACAGATAAGAATTTTTATGCCAAGGTATGGAAATATTAACGAGAGAAGACATCAGTTGCACGAAGTTATCAGACTTTCGGGCATGAATTTGGTAGTGAATGACTTGGATATGCCTTTGATTATTAAAGTGGCATCTATACCAAAGGAACGAATACAAGTGTATTTTATTGATAATGATGAATATTTCAAGCGCAAAGCGACTTTTGCAGATGAAGAAGGCGTGATGTATCCGGATAACGATGAGCGTGCTATTTTCTTTGCAAAAGGAGTGGTAGAAACCGTGAAAAAACTCAATTGGGTGCCAGATATTATTCATGTTCATGGCTGGATGGCGGCAATGTTGCCCATTTACATGAAACATTATTATAAAAATGAAGCATTGTTTTCAGAGACAAAAATCGTTACATCGGTTTACAGTCAGTCTTTTGAAGGAACTTTAGATGCTGGAATGATTAATAAAGTAAAATTTGATGGCATACCTAAAGAAGATATTGCTGATCTTGAAATCCCGGATTATGAAAATATTATTAAGGCCACGATAAAACATTCTGACGCTGTGATTATTGCCTCGGAAAACCTGTCTTCAAGTTTAACAAAATTTATAGAATCTTCAGGAAAACCTTTTTTATCTTTCGTCCCGAAAGATGCATTCGCGGAAGCTTATACTAATTTCTACAGAAACGAGGTTCTTTAAATTAAACTTTTTTATTAAATATGTACAATAATTCTTTCTTTAAGAAAATTCTGGTAGTGGCAAGTATTGCTTTTTTATATTCTTGTGATAAAGATTATAATGAAATTGGAGCGGGTTTAATAGGTGAAAATAATTTTAACCTGGAAAAAGAAACGTATGATGTAATAGCCTACAATCAAAAAACGGGGCCAATACAATCTAATAATCTTGCGGTAAGTCCTTTAGGGATTTTTAATAATCCTAATTTTGGCGAAGTAACAGCAAATTATGGTACACAATTGACATTGGTCACTCCTATATCTACTATAGGTGCAAATGCTTATATAGAAAGTGTAATCTTAACAATTCCATATTTTAGCACATTGACCTCCTCATCTACCACAACGGGAAATGTGTATCGCTTAGATTCAATTTATGGTGTTGAAAAAGCTAAAATGAAAATTAGCATCTATGAGTCGGGTTACTACATGAGAGATGCGGATCCGGTAGGTGGTTTTCAACAGGCTCAAAATTATTTTACAAACCAAAATACAGAATTTGATAATGTTAAAGTATCCAGTCGTTTAAATGACGCTGTGGATACAGCACAAAACGATGCTTTTTTCTTTGATCCTGCGGAGCATGTAGTTGCGGTTACGGATTCCTTAACTAATGCTGTTACCACAACAAGAACGGCTCCAGGAATGCAAATTAGTCTAAATAGAGGCTATTTTAAAACAAGGATAATAGATGCTGTTGCTTCGGGGAAATTAGCAACAAATGATGTTTTTAAAGACTATTTTAGAGGCCTGTACTTTAAAATGGAGAAAGCGGCAGGAAGTGCCGGTAATTTAGCAATGTTGGACTTTAAAGCAGGAAAAATTACGATAAAATACAATGAAGATTTGGCCTCAACTACTGGAGGGAGCCCAACACGAGTTAAAAAAACCATAGTGATGAACCTGACAGGAAACTGTGTTAGTTTGTTAGAAAACAATTTTGGAAGTAGCGGACTTGCCTATAATGCTTTGCCTAATACGGGAAATACTTCGGAAGGAGACGAGAAATTATACCTTAAAGGGGGCCAAGGATCCGTTGCAGTATTGAGTCTTTTTAACACTCCGGGTCAGTTAGAAGCCATTAGGAACAGTGGCTGGTTGATCAATGAAGCAAGTCTTGTTTTTCATATTGATGCGGAGGCTATGTCAGGTAGTTATGAACCAAAAAGGATCTATCTATATGATTTTAATAATAATCGGCCTATTGTGGATTATTATATGGACTTAACGTCTAATACTGCCAATCTCAAAAAAGCAAAAACAGTTTTTGATGGGAATATTAACGTAAATGCTACTTCCAAAAAAGGGTTGACATACAAGATTAGAATAACCAATCAAATACGAAATCTTATCAATGTTAAGGATTCAACTAATGTCAAATTAGGTGTTGTTGTTACCGAAGACATCAGTGTATTTCCTTCCCATAAATTGAGAACTCCTAATTCTTTTATCACCGGAGCGCCAAAAGCTTCTGTTATGAGTCCTTTGGGAACTATTTTATATGGCTCAAAATCTACCGTCCCAGTTGATAAACGATTGAAACTTGAAATTTTTTATACAAAACCAAATTAAGTCAAATTTATGTGTGGAATCGTTGGATATATCGGTTATAGAGAAGCTTATCCTATTGTAATAAAGGGATTAAAAAGGCTTGAGTACAGAGGGTATGATAGTGCCGGTGTCATGCTATATGATGGCGAAAACTTGAAACTGTGTAAGACAAAAGGAAAGGTTTCTGATCTGGAGGAGAGCGCTTCTTCTAGCATTACTACCAACGGAACAATTGGAATAGGACACACACGTTGGGCTACTCATGGAGTTCCTAATGATGTAAATTCGCATCCGCATCTTTCTAATTCTGGAGATCTAGCTATAATCCATAACGGAATTATTGAAAACTATTCGCCCTTAAAGGCAGAGTTGATAAAAAGAGGGTATGTATTTCATTCAGATACGGATACCGAGGTGTTAGTGAATCTAATTGAAGAAGTACAAAAAAAAGACAATCTAAAATTAGGCAAAGCAGTTCAGGTCGCTTTAAACCAAGTGGTGGGCGCTTATGCAATTGCTGTTTTTGATAAAAAAAATCCAAATGAAATTGTGGCTGCCCGTCTGGGAAGTCCATTGGCTATAGGTGTTGGAGAAGGAGAGTTTTTCATTGCCTCTGATGCTTCCCCATTCATAGAATATACATCGAATGCTATTTATTTAGAAGACGGTGAAATGGCGAATATCAGGTTGCACAAACCGATGAAAATCCGAAAAATTAAAGATGATTCTTTAGTAAATCCGAATATTCAGGAACTTCAAATGAATTTGGAGCAAATTGAAAAAGGAGGATATGATCATTTCATGCTGAAAGAAATTTATGAGCAGCCAAGTGTTATCAAAGATACTTATCGTGGAAGGCTTCATGCTAATCAGGGATTGATTCAAATGTCTGGTGTGGAAGATAATTTAGAAAAATTTTTAAACGCCGATAGAATTATAATCGTTGCTTGCGGTACTTCTTGGCATGCCGGTTTAGTTGCGGAATATATATTTGAAGAATTTGCCCGTATCCCAGTTGAAGTTGAATATGCATCAGAATTCCGTTATAGAAATCCTATAATTAACAGTAAAGATGTTGTGATCGCCATCTCTCAATCTGGAGAAACAGCAGATACAATGGCAGCAATTAAGTTAGCCAAAGAAAACGGGGCATTTGTTTTTGGAGTATGCAATGTGGTAGGTTCTTCTATTTCTAGAGAAACACATGCTGGAGCCTATACACATGCCGGACCTGAGATAGGTGTTGCTTCGACCAAGGCTTTTACCACTCAAATTACGGTTTTGACTATGATTGCGTTGCGTTTGGCTAAAGCCAAAGGGACATTGTCAAATTCTGTTTTTCATGCTTATTTACAGGAATTAGAAATTATACCTGAAAAAGTAAAAGAAGCTTTAGAGACAAACGAGAGAGCAAAAGAAATTGCGGCGATGTTTAAAGATGCTCCAAATTGTCTTTATCTGGGGAGAGGCTATAACTTTCCTGTAGCGCTTGAAGGAGCCTTAAAGCTAAAAGAGATTTCCTATATTCATGCTGAAGGTTATCCTGCTGCTGAAATGAAACATGGACCAATTGCACTGATAGATGAACACATGCCAGTAGTCGTTATTGCGCCTAAACAAGGCCATTACGATAAAATTGTAAGTAATATACAAGAAATAAAATCCAGAAGTGGTAAAATTATAGCAGTGGTGACTAAAGGCGATACTCAAGTTAGGGAGTTAGCAGATTATGTTATCGAAATACCAGAAACTTCAGATGCTTTATCGCCGCTGATAACTACAATTCCGTTACAGCTCTTGTCGTACCATATTGCTGTTATGCGGGAATGCAATGTAGATCAACCTCGTAATTTAGCAAAGTCGGTTACTGTAGAATAAAATAAAATATAATAGGGATATTACTGATATCCTTTTTAGTAGTGCCAGCCTCGAAAGAAAAACTTTCGAGGCTTTTTTTATTAGTACTTCTTTTGTCTTTAATTTTTTTCCAAAATACAAACGAATCATAAATGTTTGCTCTTTTGACACTTTTATCATATATCCAAAAATCAATAATAATTTTGTGATAAATGTATTTTTTATATGCATGCATAGTGAAATTTTGATTTTTTAATCTAAATTTTAACATTTTGAAATAAAATATAAATGTAGAATAACTGCAAATGAGGCAAAATTACTGATAAATATGAAATTTTACAGGTGATTTTTTATTAATATCAAAAATATTTGTACTTTGGCTTCCTAAACCAACAAAATAGAACCCAATGAGAGTGTATTTACTTTTTTTGTCATTGTTTTTTTGCAGTCTAACCTTTGCTCAAAACTCAATTTCAGGTACTGTTACTGATAGTAACAACCAACCAATTCCTGGAGCCAACATCAAGATAGTTGGAGATGCTTCTGGTACAATTACGGATCTAGACGGTTCTTTTGTATTGCAATCCTCTAAAAAACCACCTTATTCAATTGAGGTGACCAGTGTGGGGTTTGTTTCTCAACAAATTAGTGTTGTTTCTAGTAGTCAAAAACTACTCATAAAGCTTTTAGATGAAGAGAACAAGCTAGATGAGATCGTTGTTTCTGCTTCAAGAACACCAGAACGAGTGATCGAGTCTCCGGTTACTATTGAAAGAATGGGAATTCAGCAGATAAAAAACACCACGGCGCCAACCTTTTATGATGGTTTAGAAAACCTGAAAGAGGTGCATTTTAATACCAGTAGTATTTCCTTTAAATCGATTAATACAAGGGGGTTTTCAACTGTCGCCAATACGCGTTTCATGCAACTGGTAGACGGAATGGATAATTCATCTCCGGCCTTAAACTTTGTTTTGGGGAATTTAATAGGACTTTCTGATATTGATGTTGCTAATGTAGAATTACTGCCGGGAGCTTCCTCTGCATTGTATGGTGCAAATGCTTTCAATGGTATTTTATTTATGAACAGTAAAAATCCGTTCACAAATCAAGGGATCAGTACCTACGTAAAATATGGACAAACAACCCAGAAAGTAGCAGGAACTAATGATTATTTTGATTTTGGACTTAGAGCTGCCAAAGCGTTCAGCAAGCATTTTGCCGCCAAAGGGAATTTTAATTTTATGAGAGCTACAGAATGGATTGCTGCTGATCAAAGAAGCGTTACTGGCGGATCAATAGGTCATGCTAATAATCAAAATTATGACGGATTAAATTTATACGGTGATGAGGTAACTACTTTCATCACTAATGTTGGTCAGGTAAGCAGAACGGGATACCGGGAACAAGACCTGAATGACAATAAAGTAAGAAGTGTAAAGGCAGATTTTTCTTTACATTTTAAACCATGGGAAGGGGAAACCGAAATTATATTACAGCACAAAATAGGTTTGGGGAGCACTATTTATCAAGGAGCGAATAGATATGCACTCAATGATTTCTTTATGCAACAAACTAAAATAGAAGTAAAAGGAAAAAATTTCTTTGTAAGAGGGTACATAACGGATGAAGATGCAGGGAATTCCTATGACATGCGTTTTGCTGCTTGGAATGTTAATAGAGCGGCAAAATCAGATACAGAATGGTTTACGAACTATGCTACAGCATATCAACTTTCAGGTGCAGTTTTGGGAACTAATGCACAGTTATCTGCTGCGAATGCAAGGAACTATGCCGATTACAATATTAAACCGGCTGGACTTCCTTTTTTGCCAACTCCAACAGGGAGTGCGCGATTTGAACCGGGTTCGGTACAATTCAATCGTGCTTTGGCGGCTGCAATAGCGGAACCGGATCTAACCAAAGGAGCTAAATTTATTGATCAATCAAAAATTTACCATTCAGATGTAAATTATAATTTTAAAGATCTAATAAAATTTGCAGAGATCCAATTAGGAGGGTCATTCAGACAATATGAAATGAATTCTCAGGGAACAATTTTCACTGATTTTGATGGTCCTTTACGTTATAATGAGTATGGTGCTTATACGCAATTAACTAAAAAATTCTTAGATGACCGATTGAAATTTACTGGGTCTGCACGGTACGATAAAAGTCAAAATTTTAATGGAAATATATCCCCTCGTGTCTCTTTAGTGTATTCTGCGGGAGAGTCAAAAAGACATAATTTCAGGGTTTCTTATCAAACTGGTTTTAGAAATCCAACAACTCAAGACCAGTATATTGGTCTTGACTTAGGGCCATTTGCTTTAATTGGTTCAGCTCCTGAAAACTTAGATCGTTTTACAGAGGTTAGAGGAGTTAGTGCGGCGGGACAAGCAATGGGCGTTCCTGCTACGTTAACATTAACAGGACAAAATGCGTATAACAATTCGTTTACGCTAGCTTCAGTTCGGGCTTTTAGTGCGGCAATAGCGGCTAATCCAGCTAATGTTCCGGCTGCAGCAGCTTTGTTGCAAGTGGCTAATATAGGGTTGGTAAAGCCAGAAGAAGTTCAGGCACTTGAGCTAGGATATCGTACGGTTGTAAATAATGACTTATCAATTGATATTAATGGATATTACAATGTGTATAATGATTTCATGAATGTTTCAAGAGTAATTAGTCCTTATTATGGGGACGTTAACACGACATTTGATTTTGGAAATCCAGCAACTTTAGCGACGCTTTCTGCATTAAGTAATGGAGATAGAAGAGTGTATCAAGTGTATACGAATACTACTGCAAAAATCACGTCTCAAGGTTTTGGTGTAGGCTTGTCTAAGAAAGTGTATAAAGATTTTGAGGTTGGTGTAAATTATAATTTTGCTGAATTTAGTTTTGATCAAGCAGAAGATCCAGGTTTTGTAGCTGGTTTCAATACGCCAAAACATAGGGTTAAAGCGTCTGTAGGAAATGATAAATTATTCAAAAATTTTGGTTTTAATATCAATGCGAGATACAATACGGAATATTTATGGCAGTCCTCTTTTGCTGATGGAATTGTTCCTGAAAACACGGTCTTAGATGCTCAGATTAATTATGGTTTTCCGGCCTTAAAATCAGTGCTTAAAGTGGGAGCTACTAATATTGGAGGAAGGGATTATATTCAGGTAATTGGAGCGGGTGCCATCGGACAGCAATGGTTTGCTTCTTGGACAATTAATCCGTAGTTCAGAAAAGTCAATAATTTTAAAAAATATATTATGATAAAAAATTTCAAATGGCTGTTGTTGATTTCGCTAACCTTCGCAGCATGTAATAACGAGGATGACAATGCTGGGCCAGTTGAGGTTCCTATAACTTCCGGAACAGCAAGTTTTTCAAAATACGTTGCTTTAGGAGATTCATTTGCCGCAGGATATAGTGATGGCGCTCTTTTCAAAAAAGGACAAGAAAATTCGTATGTAAATATCCTGTCGCAACAGTTCGCTTTAGCAGGTGGTGGTGAATTTAAAACGCCATACACCAATGATAATATTGGTGGCTTATTGTTGGGAGGGAATGTAATTGCAACAAATAGGTTGTATTTTAATGGTTCAGGACCTGTTCAGGTAAGCGGTACTCCTACCACAGTAGTTACAAATAAAGTAGCTGGGCCTATTAACAACCTAGGAATTCCAGGGGCTAAAAGTTTTCATTTAGTAGCCCCGGGCTATGGAAACGTAGCCGGAGTGGCTTCTGGTGCGGCTAACCCGTATTTTGCTCGTTTTGCTTCAGCTTCAGGAACGACTGTTTTAGCAGATGCCCTGACTCAAGCACCAACGTTCTTCTCCTTGTGGATTGGCGGGAATGATGTCTTGACGTACGCTACCTCTGGAGGTATAGGAGTGGACAGAACCGGAAATTTTAACCCTGCTACTTATGGTTCTAATGATATTACAGATCCAACTGTTTTTGCAAATGTGTATACCGGGCTGGTGAATGCCTTGACGGCTAATGGTGCAAAAGGGGTGGTTGCGAATCTTCCTTATGTAACTACACTTCCTTATTTTACAACAGTTCCTTATAATCCAGTTCCATTGACTGCCGCTGTGGCTGCACAATTAAATGGAGGTTATGCTGCTTATAATGGAGGTTTGCAGGCAATGGTCACTAATGGGTTACTTACAGCAGCTGAAGCAACAAGAAGAACTGTTAAGTTTGCTGCAGGAGCGAATGCCGTGGTGATTGTAGATAGCTATTTGACAAATTTGAGTGCTTTTGGAGTTCCTTCGTTCAGACAAGCAACTAAAGAAGATCTTTTAGTGCTTACGTCGAGAACTTTTATTGGAACACTAGTAGGAGGGAATGCTGCAGCTGTAAACGGCGTTTCGGTGCCTCTTGCTGACAACTGGGTTTTATCTAAAGCGGAGGTGGCGGAAGTCAAAGTTGCTACAGATGCTTATAATGTTACCATCAAAGCAGTTGCTGATGCTAAAGGATTAGCTTTTGTAGATGCTAAAGCCACTATGGCACAACTGTCTTCAAGCGGAATTCGTTTTGGGAATTTTCATATTACGGCGGCTTATGTTACTGGTGGTGCTTTTTCACTCGATGGAGTGCATCCCAGCGCAAGGGGATATGCATTAATAGCAAACCTTTTTGCAAATTCTATAAATGCTAAATATACAGCTACGCTAAGACCTGTTGATTTAGGGCTCTACCCTATTCAATATCCGGCTTCTATTCAATAATTAGAATTTGATTTTCTATAATAACAACCACCCGTTTGATGACGTGGTGGTTGTTTATTTTAGTGACAACTCGGTCTTTTGTTAGTTTCTAAGTCGTTTCTAAATAATCTATTAAAAAAATATCTTTTTTTATAAAAAAATATCTTGATTTTATATTTTAAAAATTATCTTTGCACACTGAAAAAAGGGTATAATCGATATGTTTCGATTGGTTCTGTTTCATAAACCTAAATAGCTATTTAATAAATACATAAGTGATGTCAAAAGTAATAGGAAAAGTTGCCCAAATCATTGGCCCAGTAGTTGACGTTGTTTTCAACGGTAAGGATGTTGAACTTCCAAAAATTTATGATTCATTAGAAATCACAAAAAAAGATGGTACACTATTAGTACTTGAAGTACAATCTCACATTGGTGAAAACACAGTACGTACCATTTCGATGGACTCAACAGATGGTTTGAGTAGAGGTTATGAAGTAGTTGGAACAGGGAATCCTATCCAAATGCCAATTGGTGCTGATGTTTACGGTCGTTTATTCAACGTGATTGGAGATGCCATTGATGGTTTAGGAAACTTGCCAAAAACAGGAGAAAACGGGATGTCTATTCACAGACAAGCACCGAAATTCGAAGATTTGTCAACTTCATCTGAAGTTTTATTCACAGGTATTAAAGTAATCGATTTAATTGAGCCTTACTCAAAAGGGGGTAAAATTGGATTGTTTGGTGGTGCTGGAGTTGGTAAAACAGTATTGATTCAAGAGTTGATCAACAATATTGCAAAAGGTCACGGTGGACTTTCTGTATTTGCAGGAGTAGGGGAAAGAACACGTGAAGGGAATGACTTACTTCGTGAGATGCTAGAGTCAGGAATTATAAAATACGGGGATGAATTCATGCACTCTATGGAAAATGGAGGATGGGATTTGTCTAAAGTGGATATGCCAGGAATGAGAGAGTCTAAAGCTACTTTCGTTTTCGGACAAATGAATGAGCCTCCAGGAGCTCGTGCTCGTGTAGCACTTTCTGGATTGTCTATTGCGGAATATTTCCGTGATGGTGCAGGAACTGATCAAGGGAAAGATGTATTGTTCTTCGTGGATAATATCTTCCGTTTTACACAAGCAGGTTCTGAGGTTTCGGCACTTTTAGGACGTATGCCATCTGCAGTGGGTTACCAACCAACATTGGCTACTGAAATGGGTGCGATGCAAGAGCGTATTACATCTACAAATAAAGGTTCTATTACATCAGTGCAAGCGGTTTACGTTCCTGCAGATGATTTAACGGATCCGGCTCCGGCTACAACTTTTGCTCACCTTGATGCAACAACAGTATTATCTCGTAAAATTGCTGAGCTAGGTATTTATCCAGCGGTTGATCCATTGGATTCAACTTCAAGAATCCTTACGCCTCAAATTTTAGGTGATGAGCATTATGACTGTGCACAAAGAGTAAAAGAAATTTTACAAAAATACAAACAATTACAAGATATCATTGCGATCCTTGGTATGGAAGAATTATCGGAAGAAGATAAATTAGCCGTTTCAAGAGCACGTCGTGTACAACGTTTCTTATCTCAACCTTTCCATGTTGCTGAGCAATTTACAGGATTAAAAGGAGTGTTAGTGGATATCAAAGATACTATCAAAGGATTTAACATGATTATCGACGGTGAATTAGATCACTTGCCAGAATCCGCTTTTAACCTTAAAGGTACTATTGAAGAAGCTATCGAAGCTGGAGAAAAAATGTTAGCGGAAGCATAAATTAGTGTTCAGTGTTCAGGCTCAGTATTCAGTACTGTGACTGTAAACTGAGACTGTAAACTAAAAAGTATGTTATTAGAAATAGTATCACCAGAAGCAAAATTATTTTCAGCAGAAGTAACTTCGGTTACATTGCCCGGAGTTGACGGAAGCTTTCAAATTTTGAATAACCACGCGCCAATCGTTTCTATTTTAGGAAAAGGTGTCGTGAAAATTACAGCTTCTACTTTTGCTTTTGCAAAAGAGGTAGTAGGTAAATTCACGAAGTTAGATGATCAAAATTATACGCTAACGATCACTTCAGGAACAATTGAAATGAAAGATAATAAAGTTATTATTTTAGTTGACTAAAATAATTTTGAGTTATAAATCAAAGCTTCACAATTTGTGGGGCTTTTTTTTTGGAGCTATTTCCAGCTGTCCACTATATCTTTTACAAAGCTTCCAGCCTTCAAAAGGCTGGAAGCTTTGTAAAAGGATGCCGTTTCCATCTGGGCTAAAAAGTCGAGAACAAGAGATTATTTATCCTTTGCAAACTCCATAATATCTCCGGGTTGACATTCCAGAATCTCACAAATCAGTTCTAGAGTCGAAAACCGAATCGCTTTTGCTTTTCCGGTTTTCAAAATAGAAAGATTAGCTGTTGTGATTCCCATTCGTTCCGCTAATTCATTCGAACGCATCTTTCGTTTAGCGAGCATTACGTCTAAGTTGATGATTATAGACATGATTATATTGTTAAATTATTTTCAGCTTCTATGATATTTCCTTTTTTAATAACATCAGAAAAAGCTAATAACCCAATGCCAATTGCAAGTAGTAACAAATACATAATAATATCAGAAAGTATTTGGTCCTTTGGCTTCTGACTCATGTCCAACAGTCTAATTATAATCCCAGAAACGCTTAACAGCAATAAAAGACAGCCACTTCTGTTAAATCTTTCGGAGCTTTTAAAATTAAAAAAGCCTAACTGGTTTCCAACATCTGTTAGGCGGTAGTTGATAAAATGAGATATTAAAACAAACCATTAAAACAAATCACCAACTTGATTATTTTTAGTTATTCGGCACCATCAATAAGAGCTCTTGCAACTGCAAAGCCACCCACTTTTTCGCCTAATTCAAGTCCTTTTTCACAATCGCTTCTATAATGAATGCATCCAAACATTCTGGAATCCGAAGCTTCTTTTGCCATAGCTACAAAACCTTGTGCTTTTGCAGGGATGAGATGTGATAAAACAACATAGGCCGCACCGCTGAAGGTAGAATGACCTGATACATAAGCAGGGAAATTTGGAATCCCGGTTAATGTTTTTATAGACGGATCTACTTGGGACGGTCGGGGGTTAAAGTACGTGTATTTTGCGTCCCAGCAGCAGATCGCCGCATCCATCATAGCAATATTTAGCAACGCTAGATTTCGTGCCCAGCGCACCTCACTATAATTGAGTGCTACAAATGACTCTGATGCAATTGCATTCCAATGTCCCGGTGGCGTATAAGTTCCTACTCCATCAGCCCAAAAAGTAACAATTTCCATGTTTTTTCTAGTGGCATTTTTTCCATAGCTTTTTACTTCAGCTAATTCTTTTGCAAATTGTTCTGATTTTGTAGATGGTGGTGGAATCGGGCGGCTGGCCACAACCATTTCTGGAGTCATAAGGAATGATTTTACTTTTCCAAATAATGGTAGCATTGGAGGTCTTGCTGGTATATCTAATGATTTCCATGGAGTTTCTCCGGTTGCTGCCGTTTGAGTTTCCAGTTGTGTCCAAAGCGCTTGATTGCCAATAGCAGCTGCTGTTCCGTCAGCAGTAGCTCTGGCGATAAATTTGGCTGCTATTTTTCTGCCTAGAATAATTCCGGCATCCACATCACTGCGAACATTGGCGCCACTAATAATGCGATATAATTTTTGTTCCGCTGCCTTTTCTTGTATGTAAGCGATTTCTGTTGGGAATAATAATTTTAATAACTCAACCGTTACTCCTGCTAAAACAGCATCTTCAGAGGGATAGGAAGGCAAGTTGCTTTTTGGGATTAAAACCGGTAATGTAGCATCAACCGTAAAAGGTGCAGCTCTATTGTACAGTTTTTTATAATGCCAAGTTGCTATCATCGCATCGTATTGCGCCGCACTCACATAGGCATACGCTCTGGCTGCATAAGGCGGATTTGAGAATGGAAACTGCGGATTCGCAAACGGATTTGCTCCAGATGGTGCAGGGTAGGTTCCGTCTTCATTTTGATACGGCGGTCGATTGTGTCTTGCCACTAATGTTCGCATGATTTCATTCCAACGCAAAACTCCTCCGGTACTCCAATATTTTATGATGTTTCTTTGGTCTTCCGTGATGTTTGCCTGATAGCTTTTTATCTCATTTATTTCTCTTGTAAAAGCCGCTGCAGTAGTTGCTATTGGTGCATCCAAAGAGAACTCATCCGGAGTAGTCAGTAAGAATGTTTTCCAGGTCCCTGCTAATTCGTCTGTATTGATAGGATTTAATTGAGGGAATTGCTCGTTGCGTTCTGTTAGCTCATCACTGCAAGATTGGTTCACTGCAAGAAACAGAACCAAAAGACTGTAATAGGCTATTTTTTGTGTTTTATTTTTCATTTTCTTGTGCTGTTTTTTTTAAATTAAGGATGTAAAATAAACCACCGTAGAAGGTGTTTGATTGGCCAATATTTCTACCTTCCGTAACAAAATTGCACCCCCCAATAAGAGATAATCCCGGAATTTTCTGGAGTGTGTATTTAGTATTCACGCCAATTTTTAAGGCATTCATAGTATTGCTCGGGAAAGGCATGTTGTTGGTAGTGATGTCAAATCCTCCGGATTGCGATACCCAATTGTCCAGAATCGCTTCGGCTATTAATCTAGTGGAACGATAGCCAATTCTCAAGTTTACAGAAATTGCATCTGGCATGTCTACTTCATTGGTGTAATGCATTTCGTTTGTATAGTAGGAGTTTCGGTCAACGGTTATATTATCTCTTTTTACATAAGCGGCTGATATAGTGGTAAAAAAATGACCTCTTTGATAATCACCCATGATTCGTAAAGAAGCTGTCTTGCTTTTTAGGCCAAGACTCAAGGGTAAATAATCAGCTGAATAATCAGTAACCGGAGCCGAAAGTCCTCCCAAAGCATATAACGAGTAGGTAGCTTTACCAATTGTTTTTTCAAATGGCATGTATTTTACTGTTAGTGAAATATCTTGTAATCCTTTTTTGCCTTCCATTGTTCCAGCACTTGCATGTGTATCCACGTAAGGAAGACTGAAAATAATATTCAATTTATCAGAAACACCATAGTTTCCCATTAGAGCAATTGATTTTGTTGAAACAGTACCCAGATTAAGATTTTCTCTTTTAAAGGTTCCTTCCCAATACTTATCCCAGCTGCTATACTGGTAAACGGCTCCAAAACAAAAATTATTTTTACTCATCATAATTCCGTCAATCTCGGTTTGGGCATTTATAAATAGAGGAACCAATAGCAGGCAGTTCAGATAAATTTTTTTCATTAAAAAATGGTTTTTGGTTAATGGTTTTAGCCTTTTTTAGAATGGATAATGGTATAAAATAGTACAACAACAACTTTTTACCTAAGAAGGTCTGAGTTAAAAAAATAGTGATTGTTTGTCAAGTAATATCGCTGTAAAACAAGATTTGTTTTTGGCTTCAGCCAAAAAATCTCTTTGAATTTACAAGGCTAAATGCATTGATTAAGGGCGTTTTTCAAACAGAGAACTGTTCTATAAATCCATTTAAGTTATGGTCCTAAAGGCTAGTTGTACAAAGTATACCAGAATAGCAATGCAAAATGGCCTATCAAATTATTCACAAAAGTGAATTCAGAAAACACAAAAACCTGTTTTGTATTTATAAAGGGCATAATTTCTATCGAAAGGGTGTAATAAATGTACAGATGTAGCTAAAGTAATCATGAATTATCTTGACTTACAAAAACCGGATAAAAGCGAATGATTCCACTAAAATGAATGAAGATTTAAACGAAATCAGGTGGTGAATACGAAATGGAAGTGTACCCGGAATCTAACGCCTGGTTTGGCGTAATGATAGGTTCAGCAGAAAGTATCGCTGTTTTTGGATAAAAAGCTACGCAAACAGTATTATTTGGAATATAATCTTGAAGAAAAGACTTCATGAGTTTTTTAACCGGAGACTCTTTAGAGGAAGATCCATTAAATAATTGATTGTCAACAATATCTTTTAAATCCTGGTTTATTGCATCTTGATGTGCATTGCGCAGGTAATACAAACTTAGTATGTTATTTTGAATTCTTTTCTTGAAAATATGATACCTTTTATTGTTGATAACCACATCTTCATTGACGTACTCAAAATCAGTGTCTTCAATAAAAGAATATAAAGTTGCATTCAATTGGATTACTTCAAACTCTGTATCATGTCTTTTTTCCATAGTAGATACCCACGCTTGCTCTTCTTGATAAGCAAACATCAGATAGTATCCCATCACGTTGTAAAACAACGTTACTATTAAAAAAAGTGATGCAATTCGTTTCATATTTGCCGAAAGTAGAAAACTATTTCATAGGTTATTATCTTCAATATTAATTTTAAGTTTTTTTTAACACAATTTTATAAAATTACAAAACGAAACCGTTTTCGGAAAAATTTGTAGATTTTTTTTTAATAGTTGTTTTTTAATTGTTAATTTTTATAGAATTATATTTTTTTGAATAATGAAACAAGATTCTGTATTAGAATTTCTATTTCAAAATTCATTAACTGGAAGAAATTAGTAAACAAAAATGGCGCAAAATCCATAAACCAAAAAAGATGCTTATTTTTGTGGACTATGAAACATTTCCCAGAAAATCTATCCGCTAAACTTGAAATTCGAAAGCAAAATAATGCGTTGCGAAAATTGCCTTTATCAAGTAAAAGAATTGATTTTTCTTCCAATGATTACTTGGGATTTTCACAATCAGAAATTATATTTAATCAGACGCACGAGTATTTAATTACGAATACTATCATTCAAAACGGGGCGACCGGTTCCCGATTGTTATCCGGGAACCATAAGCTGTATCAAGAAACAGAAAACTGTATTGCCAGTTTCCACCAATCAGAAACAGCCTTGATTTTTAATTCGGGTTACAATGCCAATATTGGTTTTTTTAGTGCCGTTCCACAAAAAGGCGATTTGATTTTATACGATGAATTGTGTCATGCTTCTATTCGGGACGGAATCCAACTGTCGAATGCCAAAGCCTATAAATTCAATCATAATGATTTTGAGGATTTAGAAAAATTGATTTTACGGAATCCAAACACTATTATTTATATCGTTACTGAATCTGTTTTTTCTATGGATGGTGATTGTCCCAATTTGGAAGAATTGGTTTTGATTTCAACTAAATATAATTGTTATCTTGTTGTGGATGAGGCGCATGCTTTGGGCGTTTTTGGTGAAACAGGCGAGGGATTGGTTCAAATGCAGGGTCTACAAGAACATGTCTTTGCTCAAATTATGACTTTCGGGAAAGGACTGGGATGCCATGGAGCCGCGATTTTAGGCTCGGTTGAATTGAGGGATTATTTAGTAAATTTCTCCCGCAGTTTTATTTATACCACAGGGCTTTCGCCACATTCTGTTGCTGCGATTTTGGTTGCGTACCAGCATTTAGAAAAAGATTCGGCTTCAATTTTAAAATTAAGAGAAAACATTGTATTTTTCAATCAGCAGAAAAATTTATTGAGTTTAAAACCACTTTTCGTCCGAAGCAAATCGGCAATACAATCGGCCATTATTCCCGGAAATGAAAAAGTAAAAACCATCGCCAGTCAACTGCAGGAAAAAGGATTTGATGTGAAAGCTATACTTTCGCCAACGGTTCCCGAAGGGCAGGAACGCCTGCGTTTTTGCATTCATAGTTACAATTCGACGCAAGAAATTACGGAAGTGTTACATTTGTTGTGCACTTTTCTTTTTTAGCCAGCGGATGCTTCGGATTTCAAGGATTAAAACAGATTAGTGCATTAACGTACTTCTTGCTGTAATTATGGGTTTACTTTTGATTGCAGATTAATCCTGAATTCAAATAATCAAAAAAGCATAAAGAATACGGGTGAATTGTATTGTAAACTATCGATACTTTATTAGGAAAGAAGCGATTAGTATTTAAACCTAATATGGTTTGTAAATTAATTTTTTATTGTACGTATTTTAAGTGCTTAAATTGGTCCTTATTTAACGCATCGCCTATATTTTCTTTCTCATTCTCGCCACAGGAATATCAAGTTGTTCTCTGTATTTTGCAATCGTTCTTCTCGCGATGGGATAGCCTTTATCTTTAAGAATTTCAGCCAATTGATCGTCTGGAAGTGGTTTTTTCTTGTCCTCTTCCTCAATTGTATTTTGAAGGATTTTCTTAATTTCCAATGTCGAAACATCCTCGCCTTGATCGTTTTTCATGGATTCCGAGAAGAATTCCTTGATCAGTTTCGTGCCATAAGGCGTTTCTACATATTTGCTGTTTGCTACACGTGAAATCGTCGAAATGTCAAGACCTACCATGTCGGCAATATCTTTTAAGATCATTGGTTTTAACTTGGTTTCATCGCCATCCAGAAAAAACTCTTCCTGATAATGCGTAATCGCATTCATGGTTACAAAAAGGGTTTCCTGACGTTGGCGTATCGCATCGATAAACCATTTAGCTGAATCCAACTTTTGCTTTATAAACTGCACTGCATCTTTTTGCTGTGCCGATTTGTCTCGGGAATCCTTATACGTTTGCATCATTTCCTGATACTCTTTAGAAACGTGCAGAGAAGGAGCATTTCGACCGTTTAAAGTCAGTTCCAGTTCACCGTCTACAATTCTAATGGCAAAATCAGGAACTACGTTTTCTGTTATTTTATTGTTTCCGGTAAAGGATCCTCCTGGTTTTGGGTTCAGTTTTTCTATTTCGTGAATTGCTTTTTTAAGCTGCTCATTTGAAACATTGTATTTTTGTAACAGCTTGTCATAATGTTTTTTAGTGAAAGCATCAAACTGATTTTCGATAATGTCAGTGGCCAGTTCTACGG
This sequence comes from Flavobacterium bomense, assembly GCF_003970355.1. Taxonomy (NCBI): domain Bacteria; kingdom Pseudomonadati; phylum Bacteroidota; class Flavobacteriia; order Flavobacteriales; family Flavobacteriaceae; genus Flavobacterium; species Flavobacterium bomense. Next base: position 203,595 of record NZ_RYDJ01000001.1, on the reverse strand, counting down.
ATTCTGTCGGTGTTTTATGTTTCAATTGTAACAACAAACATTCCTGTAGATCTTGTGCGCCTACGCCGGATGGTTCCAGTTCATGAATTACCTGCAGCATTTTTTCGACCATTTTCTCATCGGTATAAATGCCTTGCGTGAATGCCATATCGTCTACCATATCAGCAACACTGCGACGAATATATCCCATGTCATCAATACTTCCTACAAGGAATTCGGCAATATCACGCTCTTCATCATTCAGGATGAAGGTATTCAACTGATTGATTAAATCCTGATGAAAACTCACAGGCGCGGCAAAAGGCGTTTCGCGATCATCGTCATCATCACTATAATTGTTAGCCTGCGTTTTATAATCCGGAGTTTCGTCATTGCTTAAATATTCGTCAATGTTGATGTCTTCGGCGTCAATTCGCTCTGATTCCGCATCATCATAATCGTCATAATCTTCGTTTTCGAATTCATCCTTTTCATACTCATCTTCTTCTTTTCCAGTTTCCAAAGCTGGATTCTCGTTCATTTCTTCCAGTAAACGCTGTTCGAAAGCTTGCGTAGGCAATTGAATTAACTTCATCAACTGAATTTGTTGAGGAGATAATTTCTGTGATAATTTTAAATTTAAGAATTGCTTCAGCATTTTTATTGTTTAATCGGTTAACCGTTTATTTGTTGAATCGATTAACCGAATAACCGACTAACCGAATAAACTTTTTTAAAACTCCGCATTCATTGGCGTTCTTGGAAAAGGAATTACGTCACGAATGTTTGTCATTCCTGTTACAAACAATACCAATCTTTCGAATCCAAGTCCAAAACCAGAGTGAACCGCTGAACCAAATCTTCGGGTATCAAGATACCACCATAATTCTTCTTCATCAATTCCTAAGGCTTTCATTTTTTCAACCAAAACATCAAAACGCTCTTCTCTTTGAGAACCGCCCACGATTTCTCCAATCCCTGGGAAAAGGATATCCATCGCACGAACCGTTTTTCCGTCTTCGTTCAAACGCATGTAAAATGCTTTGATATTTGCCGGGTAATCAAACAAGATTACCGGACATTTAAAGTGTTTTTCCACCAAATAACGCTCGTGTTCTGATTGTAAATCAGCTCCCCATTCGTTGATGATATAGTTAAATTTTTTCTTTTTATTAGGCGTACAATCCCTTAAAATATCAATGGCTTCGGTGTACGAAACACGTTTGAAATTGTTTTCCAAAACAAAGTTTAGTTTGTCCAGCAAAGCCATTTCGCTTCTTTCCGCAACTGGTTTCGATTTCTCTTCATCCAATAATCTTCCTTCCAGGAATTTCAAATCCTCAGGACATTTTTCCAAAGTGTATTTGATTACATGCTGAATAAAATCTTCGGCCAAATCCATATTGTCGTTCAAATCATTGAACGCTACCTCTGGCTCAATCATCCAAAATTCAGCAAGGTGACGCGAAGTATTCGAGTTTTCGGCTCTAAATGTTGGTCCAAAAGTATAAATCTGTCCCAAAGCCATGGCAAAAGTTTCTCCTTCCAGTTGTCCCGAAACCGTTAGGTTCGTTTCTTTCCCGAAGAAATCTTCTTTGTAATTCACTTTTCCATCTTCGGTTCTTGGCGTTCCGTCAAATGGCAAGGCGGTAACTTTAAACATTTCACCGGCACCTTCGGCATCTGATCCGGTGATGATTGGTGTATTCACATACACAAAACCTTTCTCTTGAAAATAACTGTGAACTGCATACGACAATACCGAACGTACACGCATTATAGCTCCAAACATATTAGTACGCACTCTTAAATGCGCATTTTCCCGCAAGAAATCCAAGCTCGGTTTGTTCTTAGGTTGTATTGGGAATTTCTCCGCATCTGAATCTCCAAGGATTTCCAGTTTAGCTACCTGAATTTCAAATTTTTGTCCTGCACCTTTGCTTTCTACCAAAGTTCCGGTTACAGATATTGCTGCTCCAGTGGTAATTCTTTTCAAGGTTTCATCTGGAGTGTTTTCAAAATCGACAACACATTGTATATTATTGATAGTCGAACCATCGTTCAACGCGATAAATTGATTGTTTCTAAAAGTTCTCACCCATCCTTTTGCATTCACTTCATGAAGCGTCGTGGTACTGTTTAGTAAGTCTTTAACTTTTGTATGTCTCATTTTAGGGGTATAATTGATATTAAAAATTGTCTGTAACTGAACTGCAAATATAAATGATTTGTTTTAAAAGTCATTGCGAGGAGTGAAGCAATCTGGAGCTATTTCCCGCTTTCCGTTGCAATCTTTTTATTTTTAAAGAAAAAATAAAAAGGATTTACACTGCAATCAGGGCTAGGGAGTAGTGAAAGTACGGTTTTTGAAGATCTTCTTTGAGAATAAATAGGATTGTGATTGGTAACTGAAATGCTTTAGTTTTTTGATTACATAAATGAGAATATTTTCTGGTAATTAATTCTTGGTATTTTGATAGGCACAATCTCGCCTCAAATACCAGCAGTACAAAACTTAAAATCATGCTCCTCAAAGTTGGAAACTTTGAGGAGCATGATTTATTGGTTTGAATCTAATTCCATCAGTAAAAAACTAAAAGTTACATCCTAAAAGTTAGAAACTTTGCGAAGCAGAAGAGCAGGAAAATTCAAAAATGGGAATGTAAGTTGAAAAATAAATTTTATGATTCTTAATTATTGTTAATTTTCTTTAGTAGATTCAGTTTACTATTGGCAATAGAATCAATTTTTGAAGTTGATTTAGTAATTAATGAGTCGAGTTTTTTTACTTTAGCTCCTTCTTTGTTGATTATAGAATCAAGGGAATTTACTTTCTTCAACTCTTTATTAACCAGTGAATCTAACTTTTCCGCCTTGGCATTCAACTGATTGATTTTTTCTTCAGCTTGTTTTGAAATATCACCGCAGGAAACAAGTACGCCGGTTAACGTAATTAAGAGAAAATTGCTGTATTTATGTTTTTTCATGACCGCATTGTATTAATTTAAATTAGTATCGATTGCCAGATAAACGGTATTCTTACGATACCTTTCTGGGAGTTAAAGTACGATATTACTTTGAATAATATAAAATAATATTCAAGTACAGTGTATATAAACTTTACTTATTTTTTTGCTCTAAATCATCAATCTCGGCATCACTTGGTTCGATGATGTCAATTTTGGGTTCGATAAAATCTTGTTCGTTGGCCAAAGTTTTATTCAAGGTCAAGACTAAAGCTGGCAACAACATCAAATTGGATAGCATTCCGAATAATAATGTTAGCGAAATCAATCCGCCAAGTGCTATTGTTCCGCCAAAACTGGACAACATAAACACCGAAAATCCAAAGAACAACACGATAGAAGTATAAAACATGCTCAGGCCGGCATCCGTAAATGTGGCGTAAACGGATTTGCGAATTTTCCAGTTATTTTTCTTTAATTCCTCGCGGTATTGCGACAGAAATCTTACGGTGTCATCCACCGAAAGACCAAACGCAATTCCGAAAACCAATATCGTCGACGGTTTCAGCGGAATGTCCAGAAAGCCCATGATTCCTGCGGTTAGCATTAACGGCAATAAATTAGGAATGATAGAAACCAACACCATTTTGAACGAACGGAACATAAAACCAATCAAAAGTGCGGTCAGGAAAAAGGCGAAAGCCAGCGACGAAAGTAAGTTGTCCAGTAGGTAACCGGTTCCTTTTTGGAAAACTAAAGCTTTTCCGGTGATGGTGACTTTATATTGATCTGGCGGGAAAATTTTATCAGCTTTCTTACGAATTTCAGCTTCAATTTTGGCAATATTATCGCCATTTTCATCGCGCATAAAAGTCGTGATTCGGGCAAATTGTCCAGTGGAATCTACATAGCTTTTCATCAGATTATCTTTCGAGTTTTTTGTAGCATTTTTAGCATACGACAAAATAAACGACTGTTCCTGTGACGTTGGCAATTCATAATAGTCTGGGTTTCCGTTATAATACGCTTGTTTGGAATATTTAATTAAATTGACAATAGAAATGGGTTTTGACAATTCCGGAATTTCATCAATGGTTTCCTCCAGTTCTTCCATTCGCCTAAGCGTAGACAATTTCATAACTCCTTTTTTGCGTTTGGTGTCAATCATGATTTCGAGGGGCATCACTCCATCAAATTCTTTTTCGAAGAAAACAATGTCTTCAAAAAAGGCTTCTTTTTTAGGCATGTCTTCAATTAAACTACCGGAAATGCGCATTTCGTAGATGCCTACAATGCTAATTACTAAAAGAATAACAGAAACGACATAAATTGAAAAGCGATTGTATTTTACGTTTCTCAGAATCCAATCCATAAAAACCTTCACATAATTGCGGTCTAGGTGTTCGATGTGGCGCTCTTTCGGGGCCGGAATATAACTGTGAAAAATAGGGATGACAATGATGCATAAAAAGAAAAGTGCCATAATATTGATAGAAGTCACGACGCCAAATTCCAGTAACAATTGATTATTAGAAGCCACAAACGTAGCAAAACCTATGGCCGTGGTGAGATTCGTCATCAAGGTTGCCATTCCTACTTTGGTAGTGACACGCTGTAATGCTTTGGCTTTATTGTGGTGAATTTTATATTCCTGATGGTATTTATTGGTCAGGAAAATACAATTCGGAATTCCGATTACGATGATTAATGACGGAACTAAAGCGGTCAAAACAGTGATTTCGTAGTTCAGTAATCCTAAAAATCCAAAAGACCACATTACCCCAATAATGACAATTACCATTGATATTAACGTCGCCCTAAAACTTCTAAAAAAGAAAAAGAAAAGCAGTGAAGTAACTAATAGTGAAGCTCCAATGAAGATACTTATTTCATCGGTGATGGTTTTTGCGTTTAGCGTCCGGATGTAAGGCATGCCTGAAACGCGCAGGTCGATTCCGGTTTCTTTTTCGAATGTTTCGACTGCGGGAACTAATTTATCCAGAATAAAATCTTTTCGGGCTGCTGTGTTTACAATTTTTTTATCCATGTATACGGCAGAGCGAATGCTTCCCGATCTTTTGTTGAAAAGTAATCCTTCGTAAAAAGGCAAATCATTGAATAGTTCTTTTTTGATCTTTTGAAGATATGCCGGATCAAGAGTTTTGCTTTGGTCCACAAAAGGAACGAGTTCAAAGGTTTGCAGCGAATCATTTTTTTGTAATTTCTTTAAGTCATTTAACGAAATTACTAAATCTACCGCTTTGTCTTCTTTCAGCGTATTCATCATTTTGCTCCAGGAAGCATAGGCTTTTGGGGTAAATATGGAGTTATCTTTTACACCGATGATGACTAGATTTCCCTCTTCGCCAAATTTATTTAGAAAAGCGTTGTACTCAATATTTACAATATTGTCATCTGGTAATAAATTGGCTTCGGTAAAAGTGAAATGGATATTTTTCCATTGTAGTGCTAAAAGCGCTGTTATCACAACAATAATGGATAACATCAAAATTCTATTTCTGAGGACAATTCGCGCTATTAATTCCCAGAATCCTAAACTAAACCACTTAATCATAAGTCAATATTAAAGGCGGTAAAGGTAGTCAAAACCACTATAAATCATTTATTTTAAAAGAAACTTTTTGTTGTTTTACCGGGCTAATTATACCCTTTTTTTATTTTACAATAAAATAATTTTGTGGCATATAAATTATACATTTGAATTTCTCATCTTTGTTTCTTTAAAGTTGGGAAAGTCCATATAAAAACAAATATGAAGAATTATAAAAACACACTATTTTATTTAAGTGTTACTGGCGGTTTTATAGCACTAATGTATTGGATTATAACTAAAGGGAAGCATTTAGAAGTTGCAGAAACGATAGTGACACCAGAAAGTGGAAACGGTTCCTGGAGTGATTTTTTAGCGTCGATTCAGCATAACTTCCAAGATCCTTTGGCTATCCTTTTGGCGCAAATTATTACGATTATTCTAGTTGCTCGTGTTTTTGGCTGGATTTTCAAGAAAATTGGTCAGCCTTCAGTAATTGGGGAAATTATTGCGGGTATTGTTCTAGGACCATCCTTACTGGGATTGTATTTTCCGGAATTTTCAATTGCTTTATTTCCTGTTGAATCGTTAGGAAACTTAAAGTTTTTGAGTCAGATAGGACTGATTCTTTTTATGTTCGTGATAGGGATGGAACTCGATTTAAAAGTGCTGAAGAACAAAGCAAATGAAGCCGTGGTAATCAGTCATGCGAGCATCGTCATTCCCTTTACTCTCGGGATTGGTCTGGCTTATTTTGTGTACAATCGATTTGCTCCTGAAGGAGTTAAGTTCCTTTCTTTCAGTTTGTTTATGGGAATTGCGTTGAGTATCACTGCTTTTCCAGTTCTGGCCAGAATCGTTCAGGAACGAGGAATTCATAAAACAAAGTTAGGCGCTATTGTTATTACATGTGCTGCTGCTGATGATATTACGGCTTGGTGTATTCTGGCAGTGGTCATTGCGATCGTGAAAGCAGGAACGTTCGTGAGTTCCTTATACATTATTATGTTGGCGGTACTTTATGTTGTAGCTATGATTTTTATTGTAAAACCATTTCTAAAAAGAATTGGGGATTTATATGGTTCCAAAGACAGTATTATAAAACCAGTTGTGGCGATCTTTTTTCTGGTACTTATTATTTCCTCGTATGCTACTGAGGTTATCGGTATTCATGCTTTATTTGGAGCGTTTATGGCGGGAGCCATTATGCCAGATGTTCCAAAATTCAGGACCATATTTATAGAAAAAGTAGAGGATGTGGCGTTGATTCTTTTACTGCCTTTATTTTTTGTATTCACAGGTTTGAAAACTGAAATTGGGCTGATCAATGATCCGTATTTGTGGAAAGTGACCGGTTTTATTATTCTGGTAGCGGTAGTAGGAAAATTTTTGGGGAGTGCATTGGCCGCCAGATTTATAGGGCAAAGTTGGCGGGATAGTTTGACAATTGGCGCTTTGATGAATACCAGAGGTTTGATGGAATTGATTGTGTTAAACATCGGGTTGGAGCTTAAAGTGTTGACTCCTGAAGTCTTTACCATGATGGTCATTATGGCTTTGGTCACTACTTTTATGACAGGTCCGGCCTTAGATCTCATCAATTATATTTTTAAAACTAAAGATGGGGTTGAGATTTTGGAACCATCAAATGATAACAAATACCGAATTTTAATTTCATTTGGAAACAATGAAAAAGGAAAATCGTTGCTTCGATTGGCCAATAGTTTGATAAAAAAACAGAAAAACACTTCCAGTGTTACCGTCATGCATTTGTCTTTAAGTGATGAGGTACATACTTTTAACATGGAAGACAAAGAAAAAAATAGTTTTTATCCTATTGTTGAAGAATCCCATCTCCTGAAACAGGACATCACCACGATTTTTAAAGCAACGATGGATATTGAAACTGAAATTGCCGATGTAGCCAATCAAGGCGACTATGACTTGTTATTGATAGGTCTAGGGAAATCTATTTTTGAAGGGACTATTCTTGGAAAAGTAATTGGCTTTACCACACGGATCATCAATCCGGATCGTTTGATTGATAAGTTTACCGGCAAAGAAGGCTTGTTTGAAAACTCGCCCTTTGATGAAAGAACCAGACAGATTATTTCTAAAACCAAGATGCCAATAGGGATTTTGATCGATAAAGATTTACAGCACGTAAACCATATTTTTATTCCAATTTTTAGCCCTGAAGACTCTTTTTTGATTGATTATGTGCAAAAATTAATTTACAACAACAATTCTAAAATTATTCTTTTGGATGTAAATGGGCATCTTACGACTAATTTTGTCATGAAGAGCGCTATTGATTCTTTGGAGCAAAAATACCCAAATAACATTGGTTTGATAACCGATAAAATCATTAAAAAGGAATTTTTAGATCAGCAGGATTTAATGGTAGTCAGTCTTGAAAGTTGGAAAGACTTGGTGGACTCCAGAAGCACTTGGCTGAGCGGCGTTCCTTCGGTATTAATTTTAAAACAATAATATGAACTGGATTTTATTAATTTTAGGAGGTCTTTTTGAAGTGGGTTTTGCCACTTGCTTGGGCAAAGCCAAGGAAAGTTCCGGAATGGCAGCCACATTCTGGTTGTGCGGATTCTTGATTTGTCTGGCAATAAGCATGGGATTACTTTACAAAGCCACACTCACTTTGCCTATAGGCACCGCATACGCGGTTTGGACTGGAATAGGAGCAGTGGGAACCGTATTGGTTGGAATTTTTGTGTTTAAAGAACCAGCTGATTTTTGGAGAATATTTTTCATCACTACTTTGATCAGTTCTATTATAGGATTAAAATTTGTTTCGAGTCACTAAAGTCCTATATTGAGAACGAAGCTTATTTTGACAGCAATATTATCTTGAAATTTACTCAACTGATTGGGTCCATACCGGTAAAACCCACCTAATCCAAGTCCTTTGTAAATTTGATTTAGTTCGATTCCCGATTCGAAATACCCTTTGTTCAGTGTCTTATAATCCAGTCCGATGTGCTGCTCCGGGTTTTGTAAATTACCCCAAGCCACGCGGGATACAATGACTAAAGACGGTTTTATTTTTTTGAATAATGTGACACGGCTAAACCCGTGCTTGAATTGAAAATAGGCATATTGACTGGAGAAAAACTCATTGAAAAACATGGTTTCAAAACTGTTTTTGCCTGAAAAAGTGATCCTTTGAATGATAGTTTCTTTGGTAATATTATTAGGCGAGGTGTTGTACAAATGAGTTAAGGGTATTGCGCCAAAAGAATATCCTGCCTCGAAAAGTAAGCTTGTTTTTTGACCGTTTAAATATTTTTTTTCATACTCTGTTTTAAAATCTATTTTGCTAAACTCAAAATCATTTTGCCAGATCTTGGGGAGGGATTGGGTGTATTGAAACGTAAATTTAGGAAAACGTTTTTCAACCTCAATTCGTCCCGTAGGCGTTTGCATATAATCACTAAATGGATTCCAGCGCAAAGAAACCATCGCAGTAGTCATCACGTAATTAGGATATAATTTTCCGTTTAAATTGAAAATATAATTGAATTGTGGCTCCACAGCCGTTCTAGAGAGTTCCCATAAACTTTCGGTTTTTGGAATGATTTTAGTCTCTATAAATGTTTTCCAAGTTACATAATTATAAAAAGTACTGATGTTTATTGGTCTGGGATCATAAATTTTAAAAGGCTTTTTGTCAATTGCAAATACGGTACTGGCAATTTCTCGAAGATCATCCGTATAGGAAACTCCTATCCAGGAATTAGTAAATTTCCCTACACGTGCTGCTATTCCTAAGTTATACTTAAAATCATTATCTTTTGTTCCGTAAGCGGTGTATCCTTCGACTCTGAAATTTTTTGAAAATCGTTCGTTTGTAGTGCCCCCAATTCCCAATCTAAATCCTTCGTAGTTATTATAGCTAAACAATTTTCGTAAGTCTAAATCGAATTTTCCTATAGGTAAATACCCGTTGATAATTTTCCTGCCAAAACGGAGGCGGCTTTCAATTCTTTTTTTGATCGAAATACTGTCGAGTGCTTGATAGGTCTTTTTGCTTCGGCTGTCTAAGCTGTCTTTTCTGTAAGTGTCCCAAAAAGCTTCTGGTTTATTAATCGCATCGTCTTTGATTTCGATAGTGACGGCTGATTTTTTTATTTGGATTGGAATGTTATATTGGATTTCAAAATTGTTGGTTTGCGACAATAAATAGGTGAAATCCGAGGCTGTTTTTTTTCGTTCTTTAAAATCGTTTTCTACATCACCATCAAATTGAATCGTTCCGCCAAGGATTTTTATATCGTCATCATTTTTGCCCTTTACAATTTTAAAGGTTTTGTCCGTTGGAAACCATAATTTTTCACTGGGAATGTACTTAAAGTTATGAATTCCACTAATGTCAAGAACGCCTTTTATGCGCATTACTGCTTTGGCGACAGCAAAATTATTTTGGTCAATATAAAGTACGCCTTCCAGTCCTGACGCTCTTCTTTTTTTCTTATTCTTGAAGTAAATCATGTAGGTGTTTCTGCCGTCAATGATCAGGGAATCCAACAGTTTATAGTTGTAATCTTTTAGGGCATCATTGGCAATGGGGCTGTTGTACTTGGTCTCAAAAAGTTCGTAACGGGAATCGTAAATAGAGAAGGACTGCAAATTAAATGCAATGATTTCATAAACAGGTTGCTTGAAACCCGCCATTTTGGTACCTAATATAGTTTCTTTTAATGTGCTATTAGCAAATTGATATTGTGATACTTTTTCAGTTTGAAACAGATGTTGCTGACGTACGATATCTTTAAACTTATACTCGGAAGAGTCAATTTTTGAGAACTGATCACCGCTTGATTTTTGGACAAAAACAGAATCGATTCTCCCGTCAATGGAGTCAGGATTTGCGCTTACAATGAGTTTATTATAGGATTTAAACTCGAAACTGTAGAGTTTTTTTTGGGGGTTATTATTGTCTTTATTTTCGATCGCCTTTCGGATAATTGCCAAAGCTGGGTTTTCGTCTGGAACCACCACTTCATTCAGATCATCTGTTTTTTGAGATAGCATGACCACATAATAATTTTTGTTTTTTTCAAGGGTAATTCTGGCTTTGGTGAAACCAATATATGAAACATCAAAGGCTGTAAAGGGAATTGGAGTAACGATACTAAACTTCCCATCGACATCAGAGATGGAGTTTATACCGTCAGTTGTAGTAATCGTGGCAAAAGGCAATGGTTTATTGGTTGTAGACTCTTTCACAATTCCATTGACTTGAAACTGCGCCTGTAGCGAAAGCGTTAAAAAAAAGAAGAACACACACAATTGCTTCATAAATAGGGTTTACTGCAAAACGGGTATAATCTCATTTTGGTATCGCAAAAGTAACAATAAAAAAATCCGTTCCCCTAAGCGAACGGATTTTTAATAGGATTTGAAAAGGAATTACACTTTCATGATTTCAGCTTCTTTAACCACTAAAAGTTCATCTATTTTGCGGAAATAACTATTGGTTAAGTTTTGAACTTCTTCTTCGGCACTTTTGCAAATGTCTTCTGATGTTCCGTCTTTTTCTAATTTTTTGATCTCAGTGTTAGCATCTTTTCTGGCATTTCTGATACCCACTTTAGCGTCTTCGGCTTTCTCCTGCTTGCGCGAGCGTCCCGCTCGTGAACACAATCTATATTGTCACATACTTTAATTTTAAAACACTACCACAAACCAAAATTATATTAATCTACAGCAGGCATCAAGATCGGGACGCTCGCTCCAGCAGCGGGGAAACTCCCGGCAGCGTGGGTTTTTTTATAAGATTTGAAAGGGAATTACACTTATGTTTTTTTATATATCCGAGCGGTCAAGCATAATTTATAAAAAAGGCAGCTTTAGAAATACTCTAAAACTGCTTTAATACTTATTCTCCCATACGATAAGAACTCGACATTGAAACTCTATACAAAGAAATTTTGTCTTTTTTTCGTTCATCACAATCGATGATGTAAATTACACTATTTACAGAAAAAGCATCGTATCTGCTTTTTTTTATACCGTATTTTTGAAAAAAATCTATTCCAACAATATTGTTTTTATGCTTCTTCAGAAAAGATTTCTTTTCGAATCTAGGCGAATATTTTTTGGCCGTCTCTGTTGAATTATCTTTAAAATCAGGTTTAGTAAAATATAAAGAACCTTCGTCTTGACTTTTATCAAGTGTAATTGTATAAAAACGATAATCTGCCGAACCCTCTTTCGTCTGATTAACAGATTTTTTAAACTTTACGTAAACAGTATCAAGTTTTTTGATATACTCAATATCTTGTGCATAACTATGAGAACAGCAAAAAAATATAATTAAAAAGGCTAATTTTTTCATATTAATAAACTTTAAGTTAGCGGTCTAATTCAGTTTTACCAGCATCAATATAATTTTGGTGTAACCTAAGAGCATCTGATGGGTTAGGAAGATCTTTTTAAAACCGCTTGTTTCATTCAATCCGTTTAAGCTTAAATTCCCAGCTCGCGCGAGCGTCCCGCTCGTGAACACAATCTATATTGTCACATACTTTAATTTTAAAACACTACCACATACCAAAATTATATTAATCCTTAATAGGAATTACGAGCGGGACGCTCGCTCAAGCAGCGGGAAAATGTTTTGCATCAACGTATTTTATTATTCCAACACCGGACAAACATTCATCGAATTAACTTCATATAAGAGAACATTGACTTTTTTCTTTACGGTAAAATCAATAATATAAAATACTTTTTTTGTGTAAACAACTGACATATAATGTCATTCTGCTCATATTTTTTTTTAAAATTTATTCCAATTATATGTTTTTTATTTTTTTTAAAATGATTTATTTACTTTCCTAACTTCAGAGACAATATTTGCTTCTTTTTTTTTCAATTTTTAAACTTTGGGTGTTGAAAGTAAAGCCCGAACTTTGCGGGTAAAACAAAATTGTAAGCGCCCTCTCATCAAAATTATTTGGTTGAATTCTAGTATCAATAGCGTATTTTTTTTCGTTGTTTTTTCCTTTGAATTCAATATAAATAGTTTCGGACTCTTTGAGAGAATTATAGTTTTGGCTAAACACTTTTATAGAAAACAGTAGCACTAGCAATAAGTAAGGTCTCATGATATGATGATTTGGTTTATGAGCAAGGTTCTTTTGCAGTCAATGTTTTGCTTTAGTAACAATAGCACTAATTTTACTCTCCCATCATATATGAACTTGATATTGACACTTCATAAATAGGAATTTGTCCATTTTTCTCCTCTGATCTGTCAATTATGTATATTACTTTACATTTTTCAAACGCTTCATAATAGCTCTTGAAAACGCCATATTTTTTAAAAAAATTTACTGAAATTATCCTTTTCTTGTTTTTCCTTAAATACGATTTTTTGATAAATCTAAAATCTGATTTGTCACCTATTTCTCTTCTTGTAGTTGAGGGGTAATCACTTACATTAAATTGTAAATATTCATCCTTGTTTTTTTCTTTAAATTTTATAATATACCATCTCTTAAACCCTGGATTATCTTTAGGTAGAACGGTCTTAATTTGCGTAGCGCTTTCTTTGAAGTCTACATATATTGTATCTAAGTTTTTGATTAAAGAAATGTTTTGGCAATAAGTAATACCAGAAACGAACAAAAGCATTATGTATAAGTTTTTCATATTTCTATCTATCTAATTCTATTTTTCCTGCGTTAATATATTGATTTAAGAGGGATTGTGCATCAGTGTCTTTAGGAAAATCAACTTTAAAACAACTTGTTTCATTTAGTCCACTTAAACTTATATATTTATAAAAGTCTAGCCAATTAAAACTAGTAGAAGTCATTGGATTTGTTGTCGGATGCATTGTATACTCTTCCAAGATTGTTCTTTTTGGTCCTGTCGTTACCAAATCTCTTATTTCTCCTAAAACTTTTTGCATTGTAGGTATCATTTTATTATACATGAAATTATGCTGTTCATTAGCTGTAGGATATTTATTATTTAATGCTTCAACAAAAGTAAACCCTACAGCAGGATTAGCTGCTTTTGAAAAAAGATAAGCATGAATGCATTCGTGTAATATTGTTTTTGCATTTTCAATATTGGTTTGGGATTTTGTTGTTCCTGCAATGAGTATTTGTTTACTAATTTTTATCGTCAAATTTTTGGTAACAGGATCTTCACTTGTGGTGGCATTAGCTTCTGGTTTAGAAGTATCATTGTCTTCATATACTCGATCGGCTATCTCAAATTTAACATTAAATCGTTTACTATCGTGGAAAATATCTAAAAACAGTTTTTTAAATTCAGCAGACGTTTTTAATGCATCGAATAATTCATTGAACTTCTGATTTTCGGGTTTTGTAGTATCATAGGGAATACTTGAACAATCAATATTCATTGGTGATTTAAAAGAAGACTCAATATCGATTTTTAATGAAGAGTCTCCACTTAATGGTGTTATTATTTGTAAGGAAAATTCTTTACTTTCATCGCTCCATTTGTTGTCTATTTGATATTGGATAATTTGATTGTATGAATTAGGGTTGTCAATAGCCCATTGTTGCTGCTGAAAAGAAAGACTGTTATAAAAAATCACAGTATTCTTTATATCAAAACTATTTTCTGCACTCAATATAGGGATTGTAATATATTGTTGATAATTCTCCGTATATGTATCCTCTGTTGGATAATCACTATTGTCGTAGCCGCCACCACCTCCTGTACCGTAGGGATCGCCAAAACCACCATCACTTCCTGTTGAACCACTTGTTCCACCACCACCAGTACTACCACATGCATCAGGTGTTAATACTTTAACTGTTCTTATATAAAGGGTTGAAACTTGACACGACGCACCGGGTAAATGATGTTGTGTACTACCTTGATAAGGTGCTGAACACCATAATTGTTCTACATATACGAAACATTCTGATTCTGTGGTTCGGTTCTGTGGTTTGTTGTTATTAAATTTAGGTGCTTTTTCTAAACGATTCATTTGAATTTTACCTTCAAAATTCAATAATTGACCTTCTGATAATATAATATTATTAGGTATATATTTTAAAATGTATGCTCTTGGATTAGTATTAATTTCTTCTTGTATAACTAAATTTTCAAAACTTAAATTATCAGTAGCATTGTTTCTTTTTATTGCCATTGTATAAGAAATAATATTATTTAATTTAATTTTTTTTACATTGTCGTTAGTGATGATAAAATCGTTTTGTTTTTTGAATGCATTTTTTTTTGTAATCAAATTTCCACCTACTTTTTCAACTAAGTCTTTAAATTTAGAATCTTTTGCCAAAAGCTCTTCAAATTTCATTTCAGTAATAGTTGCTTTGCCAATTGAAGCATCAATATTTTCCTCATATAAATCTTCACAACAACTAAGTAAAATTAAAACCAAGCCAAGGATAGTTGTCCTGCATAAATAGTTTTTTAGCTGTTTGTTTGTTTGTTTTCATAAAATTTTTAAATGTTAATATTTCATAAAAATAAGAAATATTTTATAAATTATAATACCCACTTGTAGTGATATTTACAAAAAACAGAAAACCCGTCCAATTATACTAACGGGACGGGTTTCAATAGGTGTTGAGGTTGTTTTACACCTTCATGATTTCAGCTTCTTTAACCACTAAAAGTTCATCTATTTTACGGATATAACTATTGGTTAAGTTTTGAACTTCTTCTTCGGCACTTTTGCAAATGTCTTCTGATGTTCCTTCTTTTTCTAATTTTTTGATCTCAGTGTTAGCATCTTTTCTGGCATTTCTGATACCCACTTTAGCGTCTTCGGCTTCAACTTTGGCTTGTTTGGCAAGATCACGTCTTCTTTCCTCAGTTAGTGCAGGAACACTGATGATAATTACATCACCGTTATTCATTGGGTTAAAACCAATGTTGGCCACCATAATTGCTTTTTCAATCACGTGTAGCATGTTTTTTTCAAAAGGTTGCAACGTAATTGTTCTTGCATCAGGCACACTGATTTTTGATACCTGCGAAAGCGGTGTTGCCGATCCGTAATAATCAACAAAAACACTTCCCAGCATGGCAGGAGATGCTTTTCCGGCACGAATATTCAAAAATTCTTTTTCTAAATGTGCAATAGAACCGGTCATGGATTCCTTGGTGCTATCTAATATAAATTCAATTTCTTCAGTCATTTTTTTAGGTTTTGGGTTTTGGGTTTTAGAAATTTGGAGCAATCCAAAAGCTATAACCAGGAACCATTAACTATATATTTACTACGGTTCCTATGTTTTCTCCTTCGCAGATTTTTAATAAATTGCCTACTTTATTCATATCAAAAACCACGATTGGTAATTTATTTTCCTGGCTTAATGTAAAAGCGGTTGTGTCCATTACGTTCAATCCTTTTTTGAGGACATCTTCAAAGGAAATAAAATCGAATTTCACGGCAGATGGATTTTTTTCCGGATCACAATCATACACACCATCCACGCGAGTTCCTTTTAGAATCACATTAGCATTGATCTCAATACCCCGTAAAACGGCTGCGGTATCTGTTGTGAAATAAGGATTTCCGGTTCCGGCTCCAAAAATTACAATTCTTCCTTTCTCCAGGTGGCGGTCGGCTCTTCTTTTGATATAAGGTTCCGCAATGGATTCCATTTTTAACGCCGTTTGCAAACGGGTTTTCATTCCTTTTTCTTCCAGTGCACCCTGTAAGGCCATTCCGTTGATCACAGTGGCCAGCATTCCCATGTAATCTCCTTGCACTCTGTCCATTCCTGCGCTGGCTCCGGCAACTCCTCTAAAAATATTTCCACCACCTATTACAATCGCTATTTCTACTCCTTTATCATGAATTAGTTTAATTTCGTCAGCGTATTCAGCTAGTCTTTTTGGGTCAATTCCGTATTGCAAGTCGCCCATTAAAGCTTCTCCACTTAGTTTAAGAAGAATTCTTTTGTATTTCATGTGTGTGTTGAGTTGATTGGTGCAAATATAGACATATTCTGTTTTCTAAAAAATGCGTTATTTAAATTTTATAAATTTAGTTTTTCGTACGATTTTTTTGCGGCTTCATAGCCAATGTTAAATACGGCATCCATTTTAATTCGGTTGGTTTCAAACGTACTGTACAGGCATAAATCCTTTGGTTCTATGATCCAGTCGCAGATGTTAAATTTATGCATATTAGAATTTGCCGAAAGAATATCAAAAGCCCGAGTCGTTACCGCTTTGATCGTATTCAAATCTTTGGCGTCTATTTTTTGAATAGGACTCACGTAAACACCAATCAGGGTATCGCATTGTCCTTGCAGGATATCTGTTGGAAAATGATTTAGGATCCCTCCGTCACTATAAATGCTTCCTTTTATTTCATAAGGGGACAAAATACCCGGAAACGCCGAGGAAGCTAAAACAGCATCTGTAATTTTTGTTTCTGGGGCAAATATTTTTAGTTTTCCTCGAACCATATCGGTAGCTGTAATTTGAATTGGAATTTTTAAATCGCCCAAAACAGCCTCTCCAAAAATAGTATGAAAATAACTTTTGAAGGATTCTGAATCAATCAACCCCGCCTTTTTAAAGGTCAAATGTTTCCAATGAAAAAGATAGATCGACTTGAAAAACTCCAGAATTTCCTCCGGTGTCTTTCCCCAGGCATACATTGCACCAACAATAGCACCTGCGCTCGTGCCCGCTATCTGAGACGGGCGTATGTTTTTTTCTTCTAAAAATTTGATCACGCCAGCATGAGCAATACCCTTAGAGCCGCCTCCGGAGAGAACTAATCCTATCGATTTTGTTTTTAAATCCATCTTTGTAATTTAGGATAAAAATACACTTTTTGTAGAATTGAAACTGATATAAGTCATCTTTATAGGCCAATTTTATGCTAACTTTGTGTAAACAACTTACGTATTATGAAAATTCCTGTAGCTAAAGCATTATTTAACAGTCATTCCTATACCGATTACAGAAAACTTATTTCAGATTTAATATTGGAAGGAAAATCCACAGGAAAGGAACAATCCGAAAATTTGACGCAGTATAGCACCCTGAATGAAACCCGTATGCATCGTTTGGACAAAACCATTACAATTACGGAAGAAAATCAGATTAAGTTAAAGAATCTAAAAAGTGAATACATTTGGGTGGTAATTTCAGAAGGTTGGTGCGGAGATGCTGCTCAGTTGTTGCCAATCATGAATACAATGGCAGTGCAATCTGGCAAAATTGACTTGAGAATTGTGCTGCGTGATGAAAATGAAGAATTAATGAACTTATATTTGACGAACAAAAAAAAATCAATTCCTATATTGATCGTTGTCGCTAAAACAACAGGCGCTATACTCGGTAGTTGGGGACCAAGACCTAAAGCTGCTGCTGATTTGGTTGCGGATTATAAAAAAGAATTTGGCGTTATTGACGAAACTTTAAAAACCAACTTACAACTCTGGTATTTGCACGATAAAGGGATAACAACCCAAAAGGAGTTGATTGGTTTAATGGTTAATTTAGAGGTGTAATTTTTAAGTCAATACGCATCAAATTTTGAATAGTCTAACCTATTTTGTTTAAAAAGTGATTATAGGAAGTCAAGCATGTACTTTTATGGTAGCATGTCTTAAAACCAACTATTTTAAAAAAATATCTGATATTTATCAAGTTATCGATACCACAACACCTGTTTTATTGCTATCAGAGTTGCAGATTTAGGATTATTGGTCTCAAATATAGTTCAACCGTGTAGACTAAATTCTATTTGTCAGTTATAGCAGGAATCAATTTAACAAAGTTATTCCACGAGGATCCTTTTTTTGTAGTTTTGTTAAAAAGGAATAGTTGTGATAACAGACATTAATTTATTGGATTTAAATAAAACCTATTCGTATGTGAATTATCTAACTTGGGAATTTCAGAAAAAAATGGAATTAAGAAGGGGAGAGGATTTACTTCTCCTGATCTTTCCGCATCGCATGATAATACGCAGCACGGCTCAATGGTTCGTATTCTTCGGTTTCGCCCAGCATGACGAGTTTGTCATTGTCGGTTTTGCGGAAACTGTAATTCGCGAGATTTCCCGTGCGGGTACACACGGCATGGACTTTGGTTACATATTCAGCAGTTGCCATTAAAGCAGGCATCGGGCCAAAAGGATTTCCCTTGAAATCCATATCCAATCCGGCCACAATAACACGGATTCCCTGATTGGCCAAATCGTTACAGATCTTGACAATTTCGTCATCGAAAAACTGTGCTTCGTCAATGCCCACTACATCACAACCTTGCGCCAAAATTGCAATATTTGCGGCAGCGGGAACGGGCGTAGAACGGATTTCATTAGCATCATGAGAGACCACCATTTCATCATCATAGCGGGTGTCGATTGCTGGTTTGAAAATTTCGACTTTTTGCTTGGCAAATTGCGCTCTTCTCAAACGACGGATCAATTCTTCGGTCTTACCCGAAAACATGGAGCCACAAATGACTTCGATCCAACCAAATTGTTCTTTGTGATTTACTGTATTTTCGAGAAACATTTTGTATTTTTCTGACTTAAAAAATGAATAGTTTTTATTGCTTTATAATAAAGAAACCGACTTAAAAATTGTATACTTTTACGTCGTTTCAAAAGTATAAAATTTATATCAAATGGGAGATTCGAGAGCACTTATTTAAAAAAATAAAAATCGTGTTCACAAAGATTCCCTTTTCTTGGGACGATATCAAACGGAATACGAAAACGCATCAAAAAAGACCCGCTTAACACCCTATAATTTCAACAGACATGAAAAAAAAATTGGAAGCCGATTTAATCAGCATTGCACACAGAATATTACAGCTAAAAAATAAATCTGATATCAATCAATTATATCTGGAAACACAGAAGTTATACGAAAAACTTTCTGTCTTACGATTTGTGGAAGAACATTTCAGTGAAGCAAAACCAACCATTGGTATAACGGAAATCAGTAGAGAAATCGCAGCTGTTTTTGATACAACTGATTCCGTTCAACCACAAACAGTTGCGGTACTAGAAGAAACAATAGTTGAAGAAACAGTAGAGACGACTTTGGAACAAACCCAAGGAATAACTCCTTCAGAGGAATCGGATCCAGTTGCAACGGAAGAAGAAAGTGCCGTGGAAGTCCAAGAAACTGAAGCTGATAAAATTCCTGAAGAGGAAATAATTATTGAGGAAGCAGCTGCTGAGAAAACTATCGAAATGCCTTTAGAGCAAGCCGAAGCGCTACTTGAGGAGCATGAAAAAGAAGAGGAAATGGTAGTCGGCGAAACAGTTGTTGCTACGGAAACGGAAGCAGAGGATGAGACAGCAGAACCGGAAGCGCCTTTTGAACCTGCTTTTGAATTATCACAGGAAGAAGAAACGCAGACGGAATTGGAAATGCCAAAGAAAGCGCAAGCGGTGCAAATCTCTTTTGAGGATTTATTAGGAGGCAATTATCACGACACGCTTTTTGTAAAAAAACAGCAAGTAGATAACATTCCAACAGCAATAGTTATTGAAACTCCAAAAGAAAATCTACAACCTGAAGAACCAGAATCAGAAAGTACTCCCGCAGCACCAACCGAAAAAGTAGAGCCAAAAATAGTTTCGCTGAACGAAAAATTAGCCAAAGGAATCAATATCGATTTAAATGACCGCATTGCTTTTATAAAACATCTTTTTGGAAACAGCAGCGAAGATTACAACCGCGTTTTAAATCAATTAATCACATTTGATACCTTCTATGAAACTAGAGATTTTATCCAGGAAATGGTAAAACCGGACTATAACAACTGGGAAGGAAAACAAGAGTATGAAGAACGTTTTATGGATATTATAGAGAAAAAATTTTTGTAAATCGCCTTGAATTGTTCTGAATATACATTTGAACAAATACAGACTTTCTTTAAATTTTGTATTTAATTATTTTATCTATGTCAAAATTATACATCGTTCCTACGCCTATTGGCAATCTCGAAGATATGACTTTTCGAGCGATTCGGATTCTTAAAGAAGTCGATTTGATTCTCGCCGAAGATACGCGTACAAGCGGAAAATTGTTAAAGCATTTCGAAATTGGCACTCACATGTACAGCCATCACATGCACAACGAACACAAAACCATCGAGAATTTAATTTCGAGGTTAAAAGCCGGAGAAAATATCGCCTTAATCTCAGATGCAGGAACGCCAGCGATTTCTGATCCTGGTTTTTTACTGACCCGCGCTTGTGTTGAAAACGGAATTGATGTGGAATGTTTACCGGGTGCAACGGCGTTTGTTCCGGCATTAGTCAACAGTGGTTTACCCAATGATAAATTTGTTTTCGAAGGTTTTTTGCCTGATAAAAAAGGACGTCAAACTAGATATTTAGCGTTGGCAGAAGAAACCAGAACGATGATTTTATATGTTTCTCCACATAAATTAGTAAAAACTTTAGCGGAATTCATTACCTTTTTTGGCGAAGACCGCCAAATATCGGTTTCCAGAGAATTATCCAAACTACACGAAGAAAATGTTCGCGGAAGCGTGAAAGAAGTGGTCGATCATTTTAATAAAATAGCGCCAAGAGGTGAAATTGTCGTCGTGATCAGTGGAAAAACTATCACTAAAGAACCTAAAAAAAGTAAATTTTCGGAAGAAGAATAACCCATAAAAAACTATGAATTTAGAATCCTTTTTAGATAAATTAAAGCAAACGCCAGAAATGATCACGTTTGTAGAAACCATCGCAACAATTGAAGATAACTACGATTTTACTCCTACGGCATTTGAGAATGGTTTGCAACACAATGCAGCTGGAGAAAATTCAGGATCTTGCAAGTTGTTTGCTTTCGCTGAAATTCAAAGTTTATCAGAAGCAGCAACATTAGCCTGTTTTGGAGCGTATTATTACGAAGATGTTTTGCAAAATCCAAACGGAACAGATCACCAAAACATCCGCAATTTCATGAAAACCGGATGGGATGGAATTGCATTTTACGGAAGTGCTTTGGTTTCAAAATAAAATCACAATCCGATGTCAGGTCGAGCGCAGTCGAGACACATCAGTTGGTCTCGACTGCGCTCGACCTGACAAAATTCCTAATACAATTTTATAATCCCAAATCAATATGCGTTGGACCCTAAAACCAAAACCTTCCGAAAATGCCGTTCAAGATTTGGCGAAAGCATTGAATGTAGAAGATTTTGTAGCCACTTTATTAGTGCAACGCGGCATTGAAACTTTTGAAGATGCCAGACGCTTTTTTCGTCCGAGTTTAGATGATTTGCACGATCCGTACTTGATGAAAGATATGGAAAAAGCAGTTTCTAGAATCGAAAAAGCAATTGAAAATGAGGAAAATATTCTTGTTTTTGGCGATTATGATGTCGATGGTACCACCGCAGTTTCTCTCGTTTCTTCCTATTTAAAAACCTATTATCCAAACGTGGCGACTTACATTCCGGATCGTTATGATGAAGGGTACGGAATTTCATTTAAAGGAATTGACTTTGCTGATGACAATGGGTTTTCACTTATCATCGCTTTGGATTGTGGTATAAAATCCATTGATCATGTGGGGTATGCCAAAGCAAAAAACATCGATTTTATCATTTGTGACCACCATAGACCAGGAAATTCTCTGCCTGAAGCCGTTGCTGTTCTCGATCCAAAACGTGATGATTGTAATTATCCTTATGATGAGTTGTGTGGTTGTGGAATAGGTTTCAAATTGATTCAGGCTTTGGGTGTCAACCGAAACCAGACAATTGAGGATTTGGTTCCGTATCTGGATTTAGTATCGGCTGCCATTGCCGCTGATATCGTTCCGATGACCGGAGAAAATCGGGTGCTGGCTTATTTTGGACTGCAAGTTATAAACACGGATCCAAGACCAGGAATCAAAGCTATAATCCACCAGATAAAAAAACAAACCTTAGACATTACCGATGTTGTTTTCATCATCGCTCCCAGAATAAACGCTGCCGGACGGATCAAACACGGCAATCATGCGGTAGAATTACTAACCGAATTTAATTTTGAGCAAGCCCAACAATTTGCTTCTGAAATTGAGGCATATAATTCTGAACGAAAAGATTTAGATAAATTAATTACCAAAGAAGCGTTGCAACAGATTGAGGAAAATAATGAAAAAGAACGTTTTACTTCCGTAGTTTTTCAAGAAGATTGGCACAAAGGAGTAATAGGAATTGTTGCTTCCCGATTGATAGAAACCTATTATCGACCAACACTTGTTTTTACCAAAAGTGGGGATAAATATGCGGCTTCGGCACGATCCGTAAAAGGATTTGATGTGTATAATGCACTCGAAGCGTGTACAGAATATTTGGAACAATTTGGCGGTCACATGTATGCTGCGGGAATGACATTGGCGGCAGAAAACTATCAAATCTTTAAAGACGCTTTCGAAAAAGAAGTGGAAAGAACCATTCATTCGGATATGTTGACACCCGAAATTGCAGTTGACGCCGAGATTGATTTTGCGGATATTACTCCAAAATTAATTCGGATTCTGAAACAATTTGAACCGTACGGACCACAAAATATGACGCCAATTTTCCTGACTAAAAACATTAAAGACACTGGTTATGGAAAACCTATGGGTCAAGAAGAGGAACACCTAAAACTTTTTGTCAAACAAAATAATTCCGAAGGTATTGCTGCAATTGGTTTTAACTTAGGTGACAAAATGGAACTGACTACGCATCAAAAACCTTTTCAAGCGGTCTATTGCATTGATGAAAACGAATGGAAAGGAAAAATAAGCTTGCAATTGCGATTGCGAGATATTAAAGAATGATTATTTTGATATGAAAAAAAAAGACCCGTATTCGGCACTGCGGTATAAAGAATTCAATATTTTTTTGTTATTGCGTTTTGCTATGGTTTTTGGCTGGTCGATGCAATTTATTGTCATTGAATGGGAAGTTTACAGTTTAACCAAAAACCCGTTGTCCTTAGGAATTATCGGATTAATGGAAGTTATTCCAGCCATTTCAATGGCTTTATTTGCCGGACATATAGTCGATCAAAAGGAGAAAAAAGGATTGCTATTTAAATGCATATTAGGATTTTCAATTATTAGTTTGGGCTTGTTTTTATTTACATGGCCACCCTTTATAAAAGACTTTTCTACCCAAACTATTTTATATTCTATTTACTTTTTCGTGTTTTTAGGTGGATTGGTTCGTGCTTTTCTTGGCCCGACGATATTTTCTCTTTTGTCTTTGATTGTTCCTAAAAAATTATATCCCAATGCTGCCACTTGGAGCAGTTCTGTTTGGCAAATAAGTTCCGTTTTAGGACCTGCGGTAGCCGGTTTTTCGATCAATTGGATTGGTGTTCATTGGTCCATGTCCATCGTTTTGGGGTGTTCACTTTTTGCGTTAATCGCTTTAACCCAAATTGCAACGAAACCTATTTTGAATCCAAAAATTGGCGAACCCATTATGGAAAGTTTGAAGGAAGGTGTGAAGTTTGTCTACAACAATAAAACGATTTTAGGTGCTTTATCACTAGATATGATTGCCGTCCTTTTTGGAGGAGCTGTAGCGCTGTTACCCATTTTTGCACAAGATATTTTGAAAGTAGGCCCGCAAGGATTTGGTGTTTTGAGAGCCGCACCGGCAGTTGGCGCATTTTTGATGCTAATAATATCCGCTTATATTCCTTTTACCAAAAATGCGGGTATGAAACTGTTGTCGGCAATTTTTGCGTTTGGGATTTGTATTATCGTTTTTGGACTTTCATCGATTTTTTGGTTGTCAGTTGCGGCTTTATTTTTAAGCGGTGTTTTCGATGGGATTTCGGTGGTGATACGCCAAACTATTTTGCAATTGAAAACACCAGATCACATGAGAGGCCGAGTTGCAGCCGTGAATTCTATATTTGTGGGTTCCTCTAATGAATTGGGTGCTTTCGAAAGTGGATTAACCGCAAAGCTGATGGGAACTGTTAGCGCAGTGGTCTTTGGTGGAAGCATGACACTGATTACTGTATTTATTACAGGAGCTGTATTCCCTACTTTTAGAAAACTGGACTTGCAAAAAGATATTGAGGAACATGAAAATAGCGAGTAATATTGTCATTGCTTCGCCAGTTTGCTATCACTCGTGTCCGACAAGGGGGAATCACACAATTTGAATAACTTGATGTGATTTCTCCTTCGTCGAAATGACAAACTGCACGGTTGTTAATTACAAAAGTAGAATGGCATTAAACATGCTATTTTAGAAAAATCTCAAGATTATTTTACCAAACTTTTATGCTTTTTTATGTTTTATTATTTAGAACAAATATAAATAATATTTATATTTGCTTCAAACTAATGAAACATGCAAGAAATAAAACAAATATATCATAACAATTTAGGCACTGCTTTCTACTGGAGAAAAGATAATGACGTTGTACTGGACAAAGTCCAATTGGTTTTTAGAGAAATGGGTTTTTATTTTACCCAACAGGAACTGCAACTATTTAAGCGTTGTATTGAAGACAGCTACATCCAAAACAGATGCTGCGACGATTGTGAACTGAAAAACAAATGCCACAAATTTTTACTAAAAACACCTTGTTCCCAAATTGATTTGGCCGTTTCCATGGAAGAATTAGATGCCGTAAAAGATTTGGTAGAAGGCACTTTGTTTAAAATAAATCTAGATGATTATTTGTATGGAGAGGGAATGAATTAGGGATTGGTTTATTTGCGATAATTGCAAAATATACAAAAAGTATTTTCTTATATGCTTTTCAGTTTTTAATTTGATTGGTATGTTTTTCGTTTTGAATTCTGTAAAACGAAATCATGAAAGATACAATTGCAACGATAATTTTGAAATATGATTTTTTATTATTTTCAAAAGAAAAATCATCCAAGTCGATAGATAAAAAACCAACAGTCAACAATATAATTCCTAAATGAATAAAAAATTTAGATACTTTATTTTCAGTTTTCATAATTTAATTTTTATACTTTTTAATCTCAAAATTCTCACCGTCAAAAACACCATAAGTAAAATACGTAATCCAGTCACCTAGATTCACATATTCGGCATTTTCTCCTACTGTTACTTTCATAGGCAAATGGCGGTGGCCAAAAATAAGGTAATTGTAGTGTTTGGTTTCCAGTTTTCTTTTAGAATAGAGAATCAGCCATTCGTTGTCTTCGCCAAGAAAAGTCACATCTTCATCGCCAGAAATGAGTTTGTTTTTTACGGAAAGGTATTGCGCCAGTTTCACGCCAATATCCGGATGCAACCATCTAAAAAGCCATTTGAAAAACGGATTTGTAAATATCTTTTTCATGCGTTTGTATCCTAAATCACCGGGACCTTTTCCGTCGCCGTGGCCAATAAGGAATGTTTTATCTCCAAAAGTATATTCTTGATTGTCATGAAACACAGGAATATTGAGTTCTTTCTGGAAATAATCTTCCATCCATAAATCATGGTTTCCCACGAAGAAATAAATTGGAATTCCGCTGTCTCGGATTTCGGCCAATTTACCTAAAATACGGATAAACCCTTTTGGAACTACGGTTTTGTATTCGAACCAAAAATCAAATAAATCGCCCAATAGAAAAATAGCTTCAGCATCGTCTTTTACTTCGTCGAGCCAAGCTACGAATTTTTGTTCTCTCGGGAAACTCAATTCGGGTGTCGGTGCGCCAAAATGCTGGTCGGAGGCAAAATATATTTTTTTGTTATTGTGTAATTGCATGAAGTTACAGTATGGATTTCACATTATCACTGGCAAACCATTCCGCGAAAGAAGATTCGGTTTCTTGTAATTTCAAAGAGAAAAGGGTGATTCCTTCGGGTAATCTTCTGATGATTCTTTGAGAAAAATCAACTACCATATTTTCGCTTGTTGGTTGGTACTCTACTAAAATAACATGGTGTCCGCGAACTATTAATTCGTTTGCCAATTCGATATGCGGGGTTGTTCCGTTGAAAACAGTCGCATGGTCAAACTGATCTACTATTTCTTCTTTTACAATTTTCTTTAAATCCGTGAAGTCAATCACCATTCCAAATTTCACATTAGTGCGATCTGAAATTGGGGTTCCAATTACCGTTACTGACAATTTATAACTATGTCCGTGGACATTTTTACATTTCCCATCATAGCCATATAAGGCGTGACCGGTTTCGAAACTAAATTGTTTAGTAATTCTGATATTGCTCATTGGAGTTTAATTTTGATGCAAATTTAGCAAATTGATATGAGAAATGGGATGTAAATATTTTCCCTCCCCAACCCTCCCCAAAGTGGAGGGAGATAGGATGAAATTATTTTGTTTGTAATCCGAATTTGATAATCCACAAATGTTCTAGCCCTGATGGAAACGGCATCCTTTTTATAAGGTGATTTTTTTCCACCTTATAAAAAGATATAGTGTACAGCAGGAAATAGCTCCTGAAATAAATTCAGAATAAATCCTTCGAAAATCACTTTTTGAATTGGGACAATGCTTTTCTGGTAAAATCAGACAACACCAATTTACCCGAAATCGCGGCGCGTTCTAGCAACAATGTATCCCAATGTTGCGTTCCTTCCCAGAAAACCTTTTTCATCTCCAATAAACCTTTTGGATTGTAACCGGATAATTTACCAGTGAAATCAGCTATTGCGGCATCCAGTTCTGTTATGGTTTCAAAAGTATTAGCGTATAATCCTTTGGCTGTGGCCCAATCAGCAGTTTTCCATTCATGGGCTGCGAGGGTCATTTCGGCCATTGCCGTTTTTCCGATTTTCTTCGAAACGACAGGTTCTATTACAAAGGGACCAATTCCGATGGCCAATTCTGATAGTTTTATTGATGCATTTTTTGTCGCCAATGCATAATCACAGGCGGAAGCAATTCCTACGCCTCCACCAACTGCTTTTCCATGAATGCGCCCGACGATAAGCTTGGAACATGAACGCATTGCATTGATCAAATGCGCAAATCCAGAAAAAAATTGTGTTCCTGCTTCTTCATTGGAAACAGCTAAAAGTTCATCAAAAGAAGCACCCGCACAAAAAGCACCCGAGCCTTCACTTTGTATAACTATCACCGAAACGGCTGGATCGGCACTTAAATTATTGAATTCAGTAGTGAGTCGATCTAACAATTCTCTCGGAAAAGAATTACTCGAAGGATGAGCAAATGTAACGGTTGCAATTTTATTATCAATAGTTGTGAAGAGCGAACCTATTGGGTTTTCTGATACCATAGTGGGGATTTTGATGTAAAGTTAAAAAAAGTAAAGGAGGATTTGACTTTTTTTCAAATAGAATGGATTTGTATTTTGAAATTTGCTTTTTGGGAAATTTATATGTTATATTTGCGAACTAGTTTGGGGGATTAGCTCATTTGGCTAGAGTGCTTGCCTGGCAGGCAAGAGGTGATCGGTTCGAATCCGATATTCTCCACAAAACAAAACCGTAAAATCTTTTAATTAAGAGTTTACGGTTTTTTATTTTTAGAAATTATCTGATTACTTTTTAAGACTGCTACAAACTATTTTGGATATTCAATTTTTCCTACTTGTCGCATCACGCGTACAATTTTAGCTTTTCGCCTGTTGATATACGTGGAAGAACTAGTCGCCGAATATTTTCTTGGATTGGGTAATATCGCGGCTATTCCTGCAGCCTGGATTAGTGTTAAACTGGAAGCATCTTTTCGATACCAATGTTCAGTGGCTGCTTGAGCTCCATAGACACCATTTCCCATTTCGATACTGTTCAAGTAGACTTCCATAATGCGTTCCTTTCCCCAAATGATTTCAATCAGAAGAGTGAAATATGCTTCCAATCCTTTTCTCAAATAACTGCGGCCTTGCCAAAGAAATACGTTTTTGGCCGTTTGTTGTGATATTGTGCTTCCTCCTTTTATTCTTCGGCCTCGTTCATTGCTTTTATACGCTTTTTGCATGGCTACAAAATCAAAACCATTATGTTTCAGGAACGTTCCATCTTCACTGGCAATCACGGCTTTTTGAAGATTCATCGAGATGTTTTCAATAGGTTCCCAGTCGTGGCTGAAGAAAACTTCTTTTCCTGCAGTTTTATTTTCAATTGCACGAATCACCATTAATGGGGTAAACGGAACGGGTACAAATTTAAAAAATACCACAAAAAATAAAGAGAGTCCGATGAACCACAACAATATTTTGAATAAAAAACGAATTAGTTTGCTCATAAAAGAGGTTGTTTCTTTTTAATGGGTTGTTTTGATTTCCTGGGTGTTATTTTCGTTGCCATTATACTAAATCTGCTAATTCTGTTCCAATTAAACTCCCTATTGCCACTCCCATTCCACCCAATCGTACACCGCAATAGACATTGTCTGACAGTTGTGAAACGATAGGACTTTTGCTGTTACCAACACCCATAATGCCGCTCCAACGGTGTGCAATTTGGAAATCCTGATTCGGCAAAATTACTTCTTTTAATAATTGTTCCAATTTATTTTGGACAATTTCTGTTTGTCCAAATTCAGTTGTATTTTCCGTTTCAAAATCCAGATTTCTTCCTCCGCCCAGTAGTATTCTATCGCCAATATTCCTAAAATAATAATACCCTCTATCCAAGTGAAAAGTTCCTTTTATATTTAAGTTTTTGATAGGCTCCGTAATTAAAACTTGTGCTCTGGCCGGTTTAACCGCACCATTTGTCAATGTATTAGCAAAACCATTTGTTGCAAACAGTATTTTCTGGGTACTAAAACTAAAATCAGCAAGTGCCACTTCCACTTTATTCCCGTTGTCGAAATAGGAGGTAACGGTTTGTTGATTCAGGATTAAAATATTTTTAGAAACCGCTTCTTTCAACAACGCCTGCATCATATTTCCGGTATCTATTTGTGCTTCAAACGGATTGAAAACTAAATATTCCTCTATCCCGCTAAACCCAAAACAGTTTACTTCCATGGCGAAAACATCGGCTTTGAAAAGTGGTCTTAAGATTTCATTGATAAATGGTAATTTTCCAGCACATTCATTATAGCTACTTTCATCTGCTTTTAAAAACAACTCATATCCGCCGTATGGCTTGAAATCTATCGTGTCATCACCCAATCTTTTTCGCAACAACTGCAAGCCTTGCCACCGTTTTTGAACGAGATGAATGACTTCCTCTTCCGAGTGGGATTTTAAATCATCGATGATTTCTGAGAGACTTCCAAAACAAGCAAAACCGGCATTTTTAGTACTCGCGCCCTGCGGCAACATTCCTTTTTCCAACACTAGAATTTTGCTTTCAGGGAATCTTTCGCGCAAGCGTAATGCAGCATGTAAGCCCACAATACCGCTTCCTACGATGGTATAATTTACATCAGTAAACCAGTTTTTCAACTCCCAATAGCTCAAATCCATGTTTAAATATTTTTATAAAAATAATAATTTTTTGGAGCTAATACCGCTATCCGTTCTAAATAAATTCACTGAACTCCAATTAAAATAAAAGTAGTGTGAAGTAATCTTTTATTTTTTAAAGAAAAAAACAAAAGGATTTCCACTTTTATCGGGGCTAAAAAACAAGTATTAAAAACAAAAAAACATCAAATTAAATTGGCTAATTTTAGCATTCGAAAAAATAAATTATTAAAATGAACAAATTCCTATTTATACCTTTATTAATGATGAGTTTAAATGCTATGGCACAAAATGTAATGACTCCAGAACTGCTCTGGAAACTAGGAAGAGTAACCCCTTTAGGCATTTCCAAAGATGGAAAAAATGTAGTGTATAAAGTAACAACTCCTTCTGTTCAAGAAAATAAATCGGATACAAAATTCTACACTTTACCCGTAAATGGCGGAAATCCAACCGAAGTAAAAGATACCGCAGCCCTGTTAAAAGATAAAAACAGTTCTCCTGACGGGAAATATATCGTTTACAATGAAGAAGTAAAAATGGAGAACGTTCATGGAAAAGATTTTTATCCAGAATTAGTAAAATCAGATGTTCAAATCTATGACGGATTGAATTATCGTCATTGGGATACCTGGAATGAAGGCAAATACAACCATGTTTTTTATAAAGAAAACAAAGAAGGCGCCATGGGAATTGACATTCTGAAAGGCGAAAATTTCGACAGTCCACAAAAACCTTTTGGTGGTGATGAAGATTACATTTGGTCGCCAGACAGCAAAAGTATTCTGTACGTAAGCAAGAAAAAAGCAGGAACTGACTATGCTCTTTCTACCAACACCAATATCTATGAATACAACCTGAAAACTGGGAAAACCAGCAATAGAACGGAAGAAAACCTTGGATATGATACCGCTCCACAATTTTCTCCAACCGGAAATTTGACTTGGTTGCAAATGAAACGAGATGGGTATGAGGCAGATAAAAACGACCTGATAGTTAGTTTCAAAGGAATGAAAATGAACTTAACGGCCAATTGGGATGGAACAGTAGACAATTTCATCTGGAGTAGTGACGGGGAAAAAATATTTTTTGTTGCCCCTGTAGACGGAACAAAGCAGTTGTTTGAAGTTAATTTTCCTGGTCTGACCAATCCAGAAGCTTCGGGAGCAATTACCGTTCGCCAAGTCACCAATGGAGAATTTGATGTCAATGATTTAGTTGGGTTTTCCGGTGATAATATCATTGTAACGAGAACCGACATGAATCATGCGGCAGAACTTTTTTCTTATAATCTGAAGAAAAAGACTTGGAAACAACTGTCTAATGTCAATACTACAATTTATAATTCTTTGGCGCTAAGCAAAACCGAAAGAAGATATGTAACGACAACAGATGGCAAAAAAATGTTAGTTTGGGTGGTTCTTCCTCCTAATTTTGATGCTTCAAAAAAATACCCAACGCTTTTGTATTGTCAAGGCGGACCTCAATCTCCATTGACACAATTTTATTCCTTCCGATGGAATTTACAGCTGATGGCTGCCAACGGCTATATTGTTGTGGCTCCTAACCGTCGTGGAATGCAAGGTCATGGCGTGGAATGGAATGAGCAAATCAGCAAAGATTGGGGCGGACAAGTAATTGATGACTACCTGTCAGCGATTGATGCTATTGCTAAGGAAAAATATGTTGATGCCACTCGTTTAGGATGCGTTGGTGCCAGTTACGGTGGGTATTCTGTTTTCTATCTGGCCGGAATGCACAACAACCGATTCAAAACCTTCATTGCCCATGATGGTGTTTTTAACACCCAAAGCATGTTTGGGACTACCGAAGAAGTTTTCTTCAGCAATTGGGATTTTGGCGGTGCTTATTGGGAAAAAGACAATGCTGTAGCGCAAAAAACCTACACGACATTCAACCCAATGACTCTGGTAGAGAAATGGAACAAACCTATTTTAATTATTCAAGGCGGAAAAGATTTTCGTGTACCAATAGGACAAGGACAGGAAGCGTTCCAAGCAGCACAATTACGAGGAATAAAAAGTAGATTTTTGTATTTCCCGGAAGAAAATCACTGGGTACTGAAACCTCAAAATGCGCAGGTTTGGCAAGGTGAATTTTTCAAATGGCTCAAAGAAACCTTGTAGAAATCATTTTAAAAATAGGAAGCCTCACTTTTTCGTGGGGTTTTTTGTTTGTGTCAAAATATTTTGAATACCTTAACTTTAAATAATTTTGTAATTTTTATCTTTGAAAAATGAATAACAAAAAAAGTTATATTCCGATAAAAGTTTTCCTGAGTTATCTGGTTTTGGCGGTGCTTTTTGCCAGTGTGGGCTGGTTTTTATACTCCGAGAACAAGAATTTTTCAAAAACCGAAGAAAGAATTACCGAGGAAAGCAATACTATTTTACGGGTTAGCAACTTGCTCTCTGATACATATGAAACGGAAAATTTAGCTCGAATAGCCATTCAATCAGAATCAGAAAAAGATTTTAACAACTATATAAAGAAAAATACGCTGTTAAAAGCAGAAATTGATTCCTTGAAATTGTTTGTCTCCACACCACACCAAATCACTTTACTAGACAGTGTCAAGCAATTGCTATCTAAGAAAACGATAAATATCCAGCAACTAAAACTTATTAAAAATAAAAGTGAAAATGAAGATGCGGTGGACGACGCGATTGGTGATTTGACTAAAATGGAGTCTTCTTTGCGGAAACTGGAATTAGAAGATTTTGTAAAAGATCCCGCCAGAATGGGAATTTATCAACGAAATGTCCTTCAGAAATATGTTGCCTACTTAAATCAAAACATTCCGGATGATAGTACCAATACGTTAAGTAAAAAAGCAACCGATTCTATTTTGACGGTTTCTAAAAATTTATTAAATGAGGTAAAAAGAGAAACATCCCGAAAGAAAAAATTATTGAATTTTGAGGAAAATAAATTATTGCAAAATGAACTTTCAATCTCTGACCAGCTAAGAAAAGTCCTTAACATTATAGAACGGGAAATTATAATAAACACCACAAAAAATTATTCGGATAGAGAGAATTCCTTAGCAAAAACGAATCAAATTGTAACCTCTGCGGCTATAATTGGATTATTGCTTACTTTGTTTTTTTTGATTATAATTCTAAATGATTACTCAAAAACCCAATCCTATAAGAAACAATTGGAGGAGGCAAATCTAAAATCCAAAAAATTACTTATTAGTCGGGAGCAACTCATTGCAACTGTAAGCCACGACCTGAAAACCCCTTTAAGCACGATTATTGGCTATACGGAATTATTGGGAAATTCCGATTTAAGCAGTAAACAATGCTATTACACCAAGAACATCAAAGGTTCCTCCGATTATATTTCACAATTGGTTCAGGATCTATTGGATTTTACTCAAATTGAAGCTGGGAAAATCACGATAGAAAAAATCCCGTTTTCGCTGTACGAGATGATTTATGAAGTGGCAAATAGCATTCAATCCGTTTATGCACAAAAACCAATTCAACTGATTGTTGAAATTGACCCTAATCTCGAAAAAAAAATCATTGGGGATCCTTTTCGTTTAAGACAAATAGTATCAAACCTTATTGGAAATGCGTTCAAGTTTACTGAAAAAGGATTCATAAAAATTAGTGTTGAAATCTACTTGGAAACACAATTGATAGCGATACAAATAGAAGATTCCGGGATTGGAATAGCAGAAAAAAACCAAGAACTCATTTTTGAGGAATTCATTCAAGCCGATAAGAATATAGAGAAAAAATATGGCGGGACAGGATTAGGACTTACCATTTCTAAAAAAATGACAGCGATTCTAGGCGGTGCTTTGCATTTGAAAAGTGAATTAGGAAAGGGAAGTTTGTTTACAATCCAAATCCCCTTACTTTTTGATGTCACGGTTTCCGAAAAACAGACTACTGCGAATCCGTCAAAAAAGCACTATATAGCCATACTGATAGATGACGATGAAAGCTTGTTGAAATTAACAACTGAAGTTTTAAAACAAAACCAATATATTGTATTCCCTTTTGCTAGTGCAAAAGAAGCTCTTGATGCGCTATCAAATATTACCTTTGATTTGATTATCACCGATATTCAAATGCCGGTTATGGACGGGTTTTTATTTTTGAAAGAACTCATAGATAATTCTAAATACGAGTATGAAAAACAACCTGTAATAGCGGTCACCGGAAGAAATGATTTAAATCTGAACAACTACACAACCGCAGGATTTACCACTGTAATCAGCAAGCCCTATTCTCCTAATATACTGCTTAAAACACTACAGTCTATTTTGAACAATGACGCAGTTCCCTTTGAAGGAATTCTAAAAAGCAAGCAAACAAAGGAGGAAAGGCCTTATTCATTAAAAGTCTTGAACGCTTTTTTATCTAATGATATAGTTGCTTTAAAAGAAGTGTTACTCTCATTTATAAAAAGTACGGCAGAGAATTTAGAAAATTTAGATCGGTCAGTTTCAAACATTGATTTTATGGAGATTAAGAATACAGCTCATAAAATGGGGCCCATGTTCAAGCAAATTAGCGCATCAGAAATCAGTGTTATTCTAGATGTATTAGAGCAAGAAGACTTAACACTTGAAGAAATAACCATGGCTTCAATTAATTTGAAGCTCAAAATAACAGCTCTTTTTGTCCTGTTAGAAAAGGAATTAAACTAATTGATATTGTATAATTTTAATTTATTATACAGTGTTTTTCTGTTGATTTTCAATAATTTAGCAGCTTCTGTTTTGTTGTTATTGGTTTTAGCTAAAGCTTCCTGAATGACTTCTTTTTCGTTTTGAGACAAAGACAGATCAGAGGTGTCTAGGTTTTCATTTTGAAAAAATTCTGCGGGTAGTGCTGATTTTTCAATGAAATCTCCTTGCGACAAGAGCGTGGCCCTTTTGATGCAATTTTGAAGCTCACGCAGATTGCCCGGCCATCTGTAGTTTTGAAAAATTGTAACTACTTCAGCAGAAAGCCCAATGATTTTTTTGTTTAATTCCTGATTTGATTTTTCAAGAAAAAAATCAGAAAAGAGCATCAAATCTTCGTCACGATCTACCAAAGAGGGGGAATGTATAGAGAACTCATTTATTCTATGGTACAAATCCTCTCTGAATGTCCCATTTTTTACCGCTTCCCGTAAGTCTTCGTTTGTGGCGGTGATGATTCTGATGTCTACATCAATTTCTTTATTGCTTCCTACAGGCTTAATTTTTCTTTCTTGGAGTGCTCTCAATAGTTGGATTTGATTTTCATAGGAAAGATTCCCTATTTCGTCAAGAAATAATGTACCTCTGTTTGCTGCCTCGAAAAATCCAATTTTATCATTTATGGCTCCCGTAAAAGATCCTTTTACATGGCCAAAAAACTCACTTGCAGCTAATTCTTTTGGGATCGATCCACAGTCTACGGCAATGAAATTATTGTTTGTTCTGGAACTGTTCTGGTGAATGCTTTTGGCAATAACTTCCTTTCCCGTTCCGCTTTCGCCGATGATTAAAACTGACATATTTGTTGGGCTGACGAGTTGGATATATTCTGCCAGTTTTTGAGATGCTTTTGAGATCCCCTTCACAAATTCACTAGTCGGTTTTTTATTTTTTTTATTGTCAGTTTTAGGTTCAGAAATTACTTTATCAGAATTAGTGTGCGTTTCCATTTGAAGAGAATTTTGAATAACCAATAAAACTTCTTCGGGATTGAATGGTTTAGAAATATAATCTGCCGCCCCATTTTTCATGGCTTTTACAGCAGTATTCACATCAGAATATCCCGTCATTAAGAGGACGGGAACATTAGGATGGGTACTCTTGATTTCTGACATAAGTTTAATTCCATCATAATTTGGAAGTCGTAAATCCGTAATGATGAGGTCAAATTCATTGTTTTTGATTTGAGATTTTGCTTCTTCAGCTGAAAATGTAGCCGTTACTTCATAATCGTTTTTTACCAGAAATTTTTCTAATAATTTACAAAAAGCAACATCATCTTCAATCAATAAAATTTTAGCCATTGTATTTTAACTTTATGGCTAAAATAAAGGTATTAAATTTGTATTTAGCTAATTTTTTGCAAAAAAAAGAGAGACTGTTAAAACAATCTCTCTTTTTAAACAAAACTCACCTAAATTATTTATTTATCCAGTTTCCTTCAGCATCCGCATAAACAGTAGCATTCTGGTCTCCAACTGTAATTTCTAGTTTGTATTCTTTATTTTTATTGATGTATGCTTTTCCCAGAATTGCTCCGGGATATGCTTTTTCCATAGCTGTTTTTATTGCTTGAGGAACTGCTTCTGCTTGTACTTCAGTATATTCCTCTTGTAGTAAAACCGATTGATTTTGTGGGTTTTGAACGGGAAGTATTGTTGCAAATGCGGACATGCTTCCTAAAATAATTGCTGCTGATAAAATTAACTTTTTCATAGTATTTTTTTTAAATTGTTATTGTTTTGATGCTTTATTTTTGAATCCATTTCCCAGTTTCATCTGCAAAAAGAATAACTTTTTTCGCTGCTGCAGTCACTTCTAATTTATACTCTTTGTTAGCATTTACGTGTGCTTTGTCCAGAACAGCGTCTGGATGTGCTGCTAGTAAAGCGGTTTTAATAGCATCCGGAACATTTTCTACTTGTACCTCTACATATTCCTCTTGAATGGATAGCGTTTGTACTAGTTCATTTGAAGTTGGAACTGTAGTGGCAAATGCTGTCATACTTCCTAAAATAATTGCTGCTGATAAAATTAACTTTTTCATAGTGTTTTTTTTTAAATTGTTATTGTTTTAATGCTTTATTTTTGAATCCATTTCCCAGTAGCATCTGCAAAAAGATTTCCTTTTTTGTCCCCAACAGTCACATCCAGTTTATATTCTTTATTTGCATTTGTATATGCTTTGTCTAGAATTGCATCTGGGTAAGCCGTTTTTAACGCTTTTGTTACAGCTTCCGGCACTTCTTCATTTTTCACTTCAATATATTCTTCTTGAATTGAGGCTGTTTTTGCTGTTGTAGTTGTTACCTGAGCTTGTAGTTGTATATGTTGAAAAACTCGCTATTACAATTGCTGCTGATACCATTAACTTTTTCATACTGTTTTATTTATAGATTATTATTGTTACTTATTATTGTTCAAGTAATTGAAATAATTGTACCAGAGTTATAAAGGAAGGCGCTGTGTCATTAAGTATCTGTAATAGAGGTGTTTAATGAAATATGTTTTTTTTTAATAAGGAGAAATGTGGGTAAAACGTAGGTGTTGTGGGTATAAATTACCCGCTTTGTTTTTTTGTAGTGGTTCTAAACAAAAAAACCTTGCATCGCTGCAAGGTTTTTTATTATAGATATGTAAATCTGCTATTCTGGGTCGTTCATTTTGAACGTATCCATAAAAGCGGTTGTGTAATCACCTGCAATATAGCGAGGATCATCCATCAACTGTCTGTGAAAAGGAATGGTAGTTTTTATTCCTTCAATCACAAATTCGTCTAAGGCTCTTCTCATTTTACTAATTGCTTCTTCACGAGTTTGTGCAGTAGTAATTAACTTTGCAATCATAGAATCGTAATTTGGCGGAATTGTATATCCTGAATAAACGTGAGTGTCTAAACGAACACCATGTCCACCGGGCATGTGAAGTGTTGTAATTTTTCCTGGAGAAGGACGGAAATCATTATAAGGATCTTCTGCATTAATTCTACATTCGATGGCGTGCAACTGTGGTAAATAATTTTTACCTGAAATAGATATTCCGGCAGCAACCATAATTTGTTCCCGAATTAAGTCGTAATCAATAACCTGTTCTGTAATAGGATGCTCCACTTGAATACGGGTATTCATTTCCATGAAATAAAAGTTCCGGTTTTTATCCACCAAAAATTCAACCGTTCCAGCACCTTCATACTTAATATATTCGGCTGCTTTTACAGCTGCTTCCCCCATTTTATGACGCAATTCATCGGTCATAAACGGTGATGGAGTTTCCTCGGTCAATTTTTGGTGACGTCTTTGAACAGAACAATCTCTTTCTGAAAGATGACAGGCTTTTCCGTAAGCATCTCCTACAACTTGAATTTCAATATGACGAGGTTCTTCGATTAATTTCTCCAAATACATTC
This sequence comes from Flavobacterium bomense, assembly GCF_003970355.1. NCBI lineage: Bacteria > Pseudomonadati > Bacteroidota > Flavobacteriia > Flavobacteriales > Flavobacteriaceae > Flavobacterium > Flavobacterium bomense. The sequence continues at coordinate 165,604 of NZ_RYDJ01000001.1, read as the reverse complement.
CGTCATTTCCAAAAGCTGCGGCTGATTCCTGACGGGCATCTTCCCAGGCTTTCAACAAATCTTCTTCTTTCCAAACTGCTCTCATCCCTTTTCCACCACCACCGGCAGTAGCTTTAAGCATTACGGGAAAGCCAAAATCTCTTGAAAGCTGTAGCGCTTGTTCATAGGATTCTAAAATCCCAACTGAACCCGGAACACAAGGAACACCCGCTTCTATCATAGTCGATTTTGCAGAAGCTTTATCTCCCATTCTATCAATCATTTCTGGAGAAGCTCCAATGAATTTGATTCCATGTTCTTGACAAATTTTAGAAAACTTAGAGTTTTCAGAAAGGAATCCATATCCTGGATGTATTGCATCTGCATTTGTAATTTCTGCGGCGGCAATTATATTTGACATTTTCAAATAGGACAAGTTGCTTGGAGGTGGTCCTATGCAAACGGCTTCGTCAGCAAACCTTACATGTAAACTTTCGGCATCTGCAGTAGAATACACCGCTACTGTTTTGATCCCCATTTCCTTGCAAGTTCTAATTACGCGTAACGCAATTTCTCCTCTATTTGCAATTAATATTTTTTTAAACATCTTGTTTTGCAATTTTAAATGTTGAATTTTAAATTTTAAATTATTTCAAATAATGAAAAAGCATCATTCAAAATTTATAATTTATAATTTCTTATGATGGATCTACTAAGAATAAAGGTTGGTCAAATTCAACTGGCGACATATCGTCAACCAATATTTTTACGATTTTACCAGAAACTTCAGATTCAATTTCGTTAAATAACTTCATAGCTTCTATTACGCAAAGAACATCTCCTTTAGCGATGCTTTTACCTACTTCAACAAACATCGGTTTATCCGGAGATGGTTTTCTATAAAAAGTTCCAATAATTGGAGATTTTATAGTGATGAAATGAGCGTTTTCTATCGCAGGTACTGCCGGAACAACTGCAACGGGAGCCACTTGTTGTGGAGCTAATGGTTGCTGAAGCACTCCTTGAGCGGGCATTTGCTGTACATAAGTAGTCTCAGTGACATTTCCTTCTAAGGTTGTTCTGATGGTGATTTTCACGTCATCCATCTCTAGTTTAACTTCTGCAACTCCTGAATTTGCGACAAACTTGATTAGATTTTGAATTTCTTTTAAATCCATAATTATTTGTTTTTAGTTTAAATTTATTTTTTGTCGTATGCCCATTTTAGATAAATAGATCCCCAAGTGAATCCACCTCCAAAAGCAGCCAAAATTATCGTATCTCCTTTTTTGAACTGATGTTCAAAATCACTAAGCACTAATGGTAAAGTGGCAGAAGTTGTATTTCCGTACTTTTCGATATTCATTAATACTTTAGATTCTTCTAAATTCATTCTGTTGGCTGTCGCATCAATTATACGTTTATTGGCTTGATGAGGAACCAGCCAATCGACATCTTCATTTGTCAGATTATTTCTTTTCAAAATTAATTCGCTTGAATCTGCCATATTGGTTACGGCGTATTTAAACACTGTTTTCCCGTCTTGAATAATGTTGTGTTTGTTGTCTCTTACCGTTTCAAAAGAGGCAGGGTTAAGTGATCCGCCGGCATCAATTTTAAGAAAATCTCTGCCAATTCCATCACTGCGCAAGTATTCATCCTGCAATCCTAATCCTTCATAGTTAGGTTCAAAGAGTACTGCACCAGCACCATCTCCAAAAATAATACAAGTAGATCGGTCTTTATAATCCACGATAGAAGACATTTTATCAGCACCAATTAAGAGTACTTTTTTATACCTTCCGGATTGAATATAAGCAGCAGCTGTTGACATCCCAAACAAAAAACTGGAACAGGCAGCCTGCAAATCATAAGCAAAAGCATTTGTGGCTCCAATTTGGGTTGCTACATATACGCCTGTTGACGCTACTGGCATGTCGGGCGTTGCGGTTGCCATAATTAGTAGATCGATCTCTAAAGGGTCAATGTTCGCTTTGGCCAATAAATCCTGCGCGGCTTTTATGGCCAAAAAAGAAGTTCCCTTGTCCTTGTCTTTAAGGATTCTTCTTTCTTTTATTCCTGTACGAGAGGTGATCCATTCGTCATTGGTGTCGACCATGGCTTCAAGAGCTTTGTTCGTTAGTACAAAGTCTGGAACATAGGCTCCAACAGCGGTTATTGCGGCTGTGATTGTATTCATTGTATGCGTTTATTTCTAGTCAAATGGTACCATTTGAAAATTTTTAAAAGACTTGAAAATTACAAAAAAAATTCCATTCTCTTTGAATTAGAACTTCTTATTTAACGAAAATTACAAACAACAAAAAAACTCTCACGATGTGAGAGTTCGAATATCATTTACAAAAAATGTATTATGCAACAGCTACAGATTTATCTATAACAACTTGCCCTCTGTAGTACATTTTACCTTCATGCCAATACGCTCTGTGGTATAAATGTGCTTCTCCAGTAATTGGACAAGTAGCAATCTGTGCTACAGTAGCTTTGTAATGTGTTCTTCTTTTATCTCTTCTTGTTTTGGAGATTTTTCTCTTAGGATGTGCCATTTTACTATATTATTTATCCGTTAATAGTTGCTTTAACTTGTCCCAACGCGGGTCAATATTTTCTTCTTCTTTATTTTCTTCTTTTTCTTCCTTTATCGTCAATTCATTGAGTTTTGTCAAGGCTTCAGTCTTTAAACTTCCATCTTGTATGCCCGGATGAACGCGTCTTAAAGGGACTGACAGCACAATCATTTCATAGATATATTGTGCAATATTTATTTCAAACTCTCCGTGGGGCAAAATCAATAATTCGTCGTTGTCATTATTGTAAACCTCATCAAAACGAACGATTAATTTCATTTCGCCCTCAATTGGCAGATCAAAATCTTCGCTGGTAAGATCACATGGCACATTTACAGCCCCTTTGTGATTAAAACGCAACTCTAACAGTGTGCTTTTTTTCTCTAAAACTACATTTACTTTGATCTTTGAATCTTGATATTCATCATAATCAAAGATTTCAAAGAACGCATTACTGATTTGATACTCAAAATGATGTTTCCCTAGCTTTAATCCTATAAAAGGAATTAAATATTCTTTTGTGTTCTTCATTTCAACAACAATTTTCCCCTAAACTTCGGGAGTGCAAAGATATAAAATTATTGCAAATCTAATAATGTTATTCACTTTTTTTTGTTCACAACTGCTTTTCTTTTGTTTTCAATGGTTTTTTGCTAATTTCTGCATATTGATTTCTGGAATGATAAATGTCTATTGCCAGATATACAGCCTCTTTGAAGGAGTTAAAATCAGCTATTCCCTTGCCTGCTATATCATAAGCGGTGCCGTGATCTGGTGAGGTTCTTATTTTATGCAAGCCTGCAGTATAATTTACTCCTTTTCCAAAAGATAATGTTTTGAAAGGAATCAATCCTTGATCGTGGTAGGTTGCTATAACGGCATCGTATTTCTCGTATTGATTACTGCCAAAGAAACCATCTGCAGCAAATGGACCAAATACTAAGATCCCTTTGTCGAACATTTTTTTTAATGTAGGTTTTATAATCAAGTCATCCTCTGTCCCTATGACTCCGCCATCTCCACAATGCGGGTTTAAACCTAAAACTGCTATTTTGGGTTTATTAATGCCAAAATCTTTGATCAAAGTCTGTCTGACCGTTTCGATTTTTCGCACAATCAATTCTTCCGTTAGCTGTGAGGCGACTTCACTAAGCGGAATATGATCTGTCAGCAATCCTATTCTCAAATTATCCTGAACCATCAACATCAAGGCATTGCCTTCTAGTTCTTGGTCTAGGTAATCCGTATGACCCGGAAACTTAAAATCGTCTGATTGTATATTGAATTTATTTATTGGTGCTGTTACCAGAACGTCTATAACACCTTCTTTGAGTGCTTTCGTCGCTGCAATAAATGATTTTATAGCATATTCCCCTGCCTTAGAATCATCCTTGCCAAGATTTAAATCCACACCTTCTTTCCAGAGGTTTAATACATTGATTTTGCCTAATACGATTTGATCTAATTTGTCGATCCCGTGGAGCAAAGATGTTGATTGAAAACTTTTTTTAACAAAAGACAACAACTTGACATTAGCAAAGATAACTGGAGTGCACAACTCTAACATGCGAGAATCCTCAAATGTTTTTAAAACAACTTCGCTTCCAATACCGTTTAAATCTCCAATAGAAATTCCGACAATTATATTTTCTGCTTTTTTCATAATGACATACCGTTATTTATTGCTAATTTTGAAGTGCAAATTTAGTAAAAAAAACAAGAAATGTTTACAGGAATCATAGAAACCCTTGGTATCATCCAAGAAATAAAAAAAGAAAAAAATAACGTTCATATTACCATAAATGCATCAATTACCACTGAACTTAAGATAGATCAAAGCGTGGCACATAACGGGGTCTGTCTTACGGTTGTTGCTATCAACGACACTTTTTATACCGTAACCGCAATAGACGAAACTATAAAAAAAACAAATTTATCGGATTGGAAAGTTGGAGACAGTATCAATCTGGAAAGAGCAATGAAGCTGGGAGATAGGCTGGACGGACATATTGTTCAGGGACATGTAGACCAAACGGGCACCTGCATCACTGCCGAGCAGACCAACGGCAGCTGGCTTTACACTTTTGAATATGAGGAAAATTGGAACAACATTACCATTGAGAAAGGATCCATTACGGTAAACGGCGTCAGCTTAACGGTTGTGAACTCAAAGAAAAATCAGTTTAGTGTCGCCATTATTCCTTATACATACGAACATACTAATTTTAAAACTTTTGAAGTTGGCACAAAAATAAATCTTGAATTTGATGTCATTGGTAAATACGTTTCCAGATTGTATGCCAACAAATAATAACTCGATAGTATTATAAACAAAAAAACGCGAATCTACATTAGAGTTTTTTGTTTTAACTTAAAGCTATAAATGATGTAAATCCCAAATAGCAAAGCAAGTGCCATCATGGTGTTAATATTTTCATCTACAGGCAATCCTGGCGGAGGTGGTGGCGTTGTTGATGTCCTTTCCCCAGCTGCGGCGGGTTGCGGCGGATCTTTAGCTAATACATTAAAAATACAAAACATAAATAAAACCAGAGTAAAAAACACCATTTGGACAATTTTCATATTTAAAATTGAATTATTCTTTAAAAAAATCAGAGTATTTAAGCTTTAAAATAAATACATCCTTTCAACATAAATAACACTAACCCGAAAAAAATGCGGTTTTTATAAAAATTTAGATTTAAAAAAAAGCCTTACAGTACTGCAAGGCTTTTAAACTTAAACTGTGGTCCCACCTGGGCTCGAACCAGGGACCACCTGATTATGAGTCAGGTGCTCTAACCAGCTGAGCTATAGGACCGGTTAAGAGTGTGCAATATTACTACTATTTTTCATGTACTCCAAATATTTTGACTTAGATTTCAATAATATTTCAATGATTCATTGCTTTCAAGCAGAAACTTGCTGAATAGTAGAATACTAAATGAATTATCCTAAAAATACTTATTTTATTTCCTGACACAACTCAATCAAAACGCCATTCGTACTTTTTGGATGCAAAAAGACAACTAACTTGTTATCAGCCCCTTTTTTAGGAATTTCATTTAATACAATAAAACCTTCTTTTTTTAAACGCGCAATTTCTAAAACTATATCTTCTACGTCAAAGGCAATGTGGTGTATGCCTTCTCCCTTTTTTTCAAGAAACTTAGCAATAGGACTTTCTGGATTGGTAGCCGCTAAAAGCTCAATTTTGTTCGGTCCATTCATAAAAAAAGAAGTTGTTACTCCTTCACTTTCTACCGCCTCGAATTTGTAGGCCGGAGCTCCAAAAAGCTTTTCAAAAACTTTATTAGAAACTTCTAAATTCTTAACTGCAATCCCAATGTGTTCTATTTTCCTCATTATTTATGTTTTGAGCGCAACGCTACTTTAGTTGAAAAACTCTACTACCACTGCGAATTATAACTACAATTATTTTTCAGTGTAAAATTAAACATTAAAAAGAAAAAACAAGGTCCCCACAAAAGGCAAGTTGAATTTATTACGCATAATAATTTTATAAAAAATAGCAATCACATGAATTATAATTGTTATTTTGTAAATTCTAATTATGATTTGATATGTTGAAAAACAATTTAAAATACGCCTTCTTATTATTGCTTTTTATTGTAGCTGGTTGTGCCAAAAGAGGCTCTATCACCGGGGGATTAAAAGATACTATTGCGCCTGTTTTGAAAATGAGTTTCCCGGAAAACTTCAACACAAACTTCAAAGGAGATGAGATTAAGTTGGTATTTGACGAAAATATTAAAATAAAAAACCTGAACAAACAATTGATTATTTCGCCACCAATGAAGAACGATCCATTGGTTTTACCCACAACGGCAAGCAAAACGATCACCATAAAAATTAAAGATACACTACAACCCAACACCACGTACAGCTTTAATTTTGGACAAAGTATTGCTGATAATAATGAAGGGAATCCGTTAAATCAATTCAAATATGTGTTTTCTACCGGCGATTATATTGACTCTTTAAGCCTTGGTGGCACTCTGAAAAGTGCATATGAAAAAGAAGTGGAATCATTCGTATCAGTTATGCTTTACGAAGTCAATGACAGTTTCAAGGACTCCGTTGTTTATACCGAAACCCCAAGATATGTAACCAATACATTGGACAGCTTGAAGACGTTTCGTTTAGAGAATTTAAAAGCAGGGAAATATCTTCTTGTAGCCATGAAAGACTACAACAGCAACAATAAATACAACCCAAAAACAGATAAAATTGGATTTAGCAAAGACTTTATTACGATTCCAAATGACACTATTTATGAGTTAGAATTATTTAAGGAAACACTTCCTTTCAAAACATTTAAGCCTAGTCAAGCCTCAGGAAACCGTTTGTTAGTAGGGTATGAGGGACTAATAAATTCTGCTGATGACAGGCCCAAAATAATTTTAAAAAACAACAACGATCTTCTGCCTACTGTCATTACTAAATTTCCAAAAAAAGATTCCCTTCAAATCTGGTACAAGCCCATTAAAGCTGATTCACTAAATTTGGCTGTAGCCAAAGGTCAATATGAATCGAAATTCAATTTTAAAATAAAAGATCAGAAAAAAGATACTTTAAACGTCATAGCCCTGCAAAACGGAACCTTAAAATTTAGAGAGCAATTTACATTAGAAAGTAATACTCCTTTAACCCGTTTCGAAAATTCGAAAATAAACCTAACCAATAACGCAAAAGATGCAGTGCCGTTTACCACTAAATACGACGAATTCAATCAAAAGCTTTTTTTTGATTTCATTAAAGAACCTTCCGAAAATTATACATTTGAAATTTTACCTGGAGCGTTAACTGATTTTTTCGAACAAACAAACGATACTTTAACGTATAAATTAAACACTCAAAGCACTGCTGATTATGGGAATCTGACCGTGCAGTTGCAAAAAGCAAAACAATTTCCCGTCATTGTTGAACTCACGAATGCAAAAGGGGACGTTTTAGCTACTGAATATACCGAGGAAAACACCACAATAAATTTTAATTTAATTGACCCCGAGCTGTACACGCTCCGAATTATTTATGATGCCAATAAAAACAAGGAATGGGATTCCGGTAATTATTTAGAAAAACGTCAAGCCGAGGAAGTGATTTACTTTTCCAAAGAAATTCCTGTTCGGGCAAATTGGGACGTCAACCAGGCATTTGATTTAAGTCTTCCCTACATTCCGGAACCTAAAAAGAAAACCAACAAGAAGAAATAAACGTTACCTGTTTTCTATTTCAAAAGAATCTCTGTCATTCAAAAAACCCAATTTTTGTCGGGTTTCCAGCATTTTTTCTGGGTCTAATTCTACTAAAAACAAACCTTCTGTTTCTATTGGTTCTTGAATGTAATTCCCCAGAAAATCGACTGCTTGTGAGTGACCTATGTATTCATAACCATTTGCGTCAATACCGATTCTATTGACACCAATAGCATAGCACATGTTTTCTATCGCTCGTGCTTTCAATAAAGCATCCCAAGCATTTGTTCTAATTTTTGGCCAGCTTGCAACATAAATCACCAAGTCATAATCCTCTGAATTTCTGGAAAATACAGGAAATCTCAAATCGTAACATATTTGAAGGCAAATTTTCCAATCTAAATAATTTACAATCGTTTTTTGGGTGCCACTAGTATATACTTTATCTTCGCCAGCTAAAGTAAACAAGTGTTTTTTATCATAGCACTGAATTGTTCCAGAAGGAAATACAAACACCATTCTGTTGTAAAAATTTCCGTTTTCCTTAATAACTAAACTTCCTGTTATAGCACTATTTGTAGCTTTTGCCAATGATTGTAACCATACAATGGTTTCGCCTTGCATTGTTTCTGCAACATCCTTTGGATTCATCGTAAAGCCCGTTGTGAACATTTCAGGAAGCACAATCAAATCTACCTTTTCAGTAAGTGCACTGATTTTTTCTTCGAAATAGTTTCGGTTGGCTTTTGGGTTTTCCCAAACTAAAGGAGCTTGAATTAGGATAATTTTCATTTTACTTTATTTTTTATAAAAATAAGAAATATCACAACACCATAAGTTCATTATATTAGCTAAAAAATGACTTTATGAAAAAGATATTTCTTGTATACTCTTTTCTGTTTTCTGTTTTTATTTTTGGACAGGAAAAATCGGGAGCGAAACAATTTTGGGAAAACCTACAAAAACAATGTGGGAAATCCTTTGAAGGAACAGTCACAGAGGGTGCAACCAATGATACTTTTCGGGATAAAAAACTGGTGATGCATGTCCGCAACTGCGATGAAAAAACGATTCGGATTCCGTTTTTTGTAGGAGACGACAAATCAAGAACATGGGTACTTGCTTATGATAACGATCGCATCCAGTTGAAACACGACCACCGCCACGAAGATGGCTCGGAGGATAAGGTGACACAATATGGAGGGACAACCACTAATGCGGGGTCAGCAACGCTTCAGTTTTTTCCGGCAGATGAGGAAACCTGTGATTTGATTCCAAATGCTGCTGCAAATGTTTGGTGGATTACTCTTGACGAAACTTCTTTCACGTACAACCTAAGGCGCATCGGTTCTGACCGACTGTTTACCGTGAAATTTGATTTGACAAAAACAGTAGGTACGCCTGCCGCACCTTGGGGATGGAAAGATTAGTGTATAATAGATTATTTTATATAAAAAAACGCATTCAACTTTGACATTGAATGCGTTTTAAATTATTATGCAATCCTTGTCCTTTGAGTTTGACCTTTAGGACTAAATGTTTACCCTTTTAAACTTGCTGATAAATATTCTCTGTTCATACGGGCAATATTTTCAAGAGAAATTCCTTTTGGACATTCTACTTCACAAGCTCCAGTATTGGTACAGTTCCCAAAACCTTCCGCATCCATTTGGCTCACCATATTCAATACACGGTCAGTAGCTTCAATTCTTCCTTGTGGCAACAACGCATATTGAGATACTTTTGCAGCGACAAAAAGCATCGCCGATGAGTTTTTACAACTCGCCACACAAGCTCCACAACCAATACAAGTAGCCGCATCAAAAGCATTATCCGCATCTTCCTTATTAATAGGGATCGTATTAGCATCAATAGTATTTCCTGAGGTGTTTACGGATATAAATCCTCCCGCATGTTGAATCCTGTCAAAAGAACTTCTATCGACCACTAAATCCCTTATTACAGGAAAAGCTTTAGCTCTAAACGGCTCAATAAAAATGGTGTCACCATCCTTGAACATTCTCATGTGCAATTGACAAGTGGTAACGCCACGGTCTGGTCCGTGCGCTTCCCCATTGATATACAAAGAACACATTCCGCAAATTCCTTCGCGACAATCGTGATCAAATGCAACTGGTTCATCCCCTTTCATGATCAATTCGTCATTCAAAATGTCAAGCATTTCAAGAAATGACATGTCTGGCTCAATATGATCTATAGGATACTCAACTATTTTACCTTCTGCAGCGGCATTTTTCTGACGCCATATTTTTAATGTAAGTTTCATATTTTTAGTTTGAAAGTCATAGAGTCGAAAGTCGAAAGTCGATTGACATGGAGTCACTTGACTTTAAGACGTTAGACATTAGACTAAATTATTTATAACTTCTTTGAACTAATTTCACGTTATCAAATACCAACGGCTCTTTGTGTAAAATTGCTTCGCTTGGTTTCCCAGTGTATTCCCATGCTGCTACGTAAGCAAAATTCTCATCGTCACGTTGCGCTTCTCCTTCTTCAGTTTGGTATTCTTCACGGAAATGTCCTCCGCAAGATTCATTACGGTGTAATGCATCTTTAGCAAATAATTCCCCCAATTCAAGGAAATCGGCAACACGAGTTGCTTTCTCCAATTCTTGATTCAAACCATTCGCATCTCCGGGAACTTTTACTTCTTTGTAAAACTCTTCACGCAAAGCAGCAATTTCTACAATTGCTTCGTTTAATCCTTTTTCATTACGAGCCATTCCCACTTTGTCCCACATAATTTTCCCTAATTTCTTATGAAAATAGTCAACAGAATGTGTTCCTTTATTGTTCATGAATCTTTCGATTTGGTCTTTTACCGCTTTTTCAGCAGCAACAAATTCAGGTAAATCTGTAGATATGGCACCCATTTTAATGTCTGGAGCTAAATAATCTCCAATAGTATATGGCAATACGAAATACCCATCTGCTAAACCTTGCATCAAAGCCGAAGCTCCAAGTCTGTTAGCTCCATGATCTGAGAAGTTCGATTCCCCAATGGAAAAACAACCCGGAATAGTAGTTTGCAAGTTATAATCAACCCAAGTACCTCCCATTGTATAATGTACCGCAGGGTAAATCATCATTGGAGCAGTATAAGGATCTTCATCTACAATTTTATAATACATTTGGAACAAGTTCCCGTATTTACTTTTTACAAGTTCAGTACCTAATTTAGTTACTAATTTAGTATCATTAGTATCCAATCCTTTCACATACGCTTGTTCATTTCCGTACCGTTGAATAGCTGCCGCAAAATCCAAATAAACTGCTTCACCTGTTTTGTTTACTCCAAAACCTGCATCACATCTTTCTTTGGCAGCACGGGAAGCTACATCACGAGGCACTAAGTTACCAAAGGCAGGATACCTTCTTTCTAAGAAATAATCTCTTTCATCTTCTGATAAATCGGTTGCTTTTTTCTTTCCTTCTCGAATCGCTTGCGCATCTTCTAATTTTGCAGGAACCCAAATACGTCCATCATTTCGCAATGATTCTGACATTAATGTCAATTTTGACTGGTGGTCTCCTGAAACAGGAATACAAGTAGGGTGAATTTGTGTGTAACAAGGATTAGCGAAGAAAGCCCCTTTTTTGTGGATTTTCCAGGCAGCAGTAGCGTTACTTCCCATAGCATTGGTAGAAAGGAAAAACACATTTCCATAACCACCAGAAGCAATAACCACCGCATGAGCTGAGTGTCTTTCTATTTCACCGGTAACTAGGTTACGAGCGATAATTCCTCTTGCTTTTCCGTTTACGATTACTAAATCCAGCATTTCATGACGGTTGTGCATTTTTACTTTACCACGACCTATCTGGCGATTCATTGCTGAGTAAGCACCCAAAAGCAATTGTTGCCCTGTTTGTCCTTGTGCGTAAAAAGTACGAGAAACCAAAGTTCCGCCAAAAGAACGGTTATCTAATAACCCTCCATATTCACGAGCCAAAGGAACACCTTGTGCCACACATTGATCAATAATATTACCGGAAACTTCTGCCAAACGGTGTACGTTAGCCTCACGAGCACGATAATCTCCGCCTTTTACAGTGTCGTAAAACAATCTGTGAACTGAATCACCGTCTCCTTTATAATTTTTTGCGGCGTTGATTCCTCCTTGTGCAGCAATGGAGTGCGCACGACGGGGTGAATCTTGAAAACAAAATGCTTTTACGTTATATCCTAATTCTGCTAATGTTGCAGCAGCAGAACCTCCAGCAAGACCTGTACCCACTATAATTATATCTAAATTACGTTTGTTAGCAGGGTTTACTAAATTAATATGATCTTTATAATTTGTCCATTTGTCCGCAATTGGACCTGTAGGAATTTTTGAATCTAATGCCATTATAATTTAATATTAATGATTGAAATGATGAAATAATGCAATGAAAATGAAACCAAAAGGAACAATAATTGCAAAAGCATATCCTAATGTATGCAACGATTTTGAATATTTATTATTAAAACCTACAGATTGGAACGAAGAATTGAAACCGTGCCACAAGTGTAACGATAACAAAAGAAACGAAACGCAATAAATTGCCGTACGAATACCACTTTCAAATTTATGCGTCAACTCAGCGAAATATCTGGTTTCGTCAAGCGGATTAACCGCTACATATTTATACACCATTTCAGGAACCCAGAAATCGTAAAAATGTAGTAGTATAAAAGCAAGAACTACTAAACCACTAACAATCATATTTCTTGAAGCCCAAGAGGAATTAGCCGCGCCGTTGTTCTTAACGTAAGAAATTGGTCTGGCACTGTTATTTTTGATTTCCAAAACGATACCCATTACAAAGTGAAATACAACACCTAAAATAAGAATGGGTTGGATTACAAACTGAACCAACGGATTATTTCCCATAAAATGAGAAATAGAGTTAAAAGCGTCAGGACTAAAAACGGAGGTGCTGTTTATAAAAAAATGTTGTGCTAAAAATAAAATTAAGAAAAGTCCAGAAAGCGCCATAGCGACTTTTTTTGCTATCGATGACTTTAATAATGCAGATTTTGCCATAGGAATTTGAATGAATTAATTTAAGAATCACACAAAAATAGAGCAATTAGTAGTGAACTACAACCTTTTCGTTATAATTTATAATCATTTTAAAGTGCTAAAGCTCCGAAGTTAATAATTTACTTAAACCCGGCACTTAATATATTGTAAATCTGTCATTTAGCAGAACAAAAACAATATATTTTAAAATTTAACGATTGCAAATGAAAACAATAATCCTTAAAATATTCACATTAAACGTATCATATCAATAATTTTGGCATGGTTTATTTTTCAAATTCTTAAAAAGTCACTAAATACAATTTTAACAACTTTAAAAAAATTGTCGTCAAACTCCTAAATTTACTTTTATAAGCAAAAAAACTAAACTAACATCATCTCTTTTGATGTTCTAAAAATACACGGGCCTAAAAATATGGACTGCACCAATGAAATGGCGAAATCTGTTTCTAAGTATATTCTACTCCTTAAAATGAATCCTGAAATTTCATTTTAACTTCTATAAAAAACACAACAATATAGACATTAATACCATTGTCAAATCGAGCCTAGTCGTGTTATAAAATGGGTTATTGTGCTAACACTTTATATATTTCATTAAGTATTGCAGGATCTTACTACTGTGTAACATAAAATAAAGGCTATCTTCGTAATGGAGACAGCCTTTATTTCAACAAAGACTTAGTCTATACAAAATACTAAGCCTCATTTATTTTCCATAGTACTTAATTACAATTCCCACCGCAGTCTTGCGCGTTTTGATAATCTTCCGGAGTAATGGTGTAAACTTCGGTGCGTTCATCTCTAAACATTGGATTAAAAATGTTTCTAGCTTGATTAAAACATTGATTTGTTGCAGTACATTCTTGATTGTTCTGTACAGCTACTAAAAAGCAGTATGAGCAATAAAAATAGTATATTCTTCATATTTTTAGTCTTGCCAATTATTAAATAATTCTTCTGCAAAAATCTCAGTTGGATTATCGTATTTGTTTTTGATATTATCGCGCCATTCCCATCACGATCTTGCTCCCACTGGTGCTTGCTCTAATTGCGGTAACGTATAGCCACTCACTCGATCTATAGGTTTGTTATTAGATAATGCTCTACTGATAATTATTTACAGAATAAGGATTTTCTATTTTTTTTCATGTTTAATGTACTCGTTACGATCAATAGATTTAGCAGAATCCGCGGAGATTTCAGAATCGTCAGCACAAGACCCAAAAAGCAGTATAGAAATTGTTAGAAGAACAAAATTAAAAGGCATTACTTTTTTTATCAAGTTAATATATTTAAGGTTAATTCTTACGAAGATAAAAATTATTTAAATACAAACTAACCGTAAACGCTTTATTTACAATTAAATAACAAGAGTTTTAAAGTCAATTGAATTTCGCCATATATTTTTGAACAATCGCTTCCGTATTCTCGTTTCGCATTTTTTGCTCTAACTGAATTGGTGGCGAAGCACGTTCCAAACAATTTTTTACCGCACAGGTCTCACAGGTAACCCCAACAATTTGTTTTTTAATGGAGTCGTTTTCCATAAACTTAAATTTTTTCTTCACGGCCGGAGTAATTAAAATCCCTACTGAAATACTGCGGATACAATCTACCTTGAACGGATCCGGTGTTGCGGATGAAAAAACAAGATATTCATTTTTACTGTTTTCATAACTGGAGATTTGTGCATCAAAAAAGTGGTTTTTATTTTGCTTCAAAGACTCCTCAATTGTGCGTATCGAAACCCATCTTCGGCAGTAATGCTCATTCATTTCATTCGCATGCGGCTCCTGCTGATTGGTGATGTGTAATTCTTTCTTTATCTGATAGGTGTCCGTTCCTTTTTGATGGGACAATCGCAGGAAAAAAAGATTTTTTAACTGAAAATCTTTTGGCAAAATATTGGTCAATCTTTGGTAGAATGATTCCGGAGAAACATTAAACCCGCTCATCAAAGCAATCATTTCCTGAGGTTTCGGATCTGTTTTGGACAAAAATAAATTCAGTTCGTCTATCAGTTTCTGTCGTGGAATAAGCAATGCTCCCGCAAAGTATGAAGCATAAAAATTATTCAGAACTTGGTCGAAATTATCAAATTTAATCCAACTGAACGTATACAGTCTATCGGTGATTGCGAGATAATTATACGCAATTTCTTTGGCCAAAATAAATGCTTTTTGAGGTTCGTCAATATCTAATGAAAGTAACAAAGTCTTGCTTTTTGGCACAAAAATCGATCTCAAATCCCCCAATTGTTCTTGTTCCGAAAAAACAAGTTCTTTTATCGTATATCCGTATTCCTCCATTAATATTGCTGTGAGTTCTTCAATCGAAATTTTAGTGTCAATATTTACGTAAAATGCTTTGGAAAACTGCAACACCTTCAGCTCTAAATCTTCAAAATAATTGGTGTGCGCTTCCTGATACGAACGCAATGAAGCCAAGAAGAAACTCTCTCTGGTTAAATTATAATGTTGCGCAATCTCAATAATCGTACTGATAAACGCATTGACTTTTGCAGGAGCGTTAGCAATAATGTCGATAAGATCATTTTCCTGAATCCCAAAAATATCCAACGGGATCTCTTTCAGAATGCCAGATTTTAGGATTTCTCCAATGGGGGCCAGATTATTATCCAGTTTCAAGGAAACCATATTGTCATAGGAAATATCGAGTTTTTCGGCTAACAGAATAATTTTATCCGTTTTAGGATACTTTTTCCCTTTTTCAATTTCGTTCAAGTACGATTTTGAAAGGTCCGTGATTTTTGCCAAACCAAATAAAGACAGTTTTTTATTGGTACGAGCCTGCTTGAGTTTAAGTCCAAAAATTAACTTGATATAATCCTTTTCTATATTCATATTTCAAAGATAATGTAAAAAATATTTACGCCAAAAAAAATATTTTTAATTTTTAGCGTACGTTCGCTTGTTTTGTAAAAAACTTTTTGTAGTATTGCAGTGTTGAATAATTAATAATTATCAGCAAAAGTTTAATAGTATCAATTTAAATGTGTTAAAAAATGAATTTTAAAGAAGTATATTCGAAAAATTTGTTAAATTTTTCAGAAGAAACCACCGATCAGTACCCGGAAATCTTAACTGATGAAGCCATGACTTTTTTGTCTTTACTTCATGAAAATTTCAACAAAAAAAGACTCGACCTTTTAGAAGAACGAAAAAAACAACAGGATTTATTTGATCAGGGGGTCTTACCCACTTTTCCTGCTGAAACAAAAAGCATCCGAGAAAGCAATTGGAAAGCGGCGCAAACACCCAAGGATTTATTAGACCGAAGAGTCGAAATAACAGGGCCGGTCGACAGAAAAATGGTGATCAATGCCTTGAATTCCGGAGCAAAAACCTTCATGGCTGATTTTGAAGATAGTACTTCGCCTACGTGGAGCAACCTAATGTCAGGACAGCAAAACCTGAAAGACGCGGTGAATAAAACCATCACTCTTGAAGACACTATAAAAAATAAAAAATACAGTCTGAACGACAAAACTGCTGTTCTGCTTGTCAGACCACGAGGATTACATTTGGCGGAAAAAAATATTTTGATTGATGGAGAACAAACTTCGGGATCGCTAATTGACTTTGGTTTGTATGCTTTCCATAATTACAAACAACTTATTGAGGATGGAACGGCGCCCTATTTTTACATTCCAAAACTGGAACATTATCTGGAAGCGCGATGGTGGAATGAGGTTTTCGAATTCACGCAGGAATATTTGGGTGTAAATAACGGAACATTCAAAGCTACAGTTTTGATAGAGACCATTACGGCCAGTTTTCAATTGGATGAAATCATTTTTGAACTGAAAGAGCATATTGTAGGCCTTAATTGCGGTCGATGGGATTACATTTTTTCATACATCAAAAAACTAAGAAAAAATCCAGCTTTTCTTGTTCCAAATAGAGATCAGGTGACTATGACTGCCCCATTCATGAGTGCGTATTCCCAATTGGTTATACAAAGATGCCATAAACGAAATATTCACGCAATAGGCGGAATGGCGGCACAAATTCCGATAAAAAACAACGAAGAAGCCAATAAAATTGCTTTCGATAAAGTAATTGCGGACAAAGAACGGGAAGTAAAAAATGGTCATGACGGCACTTGGGTTGCACATCCAGATTTGGTTCCGCTTGCCATGACGGTATTCGACAAATACATGCCAAACCAAAACCAAATTCAGGTAAAAAGAGAAGACGTATACGTTACCGAAAGTGATTTACTGGAAACGCCAAAAGGAACCATTACCGAGCAAGGTGTTCGAAAAAACATCAGTATTTCGGTTTTATATATTGCTTCATGGCTCAACGGACAAGGCGCCGCGGCCTTGCACAATTTAATGGAAGATGCCGCTACTGCTGAGATTTCAAGATCACAATTGTGGCAATGGCTGCAAAACAAAGTGGTTTTAGATAATCAAAAAGTCCTGACTGAAAAATACTATCACCGACTGGCCATGGAAGAATTTGAAAAAATAAGAAAGCTCGTTGGAGATGAGAATCACGAAAAACAAAAATACAGATTGGCAGAACAATTATTAGATATTCTGGTCGTGAACGACAATTTTATCGAGTTTTTGACTATTCCAGGATACAAATACATTTAAAATTTCAATAAAATCAATTTCAATAAAATCAATTTCAATAAAAAATCATTAAACACCATTAAACCTTTATAAACACTATGAAAACTACAGAAACAAGAATTCAAGAATTAGTTACCGACTGGATTACAAACCCAAGATGGAATGGCATTGAGCGACCATATACTGCTGAAGAAGTGGTGAAATTGCAAGGTTCGTATCAAATAGAACATAGCGTAGCCAGAATTGGAGCGAATACTTTATGGAATAAACTAAATGCTCAGGATTTTGTAGCCGGACTTGGCGCGCTTACCGGAAACCAAGCCATTCAAGAAGTAGAAGCAGGATTAGACGCCATTTATTTGAGCGGATGGCAAGTTGCTGCTGATGCAAACGTAGCCGGCGAAATGTATCCTGACCAATCTTTATATCCTGCTAACAGTGTTCCATTGGTTGTAAAACGTATCAATAACGCTTTATTGAGAGCAGATCAAATACAAGTGGTTAACGGGACTGCAGACAAAAAAGAATATTTAGTTCCTATTGTGGCTGACGCCGAAGCCGGTTTTGGTGGAAACCTAAATGCTTTTGAATTAATGAAAGCGATGATTGAAGCGGGAGCAGCCGGAGTTCACTTTGAAGATCAATTGAGTTCTGCTAAAAAATGCGGTCACTTGGGTGGAAAAGTATTGGTTCCTACGCAAGAAGCCATCAACAAATTGATTGCGGCTCGTTTAGCAGCTGACGTAATGGGAACGCCAACAATTGTTGTGGCACGCACCGATGCGGATGCAGCCAACTTATTGACTAGCGATATTGACCCAAGAGACGCTAAATTCATCACAGGAGAAAAAACAGGAGAAGGCTTTTTCTATGTAAATTGTGGTGTGGAGCAAGGAATTGACAGAGGATTGAGCTATGCGCCTTACGCTGATTTAATTTGGATGGAAACCAGCAATCCGGATCTGGATTACGCTAGACAATTTGCTGAAGGAATTCACGCAAAATTCCCAGGAAAAATGTTGGCTTACAATTGTTCGCCTTCTTTTAACTGGGCTGCAAAATTATCCGTTGCTGAAATGGAAACATTCCGCGAAGATCTTGCTGCAATGGGATACAAATTCCAGTTCATCACTTTAGCCGGATTCCACGCATTAAACACTAGTATGTTCGAATTGTCTAAAGCCTACAAAGAAAGAGGAATGGCAGGATATTCTGAATTGCAGGAAAGAGAGTTTGCTTTGCAAAAACACGGTTTCAAAGCGGTAAAACACCAAGGTTTCGTAGGAACATCTTATTTTGATGCGGTACAAAATACTGTAACAATTGGGAAATCTTCTACAACCGCAATGAAAGATTCTACAGAAGCGGCACAGTTTTAAACAGAACAACAACTATAAAAAAAACACGATTTCATCTGAAATCGTGTTTTTTGTTTTTAAAATAAAAGGACTGTTTATTTTGATTCGATAATTTCAAGATCAGTAACCACTTTCTCTTTTCCTTTTTGAATGCTTATTTTATTCACCGAAATTGGAAGGTAATAGTTGCCGTTTTTGGCTGGTTCCAATTTTAATTTTTTGTCTTTATTTTTCCAATTATCAGCAATTGCTTTGGTTATGGAAAGATAATAAACATGTTTGTTCAATCCTTTTACAGCCTTCACTTTCTGAGAATAAACCACTTCTTTCAAGCTGTTCTCAATTTGCAAAAGCACTTCTGCATCTCCATTCGAATAAAACCAAATCTCTGCTTTTGGCTCTGAAGCCTTAGCCCAAGAACTCCAGCTGTTTCCCCATTCTTTTGTTTTTTTTATCTTTTTAAGTTCGAAAACATGAAGATTTTCCGCTACAACTTTATCATTCAGTTGTTGCACTTGATCCAAATTGACTTTATACACCGAACGACCGTGAGTTCCTACCACTAAATCTTTTGCTTTCTTTTGAATCACTAAATCGTGAACGGCCACGTTTGGAATTCCATTAGAAAAATCATCCCAAGATGTTCCTTTATTTAATGAAACATACAAACCGTTATCCGTTCCCAGATATATAACATTCTCGTTTACATTATCCTCCACAATTACATTCACTGGACTTGCAGGTAAATTATTGGCGATATTTTTCCACGTTTGACCAAAATCATCTGACATATAAACATAACTGGTAAAATCATCATTTCGATACCCGTTCAAAGTCGCATACACTCTTTCTTTCTTATGTGCCGAAGCCACGACTCTGGAAACCCAGCGGTTTTGGGGTAAATTTCCCGAAATTTTGTTCCAAGTTGCACCGCCGTCTTTCGAAACATGAATCAATCCATCATCACTTCCTGTGTATAGTAACCCAAACTGCAAGGTACTTTCACTGATAACAGCAATTGTTCCAAAAGCAACATTTCCTTCTTTTGCTCCTTGCGTTAAATCCGGCGAAATAGCCGTCCAAGTTTCCCCTTGATTCATCGAACGATGCAAGAAATTAGATCCCATGTATAAAATATCCTGATTGTGTGAAGACAATAAAATAGGCGTTTGCCAATTGAATCGAAAGGGCTTTTCGTCCTTTTTTGGCTTTGGCGAAATATACTCCCGCTTGTTAGTCGCACGATCAATTCTGTAATAATTTCCAAATTGAAACCCTGTAAAAACAATATTGGGATTCCTTTTGTCAATTTGAGTCTGCATTCCATCTCCACCCATCAAATTTTCGTAAGGATATTTTCCGGTTTGGTACCATTCTGAGGAATATTTATAATCACTTGGACCAACCCAAACCCCATTATCCTGCATCCCGCCATAAATATTATACGGTTCTTGCTCATCTACATTTACTGAATAAAACTGACTCACTGAATGCGAATTACTTTTCACCCAGTGCGCTCCATCATCATACGAAATATTCAAACCTCCATCATTTCCATTGATTAAGTGCCCTGATTTATTTGGGTTCACCCAAACAACATGATGATCCGAGTGAACATTTTCCTCGCTTATGGAGGTGAATGTTTTTCCGCCATCATTTGATTTTATAATGGGCACACCCGATAAATAAATTTTATTGACATCGTTAGGATCAACTGAAATAACACTGAAATAATACCCGTACGAATAAAAGAAATCATCGATAAAATCTTGATGGGTCTTCGTCCAGTTTTTCCCGCCGTTACTTGATTTGTATACTTCGGCTCCAATTACTTCTGTTTCCGCTAAACTATTAATCGCATCCAAAACCACTTTTGCTGCTTCGTTAGGTTGTAAATACCCGTTTTGAACCCAGTGTTTGATATTTTCGGCTCTGTATTTTTCGGTTAAACCGTAATTCTTTAAAATAGAATTCAGACTTTTATTAGGTAATTTTAAGAATTCGTCCCCCGGCATAGAAAACGCAACCGGTAACGAATTACTTTTTTTGGATTGTAACGGTCTTTTGAATTGGTTGTCCAAAATGGCATACACATTTTCATCGTCATATACCGCTAAACCAATCCTTCCAACGCCTTCTCCAACCGGAAATCCGCTTTCAGCATTCGTGAAAAGTTTCCATGTGAATCCCGCATCTTCACTTTTATAAATTCCCGAAGTAGCACCGCTTCCTATAAAATCCCACGCTTTTCTATCTTTACTCCAAGAAGCCGCATATTGAACTTTGAAATTTTTTGGTGAAACAGCCACATCTATAATTCCCGTTTCATCATTGATATAAAGGGTTTTACTCCACGTTTTCCCACCATTAGTCGTTTTGTAAATTCCTCTTTCTTCATTTTTTGAGTACAAATGACCCACGGCACCCACAACAACTTCATCTGGATTTGATGGATTTATCAAAATTCTGCTGATGTGATGGCTGTCGTGCAATCCCATATTTTGCCAAGTCTTTCCTTTGTCTTCGGATTTTAAAATTCCAATTCCGGCGTAAGACGATCGCGACGAATTGACTTCGCCAGTTCCTACCCAAATCGTGCCTCGTTTCCAGTCTATCGCAATATCACCCACATTTTGCGTAGGCGCCGCATCCATAACAGGCAAAAAACTCATTCCGTTATTATTCGTGTACCAAAGTCCGCCTGAAGCATAGCCCACATAAAACTCGGTTGGATTTTCGGGGTTTACATCCACATCTACCACTCTTCCGCTCATCACCGTTGGACCGACATTTCCGAAAGCAACATTTTGAAAAAGCGATTGTTTCTCCATTATTTTTTTGGCTTCCAAGGCTTGCTGAATCGCTTCGGCAGAAACTTGTCCCCAGGAGACACTATGTGCAATAAGAGCCGAAAAGAGTACTATTTTTTTCATGTAAATTTATTTGAGTTGGAAAATTAATCATAAAAATAGTTATCTGAAAATTTTATCGTGTAATTAACATCCGTTTCTCTCAAAGTTAGTATTTTTGATTATTCAATATTATAAACAAATTGTTATAAAATGAGCGTAGCCAGAAATGGTATCAATACGAATCCTAACGCTCTGTGAACTACACATGATCCATAAAAAACAATAAAAATCAACACATGAAATACCATCAAATTGACAGTGATTTATTTATAAAAAACAGAGCAAAGTTCATGGCTCAGATGAAGCCAAAAAGCGTTGCTATTTTTAATTCTAATGATATTTATCCCGTTTCGGCAGATAGTACGTTGCCATTTGCACAACACCGCGACATCTTTTATCTGAGCGGAGTAGATCAGGAAGAAAGTATTTTATTGCTTTTCCCGGATGCGCCTTACGAGCACCAAAGAGAAATGGTATTCTTGAAAGAAACCAGTGAGCACATTGCGATTTGGGAAGGCGAAAAACTGACTAAAGAGCGTGCTTTTGAAGTAACAGGAATCAGAACTGTGTATTGGTTGCAGGAATTTGAAAAAGTCTTATTTGAGATGATGACGCACGCTGACACGATTTACATCAATACCAACGAGCATTACCGCGCTACTGTAGAAACCGAAACTCGTGAAGCCCGTTTTGTAAAATGGTGGAAAGACAAATATCCGGCACATGCTGTTGCAAAAAGTAACCCAATATTGCAACGCCTTCGTTCTGTAAAAGAAACCGAAGAATTGGATTTAATCCAAAAAGCATGTACTATTACGGAACTCGGTTTTAGAAGAATATTGCCTTTCGTGAAACCAAATGTAACCGAATACGAAATTGAAGCCGAGCTAATTCACGAATTCATTCGCAACCGTTCCAGAGGTTTTGCCTATACGCCAATTATTGCTTCCGGAAATAATGCTAATGTATTGCATTACATAGAGAACAATCAACAATGCAAAGCTGGTGATTTGATTTTGCTGGATGTTGCGGCTGAATATGCCAATTATTCCAGTGACATGACGCGTACCATTCCGGTTTCAGGAACGTATACCAAAAGACAAAAAGAAGTGTATAATGCCGTTTTACGCGTAAAAAATGAAGCGACTAAAATGCTGACAACAGGTACACTTTGGAAACAATACCATATCGAAGTTGGGAAATTAATGACTTCAGAATTGCTAGGTTTGGGTCTTATTGACACAGCCGATGTGCAAAACGAAAAACCGGAATGGCCCGCTTACAAAAAATATTTCATGCACGGAACATCACACCACATGGGGTTGGACACGCACGATTATGGAATCCTCACCGAACCCATGCAAGCGAATATGGTTTTTACCGTAGAGCCTGGAATCTACATTCCTGCCGAAGGTTTCGGAATCCGTCTGGAGGATAACATTATCGTTCAGGAAAGCGGCGAACCATTCAACATGATGCGCAACATCCCAATTGAAGTAGACGAAATTGAAGAATTAATGAACAGTTAATTCCTCAAAAACGTATAAGGAAATCGGTTTACAGCAATGTGAACCGATTTTTTTTGGGCGCTACCCAGCCTCCGTAAACTCCGGCTGCGTCGGGCTATTCGCTGCAAATGAAATTCACTGAACTCCTATAAAAATAAATGTACGGTGAAGTAATCCCTTGCGCACTTCAACGAGAAAATCTACAATTCCAAAATCCATGGTAAAGCTGTAACTTTTTAATCATCTTACCGACCTATTTAAAAACAAAAAATATTTTAAACCATTAAGTAATTAAGAAAAATTAAGCTCTGATTCTAAATGAAACTTAATTTCTTAATGGTAAAAATCTTTTAAACAAAAACTTAAAGTACAGAAATCATGCAAGCACACGAAATAGACTACCACATTTACGGCGAGGAAATGCAATATGTGGAAGTAGAATTAGACCCACAGGAAATTGTAATTGCCGAAGCCGGAAGTTTTATGATGATGGACAATAATATCCAAATGGAAACTATTTTTGGAGACGGTTCCGGACAAGAAAACGGATTGTTCGGCAAACTTTTAAGTGCCGGAAAAAGAGTATTGACCGGCGAAAGTCTTTTTATGACCGCGTTCATCAATCAAAATACTATCAAAAGCAAAGTTTCCTTTGCCTCACCGTATCCCGGAAAAATAATCCCAATTGACTTAACGCAATTTGACGGCAAATTCATTTGCCAGAAAGATGCCTTTCTCTGCGCCGCTAAAGGTGTTTCTGTTGGAATCGAATTCTCTAAAAAACTCGGTCGCGGATTGTTTGGTGGCGAAGGTTTTATCATGCAAAAATTAGAAGGTGACGGTCTGGCGTTTGTGCATACCGGCGGAACATTAGCCAAAAAAGAATTAGCAACAGGCGAAATCCTAAAAGTCGATACCGGTTGCATCGTAGGTTTTACCAAAGATGTGGATTACGATATTGAGTTTATTGGCGGGATCAAGAATTCTATTTTTGGTGGCGAAGGATTATTTTACGCCACGCTTCGCGGTCCGGGAACAGTTTACGTGCAATCGTTGCCTTTCAGTCGACTCGCCGACAGAATCATCGCATCTGCTCCCAGAGCTGGCGGAAACAGTCGCGACGAAGGCAGTTTATTGGGCGGTTTAGGCAGTTTACTCAATGGTGATAAACGATTTTAGTTTACAAAGTATTTTGTCCAATTGTCATTCCGACAAAGGAGGGGTCTCATTATAAAAGTCAAGAATGTGATTTCTCCTTCGTCGAAATGACAAAACAAAAACACTTTTTGTTTACTAATTCTGCTCAAATATTTTTTTTAATTTTTATTGACATTTTTTAGTCTAATCCATACAAGAATTCTAAAAAATAATATGACACATCTGTTTAAAAAAAAATTAAAGTCCTAATTTTACAGTCGTTCGAAACAAACCCAAAAAAGGGAAACAAATTCTCTTTAAAAAACACCATCATCTCCTATTGCGATATCAGGAAAGGAACCGCTATTATTTTGCCTCATGGTTTTCTAGAGAACAAAACGATGAGGGGTTTTACACTCCGAAACGGAATGCTTGAATTACATACAAAGAATGAAATGTTCAAAAACTTCTGAGATTGATCTTGGATTGGTAATGTGCTTTGGGGAAAATCCAGAATTGAAACGTATTATACATACAAACAATAAAAAACATAACAAATAAAATTAGAGATAATCTGTAAAATCAGAATTGTCCGCAGGCTAAATTTATGAAACTATTCATCACAGGAATTGGTACTGATGTAGGTAAAACCATCGCGTCAGCCATTGTAACAGAAGCTTTAGAAGCTGATTATTGGAAACCCATTCAAGCGGGGGATTTAGACAACTCAGATAGTCATAAGATTAAATCGTTTTTGTCCAATAAAATGACGGTAATTCATCCCAACGGTTATGCCTTAAAAACGCCTGCAAGTCCTCATTTTGCTGCAGAACGAGATGGAGTTGTTATTGATTTAAAGAAAATTAGGGAACCTCAAACAGAAAACCACTTGGTTATTGAAGGTGCAGGCGGTGTTTTTGTGCCGTTAAACGCTAAGGATTGTGTTGTAGATTTGATTCAGCCCGATTACAAAGTGATTGTGGTTTCCCGACATTATCTGGGAAGTATCAATCATACGTTATTGACCATTGAAGCTTTGCAAAACCGAAAAATTAAAATCGCCGGAATTATTTTTTCGGGCGATGAAAATAAGGCTACTGAAGAAATAATTCTGAGTAAAACGATTGTAAAATGCATTGGACGTATAGCACAAGAACCATATTTTGATCAAAATGTCATCCAGGAATATGCAGCTTTATTTCGGGAGCAGCTATTGAGTTTATAAAATCTTTGTGAAACTTTTTGCTTTCTCTGTGTATCTTTGTGGAATATATTATTTAAAATGACTTTAACAGAAAGAGACCGCCAATATCTATGGCATCCGTATACCCAACACAAAACGGCAGGGTTGCCAATTGCCATCAAAAAAGGGAAAGGCGCTTTGCTTTGGGACGAAAACAATAAAGAATATATTGATGCGATTGCCTCTTGGTGGGTCAATCCGTACGGACATTCCAATACATTTATAGCCGATGCGATTTACAAACAACTCACCACATTAGAGCACGTATTATTTGGCGGATTCACTCACGAACCAGCTGTTTTGGTGGCAGAGAAGCTAATGGAAATTTTACCTAAAAACCAACAAAAAATATTCTTTTCCGATAATGGTTCTACGGCTGTTGAAATTGCGATTAAAGTTGCCCTACAATATTTTTTCAATAAAGGAGAAAAGAGAACGGTGATAATTGCTTTTGAAAATGCGTTTCACGGAGACACTTTTGGTGCTATGGCCGCAAGTGGAATATCGTTTTTTGTGGAAGCATTTAAGGATTCTTTGATTGAAGTGATTCGGATTCCGGTTCCTGTTAAAGGGCAGGAAGAGCAAAGTTACAACGCTTTACGTCATGTAATAAAAAACAATAATTGTGCGGGTTTTATTTTTGAGCCATTGGTTCAGGGAGCTGCAGGAATGGTGATGTACGAACCAGAATCGTTAGATAAATTAATGCGAATTTGTCAGCAGAATAATGTACTGACTATTGCAGATGAAGTGATGACCGGCTTTGGGAAAACCGGAAAAACGTTTGCAACGGATTATTTATTAGAAAAACCAGATATGATGTGTTTGTCTAAAGCGTTGACCGGAGGAACAATTCCGATGGCGATTACGACTTTTACGCAGGATTTATTTGATGCTTTTTATGATGATGATATTAATAAAGCGTTGTTTCATGGGCATACATTTACAGCAAATCCTACCGGTTGTGCAGCGGCTTTGGCCAGTTTGGAATTGCTGCAAACGAATGAAATGCAGGCGAATTTAATTCGGGTCAATCAAAGGCATCTGAACTTTCAGGAGCGCATCAAAAATCATCCAAAAGTTACTGCAACCCGAGTGCTGGGCGTTATTTTTGCTTTAGAAATAAAAACCGAAAGTGCTGCCAGTTATTACGGAAGTTTACGGAACAAACTCTATGATTTTTTTATCGAAAACGGAGTGATTCTGCGTCCTGTTGGTAATATCGTTTATATCTTACCGCCTTATGTTATTACCGATGAGCAATTACAAAAAGTGTATGAAGTGGTCGAAAAAGCGTTAGAAATAGTCTAGTTTTTTGGCTGCAGATTAGAAAATCCGTTTTTATCGGTTCAGATCCGTGTGCTATTTTTTGGCCACAGATTAAACGGATTTTCACTGATTAAAAAAAATCCGTTTTTATCGGTTCAGATCCGCGTCATTGGTGTGCTATTTTTCCGCAGATTGAACGCAGAATGTAAATAACTTTGCGACCTTTGCGAAAAATAAAATAACTTGTCAACAACAATCTCCATAACTGCCATAGCTTCCCTTTCTCCATTAGGAAATGCACCTGAGGAAATTTGGAAAAAATATCTCGATAAAAATCATTGTTTTTCCGAACATTTTTTAGACCAAAAAAACACATTTGTAGCCAAAATTGATGCTGATTCTACTGAAATAATTCGCAAGTTGCAACAGTCAGATAACAAATATAAATCCTTGGACCAATCCGTTTTGTACGCTATGGCGGCTTCGCGGCAAGCGATGCAAAATGCAGGCTGGAATTCAAATGACGTTTTTGGAATCAATATTGGTTCATCTCGCGGTGCCACGGATTTATTCGAAAAGCATTATCAGGAGTATTTAAAAACAGGAAAAGCACAAACATTGGCTTCTCCAACGACCACTTTGGGCAATATTTCCTCTTGGGTGGCACATGATTTGCAAAGTTCTGGCCCTGAAATTTCACATTCTATTACGTGTTCTACTGCGTTGCATGCCGTGTTAAACGGAGTGGCGTGGCTAAAATCGGGAATGGCAGATAAGTTTTTAGTAGGTGGAACTGAAGCGCCTTTAACTGATTTTACGATTGCCCAAATGCGCGCCTTGAAAATTTATTCGAGTCGCGCAGAAGAATATCCCAATCGGGCTCTTGATTTAGAAAAAAAGCAAAACACCATGATTCTGGGTGAAGGTGCTGGGGTGTGTTGTCTCGAAATTGGGGAAAAAGAAAACGCCTTGGCCTACATCGAAGGAATTGGATACGCTACAGAAATTCTGGAACATAGTATTTCTATTTCGGCAGAAGCGACCTGTTTCCAGAAATCCATGAAGATGGCACTTCAAAATACTGATTTGTCCAAAGTGGATGTGATTGTCATGCATGCTCCGGGAACTGTAAAAGGGGATTTGACCGAATATAAAGCGATACAGAAAGTTTTTGGTGAAAGCCTGCCTTTGCTCACTACCAATAAATGGAAAATTGGTCACACCTTTGGTGCATCAGGGATTTTGAGTATGGAATTCGCTATTTTGATGCTGCAACACAATCGTTTTATCGGAGTCCCTTTTGCAAAAGCGCAAGCACAAACAAAACCGATTAAGAAAGTATTGATTAATGCCGTTGGTTTTGGAGGAAACGCGGTAAGTGTTCTTTTGAGTGTATAAGGATGCCATTTATAAGAGGTGTTCTTTTTAAAAAAGTAGCTACGAATTACTCTAATTTCACAAATTTTGGTAATCAGTGTTAATTGGTACGATCTGTTTATAAAGGTCAAGGTTTAATGGCACGCAGATACCGCAGATTTAAGCGGATTTTTATTTTTGTGTGGAATACCATTTGAATGAAATCAAATAATTCCATTGTCGGTTTTGGTTTTTTTTCAATGTGACTTAGAACTGAATCTTGGGCTAAAATGAATTGTTTTGGAGTAGCTTTTTCTTTTGCAAACAAAAAAAATCAGCGTTAATCGGTTTTATCCGTGTCATCCGTGTTCCAACTTTCCAGTTCTTTTGCTTTTTCGTAGACTAAATTACTTTCGTAGCCTTTTCGGAGCAAATAATCACAAAATTTTTTTCGTTTTTTCAACCGGTTTGCTTCCCGAATGGCCTCCCATTGTTTTTGGGAAATGCCGTCAAAGGTTGCGGTATATTCCTCATGCGTAATTTCTTTGAGTGCCAGATTGATATTGTATTGTGTGATTTTTCGGAATTTTAATTCATTGATAATTCTGATTTTGCCCCAAAACTTGATGCGGTGTTTTCCTCTGGCGAAACTGCAGGCAAAACGACTTTCATTCAGGAAATTACTACTGATCAGATGCACTACAATCGTATCGATTTCATCAGAGTCCATTTTCATGCTCCACAGCTTTTGTATTACTTCTTCGTGACAGCGTTCCTGATAAGCACAGTAGTGTTCAATTTTAGGAATGGCTGTTTTTAGGGTATATATGGGATTCATTTTTTTGTTTTTGCGCTTGTTCTTTATGGTTTAAATAGGTTCAAGCATTCTCATTGTGGGTTTCAAAAATAAGATATTAAATTTAAAGTGTCGCAGGACGGGAAACAGGAATTTATTTTTTGTTGTTTTAGCTAGGAAAAAGGCTTAGGGTTTGAAACAAAGCGACTGTTATAAAGCCAGTTAAGATGGTGTGAATGATTTTTTAAGAGAAATGGTAGAAGATTTTTAATAGTTAAAACATGTATTTCAACAGAATATTTTGCGCTTGGTCGATTAAATTAGGTTTTATTTAAAATACGGAACGATATTACCAGAATAGTTGATTTTACTTATTTTTTGTATTTAAAAGAATTAGAGATTTAGCTGTAAGATGCTTAAATAAATATCATAACATGAATAAAAAATTACTTTTATTAATTGCATTCTTTTTTAGTTTTGGTTTAGGTTATGGTCAAGTAGTAAATTACTCTTTTTCGCAAGCTAGTGGTACCTATGCAGCTTTAAATGGTGTGTTGATTAGTCCTTGGGACGATTTTGTAAGCGCGAATACCATCGAAATTGGATTCTCATTCAATTTTAATGGAATTAATTATACTACGTGTTCTGTTAACTCTAATGGGTATATCACCTTCGGCACCACACTTTCTTCCGCTACAAGTTATACTCCTATATCTTCAAATACTGGTTTTGAGGGTGCAATTAGTGCTTTGGGAATGGATCTGTTTAGTGCTAATTCTCCGATAGTTTATAGTTCAATAGGAAGTGCACCCAATAGAGTTTTTGTATTGCAATGGACCAACGTGCGTCGATATGAGGGTAGAACGGCTAGAAATGGTGACTTCAATTTTCAGATTAGATTGAATGAATCATCAAATACAATTCAAGTAATTTATGGTGGTTGTGCTACAACTTACGCAGGTAGTCTGACTGCTCAAGTTGGATTACGTGGATTAAATAATACTGATTTTAATAATAGATTAGTAACTAATAACTGGCCTACATCTACTGTAGGGGTTAATAATACCGCTAGTTGTAGAACAGGTAGTGGTTCAGGAGAACTGCCGCTTAATGGTTTAACCTATACATGGACACCAAACCCTATCATAACTAGTTTTACACCAAGCAATGCTTGCGCTGCATCTGGAGTTTCAGTAATTATTACAGGAAGAAATTTTACAGGAACAACGGCAGTAAATTTTAATGGGATTCCGGCATCATTTACAGTAAATAGCAATACACAAATAACGGCTCAATTACCAGCTACAGCCACAACTGGATTTATAACTGTAACTACTTCTGGTGGGACGGGGACGAGTCTTAGTAGTTTTACGGTAAGTACACCTGCAGGAGATCAAATATCTTATGGTAATAATTCCTGGTTAGGTTATGTGTATGCTAACACAAATGGAAGTCCGCCTAGTAATGCTTTTACAACTACCTATAGGGGGTATGTTACGCAAACGGAGAATTTTGATTTAAATTTAGTTGACGGAGCGCTTTCAGGGCCTAATGTATGTGGTAGTTATACTGATAATTTTGCGGTACGATTTAAAATGAATAGAAACTTACCGGCAGGATGCTATACATTTACAGTAGGTGGTGATGATGGGTATCGTTTAAGTTTAGACGGAGGTCTAACGTATGTTATAAATAACTGGAGCGATCATTCGTACCAAGAAACAACCTCTACGGTTTACCTTAGCGGGACTACTAATTTTGTGCTCGAATATTATGAAAATTTAGGGCAGTCACGTGTGCGGTTTTCATCCACATTTTCAGCACTTGGGATACCTGTTGTGGGAGCCATAACGCAACCTACTTGTGCACTAGCAACTGGAAGTGTTTCATTAAGCGGTTTGCCAGCAACTGGATCTCGAACCATTATTGCAACTCCAAATACAGCAGGCTTGACAGGGTTAACGGGAACGGGAGAAATTACAACTGTTGGAGGTTTGGTAGCAGGAACAACCTATACATTTGCAGTTTCAAATGGAACGTGTACGTCCTCAGTGAGCTCTAATGTTGTAATCAAGCCATTGCCATTGGTAGCTTCATTCAATGGGACTTGGACAAATGGTCCGCCAACTATTGAACAAAGCATCGTTTTTTCAGGTAATTATACCTCCATTGGAAACCTAGAAGGCTGCGATTGCACTGTAAACGCTGGAGTTAAGGTATTGGTCAAAACAAACCATGCTTTGAAAATAACGAATGCCGTAAAAGTAAATACAGCTCTGGGTACCAGTCTGACATTCGAAAACAATTCGAGTCTGGTACAAGTCAATAATGATGCGGTAAATACAGGAATCATTACCTATATTCGAAACAACAACATAACTCGGGAGACGGATTATACGTATTGGTCCTCACCTGTAGCAGGGCAAAAATTGTATGATGTCTCCCCTAAAACACCTTCGGATTACTTTTATTCATTTGATGCAGTTGTTGACAATTGGAATCATGAGGATTCAATGAATGTTATGGCAATAGGAACGGGTTATATTATCAGAGGGCCAAATTATGGTACGACACCACCTCCATTATTTTATGAGGCACCTTTTGTAGGAAAACCAAACAATGGTAAAATAGAGCTTCCCGGAATTATTGCAGACCGATCGTATCTTTTGGGAAATCCGTATCCATCAGCATTAAATGCAAATACGTTTATAAATAATAATAGTGATGTGCTAGATGGGACGCTTTATTTTTGGACTCACATGACTCCAATAGGAACAGCTGTCTTTAATCCCGGAACGGGAGTGTTCGCGTATTCATCAAATGATTATGCTACCTATAATCTCACGGGAGGGGTTGCGACTAATCCAGGGAGTGCAACATCACAAAACGTTAGTGATAAACCAAGTGGTAATATAGCGGCAGGCCAAGCCTTTTTTACCAGTAGCAGACTTGCTCCAACAAAAAATAGTATTGTATTTGATAATTCTATGCGAGTAGGTTTGAACGAAGCAATATTGGATAATTCGCAGTTTTTTAAAGTTAAAAATGCTGCAAAAAAGACAAATACAGTAGAGAGACATCGGGTTTGGCTAAACCTTACCAATACGGAAGGTGCTTTCAAGCAAATACTGGTTGGGTATCTGGATGGTGCTACTAATGAGTATGATTCTTCTTTTGACGGACTAAGTTATAACGGAAACGAGTTTGTTGATTTCTATAGTGTTATTAGCGATGAAACGTTAGCCATACAAGGAAGGGCTTTACCTTTTGATGAAAACGATATTGTGCCATTGGGATATAGTTCTGTAATTCAAGGTAGTTTTTCAATTGGTATTGATGAGGTCGATGGGATTTTTAGTTCTCAGAATGTTTACCTTGAAGATAAAAGTAACAATAGTATTTATGATCTAAAAAAAGCAGTTTATACTTTTAGCACTGAAAAAGGAACCTTTAATGATCGTTTTGTATTGCGTTATACGGACAGGACATTAGGAGTTGGCGATTTTGATACTGCCGCGATGCAGGTTTTAGTATCTGTAAAGAACAAGCAGATAAAAATCAACTCATCAGTAGAAACTATTGATAAAGTTTTTATTTATGATGTGCTGGGCAAGCAAATTTATAAAAAAACAAATGTTGATAACACTGAATTAGTAATCCCAAATTTAGGATCAAGTGAGCAAGTTCTAATTGTAAAAACAGTGTTGCAAAATGGAGAGACAGTTACAACAAAAACGGTGTATTAAAAGCATCATACAACAATACATTCCAAGCCCATTTTGTGTAAACAAAACGGGCTTTTTTTGTTTAAATAGTTTTTTGAAGCTATTTGTATGTTGATTTGCTCTTGTTTTTGGACAAAACTACCAATTAATTTTAAAAACGGTTCTCGATACACGTCACTTCAAATGCGAAGCGTATCGAGAAGTTTTGTTTCGTTTTGCTACACAAAAAAATATGCGAACTGACGTTTTTAATAATTGTACCCAACGGGTTGTACTAGTCCGAATGAATACCGAATGTTTTTTTTGACATAAATTTCCAAAAATTGATTGCATCATTATATTGAAAATCGGTGCTAAGCTGTGGGGTCTGTGTCCATTTTTAAAAAAAATAGAGGAATACCGACAAGCATATGAAAAAAACAAGAGCCTAATTCAGTGTGCTATTTTTAGTTTAAATATCACTAAATGTGGGTATTGTGATTGCAAAAGATTGTATTTACTTTTATAAAGTTATCGCTGATATTTCTTTATCAAATGAATTTCAACAAAAAAAGCAACAATTTAAAACAACCCATATGGCACGTAATCTTTTAGTACAGTCATGAATTTTCGGAGAGCTCAAGCAAACGCCGGAAATTCAATTTTAGACATCAAAATACGACACTTTACTATTTTTTTCTTCTTCCTTTTTATTAATGTAGCTTTTTCACAACAAGGAAAGTCAGATGTTGCATTCAACACGTATGATGACGGTTTGCAAGGCGACGGTTTTGATGGAACCATAAGAACTGTTGCTTTGCAAACGGATGGGAGACTAATTGTTGGAGGTGATTTTTTAAATTTTAATGGGGCCTCAACTCCATATTTGTGTAGGTTACTGCCGGACGGTTCTAAAGATCTTTCGTTCAATTTAGGTTCAGGCATCGAAGGCAAAGTATATTGTTCCTTAATACAACCGGATGGGAAGATTATTTTAGGCGGTTCTTTTGTAACCTTTAACGGTGTAAATGTTGCAAAACTAATCCGTTTAAATGCTGATGGAACTAGAGATGTAACTTTTAACTCTTCTGCTGGGACTACCAATAATATAATATATTCATGCGATTTGCAATCAGATGGTAGTATTGTAATTTGTGGCAGTTTTACCGGTTACAACGGAGTTCCCGCACCTAGGGTAGCTCGAATTTTGCCTAATGGAAATATTGACACAGGCTTTGCAATAGGTAGTGGCGCTGGCTCCCTTGTTGAAGAAATCAAAATTCAAGCTGATGGTAAAATAATTTTGGGAGGATCTTTTACTTCCTTTAATGGAACTGCTTGCGGCAGAATAATTCGATTGAATAGCAATGGGACTGTTGACGCTACTTTTGTTCAAGGAGCCGGTTTTGATGATGATGTGTCAGCACTCGCGACACAAGCGGATGGGAAAATTTTAGTAGGGGGTGTTTTTTTAAATTTCAATGGTGTTAAAGCCAGTAGAATAATTCGTTTGAATAGTGATGGCTCGCTTGACGCTACTTTTAGCACTGGCTCAGGGTTTAGTGGGGGTGTTGTAGCGGTTGTGAAACTAAATCCGGCTGGAGGTGTTTTGGTTGGGGGATCTTTTACGGGGACTTATAATGGAACAGCTGTTAATAGATTAGTTTTACTGGAAGCAAATGGAGTTATTAATCCTGCCTTTGATATTGGGGCAGGCCCGTTTTCGGCATCCGTTCTTGATTTAGCTACTGCATCTGATGGTTCTTGGTACGTTAGTGGGTCGTTTTCTGTTTTTGATTCCCAAAACCAAGGACGTTTGGCGCGAATTGATGCCTTTGGCGCTTTAGACATTGGATATCTTACTGCTGGAGTTGGTTTTGATAATTCTGTTTTAAAAGTAAATGCGTTATCAGATAATAAAACGATGGTTTTTGGAAATTTCACCAAATTCAACGGAACGATGTGCAACCGAATTGCAAGGTTATCAGAAGACGGAGCAATTGATGTTTCTTTTAATAATTCTGGTGCTGGAGCCAATAATTCTATAAAAACCGCTATTGTACAACCGGATGGCAAAGTTGTTATTGCAGGTGTTTTTACATATTATAATGGTGTCGTAAGGAACAGGATTGCCAGGGTTCTGGCAAATGGAGACATTGATGCGGTTTTCTCTATTGGAACCGGATTTAACAATCAGGTGTATGCTTTGGCGGTACAACCTGATGGAAAAATAATTGTCGGTGGAAATTTCACAAGTTACAATGGGGTTTTGAAGAATAGAATCGCTCGATTATTACCCGATGGAACTTTAGACTCCAGTTTTAATACCGGTTCTGGAGCTGATGCTATCGTAGAAAATATTTTATTGCTACCCGATGGAAAAATTGTTTTAGGTGGCCAGTTTTCTTTTTTTAATGGGATTTCGTATAATCGGATGGTTCGCCTGAATGCGGATGGAAGCATAGATCCTGGATTTTCTATAGGAACTGGTTTTGACAAAAATGTGTATGCAATAGCACTACAATCAGATAATAAACTGATTGTTGGTGGGACATTTACAACATACAAAGGCGTTTCCGCAAAAAGAGTGTTGCGATTGAACAGTGATGGGAGTTTAGATATCACTTTTGCAACGGGATTGGGATTTAGTAATGGAGAAATTAGGGCAGTTTTAGTCCAGCCCGATGATCGCTTATTAATTGGCGGAACGTTCTCCGGTACATACAACGGGACAGCTGTGAGGCGAATGGTTCGGTTACTAGCAACGGGAGATGTTGACACGACATTTTCGGTAAATTTGAATAATACGTTGTTTAGTATTTGTTTTACTCCCAATAATAAAGTGCTTATTGGAGGAAACTTCAATTCGGTTTCAGGTGTAACTAAACATCGAATAGCCCGAATTAAACTCTGTTCCAATAGCTCCGTTTGGAATGGGAGTTCCTGGAATAATGGAATACCATCTGCTGAAAAGACACTGCTTTTTCAGGGAAATCACCCCTCATTTACAACAGTAAACTCCTGTTCTTGTTTCATTAGTGCAGGGAACACGGTTACAATTCCGGCAGGAAATACGTTAGGATTGGTTTTCGATTATTCTGGTTCAGGCACATTAATTTTAGAAAACAATGCGGCATTGTATCAATATGAAGATCAGGTCAGTAATTCCGGAGTGATTCAATTAAAAAGAAAAACAACGCCCATTCTCCTCACAGATTATACCTATTGGTCGTCGCCTGTTTCAAATCAAAAACTGATTGATGTTTCTCCTGATACGCATTGGGATAAGTTTTATTCCTTTGATGCTTCAAGGAATTCATGGGCTAATGAGATTTCAACAAACGTAATGTCAGTTGGTAAAGGATATATTATTCGTGGTCCGAAAACTTTTTCAGAAACGAGTGCAGCAAATTATGAAGCTATTTTTGCGGGAGTTCCCAATAATGGGTTGGTGTCAGTGCCAATTGCGGCCACAGGTACGTCAAATTTGATTGGCAATCCGTATCCTTCAGCGATTAACGCAGATTTGTTTATAATTGCAAACAAAGAAACTATGGATGGAACTATTTATCTCTGGACACACAATACGGCTATTAATAAGAACGTATATACTTCAGATGATTATGCGGTGTATAACTTATTGGGAGGCGTTGGTACGAGTGCTGCAACTAATTCAGGCGTTAATAATACTAAGCCAGACGGGAAAATAGCTTCAGGACAATCTTTTTTTATGACGAGTATCAATGGTGGTGGGACAGCTATTTTTAATAACAGTATGCGTGTGATTGGTCAAAACGCTAGTTTTTTTAAATCAAGTGCCATTAATAAATCAAAATCTGAGGCTATAGAAAAAGACCGAATTTGGTTAAATTTGAGTAATAATGAAGGTGCTTTCAAACAAATCTTAATAGGATATGCAACGGGAGCGACAAATGATTTTGACCGTTCTTTTGACGGTGAGAGTTTTGAAGGAAATCAATATTTAGACTTTTATAGTAGGAGTCAAGATAAGAATTTAGTAATTCAGGGGCGTGCATTACCGTTTGAAGAGACAGATGAAATAAAATTAGGTTTTAGCAGTAAAGTAGCAGGAACTTTTATCATTAAAATAGATCAGACAGATGGAGTGTTAGTCAATAAAAATGTTTTTATTGAGGATAAATTAAATAATAATCTTGTTGATATAACAAACAAAAGCTATGCTTTCACTACTGCTGTGGGAATATTTGACGATCGTTTCGTTTTGCGATATACAAATAAAACCCTAATTTCGGATGAATTTATAAAAGAAGATGAATCTGTTTTTGTATCGACTAAAAACAAAGAGTTGCAAATAAAATCAACCAAAGAATTCATAGAGCAGGTTGTTGTATACAATTTAGCAGGAAGTACAATTTATCAAAAAAACGAAATCGACAACAATGATTTCTCAGTTCTGAATTTGCTTGTTGGTCATCAAGTTGTGTTGGTAAAAATAGTTTTGCAGAATGGGAGGGCTGTTACCAAGAAAATAGTGTACTAAAATAGAAGTATAAAAAAACCATCTTGCTCCTGCAAGATGGTTTTGAGTCTTTATTCAAAAACGAAGATTATTTCCCTTTGCCAGATGCTTCAAGGTTCTTCTCGATGGTATGTCCTGGTCGTGACCATTTTGGTTTTTCACCCAAGGGAGCAAATTGAGAATCTACAGCTTCAACGGTTTGAGGCTGAGAAACTTTTGTAAAGGGTTTTTGTGGATTTAAACCTAACATTTCAAACATTTTCATGTCTTCATTTACGTCAGGATTTGGAGTGGTCAATAACTTATCTCCAGCAAAAATGGAATTGGCACCAGCAAAAAAGCACATGGCTTGACCTTCACGACTCATGTTCATTCTTCCCGCAGAAAGGCGGACTTGGGTTTCTGGCATGATGATTCGGGTTGTGGCTACCATTCGGATCATTTCCCATATTTCAACTGGTTTTTCTTCTTCCATTGGCGTTCCTTCCACAGCAACCAAGGCGTTTATAGGCACTGACTCCGGTTGTGGGTTTAAGGTAGAAAGTGCGACAAGCATTCCAGCTCGGTCTTCAATACTTTCTCCCATTCCAATTATTCCGCCGCTACAAACAGTGACATTTGTTTTACGAACATTTTCTATAGTTTGCAAACGGTCTTCAAATCCGCGGGTCGAAATTACTTCTTTATAATATTCTTCAGAGGTGTCTAAATTATGGTTGTAAGCATATAAACCAGCTTCTGCCAGTCGATGTGCTTGGTTTTCAGTGATCATTCCAAGGGTACAACACACTTCCATATCCAGTTTGTTTATGGTACGGACCATTTCCAGTACCTGGTCAAATTCAGGACCATCTTTTACATTTCTCCAAGCGGCGCCCATGCATACACGGGATGATCCGCTTGATTTTGCACGCAAAGCTTGTGCTTTTACCTGACTTACTGACATTAAATCATTGCCTTCAATTTCAGTATGGTAACGCGCTGCTTGCGGACAATAACCGCAGTCTTCAGGGCATCCGCCAGTTTTTATGGATAAAAGGGTAGAAACTTGAACCACGTTAGGATCATGGTGTTCTCTATGAATAGAAGCTGCTTCATACAGCAAGTCCATCATAGGTTTGTTATATATTGCGATAATTTCGTCTTTGGTCCAATTGTGTTTTGTAATGCTCATTGATACTATTTTTTGATGGCTCAAAAGTAGTTAAATTGTTCTAAAGAACCAATGTAATACCATTGAAAAGCCGGTTCTGAAAATTTTAATAGCCAAATTAAGCAGATGTATACCGGTGTTTTTATATTCCATAAATTCTGGGCGTAGTATTGTAGATACAGCGGTTTATTGATATAGCGGATTTTAAAATTTAATAATACCGTCGCAAAGACCAATACTAATTGTGCTTTGCGACGGTATTAGAGGAAGGATTAATTTAAAATATAGGTTATGATTCAGCTCCGTGTTTGTCTGATGCATAGCGGGGGTCCCAATACAACATAAGCATAAAGGTGACAACTACAGCGGATACTATCCCTTCAAAAAACAAAGAAATGGAATACGTCATCACCGACGGATCCCCGCCAAATAAAAAGGTTTTGGATAGTGATCCCACATAAGCATCACCACCTTTGGAATAACTGTAAATAATTAAGCCAATAATGCTCAAAAATATTCCTGTAAGCGCCGTTAATAATGCTGAAACCGCATTAGAAACTAATATTGTTTTGTTTTCGGAAAAATTAGCCTTTAGTGTTCTATGGGCGCCGTAAAAGACAAACAACACGTTAAATAAACGCAACAAATAAATATCTGCCAGGCCTAAAAGTTCCATTATTAAGAAATAAAGACCAATTCCTATGAAAATAATGAATCCGTTTACTAATTCTTTAGGTAGTTTCATACAGTTAGTTTTAAAATTTAAAAATGATACATTTCTTATAAAAAGCATCCTATTTTCAAATTTACAGAAAAAATAGTAATGTTTTATGAAAAAATCAATATTTATTCCAATAGGCAAGTGCTGTTTTTTTGTCTTTTTCAAGTTGTTCTTTTAGTACGTCAACTGATTCGAATTTTTGTTCGGAACGAATTCTTTGAAGTATCGAGACACTAATATCTTGATTGTATAAATCAGCATCGAAATCAAAGTAATGAATTTCTATCGACTGATTTTGTCCATCAACAGTAGGATTGAACCCAATGTTCATCATCCCGAAAACCGTTTTTTGATTGATACTACTTTGTACAATGTACACTCCATTTTGTGGAATCAGTTTGTAGTTTTCTTCAACTTTTAAGTTAGCCGTTGGAAAACCGATAGTCCTTCCCAGCTGTTTTCCTTGAATGATTTTCCCAGTGAGTGAATAATCATAGCCTAAATATTCATTAGCCAGCGCCATATCACCTTCTAATAAGGCCTTTCTGATTTTAGTGGAACTCACGGAAATGGCATTGATTTCCTGAACGGATATTTGTTCTACTTCAAAATTATACTCTTTTCCAAAGGCGATAAGATCGTCAATATCAGCTGTTCGGTTTCGTCCAAATCGATGGTCGTGGCCTATTATTATCTTGTGGATGTGAAAACGATCTACGAGAATAGTACTTACAAATTCTTCGGCAGTCAATCTTGAAAAAGTTTCGTCAAAAGGATGGATGACAAGGTTTTCGATACCAATTTTTTCCAACAAATCAATTTTCTCAGTGATAGTGTTGAGTAATTTTAGATCAGAATGTTCCTGTAAAACCATTCGGGGATGCGGAAAAAAAGTAAGTACCAGACTTTCGTAATTCTCGTTTTCCGTATTTTGGGTCAGTTTATTCAGGATTTTTTTGTGCCCAATATGGACACCATCAAAGGTACCCAACGTTAGAATTGTTTTTTTTGGGGAAACGAAATCGTTTATAGAATGAAAAATCTTCAAAGCAAGTGTTTTATAATGGTGCAAATTTAAGGTATACAATTGATATAATTAAAAAAGGATTGAAAAGTTCAATGCTTTTTTAATGTATTATAGACTTTAATTTATTTTTTAATAAACGGAATAGTAGTCGTTTCAGATTGATTTTTCGATAATTTTAAAAAATAAATACCTTGCGATAAATGGGAGACGTTTATCTGAAGATCCTCCGCTGATTCTATTTTTTTTGATTTTAGGATCTGACCTAAAGTATTGATAATAGTGTAAACCTCCGGAGTATTGAGTTTGTTCTCACTAACTACGTTCAGTATGTTAGAGGTGGGATTTGGGTAGAGGTAAACCGAATTTAATTTTTCTATATCGACGGTAGATAATGATCCAATTCTAAAACTTTT
Organism: Flavobacterium bomense; assembly: GCF_003970355.1. NCBI lineage: Bacteria > Pseudomonadati > Bacteroidota > Flavobacteriia > Flavobacteriales > Flavobacteriaceae > Flavobacterium > Flavobacterium bomense. The sequence continues at coordinate 125,057 of NZ_RYDJ01000001.1, read as the reverse complement.
AGATTGGGTTCCCCCAAAGGCTCCTCCGGTAGCAATAATTTCATTCGTAGGGGTTGATACAGTGTAAGAGCCATTTCCGAAATCACAACAGATACCATCATCTTGAGTATCAAATATAGTAAAAGTGTAACAATCATTGCCTGCGAGATCGAAGGTTGCCTTGATTGGATCAGGAAGCGGCCCGGTTTCTGGAAGATCTGTATAAGGGCCTCCTTTGTATAACACGGTTCCGGCTGAATTTGTAAGATTCCAGGTGGTTTCTGAACCATAATAGTCTTGTTGTAAGGAGAAAACTACTGTATTGCTGGCGTAATTTTTTGTAATGTCAAAATTTATAGTATCGCTGTTGTTGGCGCTGTTTTGATCCGTTTTCCTATTGGTACTAGTTATTGTACTGCTGAAATCATGATTGCCTCCAGTAGTAGTCAAACTATTTAAAGTAATATTTTGGGATTCGTTATTTGCCAGGCTTCCAGTCCAATTATAGGTTTGCAGGTTGTTATTATCAATTCCATAACTGATTGAGGCTTGAGTCAATGTTGCGCTGCCTTTATTCACGATTCTAATAACAGGAATAAAGCTAGTGCCGCAAGGAGGAATGTTTAAGTTTATAACCATTGTTGAAGCATCATTGGCAAAGATGACACCCGGGGTAAGTGCATCCGAAGTTTTCAAAGAAGCCCGTCTTACGGAATTATTCATTACAGTAATCATTCGTGCTTTTTGATCTGCTGTAAAGATGTTCATACAAGTGTCATCCGTATAGTCCATATAATTTTCAACCATATCTAAGCCTGGGGATGCGGGACAGGAATCAATATTTGATGGGCAGCCCGTGTTTTCTTGTCCTGCATTAGGCGTATCTTGACAAAAATCGTCTACATCACAGCCTCCGTCTCCCCAAATGTGGCGCAGCCCAAGCCAGTGTCCTACCTCATGGGAGGTTGTTCTCCCTTTGTCATAAGGAGTAGTGTAGTTTCCTCCGGTAAAATAACTGGATGAACCAAAAAAAGTATAACCAATCACGACACCGTCAGTGTTAGCGAAGCCTTCATCTTGATTTATTCCCGGCAGTCCGGAAGCACTAGGAAATTGTGCGTATCCCAAAAGATCGGTTTTGGTAAATTTGACTACCCAAATATTAAGGTATTTTTCAGGATTCCATTGTGTTTGGGGTTTTAGAGAGCCATCAATATCGACAGTAGACCAGCTTTCTCGCCCTAAGTTTACATGGTTTATCCCGTTTGATGAAATGCCCGATGGATCTCGTTTAGCCAGTGCGAATTCTATTTCTACATCAGCTCCTACAGAATTGGTGTTGAATCCTGGAGTGTTAGCTTTTTTTCTGAAATCTTCGTTGAGTACTTGAATTTGAGAAATTACTTGTTCATCAAAAATATTTTCATCACTGCCTAAAAGGTCGCCATTATGAATTACATGAACGACAACCGGTATGGTGATGACTGCATTTGTTTTGAATCCTTGTGCAGCATTCTTTTTTTTATTTTTTTCGAGTTCAATCTTTGGTGCTATCCATTGTTCAAATTCAGCAGTAGATATTCTGTTTGGATTTTTGGATTTTAGGTATTCTTCATATTCTGTCGTGGCACATCGAATTACAGAACCTTCCGGAATGATTTTATTTTTGCCAAAAAGAAGCGCTTTTGAAGGGGTGTTATTTACTTGTGCAAACGTAGGATTGATTGAAAAAAAAAAGCACAGTGTAATAAAAAAAATAATTTTTTTCATATTATGGATGTGTTTAGAAAAGGGTAATTCAATGTGTTGATTTTTAGTGTGTATTAAAAACATGCATTAAAATTAATTATTATTTTTATCTAATACAAATTAAAAAAAACAGAGGCGTACAAAGGAAGCATATTCCTTTTTTTATTTCCCGTTAAATGTGGTCATGGTAATTTCCAGTCCGGAAGTTCCAAAGGATTTTATGATTTCGGAGGCTAATTCCAGTCGTTCCGTAAGCGCTGTTTTTTCAGTATCATCCCAGTCGCCAAGGACATAGTCAACTTGTTTTCCTTTTTTGAATTCGTCACTGATCCCAAAACGGAATCGGGCGTAATTTTGCGTATTCAATACCAGATTGATGTTTTTGAGTCCGTTGTGTCCGCCATCGCTTCCTTTTTGTCGGATGCGAATGGCTCCAAAAGATAGATTCAAATCATCGGTGATCACCAGAATATTTTCAAGTGGAATATTCTCTTTTCCCATCCAGTATTGCACGGCTTTTCCGCTCAAATTCATATATGTGTTGGGTTTGAGTAGCAAAAAAGTTCTTCCTTTGAATTTGTATTGGGCCAGTGTACCCAGTTTTACGGTTTCGAAAGTAACGCTTTCTTTCCGGGCGAGGAAATCCACGATTTTAAAACCAATGTTGTGGCGAGTGTTTACATACTCGGCGCCAATGTTGCCGAGTCCTATTATTAAAAATTTATTACTCACGTTTTCTATATTATTTTTTTGGTGTTCGAGAGCCTCTGATTTCCTACAATCTGTATTATTCTCAGTTTTTGTATGCGAGAATAAATTTGAAATCCATTTTATCATACTGCAAAAATAGACTTAATTAGAATAGTGTACTATTAGATTTTTAGAAAATCGGTATTGGGAACAAAATAGTTCTGGATAGCCCTGATGGGAGTGGCATCCCGCGCTTTTTGGCGTGGATACAACGGACAGCAGGAGGAGCGTTATTGTGAAAATGGGTAGTGGTGCTCCTCATAATTTAAAATAGGATAATGAGGTTTCTCGTTGCTCTAAATGAAAAAATAAAAAGCAAAAAAAAGCACCAGTTGTAGAACTGATGCTTTCTTGAATGATTGAAAAAATATTATTTTTTCTTTCCTTTTACGGGAGCTTTTGCTGCTTTTGCTGCCTCTTGAGCTGCTTTCATAGCGGCACGAGAGATTTTCACTTGACAAATTACAGTGTTGTCCGGGTGCATGATTTTGTAGTCCGGAGAAGCTACTTTAGTAACGTACAATTTGTTACCCATGTCTAAGGCAGTAATGTCAGCTTCAATAAAATCAGGAAGATTTTTTGGTAAAGCTTTTACTTTTAGTTTACGAGTGTTCAAACGTAAATCTCCACCGGCCATAACTCCTTTAGAGTTACCAATGATTTTTACAGGAACTTCCATAGTGATTTCTTTGTCATCAAATAATTGAAAGAAGTCAATGTGTAAGATCTTGTCAGACACCGGGTGAACCTGAATGTCTTGTAAAATAGCGTTAAATGATTTTCCTTCACCTAGATTGATCTCAACTGTGTGAGCGTTTGGGGTGTAAACCAAGTTTTTGAAAGCCATAACTTCTGCTGAGAAATGAACTGCCTGATTTCCTCCGTATAATACGCAAGGAACCAATCCAGCATTACGTAGGGCTTTAGTCGCAACTTTACCCACGCTTTCTCTTTCTGATCCTTTAATTGTAATCGATTTCATTGTAAAAAAATATAGTTATTAAATAATATTACTTGTTTGGCTTTTAGCTTTTGGCTATCAGCAAGACTTTATAACTTTAAGACATTGGACTTTACGACTAATGTATTACATTATAAATTTTCCACTTATGGAATTGTTGTGGTGCACCATGTGCATAACTTCAGCAAAAAGAGGCGCACAACTCAACACTCTTATTTTTTTTGATTCTTTCTTTAACGGAATAGAATCGGTGACGATTAATTCTAATAATTTAGAATTCTCTATTTTTTCGTAAGCATCCCCGGACAAAATCGCGTGTGTACAAATTGCTCGTACGCTCAGTGCTCCTTTTTCGATCATTAAATCTGCGGCTTTCGCCAAAGTGCCTCCGGTATCAATCATGTCATCTACTAAGATTACATTTTTACCTTTAACTTCACCAATCAATTCCATGGTGTCAATAATATTGGCTTCTTTTCTTTGTTTGTAACAAATCACCACATCCGATTCTAAGAATTTAGAATACGCATAGGCTCTTTTTGAACCTCCCATGTCTGGAGAAGCGATAGTCAGATTGTCTAAACCTAAACTTTTTACGTACGGCAAGAATATTGTCGATGCAAAAAGGTGATCTACCGGTTTTTCAAAGAATCCTTGAATTTGATCTGCGTGCAAATCCATGGTCATTACTCTTGTTGCGCCTGCAGCATCAAGTAAATTAGCCACTAATTTAGCTCCTATCGGAACTCTTGGCTTATCTTTTCTATCTTGTCTTGCCCAACCAAAGTAAGGAATTACTGCTGTTATGTGTCGTGCCGAAGCCCGTTTTGCAGCATCAATCATCAGTAACATTTCCATCAAATTATCTGCCGTTGGAAAAGTAGAACAAACGATAAAAACCCGTAATCCTCTGATAGACTCTTCATAAGAAGGCTGAAATTCACCGTCGCTGTATTTTGACATGGTGATTTTCCCTAAAGGGATTCCGTATTGCTCTGCTATTTTTTCAGCCAGATAGACACTTTGTGAACACGCAAAAATTTTAGCTTCTGGTTCTAGGTGTGACATTTAATTTGTTGTTTTTATTCCGCTGCGCTCCATACTGTTGGCTTTGTCATTTGTATAAAGCCGTATGTTTGTATTTGCCTCGGGTGTAGTTAGTTGTGTGTTGTGTTTTTAACGAGGTGCAAATTTATAAAATTTATTCAACTCTGAAAGGAAAAAATTAAGTATTTTTAGTTGAACATTTAATATTATTTTTTACATTTGCATCGTGTTAAAGGAATTGATGGTTGATTTAAACACAACCACCTCTTTTATTGCGTTGAAATAACTGTTGTTATTTCATGTCTAGCTAAGCCCGGATGGCGGAATTGGTAGACGCGCTGGTCTCAAACACCTGTGGGAAACCGTGCCGGTTCGACTCCGGCTCCGGGTACATTAAAAGTCCGTAATAGCGTTGTAAATCAACACTTTACGGACTTTTTTTATTGTAGTTGCCCGACCATTGCTACTTCTAGTCAAAACGTTGATTACTTCATTCACATTAGTGGTTCGACAACCATCATTTCTGAAAAGTAGTTTTCCAGTAAATATTGAACCAGCTAATATTATTTTCTAATCATAATTAGATACATAAATTCTTTTTCCGTGGGATACAGCATGATATTTAATTCATTGAGAACTTATGTAAATGCTATAGAATGCTTCTCAAATACGAGAATTACCTGTTATTCCTAGTGTGTTATTTATTGTTGTTTTATCTCAAACTTTATATATTCAGATGGGGTCATATTAAATTGTCTTTGAAAACTTCTACCGAAACTTACCTGTGAATTAAAACCAACCATTTCGGCTATTTGATAGATTTTATAACTACCTGTTTTCAATAATTCGGCAGCTTTTTTAAGTCGGGTAATATTTATTAAATCAAGAGGAGTCAAATTAGTGACACTATTAATTTTTCTGTACAATGTGGATCGACTCATATTCATATTCAATGCCAAGGTGTCAACACTTAAATTAGAATCTGAAATATTGCTAATGATAATTCCATCGAGTCTTTTTATGAAATTTTCGTCTACACTGGTATGAGCCATCGTTCTGATATGAGCCAGAGGAGAACTTGAATAATGGTCTATTATATTTCTTCGATTATCCAATAAATTAGACACTTGTACTTTGAGATATCCCATAGAAAAAGGCTTGTCAATGTATGCGTCTGCACCAGATTCTAACCCCTCTATCCTAGCCCCAAGGGATATTTTTGCAGTTAATAAAATAATGGGAATATGGCTTGTACTTATATTAGTTTTCATTTTTTCACAAAATGTAAAACCGTCCATTTCTGGCATCATGACATCGCTGATTATTAGTTGGATGCTCTCGTTATCAACAATATCTAATGCTTGGATGGCATTTGTTGATTTTATTATTGTGTAAGTATCCATTAAATCTTTAGCAACAAAATCTAGTAAATCCTCATTGTCTTCTATCAAAAGGATAGTCGGTTTATTGTTTTCGATTTTTAATTTATGAGTAGAGAAGTCGTCTTCTACTTTAATATCAGATTTTTTTACATTGTCAAAATCGAACTCTTTATCCTGATGTATAGGAAGTTTGAGTACAAAACTATTCATTGCAGCATCATTAGTGTCTAATTTTAATTTGCCTTTGTGTAGCTTCACAAGGGAATAAGCCAAGGCTAGACCTATTCCAGTTCCGGATTGATTTTCGGTTCCTGGCGCTCTAAAAAAAGGTTCAAATATCTTGTTTCTAAGATGGGATGGAATTAATTTACCATCATTTTTTATCGTTAATTTGAAATAGCCTTCCTTTTTTGATAAGGAAAGAATAATGTTAGATTTTGAATATTTTATCGCATTATTAAACAGATTACTCAATATTTTAGTCAATACTTCAGCATCGACAAAAGCAATCAAATCATCTGTTTCTAATTTAAGTTCAAAATAAATGTTCTTGCTTTTTATTATTTGACTAAACTGCGTGTAAGTTTCTCGTACTAAATCTGAAATATTTGTTTTGACAAATGTAAGGCTAACGTTTTCTAATTCAGTTTTTCTAAAATCTAATAATTGACTAACTAAATTGAGCAAACGACTTACATTTTTATCCATAATAGACAAATTCTCCTTTATTTCAGTACCCGGATCCACTTTATCAAGCAACTTTTCTAAAGGACCTTTTATCAAGCTTAGTGGTGTACGAATCTCGTGAGAAATATTGGTGAAAAACTCAATCTTGGCATTGTATAATTCTTTTTCCTTTTTGTTATTTAGTTCTGTTAATAAATACGAATTTCTTAACTTTATTCTGTTGTGATAAAATCTAAAGCCTTGAAAACACAAAACAATTAGAATACAAATGTAAAAGACGTACGCCAAATTACTTTTCCATAGAGGTGGTAAAATAGTAATTTGTACTGGTGATGACTTACTCCAAATACCGTTAACGTTAAGTGCTTTCACTTTAAAAACATAGTTCCCAGAAGATAAACCAGAAAAATAAACCTTATGCCTTTTTCCTAACGAAATCCAATCACTTGTAGAGCCTTCAAGCTTATACCAATACTTCACCATTTCAGGTGCAGTATAACTTAATGACGTAAAATCAAGATTAAAAGAATTCTCATCTGGATATAAAGTAATCTCTTCGTTGTTGGTGATAGAATTATTATAAGTGGAAATACTAGTTTTTCCCGACGATTCTTTTCCTAATATTTCTATTCCTGTCAAAAAAATAGAGGGACGAAAAGTGTTTTTTAAAAACCTTTTTGGATTAAAAGCGACCATGCCGCTCGTGCTGCCAAAATAAATCATACCGTTTTTGTCTTTGTAAGCTGAATTATAATTGAATTGATTATTTAAAAGGCCGTTGTCTTCCGTGTACACCTTAATTTTTTTTGATTCTTGATCGAATTCAACCAAACCTTTTGAAGTACTTATCCAAAGAATATTTTTTTCACCACTAATAATAGAGTAAAATACATTGCTGGGAAATCCATCTTTAGTAGTGTAATTTTTAAATTCATTGCTCTTATAATTATATAGATTAAGCCCATTTTCAGTTGCGATCCATAAATCATTTTTATAGTCTTGGAAGATGCCATTTATTGCATTATTACTGATGCTTTTTGAATTGTCTTTATTTTGTTTAAAAACAATGCGCTTATTAGTCCTTGGATTATAACTAATTAAACCATCCCAATAAGTACCAGCCCAAAGAATGCCTTTTTTATCTTCCATAAACGAAGTATAAAAAACCCGTTCTGCAAATCCTTTAATGTTGATGAATTTATCTTTTCCTGCATCGTAAGTTTGTATACCCGTTGAAGTAATAACAAAAATTTGTTTTGAAATATTTTGATAAAGTGTGTAAACAAAATTACTGGAGAGACCATGACCATCTCCTACACTGTAATGTTTGATAACTTTTCCAGTGTCGGTATCCATGATGTCAATTCCACGATCAAACGTGCCGATCCACAGTTTATTTTCTTTGATTAATAGCCCATGAATGTTGTTATGGGTCAATAAGTTGCTGTTTTTGGAAAGATCGTAATTAGTAAAAAGTCCCGTCTTGGGATTAAACTTATTAAGTCCAGCATCCTCAGTACCAATCCATAAATTCCCATTTGGGTCCGAACGAATTTCACGAACTGCATTACCGCTAATTGAATTTTCACCAAGTTTTGGATAATATTTTTTGAATTGTATGTACTGTTTTGGATAATAATTAATGCCCCCAAAATAAGTACCTATCCAAACGCCTCCTTCAGAATCTGCTGTCAAGGAATAAACTGCATTATCGGAAATAGAGTAGGGATTATTATAGCTTTTAGTTAAATTTTTATACCTAGAACTCTTCAAATTATAGATAATTAAGCCAGATTCTGTTGCAATCCACAACTCGTTTGGATTAATTTTTAAAAAATCTCTTATGTATAAAGGTTCACCATTATGCAGACGCAATCGTTTGATACTATTGTTACGAATATGATAAACTAGCACACCACTATTTTGTGTTCCGATAAAAATATTATTTTCACCTTCACATATTATTTTGCTAATATTTATGGGAAGTTTGTTTTTTGTGGAGATGTTAATACTAATTTTTTTAAACGAATTTGTTTCTTTATTGTAACCATATAGATTATTATTAAATGCCACCCAAATTCTTCCATCAGGTGCTCTGGTTATTTCTTCTACATTAAACAATAATTTATTTTTATAACTAACCGTCTTTTTAGTTGCTATTGTGTACTTGAATAATGTTAAGTCTGCAATGTACCATAGGTTTCCATCATTATCATTCTCAATGTCAACAATGGGTTTGTTTAAAGACTTTCTTAAAAGGCTGAAATCTTCTGCTTTTTCATTGTATTTGAATAATCCATTATTAGTTCCCACCCACAATTGACCATTGTATTCGTGGAGACATTCAATAAAATTACTCCCTATGCTATTAGGACTATTAGTGTCATTTCGAAAAGTTTTAAAAGTGTAGCCATCAAATCTGTTTAACCCATCTTTGGTGCCAAACCACATAAACCCTTTTTTATCTTGAAGAGAGCTAAGCACAGTATTATGTGATAAACCATTTTCGCTTTTATACTTTTTAAAATAAAACTCTTGCCCAAATGAAGAATTGGTCAAGAAATAAATTATGAAGAGGTGAACGATGTATTTTTTCATTTTTTAATCTTAATACTAATTTTGTGAATAAAAGTAAATAAATAGAATGCCAATTTTCAATTCATATTATCCTATAATTATACAATTCATTCCATAAATAATAATATTACTGATAAAATAAATATTATAATTGATTTGTATAAAAAATGACACGTTAAATATAGATTTATTTTTTTTTTTGACCGTGTTTTGTTTAGAAATAACCAAATAAACTATTACAAAATGAAAAAAAATGTACCAAAATTAATTAAATTAGTCATTACCTTAACATTTTGCTTATTTGCGTTCCTAAACAACGCTTATTCTCAAGGCCAAATTAATATTAGCGGTGAAATTAAAGGTAGTGATGGAACTCCATTACCGGGTGCCAATGTCTTAATTTCAGGAACTCAGCTTGGATCTACTGCCGATTTTGATGGGAAATTCACATTGAAAAATGTTTCTTCTAATGCTGTGTTAGACTTTAGCTATATTGGTTATCAGAGCCAATCAATTAAAGTCAATGGACGTACTACAATTAATGTTGTTTTAATTTCAGACAGCGGTAATTTAGACGAGGTGGTCATAATTGGATACCAATCGATACGAAAAAGTGATTTAACAGGTGCTATTGCTGTTATTGATCCAACTAAAACAAATAAAAACATCTCAAACTCCCTTGCTGAATCTCTGCAAGGATTAGCCGCAGGTGTAACTGTTAGAAACGGTGGACAACCGGGACAAAATTCTCAAATAGAGATAAGAGGATCAGCTAGCTTTGTTAATTCTAATCCATTATACATTATTGATGGAATGATTACTGACGCAAATCAAACCATAAATAATAATGATATTGAGTCTATCCAAATTTTAAAAGATGCATCTGCAGCAGCGATTTACGGTTCAAGAGCTGCCAATGGAGTTATTATTATTAAAACTAAATCAGGCAAAGAAGGACCACTTAAAATTTCCGTTACGCTTAACACTGGGATACAACAAATTCCTAAAACTTGGGATGTAATGAACAATGCCCAATATGCCGAATTACAAAAAACAAGTTATACAAATTCTGGATTAATGCCTCCTTTATCAATTGGAGCAAATTTTAATCCCAATATCAATACAAATTGGCAGGATGAAGTGACGAGAACCGGAAATACTGTAGACTTAAACATTGGCGCCTCTGGGGGTACTAAAACTTCTTCCTATTTTCTTTCTGCAAGCCAGTTTGAAAACAAAGGAGTGCTAATTGGAAGGTCTTTTCAAAGAACATCTTTTAGAGTGAATACCCAGATGAAAAAAGGTATCGTAACTATCGGAGAAAATTTATTAATATCTAATTCAACCACAAAACAACCTTTAGGATCTTTTGATACGGGTAATCCTTTTTTCGATATGGTGACTATGTTGCCTGTTATTCCTGTAAAAGGTGACGGGTACATAAATGCTAATAATCCTGGAGGTTGGGGAATAGGAACTGTAGATGCCGTTTCATTTTCAAAGAATCAAGTTGCCGTTACTGATGTTTTACGTGAAAACATAAATTTTGCGAAATTAGTTGGTAATGCTTTTGTAAATGTGGAGATAATAGAGGGTTTAAGCTATAAATTTAATGTTGGTGTTGATGCAAGTTTTGACTTTTCTAAAGGAATAAGACGAAATGGAGTTACCCAATTTAATGCTGCAGTTCGCCCTAGTTTTATCGCTGACAATAGATCAAGATTTATCAGTGTTTTGATGGAACATACCCTTAATTTTAACAAAAAAGTAGGGAAACATAATTTAAATGGTGTAGTAGGTATTTCTGACCAACAAACAAAAAGAGATTTCTCTTTAGCTATGAGAAGTAACATTACGGAATTGGGAGATCAAATATTTACCCAAATAAATTCAACAACAGGAACATCAACTAGCGAAGGTGCAATCACAGATGATTATAGAACTTTTGGTTATCTAGGGCGAATAAATTATGATTATGCCAGTAAATATTATGTAACCCTTACAGGAAGAATTGACAAAGACAGTCGTTTTAGTAAAGACAATAGAACAGGTAATTTTCCATCAATAGCGGGTGCTTGGAGAATTAGTAAAGAAGATTTTTTTAATGTTCCTTGGATTGATGATTTGAAAATAAATGCTTCGTATGGTGAGTTGGGAATCGTAACCTTGGGTTCTTTTGATTGGCAAGGAACAATAAATAACAATACAAGAGCGATTCTTGGCGGTATGCCTCAAGTGGGTTCCTATCAAGCTACATTGGTGAACCCGGATTTACGTTGGGAAAATAGAAAAACACAAAATTATGGTCTAGAAACATCATTATTTAAAAATACAGTAAAACTGTCTGCGGCATATTATAATTCATTGTCTGAAGATGCCCTAGTTACTAATTTGCCTATTGCCGTTTATTTAGGTAATTTAGGGGGTACTCCTCCAGTAAATGCAGGCTCAATTAGAAATACTGGATTTGAACTTGAAGCTTCATACGCGAACAATGTCAATGAATTTAAATGGAATGTTGGTTTAAATTTTACAACCATAAAAAACCGTGTTGAAAAAGTTGGAAACCGTGGAGAAGGCATAGATTACATACAAACTGGATTGACAAGGTCCAAGGTGGGACAACCTTTAGGCCAATGGTATTTGTTAAAAACAGATGGTATTTTTCAAAACCAATCTGAAATAGATGCTCACTCGTTAAATGGCAATTTGATTCAGCCTTTTGCAAAACCTGGAGATGTCAAATTTGTAGACAGCAATGCGGATGGAAGAATATCTGATACGGACAGAGACTTTAGTGGATCTTCATCATGGCCAACTTTACAAACAGGATTACAACTTGGAGCTAATTATACGAATTTTGATTTAAGTGCGCAGTTTGTGGGGATCTTTGGAAATGAAATATTTAATAGTGTGAGACAACAGTTAGATTCCTATCAAAATACAAACTTTAGAAGTGATGTAAATCCCTGGACCCCAACAAATACAAATACAAGTGACCCGAGAATTGGTGTAGCAACAAATGATCAAGGTTTGGTTGACAACGCTAGATTTAGTTCAGATAGATGGTTGGAAGATGGCTCATACCTTAGATTGCGAAATATTCAACTAGGATATTCATTTGAAGACAGTATTCTAAAAAAATTAAAAATGACTGGATTGCGTGTTTATGCAACAGGACAAAATTTATTTACAATTACCAAATATTCTGGACTTGATCCCGATGTGCAAGGTAATGGTATTCTCGAAAGAGGTGTGGACAACGGAAACTGGCCTTCAAATCGAATTCTTGCATTTGGTGTAAATCTAGAATTTTAAAAACAAAAAACTAAAGTAAAAAATCATGAAAAATATATTAATATTATTTGTACTGTTAACAATTTTTTCTTCTTGTAGTGACGAGTTAGATAAAGTTAACCCAAACGAAGTAACTAACCAAAGTTTTTGGCAGAATGAAAGAGATGCTGTAAAAGGTGTTAATGCCTGTTATAGTACCTTGCACAGAGGAGGATTTTCAAGATGGCAACCCATGCTTTATGATTTGCGATCCGATGTGGGTGTAAGTTATAGCCCCTGGAGTGATTTGGCCAATGCGATGAATAATTTCATACAACCAGACTCTAATTTTGGACCAATGGTTGATGTTTATTTTGATAATTATGTTGGAATCAATAGAGCAAATGCTGTCCTTGCAAATGTGCCGGCTATAACTATGGATTCAAACTTGAAAGCAAGAGTATTGGGCGAAGCCTATTTTTTCAGAGGAATGCATTATTATCATTTAGCCAGTTTGTGGGGCAATGTTGTTTTGCAATTAAAACCATCTGCACCAACAGATTTACCAACAACTTCGACTGAGGCTAAAGTTTGGGCTCAAGTAGTTAAGGATTTAACGGAAGCCGTTGCCCGTTTACCAAAGAGCTATGCGGATCCAAAAGATCAAGGAAGAATTACTAAAGGCGGTGCCAATGCTTTATTAGCAAAAGCCTACATGCAATTAGGCGATTACGAAGCTGCTAAAAAAGCGCTTGATTATTTAGTTGTTGGCGATGGAGCTAGTGCCTATAATTTAGTGTCGAATTATTCCGAAAATTTCAAAATCACTTCAGAATTTAATACAGAATCCGTAATTGAATGGAGCTATATTGAAAATCCTACAGAAGGAACAGATAATGACGTACAAACCGCTAACCATAATTATGGAACATCTATTGGTCAATTCTATGCACCACCTGGAGTAGGGTTTTCAGATGCTGAAGCATTAAGATGGGTAGTTGATGAATTTGAAATTGAAAAAACGGTTTCAAACGAAAGAGATCCCAGACTGCCGGCAACATTTTTATACAACTTTACTAACGAAGCCGGTCCTGCTGCCACAATGGTTTATGGTCAAACATTTTTACAAAGATATGGCAACAATAAAAGGGTATCTTTTAGAAAGTTCCTTCACGATCACGCTAGAAATTATGAAGGCTTCAGAGGAATTAACAACTACAGATTTATTCGGTATGCCGATGTTCTTTTAATGTATGCCGAATGTTTGAATGCAACTGGAAAAACTAACGATGCCTACCAATATGTTAATCGAGTACGGTCAAGAGCAGGCTTAGCGCCCTTAGCAACCGGGAAGTCACAGCAAGCATTTTTAACTCAAATCAAGCATGAACGCCTCTTAGAATTATCAGGTGAAGGTCATAGATTTAACGATTTAAAAAGATGGGGTGATTTAGTACCAACATTAAGTAGCAAGGATCCTGGATTTAATAATTTTGTAAAAGGGAAACACGAATTACTGCCTATACCACAAAGAGACTTGGATATTAATCCAAATATGACACAGAATCCTAATTGGTAAAATACAGATTAAAAACCCGTTGGTGCTGTTTTTTTTAATCATTTGCACCTAACGGGTTTTATCCTAAATATTTAATTTAAGAACTACAAGTATGGAATCACTAAAAATAAAATTGAGAAAATGTGGAGCCATTTCTATTGTCTGTCTTACGGTAAGTTTATTTATTTCTTGCAACAGTAGCCAAATTAGCAGTGAAAGTCCAAAAATTGACGCAATGTCTACTGCTACTACGTTTAAAAATCCAATTCTGAGCTCTGGTGCTGATCCTTGGGTGTATAAAAATGGCAATGAATATATTGTGACATTTACTACCGGAAATAATATCACATTGATGCGAACAGAGAAAATGTCTGAACTTAAAAATGGTACAAAAAAAATAATTTGGACCCCACCCTCGTCTGGTTTTAATTCGAAAGAAATATGGGCACCCGAATTACATAAAATTAATGGAAAATGGTATGTCTATTATGCTGCAAGTGATGGCGATAATAAAAATCACAAAATGTGGGTTCTTGAAAATTCGTCACAAGATCCATTTCTGGGAACATGGGTAGATAAGGGGGAATTAAAACTGCCCGATGATAAATGGGCAATCGATGGAACCCATATCGAGATTAACAACGAGTATTACTTTGCCTGGTCTGGATGGTCTGGTGATACTAATGTCAGTCAAAATTTATACATAGCCAAATTAGAAACCCCCTTTAAAGTTTCAACAGAAAGAGTATGTTTATTGAAACCAACCGCAACTTGGGAAACTAATAATACCAATCCTTTGGTAGCAGAAGCACCCCAATTTTTAATTAGAGACAATAAGGTATTCTTGTTCTATTCGGCAGGAGGATGTTGGACAGATGGATATAGCATTGGAATGATATCGATGGAAGTATCAAAAAATCCTTTAGATGTAAACTCATGGACAAGAAGCGAAAACAATCCTCTTTTTAAATCTAATACAACTGGAAACACCTTTGGGCCCGGTCACAATTCTTTCTTTAAATCTTTAAACGGCAAAGAGGATTGGATTCTATATCATGCCAACCCGCAACCTGGACAAGGATGTGGAGAAAATAGATCAATGAGAATGCAGCAATTTACGTGGGATAACAATGGTTTTCCAGTTTTTGGAATTTCGGAACCACTTAATAAAGAATTAATTATCCCTGCAGGGGAATAATTTAAAAATATTTAATCCTTAATGTATTAATATTCATAGGATTAATGGTTTGAGTTAGTTAATTAAACTACCGTTTTTTTATTAAAACGGTAGTTTTTCAAAGAAGAAAAAAATAAATAATTAAATTTCAATAATGCTAAAATGAAAAAACACATCTTAAACCTGTTTTTAATTCTTACTATAACAGTAGGATCGGCTCAAGAAAACAATCAGCACAAATGGTCTATTAAAAAAGCAGAAAATTGGTATGCTAAAAATAATTGGATGGTAGGAGCTAATTTTATCCCAAGCAATGCCATCAATCAACTGGAGATGTGGCAAGCAGATACATTTGATCCAGGGACAATCGATAAAGAATTGGGGTATGCTCAAAGTATTGGCATGAACACGATGCGTGTATACCTACATAGTTTAGTCTACAAGGATAATCCAGAAGGGTTTAAAAATCGGATGAAAGCCTATTTAAAAATAGCAGATAAACACAGCATAAAAACTATTTTTGTGATATTTGATGACGTATGGGATAAAAATCCCAAAATTGGTTTACAGCCAAGTCCTAAACCAGGAATACATAATTCTGGTTGGGTACAAGATCCAGGAGATCCTGCCTCTAAAGAAGATAAAAACTTTCCGGAACTAAAAATTTATGTTCAAGATATCATCAAAACATTTTCCAAAGATGACCGTATCGTGATGTGGGATTTATATAATGAACCCGGTAATAGTGAAAAATTGAATACTTCAATGAATCTTCTTTCTAAAGTTTTTGAATGGGCTAGAGAAATTAACCCAAGTCAACCTTTAACGGCTGGATTGTGGACTTGGAGTTTTCAAGAACTCAATGCTTTCCAAGCTTTAAATTCTGATATTATTACATACCACCATTATGGGGACGCTGCAGAGCATCAACAAGTAATTCACTTATTAAAATCACATGGTAGACCCATGATTTGTACAGAATATATGGCTCGAACTAGAAATAGCAGGTTTTCAAATATTCTGCCATTATTAAAAAAAGAAAACATTGGAGCAATTAATTGGGGCTTAGTAGCAGGAAAGTCAAATACTATTTATCAATGGGACACTCCTATGGTAAATGGGGAAGAGCCTATTGAATGGTTTCACGATGTGTTTACAAAGGATGGTGCGCCATATCGTCAAGATGAGGTAAATTTGATAAAAAAATTGACTGCAAAAAAATAATGACATTCAACCTGCTTGATTAAAACAACGGAAGTTTGTAAAAATATCAAAAAACGAGAAGGGCTAATTTACAGTCCGATTAAATTGAACAATAAAAAATAATATTCATGAAATTAAACAAAGTGCTTTTAGCTTTTTTTATTTGTTGTTTTCAAGCAGGAATTTCTCAGACATTTACGCAACCTATTGCAGATTTAGCAGATCCTCATATTACTTATGTAAACGGATACTATTACTACACTGGAACTACTGGTGGAGACATTTCTATTAAAAAAGCAACAACTCTTGAAGGCTTAAAACAAGTACGGCTCACAAGATTATTTGGGCCAGGAAATGTGGGTGCTCAAACAGGAGACTATTGGGCTCCCGAATTACATCAACTGGATGGGAAGTGGTATATCTATTACACTGCTAAAGAAACAGGGTCAAATGTTCAAAAATCATTTGTGATCGAAAATAGTACCAGCGACCCAATGTCAAATAATTGGAATTTCAGGGGAAAGCTTTCTTCTACGGGTGCGGATTATTATGCTATAGATGGAACAGTTCTGGAACTTTTAGGTAATCGCTATTTTTTCTGGTCAGGAATAGATGCAACAACAAATGCACTTGGAAGAGATAAACCGCAAAGAATTTATGTGTCTTTAATGAGTAATCCTTGGACTCTGACTGGCTCGAGGTCATTGTTATCAAGCCCAGGGGAATTGTCTGGAGGAAATTTTGGGGATGTGAATGAAGGACCTGAAATTCTTTTAAAAAACGGAAAGATATTTATGGCCTATTCTGCCAATGGTTGTTGGACACCAGACTACAAAATGGGGATGATGTATATGAATGATTCGGCTAATCCTTTACTTCTGTCTTCTTGGACAAAGATGCCAGACCCTGTTTTTGCAACAAATGCGGCAACCCGTAGCTATGGTCCGGGACACAATTGTTTCTTTAAATCTCCAGACGGTACAGAAGATTGGTTTGCCTATCATGCAACGCCAAATTCTGGAGGTGATTGTGGAAATACTAGAACTACAAGAGCTCAAAAAATCACTTTTGATGGAAGCGGAATTCCACAATTTGGACAGCCTTCCGTTATAGGTGAGCCAATAAAAGCACCTAGTGGAGAACCTACATTGCCTTTTCAAGGGGTGGCAAATGGGCTGTATAAGATTAAACAAAAGAACACTACAAAATTAGTTGAAATTGCAGGAGCTGTTTATGGCAATCCTGCAAACATTATACAATGGGAGGACAACGGTGGACTAGGGCAACAATGGTGGATTCAAGCTACTGGGGATGGTTACTATACTTTTATATCTGCATTGAGTGGTTTAGCAATGGAGATTGGAGGCTGTAGCGTTTCTAATCTAGCTAGTGCCACAATTTGGACGCCTAATGGAGCTCCTTGTCAATTATGGTCTATAACGGATATCGGTTCAGGGAATTATAGTATTACTAATAAGAATAGTGGTAAAACACTCGAGATAGATGCTGCTGATATCAATGTTAACGGGGGAAATGTTCAGCAAAACACTTCGACTGGAACAGATAATCAACAGTTTAAACTTGAATTTGTAAGAGCAACGTTAAACACATTAAATATGGATAGGTCCAGCACGGTGAAAATTTATCCAAATCCAGCAAAAGAAAAATTTATAATTACCGGACTAAATAACCATGGTAGCATTGCAAAAATCAAAATTATTGATATCACAGGGAAAACTATAAAGAAAATTAACACGACTACGACTGATGCGGAATGTAAGGTTGATGTTTCGGCTTTAAAATCTGGATTATATTTTCTTCATATTACCATTGAAGGAAATACAATTAACGAAAAAATAATTATTGATTAAAGCCTTACTTAAATAGTATATTAAACCTCTAAAATTGAGTCAAAAAACATCAAAAAAACAACAATGAAAAAAGCGATTTTAATTATCTCATTTTTATTTACATTCTCTATAACAGTGGGACAAAACCCAAAAAAGATGTCCATTACATTACTTAAAAAAAGTGATTTTGAAAGAGAGATTGATGGCAAACAAGTACGATTATACACCTTAAAGAATCATTCAGGAATGATTTCAGAAATTACCAATTACGGAGGGAAAGTAGTTTCGTTATGGACGCCAGATAGAAAAGGTCATTATGAGGATATAGTTTTAGGATATTCTAACCTTACTGATTATTTAAATTCTAAAGAAAAATATTTTGGGGCTTTAATCGGAAGATATGGAAATCGTATTGCTAACGGAAAATTCACACTAAATGGTAAAGAATATGATTTGGCCCAAAACAATGGTCGTAACCATCTTCATGGAGGAAATAAAGGCTTAGAATCTGTTATTTGGGATGCTGTACAGGTGGATCATCAAACTTTAGAACTACGATATGAATCAAAAAACATGGAAGAAGGTTATCCTGGAAATCTTGTTGTAAAGGTTGTTTACAAACTTACAAACAATAACGAATTGAAAATTGAGTATTGGGCATCCACTGATGCTCCAACGGTAGTAAACTTAACTCATCATTCATTTTTTAATTTAAAAGGAGCTGGAAACGGGACGATCAACAACCATCTTTTACAGATCAATGCGGCCTATTACACACCAGTTGACGATGGGTTAATTCCTACTGGAGAAATAGCCAGTTTAGAGAATACAGCTTTTGACTTCCAAAAAATAACTGCAATTGGGCAAAGAGTCAATGCCGAAAATCAGCAACTCAAATATGGTCTTGGTTACGACCACAACTTTGTCCTTAATCAAAAATTGGAAGGTTTAAACTATGCCGCAAAGGTTATAGAACCTGTGTCCGGGAGAACTATGGAAGTTTACACAAATGAACCTGGATTGCAGTTTTACGGAGGGAACTTTTTAAATGGTACTGAAATCGGAAAAAAAAGTAAAGCTTATGAGTATAGAACAGCTTTTTGTTTGGAGACCCAACATTTCCCGGATAGCCCTAATAAAAATCATTTCCCTACAACTACAGTAAATCCCGGGGAAAAATACTATTCTATTTGTATTTATAAGTTTTTTATTTCAAAATAAGGCAAAATTTTAAATTATATAAGATGACTATCCGCTAAGTGGGCTAAATTTTCAAGAGAGAACTATTTCTAAAAAAGTTAGCCAATAATTTTATTAATTTTCACCAATTTTTTTAAAATTAGAATAGAAATTCGCGGCAATTCGGGGCTTGAATAATGAATTGGTATTAGTTACTGACAACCATTTTATATAAATAAGGACAAGCAATACTTTAGTTTTGTCAAAGCAATAAATTTGTATCTTTAAATCAACAGTTCAACCGATGAGCTGGACCTACGTAGCGAATAAAGTTAACGCCTTATCGCTTGATTAGGACTTCATCGGTTTTTAGTAAAAAGTATCAGAGTAGGGATTTTATAGGGTTTAGCTCATCATAACGAATTCCTGACATTCAAAGCACTCTTATTCTCAATTTGTTCTTTTGTACCTTTTAAAATCATCTGTGCCAAAATTCTTCCCATAGCTTCAAAATTCGTTGAAATGGTTGTGATTCCGTTTTCAACTACTTTTTTCAAAGGCGTTTCGTTGTAGGAAATAACGCCAAAATCACTACCTAGATTTAAGTTTTGAAGTTTTGATTTTTCAATTACACGCACTAAATCCCTGTCACTCGGGATGATGTACACTTCACCTTTACTAATTTCCCGATTCTTAAATTCAGTAATGATTTCATAATCGAAAGCAAAGTCTTTGCAAAAATTCTCAAAACCAATTCTCATTCCCAAAGGTTCACGAAATCCCGGAAAAATCATAATCATTTTTTCATATTTATCTAGTCTGGATTTCCCTTTCAGTAAGCCGTCATAAATGTCTTTTACGAAATTTTGATACACAGCAGGAAAGGATTTTAGTTCTGGATTGGTCTGGTCTAATATGTATACATCATTAACTGGTAGGGTTTTTATCACGGTGGCGGCCTGGGTTAAATTGGTCGGCATGATGATGTATTTGGTGTAATTGCCATTACTGTCATTAATTAGTTTCTGGAAAACAGGAGCATTAAAATGATGGAAGAAAATGTCTACCTGAACATTTGTACCAATGTTTTCCAGAAACGAATTATACAGGTCTTCTTTGAAAATATTCAATTCGTCAAAAAGTAAAAAAATCCGTTGTTTTATAGTGACTTCAACACTTTTTATATAATAGCCTTTGCCCGGAATGGCATAAATAATACCTCTTTTTTTTAATTCGTCGTAGGCTAGAAGAACCGTATCTCGAGACAATGAAAACTCTAAGCACACTTTATTTATTGAGGGGAGTTTGTCTCCTTTTATTAATTTTCCTTCTTCAATTCCCTTCTCAACGGTAATGATAATTTGTTTGTATTTAGGAACTCCAATATTGTTTTGAATGGAAATTATTTTCATAAAAAATGGAATTTCTTGGCAATATACAAAAACTGGTAGGTACTGGTATGTAAGTAACAGTAATTATTTTACTTTTGGTTTTAATATTTCATAAATAAATAATGAAAATAAAACACATATCACATTTTAAAGCTAATTCTGTAATGAAATTATTTGGTTTTACATCAGATGGTGAAGAGGTTTCTCTTTATGAATTAACTAACAAAAATGGAATGCAACTTAAAATCACCAATTATGGTGCAACTATTACTTCGTTGAAAATGCCACTGAAAAACGGTGCATTGGTAGATGTGGTATTGGGTTTTGATACTTTAGATGCTTACATAAAATCATTTGATCTGGAAAGTGCGCCATACTTTGGTGCAACCATTGGAAGATATGCTGGCAGAATTAATAATGGCTTTTTTAGTTTGAACGGTAAAGCTTTTCATTTAAATAAAAACAATAACAATAATTCGTTACATGGTGGAAATATTGGATATAGTCAAAAAAATTGGCGAGTAGAAAACGTGAAAGAAGGCAAAAACCCGGCTATTACTTTCGCATATTTCAGTCCTGATGGGGAAGAAAATTATCCAGGAGGCTTATCAGTAGAAATCACCTATATGGTATCGGAAGACAATGAATTATTTATAGAGTATAAAGCCATTTCGACCGAAGATACAGTTGTGAATTTAACCCATCACAGTTATTTTAATCTCGATGGTCACGATTCTGATATTTTAGAACAAGAGTTAATCGTTAACGCTCAAAAAATGGTAGAGACTACTGATCAAAATAGTCCAACTGGTAGATTTTTGGATTTAGATAATAAACCTTTCGATTTTAATCAACCTAAAAAGTGTCCTCCAAAAATTGATGCCACTTTTGTATTAGAAAAGGAAAATGAATTTGCTGCTTCTCTTTTTAATAAAAACAATAATTTGAAAATGACCGTTTATACGAATCAACCTGGGGTTCATATTTATGTTGGTGGGAACTGTTTTAATACAATAAAAGGAAAAGAAAATGCAAATTATCATGCTTTGAGCGGTATTTGTTTTGAGACGCAAAATTTTCCTGATGCACCAAATCACGAACATTTCCCGAATGCTATTCTAAAAAAAGGTGAAATATATTATCATAAAACAAGTTATAAATTCCAATCTTTTTAAAATGAAAAATAGTAAAACTATATTGTCGTTGTTACTGTTATTTTTGTTTTTTACGTCCAGTAATTCTCAAACGAATGTGGATCATACGCCAACTCCAATAGTTGCTACTTTTGCAAAAGGAGCTGATATAGGATGGTTGCCACAAATGGAAGCCACAGGATATAAATTTTATGATACTGACGGTATTGAAAAAGATTGTTTGCAACTCCTAAAGGACAGAGGAATGAATACCATTCGGCTTCGTGTTTGGGTCAATCCAAATGACGATAAAGCCAGTGGACATTGCAGCAAGGAAGAAACCGTTGTCATGGCTTTGCGTGCGCAAAAAATGGGAATGCGCATCATGATCAATTTTCATTATAGCGATTCGTGGGCCGATCCGGCAAAACAAGCGAAACCCGCAGCCTGGGCAAATCATACTTTTCAGGAGTTAATGACGGATGTGTATGATCATACTTTTGATGTTTTGAATGCCTTGAAATCAGCAGGAGTTACTCCGGAATGGGTTCAGGTAGGCAATGAAATTCCAGGTGGAATGATGTGGCCGGAAGGAAGTACCAAAAACTGGAATCAATTGGCACAATTACTCAACAAAGGGTATGAAGCTACAAAAGCTATTGATCCTAAAATTAAAGTAATCGTTCATCTTGACGAAGGAAATAATAATGAAAAATTCAGATTATTTTTTGATAACGCTACAGCAAATAATGTAAAGTACGACGTGATTGGACTGTCCTATTATCCTTTTTGGATCAAGAAAGATTACACAGAAACTATTGCGGATTTAGCGTATAATCTAAACGATATGGTGGACAGATACAACAAAGAAGTGATGGTTGTAGAAGTTGGTGGGGAATATGACAAAGCGCAAAATACGTACGAAATGTTAGCAGCAACAATCAAAGCAGTCGAAGCGGTACCAAATAACAAAGGACTTGGCGTAATGTATTGGGAACCACAAGGAGAAAAAAGTTGGAGCGGTTATTCCCTGAGTGCTTGGCAGTCTGACGGAAAACCATCAATGGCTTTAGATGCGTTTAAGGATTAGTTAAAGAAAAGAAATGCCGCTTAATCCTAGGAAAAAACAGCATTTTATTAATTTTTTTGCAACATAAGTAAGTCGAAAGTTTAAAAGTCGTAAAGTCAAAAGAATTAACTTTAAGTAAAATAGCTTTAAATCAGATTGTTACATAATTTTATCCTGATTTTAAAATACGACATTATACCATGGTTATTACTTATAAGTCATTGAAGTTTTTAATTTGAATTAAATCAAGTAAAAACTCGGTATTCGTTTAAGTAAAGTCATTAATCATTTAAAGAATATTTTAACTTACATTCACTGTAAATGGTTAATTGACAAGCGTACAATGCTATACAACCAGAAGTACATGGAGCAGGACTAAAGAGCGGTAAATTGACCTTGTACGCTACGAAATAAACCAAAATTCATATAGTTTTACTGAATATTTAAAAAAATAACAACAGCGAGTTCCTAAAAAAAGGAAATGGATAATTTTTAAATCATGAATGACATTTTAGTACACAAAACAATTGATTTTTTTCAGGAGACTTTTGGATCAGAGCCTGAAAAAATTGTTCTTTCCCCGGGCAGAATCAATATTATAGGAGAGCACATTGATTACAACGATGGTTTTGTTTTGCCGGCAGCCATCGATAAAATTATTTGTTTTGCTTTTGAAAAAAACAATTCGGATACCGCTAAAATTGTGGCTATAGATTTGAATGATGAGTTCGAAGTTTATACAAACGAAGAACAAAATCAGACGGATAGTGTATGGACAAATTACCTGCGTGGTGTTTTGAATCAATTGAAAAGGAACGGTTATTCCGTGGAGGGTTTCAATTGTGTTTTCAGCAGTAATATTCCGGTTGGTTCCGGTTTGTCATCTTCGGCGGCTTTAGAATGTGGCTTTTTGTATGGTTTAAATGAACTGTTCAATTTTAAAATTAAACCCATTGATATTGCGCTTATGGGACAAAAAGCAGAACATTGGGTGGGAATCAATTGCGGAATTATGGACCAGTTTTCCAGTGTAATGGGTCTTGAAAACAAAGTCATAAAAATTGATTGCAGGACATTAGAATATGAATACCATAATGCTAATTTTAGTGATTACTCCTTAGTTTTATTCGATAGTAATGTCAAACATTCCTTGTTTAGCTCGGCTTACAATACCAGACGGAAAGAATGTGAAGAAGGAATATCGATAATTAGTGCTTATTTCCCGGAAATTAGTAGTTTTAGAGATTGTAAAGAAGAGGACGTTTGGAGTCTAAAAGATAAAATGTCTGCGAATGTTTTCAAAAGGAGCCTTTTTGTAGTGAAAGAAATGAATCGCGTGAAACTGGCTTGTGACGCTTTGGATGATGGAAACATTGAAGTTTTAGGACAGCTAATGTTCAGTACGCACGAAGGATTATCATTGGATTATGAAGTGAGTTGCGCCGAATTGGATTTTTTAGTACACACGGTGAAAGAGGACAGATCAGTGATAGGCTCTCGATTAATGGGCGGCGGTTTTGGTGGTTGTACCATTAATTTGATTAAAAAAGGACAAGAAGAGCGAATTAAACAGCAGCTTTCTACTCTTTATTTAGATAAATTTGGAATAGAATTAAAAATTTATGATGTTAAAATCGGAAATGGAACATCACTTTACACTGCTTAATAAATGAAAAATTTTGATATCAACGAAGATCCGCACAGACGTTATAATCCGTTAATCAACGAATGGGTGCTGGTTTCTCCACACCGTTCGAAACGTCCTTGGCAAGGACAAAATGAAACAATATCTCCGGATGCCTTGCCGGAATATGACCCGACTTGTTATTTGTGTCCAGGGAATGTTAGAGCGAATGGAATGGTCAATGCGGATTATGAAAGTTCTTTTGTTTTTGAAAATGATTTTGCCGCTTTAAAGCAAGACGAAATTGCTTTTGAAGAGAACAAGAAAGAGACTTTTTTTAAAGCTACACCCGAAAGAGGAATTTCTCGTGTGGTGTGCTTTTCGCCAAAACATAATTTGACATTGCCAGAAATGCCGGCCGAAGCGATTGAAAACATCATTCGTACCTGGCAAAAAGAATATATGGATTTGGGTAATGTGGCGTACATCAACCACGTTCAGATTTTTGAAAATAAAGGAAGTGTGATGGGGTGCAGCAATCCGCATCCGCACGGACAAATTTGGGCCCAATCTTCTTTGCCCACCGAAGTGGAAAAAACGCAAAAAAATCTAAAAACGTATTTTGATAAACACAACACAACACTTTTTCAGGATTACTTACAAGAAGAAATGAAACTGGACGAGCGCATTGTTGTTGAGAATGATCATTTCGTGGTATTAGTCCCTTTTTGGGCGATTTGGCCCTACGAAACTATGATTGTCAGCAAACGAAATGTGAGTAAAATAACTGATTTCACGGAAACTGAAGTGACGGATTTTGCGGTTATTTTAAAGCAATTGACAACCAAATACGATAACCTTTTTGAAACTTCTTTTCCGTATTCATCCGGAATTCATCAGTCTCCAACAGACGGAGAATTGCATCCGGAATGGCATTTTCACATGCATTTTTATCCACCGTTATTGCGGTCTGCAACCGTAAAGAAATTTATGGTAGGGTATGAAATGATGGGTGAATCGCAAAGGGACATCACGGCGGAGAAAAGTGCAGCCGTTTTAAGAGCGCAATCAAATGTACATTATAAAAATAGATAACCATTAACCAATAACTAAATACATTTAACCAATGCAAACTTTAGCAATCCAAGATTATATTGTCTTTTTCTTCTATTTCATCCTGATTGTCAGTTATGGAATATGGATTTACAGAAAGAAAAAGAAAGAAGAAACGAGCAGTAAAGATTATTTCTTAGCAGAAGGATCGCTTACTTGGTGGGCCATAGGCGCATCATTAATTGCCAGTAATATTAGTGCGGAGCAATTTATAGGAATGAGTGGAAGTGGTTTTAAAATGGGACTGGCGATTGCTACGTATGAATGGATGGCAGCTTTTACCTTGATTATCGTTGCTATTTTCTTTATTCCGGTATACTTGAAAAATAAAATTTTCACCATGCCGCAATACCTGAATCAAAGGTATAACAGTAATGTTGCTATGATTATGGCTGTTTTTTGGTTGTTGTTGTATGTCTTGGTCAATCTTACTTCTATATTGTATTTGGGCGCTTTGGCGATAAGCAGCATTTCTGGTCTGGATATTACTTTGTGTATGATTTTCTTAGCGTTTTTTGCGGTGATGATTACGCTGGGCGGAATGAAAGTGATTGGGTATACGGATGTGATTCAAGTTTTCTTTTTGATCTTGGGTGGATTGGTTACTACTTATTTAGCATTGAATTTAGTTGCCGAAGAATTTGGTTCTACGGGAGTTATAAATGGGTTCAATTTGATGACGACTCATGCAAACGACCATTTTCACATGATTTTTGAAAAAACGAATCCTAATTATATGGATTTACCAGGATTGTCAGTTTTGATAGGAGGAATGTTAATCATCAATTTAAATTATTGGGGATGTAACCAATACATTACACAACGTGCGTTGGGGGCGGATTTAAAAACGGCGAGAAATGGAATTTTGTTTGCTGCTTTCTTGAAATTGCTAATGCCTATAATTGTTGTTTTGCCCGGAATAGCTGCTTTTGTATTGTATCAGAACGGGCATTTTGGCGCTGAAATGTTGCAAGATGGTACAGTAAATCCTGATCGTGCGTATCCGGTTTTGTTAAATTTGCTTCCTGTGGGCCTAAAAGGACTTTCATTTGCTGCTTTGACTGCGGCGATTGTAGCGTCATTGGCCGGAAAAGCGAATAGTATCGCTACTATTTTTACGTTGGATATTTACAAAACCAAATTGAATGTGCATGCCGATGAAAAGACATTAGTTAATGTGGGGAAGAAAGCAATTGTAGCGGCGATGTTAATTGCAGTTGTAGTAGCGCCTTTTCTTGGAATTGATAAAAAAGGAGGATTTCAATACATTCAGGAATATACAGGTTTTGTAAGTCCGGGCGTTTTCGCTATGTTTATTTTAGGATTCTTTTGGAAAAAAACAACTTCTAACGCGGCTTTGTTTGCAACAATTGGTGGATTTATGTTTTCTATTCTGTTTAAATTCATGCCGGCTTTTGTAGATTTATCGTTCCTTCATTCTTCCGGTTTTTCAGTTCCAAATGGGAATGGTGTCTATGAAATTCCTTTTATTGATCGCATGGGATTTGTTTTCTTAATTTGTGTCATCGGGATGTACAGCATCAGTATGTATGAAACAGCGCGAGGCGTTAAAACTAATGGTCTGGAAATTGATCGTACCATGTTTAAAATGTCACCAGGTTTTACCGTAGGCATGTTGATTGTTCTTTCGATTATTGCAGCGTTTTACACTATTTTTTGGTAGATAATGTTTTAGATTCAAAAAAAGCGATGCGTTCAATTTCTATTGAATTCATCGCTTTTTTGTTGTTTAAAAAAGTGTATTGAGGATCATAAAAACGATTCAAATCCATTAGTTATGAATCCATAAAAACTTCAATTAATCTTAAATAAAAAAGACATCTAATAAAAACATAGAAAAAAGAGCCAGATAGCCCAATTATTAGGTTGCTTCTCCAGTCCTTCTGTGGTATTGGGCCACATAGATTTGGTTTTCTCTAAAAAAAGTGACAGGCCTACCGGAATTACAAAATCGATATTTCTAGCCAGCACAGAGCGAAGTCGGAGTGAGGTTTAAAAATTAGACCTAATGGCTATAAGGACTTTTTTAATTTAGGACTGATTATTTCCCGAAGAAACGTTATATTTTTAGTTTAATTTTTCATGTCCATTTTTTTATTAGATGAGACAAAACTTTAAAGATGTATTAACCCAAAAATATAAGGCACAAAAAAAAGCCTTCGGAGTAACGAAAGCTTTTATAGTTGTTGAGGTCTTTTTAGTTAGTTACTAATGCATCTTGTTTCCAAATTTTTACGGAAGCAATTCTGCTGTTAGAATAGTCTACTTCGTTTAAATTATTGCCATTCCAAAAAAGCCATTTTCCAGTTTTTTCTCCATTTTCATAAATAGCAACAGATAGTTTATTACCATTTGTGTCGTACGCAGTCCAGATCCCTTCCAATTTTCCATTTTTAAAAAAGCCTTCTTGTTGTACTTTTCCATTTTCAAAGTAGTAAGTTGTTTTTACTAAATCACCTAGAGCTTCTAATTTTGGATTATTTTCTTGAGCGAATGCTATTCCTGAAAAAAGCAGTGCGGTTAATATTATATATTTTTTCATGGTTTTGGGTTTTTAAAATTCATATTGGCTTAACAAATATATAAATTATTTTACAATAAAAAAACTTTTACTTAACAATTTAGTAACATTAGAATAAAATTTAACATTTTAACGAAGTGCCTTGCGTTACTCATTACTAAAATTTCTTATTTCTCAATTCATTATTCATAATTAGTCCTAAATTTGCAGCCATGTCCAAAGGACAAAATAATCAAAAATTTAGAACATGTATAGAAGTCATAACTGTGGCGAGTTGAACGCCTCACACATTAACACCGAAGTTACACTTGCCGGTTGGGTGCAAAAATCACGTGATAAGGGATTTATGAACTGGGTTGATTTGCGCGACCGTTATGGAATTACGCAATTAATTTTTGACGAAGGTCGTTCGGATAAAACAGTTTTTGAAAGAGCTAAAACCCTTGGTCGTGAATTTGTGATTCAAGTAAAAGGTACTGTTATTGAGCGCGAATCCAAAAATAATAATATCCCAACGGGAGCGATAGAAATTTTAGTAACGGAACTTACTATTTTGAATGCTTCTCTCACGCCTCCTTTTACTATTGAAGACGAAACGGATGGTGGCGAAGATATCCGAATGAAATACCGTTACCTTGATATCCGAAGAAATCCAGTGAAAAACAGTTTGATGTTTCGCCATAAAGTAGCGATGGAAGTGCGTAAATATCTTTCGGATTTGGATTTCTGTGAAGTAGAAACTCCTTATTTGATCAAGTCTACTCCAGAGGGAGCCAGAGATTTTGTGGTGCCTTCCAGAATGAATGAAGGGCAATTTTACGCATTGCCACAATCCCCGCAAACGTTCAAACAATTGTTGATGGTGGGCGGAATGGATAAATATTTCCAAATCGTAAAATGTTTCCGAGATGAAGATTTGCGAGCAGACAGACAGCCGGAGTTTACACAAATCGATTGTGAAATGGCTTTTGTGGAACAAGAAGATATTTTGAATGTTTTCGAAGGACTGACCAGACATTTATTAAAAGAAATAAAAGGTATTGAAGTAGAAAAATTTCCAAGAATTACCTATGAATATGCTATGAAGACCTACGGAAATGACAAGCCGGACATTCGTTTCGGAATGGAGTTTGGGGAATTAAATGAAGTAGCACAACACAAAGAATTCCCAGTTTTTAATGCGGCGGAATTTGTGGTTGGAATTGCAGTTCCGGGAGTTGGGAGCTATACCCGCAAAGAAATTGATGGATTAATTGACTGGGTGAAGCGTCCTCAAGTGGGTGCATCCGGAATGGTGTATGTAAAATGCAATGAAGATGGAACCTATAAATCATCCGTTGACAAATTTTACGATCAAGACGATTTAGCACAGTGGGCAAAAATCACCGGAGCAAAACCCGGAGATATGATTTTTGTGCTTTCTGGTCCTACTGATAAAACGCGAACGCAGTTAAGTGCGTTGCGTATGGAACTCGCCACTCGTTTAGGATTGCGAAATCCAGCTGAATTTGCTCCGTTGTGGGTGGTTGATTTTCCTTTATTAGAGTTTGACGAGGAAAGTGGCCGTTACCATGCCATGCATCATCCTTTTACATCTCCTAAGCCGGAAGATATGCACTTACTGGAAACCGATCCAGGGAAAGTTCGTGCCAATGCGTATGATATGGTTTTGAATGGAAATGAAATTGGTGGTGGTTCAATACGTATCCATGATAAAGCAACACAGGAATTAATGTTCAAATATTTAGGCTTCACAGCGGAAGATGCAAAAGCGCAATTTGGATTCCTGATGGATGCATTTCAGTTTGGCGCACCGCCACACGGAGGATTGGCTTTTGGATTGGACCGTTTAGTAGCCATTCTTGGCGGACAGGAAACCATTAGAGACTTTATTGCCTTTCCAAAAAATAATTCGGGCAGGGATGTTATGATTGATGCTCCGTCTAAAATTGACGAATCACAGTTAAAAGAGCTGCATATAAAGTTAGCGTAATTGTAGTTTGTCGATAAAATTCGTTAGAAAACGTTGAATGTCAATATTTTTGCAAAATAAAAACACAACATCGTATTTCGTATTATATTAAATATTACATTTGCTCCATTATAAATTATTATTACTATTACAATGCGTACAGGTACAGTTAAATTTTTCAATGAATCTAAAGGTTACGGATTCATTACAGACGAAGAAACAGGAAAAGACATTTTTGTTCATGCATCAGGAATCAACGCGGAAGAATTACGCGAAGGGGATAGAGTTAGCTATGAAGAAGAAGAAGGAAGAAAAGGAAAAGTTGCTGCGAAAGTAGCAGTGATCTAAGCATAAAAATTAATTTTTTTGCCTACGAATGTTTAAAACGTTCCGATATTTATCGGAACGTTTTTTTTTGCACCAAAGCGTAGTATTCAAAAAGACTACTGATATTTGACTTTGTTAAACCCTTGGGATGTTAAACACATCACAAGATAAATATTTTTTGTTATTTATAATTAATAAAAATTGTAAATTTACATCGATATAGTAGCCATGTATTTTTAAGTTTTCATTGCTATTTAATAATTTGAAGGGTATCTTTGTCATTTATATTTATTTAAAAAAACCACAACCATGCAATCCGATCAATTAAGTTATATTCCAATTTTAATGCAGTTAGTTTTAGCGGTGGGATTTGTTGTAGGCACCATAATAATTTCTGGTAAATTAGGGCCTAAAAGATCTTCAGAAGCGAAAGATAAAAACTTTGAATGCGGTGTTGAATCGGTAGGAAATGCCAGAATTCCATTTTCTGTTAAATATTTTCTAGTAGCCATATTGTTTGTTTTGTTTGATGTGGAGGTAATTTTTCTGTATCCCTGGGCAGTCAATTTCAAAGAATTAGGAATGGAAGGAATGGTAAAGATGGTGATTTTTATGTCTTTGCTTTTGATAGGGTTTTTCTATATCATCAAAAAGAAAGCGTTAGAGTGGGAATAAAAATTTATTTTTAAATGCTGAATTTTAAATTTTAAATGGTTTCATTATAATTTACAATTCAAAATTTGTAATTCAAAATAATAAAAGATGAGTGATTCTAAAATAAATATGGTAGCGCCACCCGAAGGAGTTGTAGGAGAAGGTTTCTTCGCTACAAAACTGAATGATGTTGTGGGTATGGCTCGTGCTAATTCATTATGGCCATTACCTTTTGCAACCTCTTGTTGCGGTATAGAGTTTATGGCAACAATGGCCTCGCATTATGATTTGGCTCGATTTGGCTCAGAGCGAGTGAGTTTCTCTCCGCGCCAGGCCGATATGTTAATGGTAATGGGAACGATTTCAAAAAAAATGGCCCCTATTTTGCGTCAGGTATATGAGCAAATGGCAGAGCCTCGTTGGGTAATAGCCGTTGGTGCTTGCGCTTCCTCTGGAGGGATTTTTGACACCTATTCTGTTTTGCAGGGAATTGATAAAGTGATACCGGTCGATGTCTATGTTCCGGGTTGTCCGCCAAGACCGGAGCAAATTGTTGACGGAGTTATGAAATTACAAGAGTTGGTTCGAACTGAATCCGTAAGAAGAAGAAGTTCCCCGGAATACCAAGAATTATTAGCTTCGTATAATATCAAATAAAAGAATGGCGCTAGAAACGATACAAATCCAAGAGAAATTAGTTGAGACATTTGATTCAGCTGTTTTTGAATTCAATCAAGAGAGAGATATATTTTCATTTGAAGTTACTGCGGACAAAATTACCGCGGTGATTCTTTTTTTAAAAAATGATCCCATATTGCGTTTTCATTTTTTAACTGATCTGTGTGGAATTCATTACCCAGATAATGATGTAGAACATCAATTTGCGGTAGTATATCATTTACACAATTGGTACGAAAACAAAAGAATTAAAATCAAAGTGTTTATCAATGGTGAAACCCCTGAAATAAAATCGATATCAAGTATTTTCCTAAGTTCAAACTGGATGGAAAGAGAAACGTATGATTTTTATGGGATAAATTTTATTGGTCATCCGCAATTGAAACGTATCTTGAATATGGACGAAATGATTTCTTTTCCAATGCGAAAGGAATTCCCAATGGAAGACAGCGGAAGAACGGATAAAGATGACCGTTTCTTTGGTAGAACAACCGACAATTATTAAAAAAAAAACAATTATAATTTTTCACATTAAATAAATGTCAGAACTATTATTATCCCCAGAGCATCGCTATGCTAAAAGAATTGCAGCGCAGTTAAATGAAGATGGAAGCGAGCTTTCTATATTGAATTTAGGGCCTACGCATCCTGCGACTCACGGTATTTTTCAAAATATCCTGTTGATGGATGGAGAGCGAATTCTGGAGGCGGAACCAACCATTGGTTACATCCACAGAGCTTTTGAAAAAATCGCTGAAAACAGACCTTTTTACCAAATCACTCCCCTCACGGACAGAATGAATTATTGTTCGTCGCCTATCAATAACATGGGTTGGTGGATGACATTAGAAAAATTATTAGATATTGAAGTTCCTAAAAGAGCACAATATTTAAGAGTTATAGTAATGGAGTTGGCGAGAATTACGGATCACATTATTTGTAATTCAATCCTTGGTGTCGATACCGGCGCCTATACCGGTTTTTTGTATGTTTTCCAATTTAGAGAAAAAGTATACGAAATATACGAAGAAATTTGCGGGGCTCGTTTGACTACCAATATGGGAAGAATTGGTGGTTTCGAAAGAGATTGGTCGCCAGAAGCCTTTAGAAAATTAGATGTTTTTTTAGCTGATTTTCCAGCCGCTTGGAAAGAATTTGAAAACTTATTCGAAAGAAATAGAATTTTTATTGACAGAACTGTAAATGTTGGCGCTATATCGGCTGAGCAAGCTATGGCATACGGATTTACCGGTCCTAACTTACGGGCTACCGGTGTTGATTATGATATTCGTGTTGCGCAACCCTATTCTTCTTACGAAGATTTTGATTTTATTGTTCCGGTGGGAAAATCAGGCGATACATATGATCGTTTCTGTGTTCGTAACGCTGAAGTTTGGGAAAGTTTGAGTATTATTCGTCAGGCATTGGAAAAAATGCCAGAAGGCAACGAGTTCCATGCGGATGTCCCGGATTATTACCTTCCGCCTAAAGAGGATGTGTACAACAATATGGAATCCTTGATTTACCATTTCAAAATTGTAATGGGTGAAGTTCCGGTTCCGGTTGCTGAGGTGTATCACCCGGTAGAAGGAGGTAATGGAGAACTTGGTTTTTACTTGGTTACTGATGGAAGTCGGACGCCGTACAGATTGCATTTTCGCAGACCTTGTTTTATCTATTACCAAGCCTATCCAGAAATGATAAAAGGAGCCTTGCTTTCAGATGCAATTGTTATTTTATCAAGTTTAAATGTTATTGCCGGAGAATTAGACGCTTAATGAAATTATAAAAGATGAATTATAAATTTTGAATAAAAGTTAAAAAACATTAAAAATTTAGCATTCAAAATTTGAAATAATAAAAAATGGAACGTACGTATCACAAACAAGAAATAAATATGACTGAAGTCTTGATGTCTCGCATCAATGAATTGATTAGTCATTATCCTGAAAACAAAAGAAAATCGGCGTTATTGCCTATTTTGCATGAAGTTCAAGACGCTCATGAGAATTGGTTGAGTATTGAATTAATGAATAAAGTGGCCGAAATCCTTTTGATTAAACCAATTGAAGTGTACGAAGTAGTGTCGTTTTATACGATGTACAACCAAAGACCAATTGGAAAATACATGTTCGAATTTTGCCAAACCTCTCCTTGTTGTTTGAACGGAGTCGAGGATTTAATGGATTACACTTGTGAAAAATTAGGTGTAAAAGTAGGTGAAACTACTCAAGATGGTCTTTTTGAAGTAAGAGGCGTGGAATGTTTAGGAGCTTGTGGTTACGCTCCAATGATGCAATTAGGAGACTTTTATAAAGAACATTTGACGGTGGCAAAAATCGACCAGTTAATTGAAGATTGCAAAAATGATACAATAGTTTTACACGATACATAATATGTCACAAAAAATATTATTAGATAAAATAAATATTCCGGGGATTAAAACTTACGAAGTGTACCGTCAGAATGGTGGATATGCTTCAGTAGAAAAAGCCATCAAAACATTAACGCCAGACGAGGTTGTCGAAGAAGTGAAAACTTCCGGATTGCGAGGTCGCGGTGGGGCAGGTTTTCCCGCGGGAATGAAGTGGAGTTTCATTGATAAAAAATCAGGAAAACCAAGGCATTTAGTTTGTAATGCAGATGAATCAGAACCAGGAACTTTTAAGGATCGTTATTTGATGGAATTTATTCCTCATTTGTTGATTGAAGGAATGATCACTTCCAGTTATGCTTTGGGTGCAAACCTATCCTACATCTACATTCGTGGAGAATATATGTGGGTTTATAAAATATTAGAAAGAGCCATTAACGAAGCAAAAGCCGCTGGATTTTTGGGTAAAAATATATTAGGTTCAGGCTATGATTTAGAACTATATGTTCATTGCGGTGCCGGAGCTTACATCTGTGGGGAAGAAACTGCATTGATAGAATCGTTGGAAGGAAAAAGAGGAAATCCTCGAATCAAACCACCATTCCCTGCTATTTCAGGACTTTGGGCTAATCCAACAGTAGTTAATAATGTAGAAACAATTGCCGCAGTGCCATGGATTGTTAATAATTCAGGTGCGGAATATGCTAAAATTGGTATTGGTCGTTCTACAGGAACCAAATTAATTTCGGCTTCTGGACATATTAAAAATCCGGGTGTTTATGAAATTGAATTAGGTTTAAGTGTTTATGAATTCATGAATTCTGATGAATATTTAGGAGGAATGAGTTCTGACAGACCTTTAAAAGCATTTGTACCGGGAGGAAGTTCTGTTCCCGTTTTACCTGCTCATTTGATTTATAAAACTGCCGCCGGTGAAGATCGTTTAATGTCCTACGAATCGTTAAGTGACGGTGGATTTGCAACCGGTTCTATGTTAGGATCAGGTGGATTTATTGTGTATAATGATACTTCATGTATTGTACGTAATACTTGGAATTTCTCTCGTTTTTACCATCATGAAAGCTGTGGACAATGTTCCCCTTGTCGTGAAGGAACTGGCTGGATGGAAAAAGTATTGCACCGAATAGAAAATGGTCACGGTCGTGAAGAAGATATCGATTTGTTGTTGAGCATTCAAAGTAAAATTGAAGGGAACACGATTTGCCCATTGGGTGATGCGGCAGCTTGGCCAGTGGCAGCTGCGATTCGGCACTTTAGAGACGAGTTTGAATACCACATTCGTTTCCCGGAAAAAATAAAACATAGAGATCATTTTGTTGCGGAACCTTTTGAAAAAGTAAAGCATTTAGTTTCTAAAGAAATGATTTAAGAGTAAGGATTAACGTTTTTTGATTTCAGAATTAAGATACTCCGTAGGAGTTAAATATTGGTAGATAATGAAAGTAACCATAGACGGTCAAAGCATAGAAGTAGAACCAGGAACAACAATCCTGCAGGCAGCACGTATGATAGGTGGAGAGGTAGTTCCGCCAGCGATGTGCTATTATTCTAAACTAAAAGGAAGCGGCGGAAAATGCCGTTGTTGTTTAGTGGAAGTGGCAAAAGGAAGTGAAGCTGATCCAAGACCAATGCCAAAATTAATGGCATCTTGTGTAACGGGCTGTATGGACGGAATGGAAGTGAACAGTAAATCTTCGCCAAGAGTAACCGAAGCCAGAAAATCAGTAACGGAGTTTTTATTGATCAATCACCCATTAGATTGTCCGGTTTGTGACCAGGCAGGAGAATGTGATTTGCAAAATTTAAGCTTTGAGCACGGAAAGTCAGAAACGCGTTTTATCGAAGAAAAAAGAACATTTGAGCCCGAAAATATAGGACCAAATATTCAATTACACATGAACCGTTGTATTCTTTGTTACCGTTGTGTGATGGTGGCTGATCAATTGACAGACGATCGTGTGCACGGAGTAATGGATAGAGGAGATCATTCTAATATATCAACGTGTATCTCAAAAGCGGTTGACAATGAATTCTCTGGAAATATGATTGATGTTTGTCCGGTAGGCGCTTTAACAGATAAAACATTTAGATTTAAATCGAGAGTTTGGTTTAGCAAACCTTATAATGCACACAGAGATTGCCCAACTTGTTCTGGAAAAACTACCGTTTGGATGTTTGGTGACGAAATTCAACGCGTTACAGGAAGAAAAGATGAGTACCATGAAGTAGATGAATTTATTTGTAATGGGTGTCGTTTTGATCACAAAGATGTTGCGGATTGGATTATTGAAGGGCCGAGAGCCTTTGAAAAAGATTCTGTGATCAATCAAAATAAATACAATAGAAAATTACAAAAAGTGGAAATCGCTACCGAAGAGAATATTCTTTTAGGAAGAGAGAAAGACCGCAAGAAAATAAGCATGGTAGAGTTTCCATTGACTGAAGAAGATATTACGAATCAAAAAAGCTTAGGTAATAATGGATAGTACACTTATCATTGATAAAAGCGTCATTATTGTAGTAGTTTTTGCTATAACAATGCTTATGGCGATGTATTCTACTTGGGCAGAACGTAAAGTTGCCGCATGGCTTCAAGATCGAGTTGGCCCAAACCGAGCGGGACCTATGGGATTGTTTCAACCACTCGCTGATGGTTTGAAATTGTTTTCGAAAGAAGAATTTGAACCCAATACGCCAAACCGGGTGTTGTTTTTTGCAGGTCCGGCCATTGCAATGAGTACGGCCTTAATGACTAGTGCTGTTATTCCTTGGGGCGATCGTTTTCATTTGTTTGGCAGGGATATTTTGCTGCAAGCAGCTGATATTGACATAGCATTATTATACTTTTTTGGAGTTGTTTCTGTAGGTGTTTATGGAATTATGATTGGAGGTTGGGCCTCAAACAATAAATTTTCATTGATTGGTGCGGTTCGTGCTGCCTCTCAAATGGTTTCTTATGAAGTGGCAATGGGGCTTTCAATTATCGCTCTATTGATGATGACCGGGACGTTGAGTTTGAGAGAAATTTCAGCACAGCAGTCTGGAATGAGTTGGAATGTTTTTTACCAACCTTTAT
Source organism: Flavobacterium bomense (assembly GCF_003970355.1). Classification (NCBI taxonomy): domain Bacteria; kingdom Pseudomonadati; phylum Bacteroidota; class Flavobacteriia; order Flavobacteriales; family Flavobacteriaceae; genus Flavobacterium; species Flavobacterium bomense. Next base: position 87,708 of record NZ_RYDJ01000001.1, on the reverse strand, counting down.
CTTTTTTGATTTTCTTGGTGTGTGCTTTTGCGGAGACCAACAGAACGCCATTTGATTTGCCAGAATGTGAAACCGAATTAATTGGGGGGTATCATACGGAATATTCGTCGATGAAAATGGGTTTCTATTTGTTCTCTGAATATGCAAATATGTTTATTTCATCTACTATTTTGGCGGTTTTATTCTTTGGCGGCTATAATTATCCTGGGATGAGTTGGGTGGTTGAAAATTGGGGAATCAATATTGCCAATGTTATAGGTATTGGAGTTCTTTTTATAAAAATATGTGGATTCATTTTCTTTTATATGTGGGTACGATGGACTATTCCAAGATTTAGATACGATCAATTGATGCATTTGGGTTGGAGAATATTGATTCCACTGTCTATCATCAATATAGTGATTACGGGTATTGTAATTTTGAGAAGCGATATTGCGGCTTATTTAGGATTTTAATGTCTACTCTTAAAATAAAATTAATTAGCATTAAATTTAATACATAGATCTCAAAATCACTAGCCCTGATAGTAGCGGCATCCTTTTATTTTTTTCTTTAAAAAATAAAAGATACAGTGAATAGCAGGATTAAGCTTCAAATAAAATAAGTAGAAAGGATTAAAATTGAGTGTTCGATTGCTTCGTTCCTCGAAATGACTAAAAAATGAGTATAGAAAACATATCCTTATCGGGAAGGAAAAAAGTAGTCTCTAATAAAGAGATGACTTTTTGGGAAAGAATGTACCTGGTTGCGATTGTCAAAGGCTTGATAATTACGATTCAGCATTTGTTCACCAGAAAAGTAACGATTCAGTATCCGGAGCAAGTGCGTGAAATGAGTCCTGTGTATCGGGGGCAGCACATGTTGAAGCGAGATGAAGAAGGTCGTGAAAACTGTACAGCATGTGGTTTGTGTGCGTTGTCTTGTCCTGCAGAGGCCATTACGATGAAGGCTGAAGAACGCAGAGAGGATGAAAAACATTTGTATCGAGAAGAAAAATATGCCTCGATATATGAAATCAATATGTTGCGTTGTATATTTTGTGGATTGTGTGAAGAGGCTTGTCCTAAAGACGCCATTTACCTGACGACTTCTAAAGTATTGGTTCCTTCAAGTTATGAACGAGAAGATTTCATTTTTGGAAAAGACAGATTGGTCATGCCATTAGATATCGCAATGAAAAATGCTCAACTTAAAAACGCGAACTAAATGTCTACAATACTTATAATTTTTTGTGTATTGGCTGCTATCACATTAGCAACCGCCTTTTTGACAATTTTCAGCAAAAATCCGATTCATAGTGCTATTTATCTAGTGGTGTGTTTCTTTTCGATTGCGGGTCATTATCTATTATTGAATTCTCAATTTTTAGCCATAGTACATGTCATCGTGTATTCTGGAGCGATTATGATTTTGTTTTTGTTCACGATCATGTTGATGAATCTGAACGAAGAAAAAGAAGTCCACAAACCAAGAATAACAAGATTAGGAGCAATTGTTTCTTTTTGTTTGATATGTTTGATTTTGATTGCTATTTTTATCAACTCAAAACCTATTGTTGGCGAATATGTAACCACTGGCGAAGATTATCAATCTATAAAAGTACTGGGTAAAGTGTTGCTCAACGAATATATGGTGCCTTTTGAATTTGCCTCTATATTGCTTTTGGTCGCTATGATTGGTACTGTTTTATTGTCTAAAAAAGAAAAATTGCAAAAATAAAATGAACAATATTTTAAACCACATTGGTATTGAAAATTATATATTCCTAAGCGTGATACTTTTTTGTATTGGCGTTTTTGGGGTGTTGTACAGACGAAATGCCATAATCGTATTTATGTCAATTGAAATTATGCTGAATGCAGTAAACTTATTGTTTGTAGCATTTTCGACGTATCATCAAGATGCGCAAGGACAAGTTTTTGTGTTCTTCTCGATGGCTGTTGCTGCGGCAGAAGTTGCGGTAGGATTGGCAATTCTGGTTTCTATTTTTAGAAATTTAGGTTCAATTACCATCGATAATTTAAAAAACCTAAAAGGATAAATGGAAATGAATACCAATATAGCTTTAGTTTTAGTTCTTGCTCCTTTTTTAGGATTTTTAATCAATGTTTTCTTTGGTAAAAGCCTTGGAAAATCGCTATCAGGAATAATAGGGACCCTGTCAGTTGTGGTTTCTTTTATTGCGACTGCTTATTTCTTCGGTGGAATTGCAGCGCAACCAGAAGGCATTCGAATTGCTCTTTTTGACTGGATCCAAATCAGTACTTTCAAAGTCGATTTTGGATTTCAATTGGACCAACTGTCCATTTTATGGTTGCTTTTTGTGACCGGAATTGGATCTTTGATTCATTTGTATTCGATCAGTTATATGCATGAGGATGAAAATATGCATACCTTTTTTGCGTATTTGAATCTGTTTATATTTTTCATGATTCTTTTAGTAATAGGAAGTAACTTATTAGTGATGTTCATCGGTTGGGAAGGCGTAGGTCTTTGTTCGTATTTGTTAATTGGTTTTTGGCATAAAAACCAAGAATTTAATGACGCTGCAAAGAAAGCATTCATCATGAACCGTATTGGGGATTTAGGGTTGTTAGTTGGAATTTTCATTCTCGGTAATTTATTCTCGACTTTAGATTACGCTACTTTAAAAACTGCTATTGCCGGTGCAACGGATCTTGATATGTATTGGCTTTCTGTTGCTGCTTTCGCGTTATTCATTGGCGCTTGCGGTAAATCAGCACAAATTCCATTGTATACGTGGTTACCGGACGCGATGGCGGGACCAACACCGGTTTCGGCACTGATACACGCGGCGACGATGGTAACAGCAGGGATTTTTATGATTACCAGATTGAATTTCTTATTTGATATGACTCCGGATGTACAATCGATTATTGCTATTGTTGGAGCGGTTACTGCTCTGGTTGCTGCAACCATTGGACTGCTGCAAAATGATATCAAAAAAGTTTTGGCGTATTCTACTGTTTCTCAACTGGGATTAATGTTTTTGGCTTTGGGATTGGGCGCCTATGAAGTGGCTGTTTTCCATGTAATCACGCACGCTTTCTTTAAAGCTTGTTTGTTCTTGGGTTCCGGTTCTGTAATTCATGCTTTGCACGGTGAACAAGACATGCGCAAGATGGGTGGATTGAAAAAAGCAATGCCAATTACTTTTGCAACAATGCTTATTGCTTCATTAGCGATTTCAGGAGTTCCATTATTCTCCGGTTTTTTCTCTAAAGACGAAATATTATTAGTGGCTTTCCATAATAACATTCCGTTATGGATTGTGGCTTCGGTTGCCTCTATAATGACTGCTTTTTATATGTTCCGTTTAATGTTTTTAACGTTCTTCCAAGAATTCAGAGGAACAGCAGAACAAAAGCACCATTTGCACGAAAGTCCAGCTTTGATTACCATTCCTTTGATTGTTTTGGCAATATTGGCTACTATAGGTGGTATGATCAGTTTGCCTGGAAATAGTTGGTTGAATGAATATTTGACTCCTATTGTACCTAAATTAGCCACGGCAGAACACCATTTAGGAACTACTGAATACATCTTAATGGTTATTGCTGTTGTGGGTGGATTGGTTGGAATTGGTATTGCTTACGCTAAATACATCAAACAAAACGAGGTTCCTACAGAGGATGCGGCCATTACAGGATTTTCTAAAGTTCTTTACAATAAATATTATGTGGACGAATTTTATGATGCTATTTTTGTTAAACCAATTAACTTTTTGTCTCGTTTTTTCAGAGACACAATAGAAACGGGTGTAACAGCTTTTGTTTTTGGTATTGGAAAAGTAGCAAACGAAATAAGTTTTCAAGGAAAGAAAGTCCAAAACGGAAGTATCGGTCTTTATCTCTTTGCCTTTGTTTTAGGACTTTGTGCTATTGTTTCGTATTTGTTTTTAGCAGAATAACCGAATTTATACACAAGTTTTCATAATACTAAAATTATAATTTTAAAATAAATTTTCTTTTAAAAATCTGGTTCGAAGGATGTTTAAAAAACAATAAATAATTACAAATGAATGTATCTCTAATATTAATTATACTTTTGGTCGGTACGTTTGCAACGTATCTTGCAGGCGATAAGCTAGCTTCAAAAGTAGCTTTGTTCTTTGGGTTAGCTGCTGCAGGCGCTTCAATTGTATTATTAAATCACTATAATTTAGGTGAAAACATCAGTTTCATCAACCAGTGGATTACGCAACCTAATATTTCTTTCGCTCTAAAAGCAGATGGATTGTCAATGGCGATGCTTTTATTGACTACGGTTTTGACTCCAATAATTATATTCTCTTCTTTTGGAAATCAATACGAAAATTCAAAATCTTTTTATGCGTTAATCTTGTTCATGTCATTTGCAATGGCAGGAACATTCTTAGCATCAGACGGTTTGTTGTATTATGTTTTTTGGGAATTATCATTGATTCCAATTTACTTCATCGCTTTAATTTGGGGTAACGGAGACGTAGAAGAACGCAAAAAAGCAGTAGTTAAATTCTTTATCTACACCTTAGCAGGTTCTTTATTTATGTTAGTGGCTTTTGTTTATATGTATCAAAAAGCGGGAAGTCTTTTATTAGAAGATTTATACAAATTGAACCTAACAGCAACTGAACAATTGTGGATATTCTTAGCTTTCTTCTTGGCGTATGCCATTAAGATTCCATTAATTCCTTTTCATACTTGGCAGGCAAATGTGTATCAGAAAGCACCAACCGTTGGTACGATGCTTTTGTCAGGGATCATGCTAAAAATGGGATTGTATAGCGTTATTCGTTGGCAATTGCCTTTGACACCTCTGGCAGCTAAGGAATACATGTATATTTTCATCGGACTTGGACTTGCAGGGGTGATTTACGGGTCTATCGTTGCATTGAAACAAAAAGATTTGAAGAAATTATTAGCGTATTCTTCTTTGGCTCACGTTGGATTAATAGCAGCCGGAACGTACACGTTGACATTAGATGGATTGCGTGGTGCTGTTTTACAAATGATTGCACACGGATTTGTAGTTGTTGGATTGTTTTATGTAGCTGAAATTATTTTTAGAAGATATGAAACTAGAGCAATTGCTGAAATGGGAGGCATTCGTTCACAGACACCAAAATTTACATCAATGTTTTTAATCTTGGTTTTAGCCTCTGTTGCTTTGCCAACTACTTTTAATTTCATTGGAGAATTCACCGTTTTATACAGTCTTTCACAAATCAACATTTGGTTTGCTATTTTAGGAGGAACAACCATAATATTAGGAGCGTATTATATGTTGAAAATGTTTCAACATGCCATGTTGGGCGAAACTAATTCAAAACCTTTTGCGGATGTAACGTTCAATGAAGGAATAACTTTGGTACTAATAATTGGTGTTTTATTCTTTTTTGGGATGTATCCAAAGCCAATTACTGATTTGATTACCCCAAGTCTGGAAGAAATTTTAACTCAAATAAACCGAATTAACTAAGTCAAATAAAAAAATGAATACATTAATAGCTATAATAGGATTAGGTGTTTTATGCCTTTTATTTGAAATCTTTAATTTAAGAAGAGCCATTGTTCCAATAATGATTATTGGATTATTGGGAGTGCTGGGTTTAACTATATCTGAATATAATTCAACGGAAAGTTACTATAGCAACATGATTGTTGTGAGTAAATTTTCAACTACTTTTTCGTCTTTGTTTATTGTGTTAACCATTTTCTTGGTAGCTTTAGGACATAATTTTTACGAAAATCACCAATCTAAAATCTCGGATTATATTGCCATAAAAATATTTTTATTAGCAGGGGCAGTGGCAATGGTTTCTTTTGGAAACTTAGCGATGTTCTTTTTAGGAATCGAAGTGTTGTCCATTGCACTTTACATTCTTGCTGCAAGTGACCGTTTGAGTTTGAAAAGTAACGAAGCGGGAATGAAATATTTTTTAATGGGATCTTTTGCCTCTGGAATCATTCTTTTTGGGATCTGTTTAATTTATGGTGCCATGGGAAGTTTTGACGTTACTGAAATCAGTGAATTGTCGCAATCAGCGGAATTGCCAGTTTGGTTTCCAATAGGAATTGTGTTGGTTACCATAGGGATGTTGTTTAAAGTGGCGGCAGTTCCATTTCATTTCTGGGCACCTGATGTTTACGAAGGTTCTCCAGCGTTGACCACTGCATTAATGAGTACTTTGGCAAAAGTAGTTGCTATGGCTAGTTTGTACAAATTACTATCAGTAATGAATGCGGATGTTTCTGAGTCATTCAAAATGGTAGTCGTTGTGATTTCGATGGCTTCGATGACCGTTGGTAATATTATGGCATTGAGACAAACAAACGTGAAACGTATGTTGGCTTTTTCTGGCGTTTCTCATGCCGGTTTTATGTTGATGACTTTGTTGAGTTTGTCTACATCAGCTGGAAGTTTGTTGTATTATGCCTCAGCGTATTCTTTATCTGGAATCGCTGCTTTTTGTGTGATTTTATACGTTTGTAAAAATAGAGACAACGAAGATGTTGTAAATTTCCACGGATTAGGAAAAACCAACCCTTTATTAGCGGCCATTCTTACGGCAGCTTTACTTTCTATGGCAGGTATTCCTATTTTTGCGGGTTTCTTTGCTAAGTTGGTTTTGTTCAATCAAACGATTCAAGCGGGTTATTTGACTTTAGTGATCGTAGCAGTGATCAATTCGATTATAAGCGTTGGGTACTACTTCAAATTGATTTTGGCGATGTACACTAAAGAACCAAACGAGGAACGAAAAGGAACGCCGGTTGTTATTTATGCGGTTGCCATTGTAGCAATTGTGTTGAATATCGCATTAGGGTTGTTTCCATCCTTAGTGTTGGATTTGTTGGCATAAATTAAATCTGTATATTAAAAAAAATCTTGATGACTTAGCTATCAGAATTTTTTTGTCATGTGTTTTTGCAATGAATTGTGTGCTCAATCTAATGGAACGGTATTGTCTTTTTTCAAAATAGATGGTCATAATTTCTGGATCTGTTAAATCTGGCTTATCGTTGTTACTGAATCGCTCACAAGTATATTTTAAATCTTTTCTAATTTTTCACAAATTGTCGAATAAATTTGCACTAATTTTAATGCTTTAGTCTGAATAATCGTATGTTTAAAAGCACTTCGAGAATTCCGTAAGTCGCTTATTTTTATACTTTAATAAGATATATAGAAGATGTTTCTGTTTTTTTTAATCGATTTGTAATACTGATTCTTAACACTTGTTTCGCATTAGAATTGAAATAATAAAATCTGGGACTCTCCAAAAGCTGGAGACGATACCGAAGAGTCTAAACTGACTATGAGTTTACTTTTTAAATCCAAACGCTTTTAGAAATGAAGGCGTTTTTTTTATGTTTATCTTTACTCGAAATTAAAAGGCAATGCTCAAAATTGGACATCGTGGTGCTAAAGGATACGAACCGGAAAACACTCTTGTTTCGTTCCAAAAAGCATTAGACCTACATGTGGACGGTATTGAACTCGACGTGCATTTGAGTGCTGATGAAGAATTAATTGTTATTCACGATGAAACCATTGACCGTACGACCAATGGAAAAGGTTTTGTAAAAGTTTTATCTTTGCAAGAATTAAAGGCATTTCGAATAAATGGAAAGCACCAAATCCCTACGCTACAAGAGGTTTTTGATTTGGTAAACCAAGGCTGCCTGATCAATATTGAACTCAAAAGCTACGAAGCAACAGACAAAGTAGTCTCACTCATTGAAAAATATGTTGCTAAAAAAGGTTGGAAATATGATCGTTTTTTAATTTCCAGTTTTGATTGGAATGCGTTGCAGCAAGTGGCGTTTTTAAATGATAAAATTTCAATTGGCGTTTTAACGGAAACTGATTTAGACTTGGCTTTGGCTTTCGCCAAATTCATTCAGGCAAAATCCATCCATCCGCATTTTCATTTATTGACAAAAGAAAACACGGCGCAAATGCAAGAAAAAGGATTGCAGGTTTTCCCATGGACTATCAATGAATTAGAAGATATTCAAAAAATAAAAACATTCAACGTAAACGGAATCATCACCGATTTCCCAAATAGAATATGAATCAGAATTTTGATATAATAATAGTAGGCGGTGGCGCAGCAGGTTTTTTTACAGCGATAAATATTGTAGAAAAAAACCCAAAACTGAAAGTTGCCATTCTGGAGCGCGGTGCAGAGGTATTGCAAAAAGTTCGCATTTCCGGCGGCGGAAGATGCAACGTGACGCACGCTTGTTTTGAGCCAAATGAATTAGTGAAGTTTTATCCGCGTGGCGAAAAAGAATTACGAGGCCCTTTTCATCAGTTCTGTTCTGGCGATACGATTGAATGGTTTGAGAAACATGGTGTAGAATTAAAAATAGAAGGAGACGGACGCATGTTCCCGGTTTCGAATTCTTCACAAACTATTATTGATTGTTTTCTAACTGCCACACAAAAACTGGGTATTGCAGTACTTACAGGACAAAGTGTACAATCAATTTTCAAGAAAGAGAATGAATGGAAAATCGAAACCCAAACTGAAAATTATCTTGCCGAAAAACTGATTCTAGCTACTGGGAGTAATCCTAAAGTATGGGAAATGTTACAGAATTTTGGTCATGCAGTTGTCAGCCCGGTTCCTTCCTTATTCACTTTTAATATCAAAGATTCCAGAATAAAAGAATTACCCGGAGTTGCGGCGCAAGTAACCGTAAAAGTAAAAGACACCAAACTCAGCTCAACAGGACCGTTGTTAATTACCCATTGGGGAATGAGCGGACCGGCGATATTGAAACTCTCCGCTTGGGGAGCCCGCATCTTGCATGATAAAAATTATCAGTTCAATATTTTCGTGAATTGGTTGAACGATGCTGACAAAGAAGATGTCGAGAAAAAGCTAAAAGACTTAAAACAGGAACACGCGAAAAAATCAGTTTCCAAGAAATCTCCTTTCGAATTAACCAATAGATTATGGGAAAGTTTGGTGTTCGCTTCCGGAATTGAAGCGGAGACGAAATGGGCCGATTTGTCTAAAATTCAATTGACGAATCTTGCGAATCAATTAACGAATGGCACTTTTCAAGTGAATGGAAAAAGCACCTTTAAAGAAGAATTTGTGACGGCAGGCGGAATTGATTTAAAGGAAATCAACTTCAAAACTATGGAAAGCAAACTACACGAAAACCTATATTTTGCTGGTGAAATTGTTAATATTGATGCCATTACTGGAGGATTCAACTTTCAGAATGCGTGGACTAGTGGGTTTATTGTGGCGAGTGCTATATAATAATCAACGCTTTAACAGTGTGGAAGCCTAAAAGGGTAAAAAACTATCTATTCAACCACCAGATACTTCCATTCAAAACCGCTGCAAAACTTACCCAAGCCAAATACGGAATGAATAAATAGCCCGCAATTTTATTGATTTTTGAAAACTGAAGGTACGTTTCAAAGATCATCAACCACAATACAATAATTTCTAATCCGGCTAACATCGGGTTGTGTAATCCAAAGAATAAATACGACCACAAAGCATTCAGTGCTAATTGAATCGCAAAGAAAATCAACGCTTTTTTTACGGCTTCTTTTTCTACTTCTATTCTATCCCAAACTAATCCAGCCGCAACACCCATCATCACATATAGCATACTCCAGACTGGTGCAAAGATCCAATTGGGCGGATTAAAACTTGGTTTTATTAAGGTTGGATACCAAGTGGTAATGGCAGAACGAGTAACCGTACCAGAGAAATAACCAATCGCAAGACACGTAACAACAACAGCTAATATTCGGGTGATTTTATTCATTTTTATATTTTTCTAATGTGAGCCAAATTTACTCAAATCTTTGTAACGATTAACCAACTAAACGAATAAACAAATAACCCAAAAAAAGTATCTTTGCATAAATTTATACATTCATGATTTCAGCAAACGATTTTATCCCATCACAATATACACATTCGATTGAAGAAGGCAATTTTCAATGGAGCGCACCAAGCAATATTGCCCTTGTAAAATATTGGGGAAAAAAAGACAATCAAATTCCTGCAAATCCTTCGGTGAGTTTTACGTTGAACAATTGTAAAACAATTACGAAATTGGCTTTCACCAAAAAAAATACTTCAACTGCGCTAAACATAAAAGATGATTTTTCTTTTGACTTACTTTTTGAAGGACAACCAAAAGAAGATTTCAAACCAAAAATCCAAAAATTTCTGGAGCGAATAGAAATTTATTTACCTTTTTTGAAAGACTACCATTTTACGATTGACACGGAAAATACCTTCCCACATAGTTCCGGAATTGCTTCATCAGCATCTGGAATGGCAGCTTTGGCGATGAACTTAATGAGTTTAGAAAAAGCGCTAAATCCAGGAATGACTAAGGAGTATTTCTATCAAAAAGCGTCTTTGCTGGCACGTTTGGGTTCTGGAAGCGCTTGCAGAAGTGTAAAAGGACAAGTTGTAGTGTGGGGAAATCATGCAAATATCTCCGGAAGTTCGGATTTATTTGGCGTGGAATTTCCAAATGCAATTCATGCTAATTTCAAGAATTTTCAAGACACTATTTTGCTGGTTGACAAAGGAGAAAAGCAAGTTTCAAGTACCATTGGACATGATTTAATGCACAACCATCCTTTTGCCGAAAGGCGGTTTGCACAGGCGCACGAAAATTTAGACCAATTAATTTCAATTTTCGAAAGTGGAAATCTGGACGAATTCATCAAAATTGTAGAGCGCGAAGCCTTGACGTTACATGCCATGATGATGACTTCGATGCCTTATTTTATATTGATGAAACCAAATACGTTGGAGATTATAAATGCGATTTGGAAATTTAGAAATGAGACTACAATTCCGGTTTGTTTTACGCTGGATGCCGGAGCAAATGTGCATGTTTTATATCCTGAGAATGTTGCCGAAAAAGTTTTACAATTTATTCAGCACGAATTAGTTGGCTATTGTCAAAATGGTCAGTACATTTGTGACGAAATTGGAAATGGAGCGGTATTGCTTTAATTTATTTATTTTTCACTATCTTTAATTTTTAAAGACCTGAAAACATGGACATTCAATCCGAGAAATTAGAATTGATAAAAATGTTGTTAGAAACTGACGACACAGCCATAATTGAAGCTGTGAAAAACATTTTCAAATCACAAAAAAAAGAGGTTTGGAAAAATTTATCACCTGAACAACAAGAAGAAATTGACCTTGAAATTCAGGAAGCGAATCGTGGCGATCAAGTTGATTTATAAAACAGCACATTAAAAAATGCCTAATTGCCAACCCCCAAATTGTTAATTTACAACACCATATGAAAGGACCTTTATTTTACTCAAAAATACTACTCTTTGGAGAATACGGAATAATTCGTGACTCAAAAGGGCTTTCAATTCCATATAATTTTTATAATGGTGCGCTCAAAAGAGACGGAAATTCGTCTGAAGAAGCGGTAAAATCAAATGGGAATTTAAGGCGTTTTGTTATCTATCTAGACACTTTACAAGACGAACACCCCAATCTGGTTACTTTTGATTTAGACCTCTTGAAAAATGATGTGGAAGCCGGAATGTATTTTGATTCCAGTATTCCTCAGGGTTATGGCGTAGGTAGCAGTGGTGCACTTGTAGCCGCTATTTATGATAAATATGCTCAAAATAAAATTACGGTTCTGGAAAATTTGACTCGTGAAAAATTATTGCAGCTAAAAAATATATTTTCTCAAATGGAGAGTTTTTTCCACGGAAAAAGTTCTGGATTAGATCCTTTGAACAGTTATTTGAGTATCCCTATTTTAATCAATTCTAAAGATAACATTCAAGCAACCGGAATTCCAAATCAAAGCTTTGACGGCAAAGGAGCCGTATTTTTGTTAGATTCTGGAATTGTGGGCGAAACCGCTCCCATGGTGAATATTTTCATGGAAAACCTGAAAGACAAAGGATTCCGCGCCATGTTGAAAAATCAATTTGTAAAATATACAGATGCCTGCGTTGAAAATTTCCTGGGCGGAGACATGAAATCATTGTTCATGAATACCAAGAAACTATCTAAAGTGGTCTTGAATAACTTTAAACCAATGATTCCGGAACAATTTCACAGCATCTGGCAACAAGGAATTGACAGTAATGATTATTATTTGAAATTATGTGGTTCTGGTGGCGGTGGTTACATCTTAGGATTCACAGAAGATTTAGAAAAAGCCAAAATTTCCCTGAAAGAGTATAAACTAGAAGTCGTGTACCAGTTTTAAACATCCTCTCCCCAACCCTCTTCAAAGGAGAGGGAGAAGAAAACCTAAAATAGCACCCTTATTATTGGGAGCACATTCTTAAATAAATCTAAATGTTAAGCAGGCACCACAAACTTCTCCTAATGAAAATTGCAAGTTTGTTCTCTGTGGTTAGAGGCTATAACATTCCGGTTATTATCCTGGCACAATACCTCTCAGCCATATTTATTTTGGCTCCTGACACAAGAGCTTTGGCTATTTTACTCGATTTCAATTTATTTATCTTGGTTTTTGCTTCATCACTAACAATTGCTTCGGGATATATTATCAATAATTTTTATGACAGCCAAAAAGATTTAATCAATCGCCCTAACAAGTCCATGTTAGATCGATTAGTGAGTCAAAAAACAAAACTAAACGTCTATTTTACATTGAATTTCATAGTTGCCTTAATGGCTCTGTTTGTTTCTTGGCGTGCTTTTTTATTCTTTTCCCTATACATTTTCGTTATTTGGTTTTATTCCCATAAAATAAAAAAATACCCTATAATAGGAAATTTGACAGCGGCTTTACTTGCCGTGACCCCTTTTTTTGCCATACTATTGTATTACTACAATCAGATCCCGTTTGAAGAAATTGAAAATTACAAAAGACAGCTTGGAGTAATATTTGTGCATGCCTCTTTTTTGTTCTTATTGCTGCTGATTCGGGAAATGATTAAAGACCTAGAAAATCTGAAAGGCGATTTAATTACTGATTATAAAACGATTCCCATTGTTTATGGAGAAGAAATTTCAAAAAAAATCATAACCTTTTTGACACTCCTTACCGTTTTCCCCGTTTATGTTTTAATCGAAATTTACGATGTGGGATATATGGATATTTATTTTTATTCCTCGCTCATAATCCTTATTTTATCCTTGCTTTACTTGTGGAAATCAAATGCTAAACCACAATTCCTATTGCTTCATAATGTCCTGAAATTTTTAATTGTCTCTGGAGTATTTTGTATTGTACTGATTGATCCGAGTGTTTTATGGCACGGCAAAAGATTGCTGATGATGCTTTAGACTATCCCTTTTTAAGAATTACTAAAAAAAACCTCTATCATCAGGCTAGGCATTCTCTTGAAATAGAAAAAGGGTTCCTACTATAAAATTAGAAAATCACAACCATTTATTAATTTGATTTTTAATTTTATGTATTCAATAAAAACAAAAAAAGAGCAGTTTTTATGCTATGGGGCATTGTACAAACCCTTTTTCGGGTTCATTTCATTGCTAAACGTGATTCCGCAGGATTGCTATAATACGTTCTACAGTTTTCTTGTTGACTCCCTTTCTTTCAATTTTGTCTTAATGACAACCGTTTCATAGGGAATGTGTTCTTCTTTAGATTCCAGTCGATCAATAAGTAGTTTAGCAGCAACTTCGCCTATTTCTATGCCATGCTGACTGACCGTGGTCAAACTGGGAGACAACCTACGGGAGGCGAGTATACCATCTGCAAAACCTATGATAGAAAGTGCTTCGGGAATTTTATATCCTTTTTTGAGTCCAATTCTCAAAGCAGCTACGGAGTCATTTTCGTCCAAAGCAAAAATCCCGTCAATTGTATTGGTATCAAAAATATTTTCTATGAGATTATTTAGATTTTCATCACAATCAGTTCTCAAAATTATAGCCTTATTAATGGGTATATTGTTGACTTCTAAGGCTTTAATATAGCCGGCAGCACGCAATTTCCCGACACTCAAATTATCAACTGAAGAAAACAGCGCTATGTTTTTGCACCCTAAATCAATTAAATGTTGGGTAGAATCTAGGGCCGAATCAAAATCATCTACAATAACTTTGTCACAATCAACGCCATCCGCAATTCGATCAAACATCACAATAGGAGTTCCATCATTAATGATTGCCGAAAAATGACTGTATTCCTGATTTTTTTGAGCCTCTTCAGAAACCGAAACAATAAATCCGTCGATAGTACCATTGCTGAGCATCTCCAAAGTATGCGCTTCTTTATCCAAAGATTCATTTGAAATACACATAATCACATTGTATCCTTTTTCATCAGCCACTTTCTCGATACCACTAAATACTTTGGCAAAGAAAGAATTCAAAATATTAGGAATAATCACCCCAATGGTTCTTGTTTTCCTGTTTTTTAGGTTCAAACCAATTACGTTAGGTTTGTAATTTTTTAGCTTTGCGTATTCTTTTATTTTTATTTTAGTTAACTCACTAATTTCCGGACTATCATTAAGTGCTTTTGAAACTGTAGAAACAGAAACATTCAGTTCTTTTGCGATTTGTTTTAGTGTAGCTCTGGCTTTCATAAAAAAATGTTTATTGTAATTAATAAAGAAAAAAGGGACAAGATGTAAATAAATAGAATATTAACAATTAGATCGACAAAAATAGCGATTATAATATAAAAATTGGCTCTGAAAAATGAGGAATATTCAATAAATTTACATAAAAATTCACAACAAAACAATCTATCGACGGTTTCGATTAATTCTAAATTCATTGCCGGAAAAATATTTCAAATATACATTTGATAATCAGCACTAAAACAAGAAAAAAATAATCTTTTAAGGTATTTGTATTTAAAATAATTAATTGTACTTTTGCAACCCCTTTATTGGGGATGGAATGTTTAATTAAAATAATATTATGGACGCATTAAGCTACAAGACACAATCAGCAAGCAAAGCCACCGTTACAAAAGAGTGGATTGTTGTAGATGCTGATGGGCATAACTTAGGTCGTATGGCTTCGAAGATCGCAATGATCCTTAGAGGTAAGTACAAAGCAAGTTATACGCCACACGTTGACTGTGGAGATAACGTAATTGTTATCAACTCAGAAAAAATCAACCTTACAGGGAACAAGATGAAAGAAAAAACTTACATCCGTCACACTGGTTATCCTGGAGGACAAAGAACTTTAACTGCTGAAGTATTGCAATCAAAAAACCCTGCATTACTAGTTGAAAAAGCAATAAAAGGAATGCTACCTAAAAACAAATTAGGTGCTGAACTTTTTAGAAATTTAAATGTTGTTGTAGGATCAGAGCACAAACAAGGCGCTCAAAAACCTAGAACAGTTAACCTTAACGATCTTAAGTAATGGGAGTTATTCACAAAATCGGTAGAAGAAAAACCGCTGTTGCACGTGTTTATGTTTCGGAAGGAACAGGAGTAATCACTGTAAACAAAAAAGCATTCGAAACATACTTCCCAACTGCAACGTTACAGTACAAAGTATTACAACCTATGTCTATGACAGAAAATGTAACAAATTTTGATGTAAAAGTGAACGTTTACGGAGGTGGTTCAACTGGACAAGCAGAAGCAGTAAGAATGGCATTGGCACGTGTTATGTGTGAAGTAAATGCTGAAAACAGAGCGATACTGAAACCAGAAGGTTTATTGACAAGAGATCCAAGAATGGTTGAACGTAAGAAATTCGGTCAGAAGAAAGCTCGTAAGAGATTCCAATTCTCTAAACGTTAATAGTACCTGTCTTGTATTATTTATACAAGACGTATTGATTATTAAATTTAAAAACAATGTTGTTGTTGTCCCGTTGAGACGGGAAATTAGTTTAGCATCTAAATGAAACCCAATTAAAAGATTGAATCTTTAAATTAAAAAGGAACATTGCTAATCAACAGAACGTAAACTAAACAAAAAATGTCAAACAAAGTAGAAGTAAAAGAATTACTAGAAGCAGGTGTACACTTCGGACACATGACTAGAAAATGGGATCCAAACATGGCCCCTTACATTTATATGGAGCGTAATGGTATACACATTATCAATCTTTATAAAACAGCAGCAAAAATTGAAGAAGCGAATGACGCTTTGAAAAAAATCGCTGCATCAGGTAGAAAAATATTATTCGTAGCTACCAAAAAACAAGCTAAAGACATCGTAGCTGAAAAAGCTAAAGCTGCAAACATGCCTTACATCACTGAAAGATGGCCTGGTGGAATGCTAACTAACTTCGTAACTATCCGTAAAGCTGTTAAAAAAATGGCAACTATTGATAAAATGAAGAAAGACGGTACTTTCATGACCCTTTCTAAAAAAGAACGTTTGCAAGTAGATCGTCTTCGTGCCAAATTAGAGAAAAACTTAGGTTCAATCGCTGACATGTCAAGACTACCAGCTGCATTGTTCGTAGTTGATATCAAAGCGGAACACATCGCAATAAAAGAAGCTCAAAAATTAAACATTCCAGTTTTCGCAATGGTGGATACCAATTCTGACCCAAGAGAGGTTGAATTTGTAATCCCATCTAACGATGATGCTTCTAAATCAATTGACAAAATCTTAACTTTAGTAACTGGTGCAATTATCGAAGGACTTTCTGATAGAGGATCTGACAAAGAAACTGATCTTCCTGTTGCTGCTGAAGTAGTTGTTCCTGTTACTGAAACAGTAGCTCCAACTCCTGCAACTGAAGAATAAAAATAAATTTAAAGATTGAAGAATTTAAAGATAAAAGTTATTGATTGTAAAATTGATAATGAACTCTTTAAATTTCTCAATCTTTTAATCTTTAAAATAAAAAAATTATGGCAACAATTACTGCTGCAGACGTAAATAAATTAAGAACAATCACTGGCGCAGGAATGATGGACTGCAAAAAAGCCTTGGTTGAAGCAGAAGGAGATTTTGATTTAGCTATCGAAAACTTACGTAAAAAAGGACAAAAAGTAGCCGCAAATCGTTCTGATAGAGAATCGACAGAAGGTGCTGCAATTGCTGTTGTTAACGCTAACAAAACTGCCGGAGTTGTGATCACATTAAACTGTGAAACTGACTTCGTAGGGATGAACGAAAACTTTGTAAAAATGGCTACTGAAATGGCTAATTTAGCATTGAACTTCAACACAAAAGAAGAATTTTTAGCGGCTGATTTCAATGGAATCACTGTTGCTGATAAATTAATCGAGCAAACTGGTGTTATCGGTGAAAAATTAGAAATCAGAACTTTCGAAAAATTAGAAGGTGCTTTTATCGGATCTTACATTCACTCCGGAAACAAAATTGCTACTTTAGTCGCGCTATCTGCAAATGTAGAAGGTGCTGAGGAAGTTTCAAGAAACGTATCGATGCAAGCAGCTGCAATGGCTCCAATTGCTTTAGACGAAACGGGTGTTGATGCTGACACAATCGCTAAAGAAATAGAAATTGCTAAAGATATCCTACGTCAAGAAGGAAAACCAGAAGCAATGTTAGACAATATCGCTAAAGGTAAACTAGCCCGTTTCTTTAAAGACAATACGTTAGTAAACCAAGATTATATCAAAGACAACAAAATGAGCGTTGCTGCTTATGTTAAATCTTTAGACAAAGATCTTATCGTTACCGGTTTTAAAAGAGCTGCGTTAGGATAATCATCCTAAAATGGTTTTAGAATCTCTAAATTTATTTTAGAAGTTTTCTAACCTCAATATAAAATCCCATTTTGTTCTAAAACAAGATGGGATTTTTTTTGTTTGAAAAAAAATTAAAACACTAAATTTGAAATTTAATTTTTATTTATGTTCAAAACCAAAAAAGAACTTGTATTCGTTACTCTCGCCGGAATATTCATTACTAACGCCGTTACTGCTGAACTCATCGGTGGGAAACTGATACAAATAGGTCCCTTTGTAATGAGTATCGGCATTTTACCTTGGCCTATTGTTTTCCTGACTACTGATTTAATCAATGAATACTTTGGAGAAAAAGGAGTAAAAAATTATCTTTAATTACCGATTTTTTAATTACTTATGCGTTCAACCTCTTGTTTTTATCCATAAATACTCCCGTGGCAAAAGGGATAATCCCGGTAAATGACGAACAGTTTTTGGCAGTTTTTGGCCAAAGCATGTGGATTATTGTGGGAAGCATCATCGCCTTCTTAGTTTCTCAATTGATAGACGTAACTGTTTTTTGGTTTTTCAAAAACCGTACATGAAATAAAAAAATCTGGCTCAGAGAAACAGGTTTCAAAAGAGCTGCGTTAGGATAAATTGATTTTTTGATTTCAGATTATAATATTTGAACTCAGATTTATATACAACCTATTTCAAAGAGATTTGAAATGGGTTTTTTTATCGGATTCATTCATTCAAAAAGAACTCTTAAACATATTAGATTATAAAAAGCTGAACTTCATGCAGTGTCCATTAACCACTAACAATTTAAATTAAAATAGCTTATAAATACAAAACGAAAATTCCTACCTAAAAACGCGCATCGTAAAAATTTAACATAAAACGACCATCACCTAAAATTATTTATATTTTTACCGAAAACGTTATCGTTACCTTATTTTTTTAATACTTTTAACTTTTTAAACCAAAAACTCAAATTTATGAAGAATTTATTTATCGCATCCCTAGTCTTGTTCGCATTTTTCTCTTGTACTGATGAAAATTTAAACCCAACAGAAGTAGTACAAAATAAGGTACAACCAAGTTATGTTGCGAACCAACTACTTATTAAATTTAAACCTACAGAAACTGGAGCTAAAACATCAACAAACATTTTATCTCTAATTGGAGGAACTACAGTAGAAGTTATTAACACTAATTCTATGAAAACTTCCACTGCTAAAACAAACACTACAGGTGGAAAAATTTTATTGGTAAATTCAAAGTTAGGCACAATGGAAGCTATTGAGCTTATTAAAGATTTACAAGGAGTAGAGTATGCAGAGCCAAACTGGATATACAATCATTTTGCAGTTTCAAATGACACTTATTATACTAATGGTTCACTTTGGGGCATGTATGGATCTACAACTTCTCCATCGAATCAGTTTGGTTCGCAAGCCGCAGCTGCTTGGGCAAACAATAAGTTAGGATCAGCTACTGTGTATATCGGTATTATTGACGAAGGTTACATGTATACTCATGAAGATCTAGCAGCCAATGCAGGTAAAAACCCAGGTGAAATAGATGGAAATGGTATAGATGATGATAGCAATGGCCTTGTTGACGATGTGTATGGCTATGATTTTGCCGCAAACGATAATACTGTTTTTGACGGAGTTGACGATGACCACGGAACACATGTTGCCGGTACTATTGGTGCTGTAGGAGGTAATGGAAAAGGTGTTGCTGGTGTTGTATGGAATGTAAAAATGATAAACGCTAAATTTTTAGGTGGAACAGGCGGAACATTAGCAAATGCAATTAAAGCAATTGACTATTTCACTGATCTAAAAACAAGACATGGCTTAAACATTGTAGCTACTAATAACTCTTGGGGAGGAGGAGGATTCTCACAAGGTCTTCAGGATGCAATTGAGAGAGCCAATACTGCTGGAATACTGTTCATTGCTGCTGCAGGGAATAGTGGAACTGACAATGACACCACACCAAGTTATCCTGCAAGTTATCCTAACGCAAATGTAATCGCCGTTGCATCAATTACCAATACAGGAGCTCTATCAAGTTTCTCTCAATTTGGCGCTACCTCTGTTGATTTAGGCGCTCCTGGTTCAGGAATATGGTCAACAGTACCTGCAAGATCTAAAGGTAAGTTTGTATCTAGCTATGCTAGTTATAACGGAACTTCAATGGCAACTCCACATGTGTCAGGAGCGGCTGCATTATACGCATCTTTGAATCCTGGTGCAACAGCTGCACAAATTAAAGCAGCACTATTGAACAGTGCTACTCCTACTTCCTCTTTATCTGGAAAATGTTTAACAGGAGGTAGATTGAATGTAAGCGGATTTTAATCCAATTAAAACTAATTAAACAAAGGAGTCCACAAGTTGGGCTCTTTTTTTTATGGTCATATTTTTTTTCAATACCGTTCAAAAAATCCATATTTTTAAAATATCCTAAGTAGAGGATGAATAGCAAAAGCTATGTTAGATAAAACTGCTAAGCACAAATTGACTTATTTAATGTAAAAATTTGAACTTAATAATCGGAAAAATATCTCTAGCCAAAATATTAAAGTTACATGATTCTTCTTTTTTACTAAATTAATTAAACGATTTTATTCAATAAAAATGAAAAAAAATAGAATCATGTTTAGAATAAATTCACATCGAAAACAACAATACAAATTAATACTTTTCAATTAAAACACTAAATTTGAATATTAATTGTTTTTTATGTTCAAAACCAAAAAAGAATTTGTATTTGTTATTCTTGCCGGAATCTTTATCACTAATGCCGTTACGGCAGAACTCATCGGTGGGAAATTGATACAAATAGGTCCGTTTGTAATGAGCATCGGCATTTTGCCTTGGCCTATTGTTTTCCTGACTACTGATTTAATCAATGAATACTTTGGAGAAAAAGGAGTAAAGAAATTGTCCTTAATCACTGCCGGTTTAATCGCCTACTCTTTCCTTGTTTTACTTTTCGCGATCAATATACCCGCCGCAAAAGGAATCAGTCCAGTCAATGATGAGCAGTTTTTTGCCGTTTTTGGACAAAGCATGTGGATCATAGTGGGAAGTATCATTGCGTTCCTAGTTTCTCAATTGATAGATGTAACCGTTTTTTGGTTTTTCAAAAACCGTACAGGAAACAAAAAAATATGGCTCAGAGCTACGGGTTCTACTATCATTTCGCAATTATTCGATTCTTTTATTGTGTTGGGAATTGCTTTTTGGTTGCCCGGCAAAATAAACTTTGACGTTTTTCTAACCTCCGCCTTGACAGGATATACCTTCAAACTTGGAATTGCCATTCTCTTGACTCCTTTAATTTACTTGGGCCACTACATTATAAAAAACTATTTAGCGGCAGAAAAAGAATAATTATGGATAAAAAAACAAGATGTGGTTGGTGCACTTCCAGCGATTTATACAAAAAATACCACGACGAAGAATGGGGCGTTCCAGTATATAAGGACCAAAAATTATTTGAATTTCTAATCTTAGAAACTTTCCAAGCCGGACTAAGTTGGATTACAATCCTAAAAAAGAGAGAAAATTTCCAATTGGCTTTTGATGATTTTGACTATAAAAAAATAGCATTTTATACCGAAAATAAAATTCAGGAATTACTCCTTGATGCAGGAATTATTCGCAATCAGTTAAAAATTCGCGCAGCAGTTTCTAATGCTACTGCCTTTATGAAAGTACAAGAGGAATTTGGCGGTTTTTCAAAATATATTTGGGAATTTACTGGAGGAAAACCCATTCAAAACAACCGACAATCTTTACAAGAAGTTCCGGCTACTACTCCGCTTTCAGATACAATAAGTAAGGATTTAAAAAAACGCGGATTCAAATTCGTCGGTTCAACGGTAGTTTATGCACTCCTGCAAGCCACCGGAATGGTTGATGATCACGTTGCAGATTGCTGGAAAAAACAGTAGTGAGTAATCCGTTTTCGACAGTTAAATTATCAAATAAAACTTTAAATCCGAAACTTTAATCAAAAAAACAAT
Source organism: Flavobacterium bomense (assembly GCF_003970355.1). Classification (NCBI taxonomy): domain Bacteria; kingdom Pseudomonadati; phylum Bacteroidota; class Flavobacteriia; order Flavobacteriales; family Flavobacteriaceae; genus Flavobacterium; species Flavobacterium bomense. The sequence goes on along the minus strand of NZ_RYDJ01000001.1, from coordinate 66,045 downwards.
TACATTTGTTTCACACTTTAGGGGTGTCTACAACATTGTAGGCTGAGAATTACCCTCTGAACCTGATCTAGTTCATACTAGCGTAGGGAAAAGTAAGATGACTTCCTAGTACATTTATGTACTCTTGTAGCCATTCCTAAAGTATAACTGTATACTAAATTCAAAAGGAATGGAACTCAAAATCAACAATCAAACGAAACAATTTGCAACTGACAGTCTTACTGTTCAGGCACTTCTTGACTTGGAAATTCCCATAAAACAAAACGGAATTGCCGTAGCCATAAACAATAGTATAATTCCAAAATCCAACTGGAATTCCCACATCATACAAGAAACCGATAACATTCTCATCATCTCTGCAACTCAAGGAGGATAACCATTTTAATTTAAAGATTGAAAGATTTATCAAATCCACTCTTCAATCTTTCAATTTTTTAATACTTAAATCTTTCAATAAAAAAAATATGAAATACGAAGAAAAAATATCAACCACTCCTTTTCCTAATTCTACAAAAATTTATGTAGATGGAACCATTCATCCCATAAAAGTAGCGATGCGAGAAATTGCATTGACTGACACTAAAATGTCAAATGGCAGAATAGAAAAAAACCCGCCTGTAACCGTTTATGACACTTCGGGCCCATTTACCGACCCAAATATCGAAATTGACATTCGAAAAGGACTGCCCCGCATTCGTGAACAATGGATTCTGGATCGTAATGATGTCGAAGAATTAAGTGAAACCTCTTCCGAATACGGGAAAAAGCGTTTGAATGACGAAAAACTAAACGAATTGCGTTTCGAATATTTGCACAAACCTAAGCGTGCCAAAAAAGGAGCCAACGTTTCCCAATTGTATTATGCAAAACAAGGAATCATTACTCCAGAAATGGAATACATAGCCATTCGTGAAAACCAACGCTTGGAGTTGATAAACGAACAAACCAAAGCCATGCAACACCAACACGAAGGAAATAGTTGGGGCGCAAACACTCCCTCTCCTTCGGGCCGGGCTGGGGTGGGGAAAATCACCCCTGAATTTGTCCGAAGCGAAGTAGCCAGAGGACGTGCCATTATTCCAAATAACATCAACCACCCAGAAAGTGAGCCTATGATTGTAGGTCGTAACTTCTTAGTGAAAATTAATGCTAACATTGGCAACAGCGCCGTAACCTCAACAATCGAAGAAGAAATAGAAAAAGCAGTTTGGGCATGCCGCTGGGGAGCTGACACGATTATGGATTTATCAACCGGTAAAAACATTCACGAAACCAGAGAATGGATTATCCGAAATTCTCCTGTGCCAATTGGAACCGTGCCTATTTACCAAGCTTTGGAAAAAGTAAATGGCGTGGCCGAAGATCTCACTTGGGAAGTTTATCGTGATACGCTAATCGAACAAGCGGAACAAGGGGTTTCCTATTTTACCATCCATGCCGGTGTTTTATTGCGCTACATCCATTTGACTGCTGAACGTGTTACCGGTATTGTTTCCCGTGGAGGCTCTATCATGGCAAAATGGTGTTTGTTTCACCATAAAGAAAACTTTCTTTACACCCATTTTGAAGACATTTGCGAAATTATGAAACAATATGATGTAGCGTTTTCATTAGGAGATGGGTTACGTCCCGGTTCTATTGCCGATGCGAATGATGCCGCTCAGTTTGCAGAGCTGGAAACACTTGGCGAACTGACAAAAATCGCCTGGAAACACGATGTTCAGGTATTTATTGAAGGCCCTGGCCACGTACCCATGCACATGATTAAGGAAAACATGGACAAACAATTAGAGCACTGTGATGAAGCTCCTTTTTATACTTTAGGACCATTAACTACTGATATTGCTCCAGGTTATGATCACATCACCTCTGCCATTGGCGCGGCTATGATTGGCTGGTATGGTTGTGCGATGTTATGCTACGTGACACCAAAAGAACACCTTGGTTTACCCAACAAAAAAGACGTTAAAGACGGCGTAATCACGTATAAGATTTCGGCTCATGCTGCTGATTTGGCCAAAGGGCATCCCGGATCGCAATACCGTGACAATGCCTTGAGCAAAGCCCGTTTTGAATTCCGTTGGCAAGACCAATTCAACTTATCCCTAGATCCCGATACAGCTCGTGAATTTCATGATGAAACATTACCGGCGGATGGCGCCAAAGTAGCTCATTTTTGTTCGATGTGTGGCCCCAAATTTTGTTCTATGAAAATCTCCCAGGAAATTCGCGATGTAGCTGAAGCCGAAAAAGGCATGAAAGAAAAATCAAAAGAATTTGTAGAAAGCGGCAAAGAAATTTACTTATAAGACTGTAGAAGAAAGAGGAAAGAAAAAAGATTATGATCGTAATCACAAATCCAATTCCTGTAATTAATGAAATCGACACCATTCATTCTCTTTTTGAGAATGGACTGGAGTTGCTTCATATTCGGAAACCTGATTTTTCAGAAACAGAAATGAACGCTTTTTTATCCGAAATAAAATCAGATTTCCGTCAGCAAGTGGTTTTGCACAGTCATCACCAACTGGCTTTAGCATCTGGAATACATCGGATTCATTTTACAGAAAAAGCAAGAATTGAAACATCGGAGAAAAGTTTAAAAAACTGGAAAGAAAGTGGATTTAAACTCTCTACTTCGATTCATCAAATGATTGATTTTGAAGAACTACCTACTGTTTTTGCTTATGCTTTTTTTGGTCCTGTTTTCGAAAGTATTTCAAAACCAAAGTATGCTTCGGATATTGACTTTAAAAAAGCATTGCAACAAAGGAAGAATAACGAAACTTCATTAGTAGCACTTGGTGGAATTACAGCTGATAAAATTAAAACGGCATTAAAATATGGCTTTGATGATGTGGCACTTTTAGGTGCCATTTGGAACAGTAACCATCCAATAGAAAATTTTAAACAATGCAAGAAAAGAGACCTTTCGTAGTAACAATTGCAGGCTTTGATCCTTCTGGAGGCGCGGGAGTTTTAGCAGACATCAAGACATTCGAGCAACATCACGTTTATGGTTTTGCCGTCAATACCGGTAACACCATTCAAACCGAAAATCAGTTCTTCGAAATGCACTGGACTGACCAAGCTTTCGTTTTGAGATCATTGGACAAATTGTTTGAAAATTATGCTATCAAAGCCGTAAAAATTGGAATTGTTCCTTCACTGGATTATTTAAAAAAAATTGTTTTTGCTATAAAAAAACGTTCACCTACAACAAAGATTGTATGGGATACCGTTTTAAAATCTACAACCAAATTTCGTTTTATAACTATAGAAAATCAAGTTGTTTTGATCGAAATATTGAAAAAAATAGATTTGATAACACCCAATTACAATGAAATTTTACAGCTTTCCGCAGCAGAAAAAAAACCTGATTTAATTGCTCACGAGCTGTCAAAACAGTGCGCTGTATTACTAAAAGGTGGTCACAATCCTCTGGCAATTGGTGTTGACTGTTTGTATACCGGAAAGGAAATCTTCATGCTTACGCCAAATAACACTTCGGTTTTCGAGAAACACGGCTCTGGCTGTGTATTATCATCAGCGATTACAGCCAATTTAGCTTTGGGATTAGACCTGAAAACAGCTTGCATCAATGCCAAAAAATATATAGAAACCTATTTACAATCTAATCAAACCAAATTAGGATATCATCATGTATAATAAGCTACACTACATTTCGCAAGGAAATACTGTCGAAGAACAATTGCACAATATTCACAAAGCACTGGATAATGGTTGTGACTGGATACAAATGCGATTCAAAAATCAAAACGCGCTTGCCGTTTTCACTTTGGCGGAAGCCGTAAAAATAGTATGCAAAGAATACTTAGCCACTTTTATCATCAATGACAACGTGCATTTGGTAAAGCAATTGGATGCCGATGGCGTTCATTTGGGTTTAAGTGACATGAAAGTGGAAGAAGCAAGACTAATTTTAGGAAAAACAAAAATTATTGGAGGAACGGCAAATACTTTTGAAGATGTGCGCCAAAGGACAGCCGAAAACTGTGATTATATAGGTCTGGGTCCATTTCAATTTACGACAACCAAACAAAATTTAAGTCCCATTTTAGGATTGGAAGGGTATCGATTGATTATCCAACAAATGAAAATGAAAAACATCCAAATTCCCATTTATGCCATTGGAGGAATCACACTAGAAAACGTTGAAGACCTGATGGAAAACGGAATTCAGGGTATTGCCGTTTCTGGTTTGATCACCCAAAGCGAAAATCCATCACAACTTATTACTCAACTTAACGACAAATTATATGGTACCATTTAAAATAGGAGACAAGACCTTTCAATCCCGCTTGTTTTTAGGCACAGGAAAATTCGGTTCTAATCAACAGATGGAAGAAGCCATTTTAGCCTCTGGAACCGAGTTAGTAACCGTAGCGCTAAAACGTATCGATTTAGAAACCGAAACCGATACCATTTTATCCCATCTCAAACACCCGCTAATTAATTTGCTCCCCAATACTTCTGGCGCACGAAATGCCAAAGAAGCCGTTTTTTCGGCACAACTAGCACGAGAAGCGTTGGAGACCAATTGGCTTAAACTGGAAATTCATCCTGATCCAAAATATCTAATGCCAGATGCAATCGAAACCTTAAAAGCTACGGAAGCTTTAGCCAAATTAGGGTTTATCGTTTTGCCTTACATCCATGCGGATCCCGTTTTATGTAAACGACTGGAAGACGCAGGAACTTCGGCGGTGATGCCTTTAGGTTCTCCAATTGGTAGCAACAAAGGATTAAAAACGATCGATTTTTTAGAAATAATAATTGAACAGAGCAGAGTTCCCGTGATTATAGATGCCGGAATTGGCGCACCATCCGACGCAGCAAAAGCCATGGAACTTGGAGCTGATGCGGTTTTAGTAAACACAGCAATTGCCGTGGCAAGAAATCCTATATTGATGGCAGAGGCTTTCAGAGAAGCCGTTATTGCAGGTCGAAAAGCCTACGAAGCACAATTAGCCCAAAAAGTAAATCGTGCAATGGCTTCAAGTCCTTTGACCGCGTTTTTGTATGAGTAATATGTTTTTGGTCTATTTACAAGAAAACTGTTGAAAAAATGGCACGCAGATTTTACAGATTTACACAGATGGGAAATAAAAAAGAATGTGCAAAAATTCGCACAATTTATAGACTACAGAAATTTATAGTTGTATCAAAATAACTACATTTAGTTTTTAATTAGTACTAATTTTTAAATTCTTAAAAATGACCGAAAACGACATATCATTCAAAATAAGAGGAGCCATTTTCAAAGTGTACAATACACTCGGTCCAGGTTTATTTGAATCTGTTTATGAAAGCGCTTTGTATTATGAATTAACTAAAATAAATTTAAAAGTTGAAAGACAATTAGAAATCACTATTCCTTACGATGGCATCATATTAGATGTTGCTTTTAAAATTGATTTATTAGTAGAAGACAAAGTAATTATTGAATTGAAATCTGTCGAAGATTTAGCACCTATTCATTACAAACAAATTACAAACTATTTAAAACTTACTAATAAAAAATTAGGCCTACTTGTCAATTTTAATACAGTCACTATTTTAGATGACATTAAACGAATTGCAAATAAATTATAATTAAGGATTACAAATTAGCACGCAGATTTCACATATTTATACAGCTAAAATTAAAAAAAACGGTTAAAAAAATCTGCGAAAATTTGCAGAATCTGCGTGCCAAAAACCGCATATCCTTTTTGCGAAAAAAAATAAAACAATGAACACATTTAGATCGGTTTTTGACAACTACGATTGGGAAACAATCAAAACAAAAATATACCATACCACTTCGATAGAAGTCGAATCTGCGTTAGACAAAAAAAAACGCAGTCTCGATGATTTTCTGAGATTGATTTCACCAGCTGCCAAACCTTACTTAGAGCAAATGGCACAACTCACACAGGAATCAACCAAAAAAAGATTTGGCAAAACGATTCAAATGTATGCGCCTTTGTATTTAAGCAACGAATGCCAAAACATTTGTACGTATTGTGGGTTTAGTTTAGACAACAAAATCAAACGAAAAACACTGACCGAAAATGAAATTACGCAAGAAATTGAAGTCTTAAAAAAAGCAGGATTTGATCATGTTTTATTAGTTACAGGCGAAGCCAATCAGACCGTAAACATTCATTATTTTCTAAAAGCAATTGCTCAAATAAAAAACGATTTCTCAACCATTTCAGCCGAAGTGCAACCCTTGTCAACAGAAGAATACGAACAATTACATGACGCTGGTATTTATTCAATTTTAGTGTATCAGGAAACCTATCATCGAGATGTGTATAAACAGTATCATACCAAAGGAAAGAAATCCAATTTTGATTTTCGTTTAGAAACACCAGATCGTGTAGGAACTGCTGGTATTCATAAAATAGGATTGGGTGTTTTATTGGGATTAGAAGATTGGCGCACTGACAGTTTTTTTAATGCCTTGCATTTAGATTATTTACAAAAAACATATTGGCAAACTAAATATGCAGTTTCATTTCCCAGATTACGACCCGCAGAAGGAGTGATTGCTCCCAACTTTATCATGGATGATGCTGATTTGACCCAGCTCATTTGTGCCTACCGTTTGTGGAATGAAGATTTAGAAATCTCCCTGTCAACCCGAGAGAACGAGAAATTTCGGGACAATATTATTCCAATTGGAATTACCAGTATGAGTGCCGGTTCTAAAACTAATCCTGGTGGTTATGCAGTTGATCCACAATCTTTGGAACAATTTGAAATCAGTGACGAGCGATCTGCTGCCGAGATTGCAAAAATTATTTCCAGCAAAGGATACGAACCCGTTTGGAAAGATTGGGACAGAAATTTTAGTCAAAAGTCGAAAGTCTAAAAGTTTAGAAATTAACAAAAAAATTAGACAAGAGACAAGAGTCTAAAAATTTAGAAAGCAACATGGGGTCACACCTTAATATTTATTACTAATAGCAACTAACTTTAAAAAAGTTCTCGACTGCGCTCGAATTGACTTGTTTTTAACTTTTGACTTTAAAACTTTCCAACTTTATGACTTTTGACTTTATAACTGTCCAACTTTATGACTTCTCAACTTTAAGACTAAAAAAATGAGTATTATTCAAGATTTTTTACGCTATAACCGCCAGATGATGATGCCGGAAATAGGCGATTCCGGACAGGAAAAACTCAAAAAAGCGAAAGTTTTAGTGATCGGCGCAGGCGGATTGGGTTGTCCAATCTTACAATATATTGCAACCGCCGGAGTAGGAACAATTGGCATAATTGATTTTGACAAAATCGAATTGCACAACTTACACCGTCAAATTTTATATACGGAAAGACACGTTGGTCAATTAAAAGCAATCACGGCAAAATCAGTTTTAGAAATCCTGAATCCATTGATTCATGTTGTTGCTTTTGAAGAAAAATTAACCGTTAAAAATGCAGTACAAATCATCCAGGATTTTGATGTAATTGTTGACGGTTGTGATAACTTTGAAACCCGTTATCTGGTAAATGATACTTGCGTGACATTAGGAAAATCATTGATTTACGGCAGCATCTTAAAATTCGAGGGGCAAATGGCCGTTTTTAACCATAATGGAAATAAAAATCTTCGGGACTTATTCCCAGAACCTCCAAATCCTAAAGATGTTCCTAATTGTGATTTGAACGGAGTATTGGGTACGCTCCCTGGGATTATTGGCGCCATGATGGCGCACGAAACGTTGAAACTTGTTATGGATTTACCGACATTGGAAAATGAATTGGTTCTTTTTAATACGCTGGATTGGAGTTTTAAGAAGCTGGAATTTTAAGAGTTATTTGCTTTTTAATATTTTGATAAAATCTGTTCTGTCGATTTCCCTGCAACCTAAACTTTCAAGATGCGGATTATAAACCTGACAATCCAAAAGTTTGTAATCTTCTTTTTTTAATTGGTTGACCAAAGCTATAAAAGCCACTTTAGAAGCATTAGAAACTGTAGAAAACATACTTTCACCACAAAAAATACCTTCTAAATCAATTCCGTATAAACCTCCAACTAAAACGGCATCTTGCCAAACCTCAACTGATTTTGCTATTCCTAATTCGTGCATTTTACAATAGGCTTCAATCATGTCATTGGTAATCCAAGTTCCGTTTTGACCGTCACGTTCTATATTTTGACAGTTTGAAATTACGTCCCTAAAATTCTGATTGAAAGTGACCTTGAAAATATTCCGGTTCAGGATATTTCGCATGCTTTTAGATACAATCAATTCATCGAGAAATAGCACCATTCTGGGATTTGGAGACCACCACATAATAGGTTCTCCCGCTTCAAACCAAGGGAAAATGCCGCTTTGATACGCAAGTCGCAAGCGTTCCGGGGACAAATCACCTCCAATGGCCAAAATTCCATCGCAATTGGCTTGGTCAACAGAAGGGAAAAATAAGGTTGGGGATAAATAATACATTTTTCAATTTCAAAAATCAATACCAATTTCAAAAAATAAAAAAGTCAGAAATTCAAGTAAAACTCAAACTTCTGACTTCTAAATTCTAATTTTTTCATCCCTTAGAAAGGCAAATCGTCTGCTTCTTCTTCGTTTAGGTTTGTTGCTGGTGCAAATGCTTCAGCAGCCGGCATCGGAGGCATTTGAGCAGCAGTGGCTTCTGTGGCTACTCTTTCTACTCTCCATCCTTGAATTGCATTAAAATATTTAGTCACTCCTTGTGGGTCAACCCATTCGCGTCCTCTTAAATTGATCGAAACTTTAACCGCTTCACCTACTTTAAAACTGTTCAATAAATCGCATTTATCTTGTACAAATTCTACTAAAATATGTTGTGGATATTGCTCCTCGGTGGTTACGACCAATTCTCTTTTTAAGAAACTTCCGCTTCCCACATTTTTTGCATCCCCAAGCATTTTAATTTTTCCTGTAACTTCCATCTTCGTTGTTTTTAATGTTATTTATATTATTTTTTTGCCAAAAGTACTTTCCAAGCCGATAAGACATCATTCTCATTCAGGTATTTTTTTGCCTCCAAGTGTACTTTTTGCTGGTCATCAGCACTTAAAACTCCTTTTACAGCAAAATTCTGTTTTACAAATATACTAACTTCTTCCATTGTGGGCAAGGCTTCTATATTCCCTAACATCCCTAAATCATTTCCGTTAAAAACCGAACTTTCTTTAACAAAATTTGGAATGGCATCCACTCCAATTCCTAAAGTAGACAAGGGTTTTGGCACTTCAAAAAGCCCTTGGTTTGATCTGGAATACCAATTGCTGCCTAACCTGGAAACCAAGTCAATTTTATATTGATCAATCGCACCATTTTCGTCTAAAACAGACTCGTCAATATGAATGCGAACAACTTCACACAGTACTAAATTCCCCGCACCTCCTTCTGTTCCCAGCGGAATAATCTGAGTGACTTTGCATTCAAATTGAACCGGTGATTCTTTTACTCGAAAGGGTTTCACCACCTCTGAAGCAATCGGAGTCAAGCCTGATTTTAAAAACTCATCCACACCATGAGCATACTCTGTACTGGCCAGCGAAATCTGTTGTACCATGTCATAATTCACCACATTAATGACTACTTCCCGAGTTGCTTCAGCATTGATCAACGTGTGTTTTATCGAATTATCACGAACGCGCCTTGCTGGTGAAAAAATAAGGATTGGAGGATTGGCGCTGAACACATTAAAAAAACTAAAAGGCGATACATTAGCATTACCTTCCGCATCCATAGTACTGGCAAAAGCAATAGGTCTAGGTCCAACTGAACTTTGCAAATAGCCTTGTAATTTTGCCGTTTCGATACTTTTAGGATCAATCGTAATCATATTTTTTACTTTATAGCTGTACTCTACAAAAGTAAACAAATCGGATCAGTTTATGAAAGAGTATATCCAATTAGAATAAAATTACATCTGAATTTACTCTGAAAAAAATTCTTTCTTTAAAACTAAAATACCACAGCGTTTATTTCGTTATATTTATAATTCAAATTTTCATTTATGCAGTTTTCTGAAAGAAGAAATACAACCCGTTGGATTATAATTTCTGCCTCTTTTTTAATCATTTCACTGATTCTTTGGAACACATACACTTTTTTTCAAATCTTCAAAAACGAAGAACGATTAAAAATGAATCTTTGGGCACAAGCCCAAAAAACACTCATTAATGCCGATGAAAATACAGATGTTGATCTTCCGTTGCAAATTTTCAGTGACAACACTTCAATTCCTATTATACTGACAGAGAATGACAGCATCATAAACACCGTAAATATTGACGACGCTATTGTAAAAAATAATTCAAAGGCAGTCGCATTCTTGCAGAACTTAAAAAACGAAAACGTGCCCATAGTCATTGAGTATGTCCCTGGGAAATTTCAAAAATTATATTACGGCAACTCGGCTTTACTGAATAAATTGAAATATTATCCCGTTGCTTTAGTGCTGATCATAGTGCTTTTTGGCGGTTTAGTTTATAATTTTTATAGAAGCACCAAAATGGCAACACAAAACAAACTTTGGGCAGGAATGGCGAAGGAAACGGCTCATCAAATAGGCACACCACTTTCTTCATTAATTGGTTGGGTTGAACTCCTGAAATCTGAAAACATGGATGAAAGTACTACTTTCGAAATTGAAAAAGATATTGAGCGTTTGAAAACCATAACCGATCGTTTCTCGAAAATAGGATCGGAACCCAAATTAGAAAACAAAGATATTGTAGCCGAAACACAACAATCTTACGACTATTTGCAATCCCGATTCTCCAAACAAATTGAGTTTTCGTTCCAAGCGCCAAAAACTCCTATTATGGTATCTCTTAATCCTACGCTGCACAGTTGGGCCATCGAGAATTTAGTAAAAAACGCCATCGATGCAATGAAAGGAAAAGGAAAATTAGCTTTAGAAATTGAACAAGAAGGGGATTATGTAAAAATAAATGTTTCTGATACTGGCGGCGGAATTCACAAACAACAATTTAAAACCATTTTCGAACCTGGATTTACCACTAAAAAACGCGGATGGGGATTGGGACTTTCACTAACCAAAAGAATCGTGGAAGAATACCACAAAGGAACCATCAAAGTACTGAACTCCGAAATTGGAAAAGGAACCACTATGCAGGTGAGTTTTAAAAAAAACAACCTAGCGTAACGGAACTCCAAACTATGTAACTTTAGAAAACATTGTTTTTCTGACTATTTTGGACTTACTCAAATAATTTTTAACAAACAATGCGTGCTCTTCGGCTTGCGCCAAAGAGGCTCCAATTGATTTTTTAATCGATGTGACATTAGAAACGTTTTGATTACCAACGGAACCCACGATATACATATCGTTTTGACACTTTACCAGTTTCATTCTCGGAATTTCAATCATACGGCTAATTTCAGTATCTGAAAAAGAAGGCTTAAACTTATTGTTTCGATAGTGTATAAAATCATTCAACAATACAACCGCTTTTTGTCAATTTCAGCTGCTGTCCAAGCATGAGCCAAGTCACTTATTTTTCCGTTTTGTTTGGTATATCCTTCAATGATATAGGATTGGATTCCTATCTTTTGCACAAGCGCATTAAAAACCGTTGCATAATGAATGCAAACCCCTTTTTTAGTTTTTAATGTCTTCGTGATTTTCTCAGCTCCCGTTTCATGGGAATTTACGGCATACCTATTCGCAACATCATAGCTGATGTTAGATGCGGTCCAATAGAAATCAGCTCTTATTTTATCGGTTTCTGTTTTAAAATTAGCATTGATATAATTGGCAATAGCTTCAGTAGATGTAGTTGAATTAGCTGGAATAGCTGCCGTTTTAGCATCAACCAATAGATATCCGGGATTGACCTGTCCAACACTCATAAAGGAGAAAAAGAAGGTAAGCAACAAAAATATATTTTTCATAGTCTCGAATGTAAGTAATAACCATGGTATAATGTCGTATTTTAAAATCAGGATAAAATTATTTAACAATCTGATTTAAAGCTATTTTACTTAAAGTTAATTCTTTTGACTTTACGACTTTTAAACTTTCGACTTACTTAAGTTCTCTAAAATAGAAAAGGGAATCGGTTTTCACCTATTCCCTTTTAAACTAAAATCATACCAATTTGTTTTATTTGTGCAAATTTACAAATTGGTTTTAATACTTTCTGCCAACGCTTCAAATTCATTTTTGGACAGCGATACTTTATTTTGAAAACGCATTTCATCCATTTCATTCAATGGAATCAAGTGAACGTGCGCATGAGGAACTTCAAGTCCTACAACTGCCATTCCGATTCGTTTACACGGAACCGTTTTTTCAAGCGCAACTGCGATTTTTTTAGAAAACTGCATCAGTCCAATATATAAATTATCTTCCATCTCAAAAATCTTATCAATTTCTTGTTTCGGAATACAAAGTGTGTGTCCTTTTGCATTTGGATTTACATCCAAAAAAGCCAAGAAATTTTCATCTTCAGCAATCTTGTAGCACGGAATTTCTCCGTTTATAATTTTGGTAAATATACTTGACATTGTGAAATTGGTTAATTGTTGAATCGATTAATCGGTTAACCGAATAAACCTTTAATTAGTCGCGAGATATTTCTAAAATTTCGAATTTCAACACACCGTTTGGAACCGTGATCTCAGCAAATTCTCCAACTGATTTTCCTAACAAACCTTTTCCAATAGGTGAGGTTACCGAGATTTTACCTGTTTTTAAATCGGCTTCACTTTCGGCAACTAATGTATAAGTCATTTCCATTCCGTTCGTTTGGTTTTTGATTTTTACATTGGATAATACCAATACTTTAGAAACATCCAGATGGGTTTCATCAATCAATCTGGCGTTAGAATGTACTTCTTCCATTTTGGCAATACGCATTTCCAGCATCCCTTGTGCTTCTTTTGCGGCATCGTATTCTGCATTCTCAGAAAGATCACCTTTATCTCGTGCTTCAGCTATATCAGCCGATGCTTTTGGGCGCATTACGCTTTTTAAATAATCTAATTCTTCTCTTAATTTTTTTAAGCCTTCTGCTGTGTAATACGATACTGTACTCATAAATTCTTCATTTATATAAATAGAAAAAATCCCATCAGGACGGGATTTCTTTCCACAAAGATATTATTATTTTTTTTTCGTCGATAAATATATGTTAATCATATATAATTCAAAGTTAAATAAATTAAATTTGTTTCACTAATACTTCGACACTATTTTAAAATGAAAAAAATTCTGCTGCTCTTCGTTGTTATTCCTTTATTTTTTTCGTGTAGTGATTCTGGTTTTGACAACACCAATCCATTTGTGCCTAATTATACTTTCGCCGTAGACCTGAACCTGAATTTGCCGGAATACTCTAATCTTAAATTCGTTAGTAATGCGGTTTATGTATCCGGAATAGGCGCTCGAGGTGTTATTGTTTTCAATACAGGCAGTGGTTACAATGCTTTTGATGCCGCTTGTCCCAATCAAGCGATGAGTTCTTGTTCTACCATGACCATAAATGGGATAAATGCCGTTTGCGGATGCGACGGTAAAGAATACAGTTTATTTACCGGACAAGGAACTTTACAATATCCTATGAAGCAGTATCGCGTTCAAGTCAATGGAAATGTGCTTCGGGTTTATAATTAATTACAAATGCGAATCAAGGGTTAAAATATTAAGTTTATAAAGGCAGCTGCTATCTTGCCAAACAGCTGCCCTAATAATCTTTTTGTGGATCTAACTTTGCATGCTCTTTGAATATTGGTTTTTTCAATCAACCAATTAAAAAGGGATTCAATAGGTTGTCTAATTCTTGATACTGCTGTTGAATACAAGTCGTTTGAAACTTTATCTCTATTTCTAATTTCTTGAGATTCTCCTTTTACTGCTTTAACGGGTGTGAACATTACAGCGTTTTTTTCTTTTTCAAAATCAGATAAAAATTCTTTGTTTTGATAAATTTTATCTCCAAAAGAACATCTATCTTCTTAACCCTTGATTCGCATTTCTAATAAAACAATATCAAAGTCGGTTCGAATAGTCACTTTTCCTTTTGAAACTTTGGCTTCTTTTCCGGAATAGGCATCTCTTACTCTAGATCCATCTTCAAAAATAGGGGCTACAATAATTTCTTTTTTGCCAGTAGAGAGATCCAGACCAACCACTATTTTGTCTGTGAAAGTTCCTTTAGTGTATGTTCTTGAAAATGTGTAGGGCGTGTCCGAAATCATGGTGTGAATTCCAGCTCCCACAGCAGGATGGTTCTTTCTGAACTTTCCTAATTTTCTCCAGTGTGTCAGTATTTTTTTAGTTTCAGGATTGGATTTTATGTCTTTCCAGTTCATAAAGGAGCGTAAGGTAGCATCGCCGTTTGTACCTTCAATTACTAAGGGACGTGCACTCTCATCACCATAATATACTTGAGAAAGTCCCGGACTCAACAATAATTTTGTACCGGCTTCGATGCTTTTGGTGCGTTTTGCATCAAATGGAGCGCCGTCATCATGTGAGGATAAATAGTTTAAAACACTGTATCCTTTTAAATCGGTGTTGAGCTTGTCCGAGTATTTTGAGAATATGAATTCATAGTCTTTTTGGGCGTCCCATTTGAACTCAAAATTGATCATATTGTTGAAACCATTTTTAAAATAGTTTATTTTTTTATCTCCAAAATCAAAATCTTGTCCGCCGCTGATACCATAATTATAGACTTCGGCAATGGTGTAAAAGGAGTTGTTATCCAGTACTTTTGTAGGGTTTTTTTTCTTCCAAGTCTCAAATGAATAGTCACATTGCGTTTTGAAATCTGCCCAGACGGTTTCGTCTGTATGTTTTACGGTATCTCCTCTGTAGCCGTCTATCCCATAATCAGCAACGTAGTCTGTCAGCCATTTTATGATGTAATATTTTGGAGTTTTAGGATAGCCTGTCCGAGAAAAAAAAGCATCTAACTCATTCATTTCCTGTTCGTATCGACCTTCTTTTTTCCATTTTTCGACAAGAAAAGGAGGTAAGTCTACATTCTGGGTGCTTTCAGTTCTGATGTCTGGAAGATTGGCCACCAAAGTGCAGGTTGTTGTATTTTGATAATTTTTATAATCACAAACCGGATTGGTACGAACCCAGTAATTTGGCCAAACAGTATCTATTTCAGTCACAGGACCGGTGTGATTAATGACGCCGTCAAGAATGATTCTGATTCCTCGTGCATGCGCTTTTTTTACTAATTCAGCTAACTCTTTTTTAGTTCCAAAATTGGGATCTAATGCCGTCCAATCTTTGGCCCAATAGCCATGATAGCCATAACTCAATCCAGTGCCCTCATCTACAGCGTCATGAATTTGTTCCACTACAGGAGTAAACCAAATGGCATTTATCCCTAGTTTGTCAAAATAACCTTCTTCAATTTTTTTAGTAATTCCTTTGATATCTCCTCCTTCAAAACCACGAAGTTTTCCTGTAGTTTTAGTTCTGTTTAAAGTAATGTCATTGGAACGATCACCATTATTAAAGCGATCTGTCATAAGGAAATAGACATTAGCACCTTCCCAGACAAAAGGGGTTTTTTTTGTCTTTTTTATTGGAGTGTTGTTTTCCGTAACAGGTTTGGTACCGGAACAACTCACGCAAAAAGCGAGCACGGATAGAATTAATAGTAAAGATTTTTTTTTCATTTTTTTTTAAATTGAATAATTATTTTTTTGCTGGAGCTTCTTTTTCAAGGAGCAGCAGTCAGTATCTGGTATTTTTTTCAGTAGTTCTCCGGATTCTTGTATTTTAGAGTGTGAATTACTTCAGTTCTAAAATCAAAACAGATTTAGGTTCGATTATAATTTCGTTCGTCACGTCAAAGGTGAGTTCAGAAATGACATCTTTTCCAGTTTTAAAGTCTTTGATATTTTCTTTGAAACGATGTGTGTTTACCGTCTTGGTTTCGTTGCTGTTGTTCATTAAAACCATTACCGTTTCATTTGCATTGTATCTAAAATAAGCATAGATATTATTTTCCGGAATATAATGGGTTGTTTTTCCAAAATGAACCACTGCTTTTGTTTTTCTCCATTGGAACAATTTGGCGGTAAAATCAAAATAGTGGTTTTGCTCCGGAGTTCGTCCTTCCTTCGTAAAAGCATTGTTTTTATCGCCTTCCCAACCGCCTGGAAAATCAAGACGAATAGCTGCATCACCTTTGTTTTTATCACCGGCCATGCCTATTTCGCTTCCGTAATACAATTGTGGAATCCCGCGAACGGTAGCCATCAAAGTCATTGCCATTTTGTATTTTCTGATATCGTTCCCATAGGTTTGATTGATGCGATTGGTATCATGATTTTCTGCAAATAGTAACATATTATTGACATTAGGATACAGAAAATCATTGGTAAAATTGTCATAGAGTTTTACCATTCCTTTGTCCCAAGAGCCGTCATCTTCATTGAAAACTTTAGTGACTGCTTCATATAATGTAAAATCCATTACACTTGGCAGATATGAATTGTAATTTTGTATTGCTGCAATTTTACTGTCTTTTTGCCAATACGCCATTTGCGCTTGACTTTGCATCCAGACTTCGCCTACAATATTAAAATTGGGGTATTCATCGGTTATGGATTTGGTCCATTTTGCAATTCCTTTTGGATCAGAATAATTGTAGGTGTCGACTCTGAAGCCATCTAAATCAGCATATTCTATCCACCAAATGGCATTTTGAATCAAGTATTTTAAAGTCAACGGATTCTTCAAATTTAAATCGGGCATCGATGGGACAAACCAACCGTCCAGCGTGATTTTTTTATCAATTTCAGAGGCATTGGTGTCGTGAATAACTGTTCTTTTATGATTGGTTTGGGTGTAGGTGTCAAATTGATTGATCCATTCTTTTGTGGGTAAATCCTTGATCATCCAATGTTCAATTCCCCAGTGATTCGTCACGTAATCCATCACCAGTTTCAGGTCTTTTTTGTGCATTTCAGCAGCCAATCGAACATAATCTTCATTGGTTCCGTAACGGGGATCTATTTTATACACATCAGATTGTCCGTAGGTGTGATACGAAAAAGCAGCGTCATTATCCTCGCACAGTGGTGTACTCCAAATTGTTGTTGCACCTAGTTCTGCTATGTAATCCAGATTTTTTATAATCCCTTCAATATCGCCACCGTGTCTTCCTCCGGGTAATTCTCTATTGTATTTTTCTTGGGTTGAATTTTCACTATCGTTGTTTCTGTTTCCGTTGGCAAAGCGATCTGGCATCAACAAATACATCATATCCGAAGCGTCAAAGCTTTTGCGTTGTGCTGAGTTTTCTCTTCTTTTCTTAAGGCTGTATTTTTGTGTAAAGGTTTCTTTACTTTTGTTTTTAAAGGTAAAAATCAGATCTGATGCCACAACTTTTTTAGTGTCAATGGTAACAAATAGGTAGTTGGGATTTTCCGTTCTTTTTACGTCGGTTATTTTTATGCTATTAGAAACCGTTACTTGGTTTTGAGCAATGCCTTTGCCATAAAAAAGAATTTGCAGCTCTGGATTCTGCATTCCTGCATACCAAAAAGGCGGTTCCACTTTGTCGATTTGCGCATGTACAGTTATTGACATAAAAAAAAGGAATAAAGTTATTTTTTTTAGAAAGCTTCTGTTTAAGAACGGAAATTGATCTGTTTTCTTCATTGTATGTATTTTTTAGTGCTATTTAATGTTGTGTTGGCTTCAAATAAAACGGATTCATGTTTGAAAAGAACTATTTTCAGCATTTTAGAGGCCATTCTTTTTTTATTTAAGAGTAGTTTTCAATCGAACAATCCCAATAGATATTGGGATTGTCAGTAAGCCTAGCAAGGCTTGGGTTCAAATGATAGAATTAACTACAAGTTCTAGCAAATGTTAGTTTACGGAGACTAAATTTTCAGTAGTGACCACAAGAGTCTTGCCATTTACCACAATTTCCAATTCTTTATCTCCAAGAATTGTAAATGAAGTCTCTTTATGATTGATCGCTACTTTCAGAATTTGATTTCTAAATTTGATTTTAAACGAATAGCCTTTCCATTGTTTTGGGATTTTTGGAGAAAAATGAAGCGTATCATCTTTAACTCTCATTCCGCCAAAACCTTCTACGATACTCATCCAGGTTCCGGCCATTGAGGTTATATGGCACCCTTCTTCGACCTCTTTATTGTAATCATCAAGATCCAGACGTGACGTTCTCAAATAGAACGAGTACGCCACGTCCATTTTGTCTAATAAAGCGGCTTGAATCGAGTGTACGCAGGGCGAAAGGGAGCTCTCATGAACCGTAAAGGATTCATAAAATTCAAAATTGTTTTTCAGTTCTTCTTTCGAAAAATGATCTTCAAAGAAATAAAAACACTGTAAAACATCGGCTTGTTTGATGTATGGCGAACGCAAAATTCTATCCCAAGACCATTTCTGATTGATGGGTCTTTGGCTTTTATCCAAATCAACTACACGAACCAATTCTTTGTCCAAGAAACCGTCTTGTTGCAAGTACACATTATGTTCTTCCGAAAAAGGGAAGTACATATTGTCCGAAATTTTTTTCCAAGACTGTAATTCGGAATCGGAGATTTTTACCTTTTCGGTAATTCTTTTGTGATCCGAAGGATATTCCAGCGATACTTTCTGAATTTGTTCGTAGGTATATTCCAGACACCATTTTGCAATATAATTGGTGTAAAAATTATTGTTTACGTTGTTCTCATATTCGTTTGGACCCGTAACGCCAAGAATTACATATTGGTTTAAATTAGTCGAAAAATTCGCTCTTTGATGCCAGAAACGAGCAATTCCTATTAATACTTCCAGTCCTTTTTCAGGAATATAACTGTAATCGCCAGTGTATCTGTAAAAGTTATAAATGGCAAAAGCGATAGCTCCGTTTCTATGAATTTCTTCAAAAGTAATTTCCCATTCGTTATGACATTCCTCGCCGTTCATCGTCACCATTGGATACAAAGCTGCTCCGTTAGTAAATCCTAATTTAGTAGCGTTTTCAATGGCTTTATCCAATTGATTGTAACGGTACGTCAATAAATTCCGAGCCACTTCCTGATCTTTGGTCGCCATGTAAAACGGAATGCAGTACGCTTCCGTATCCCAATAGGTAGAACCTCCGTATTTCTCTCCGGTGAAACCTTTTGGACCAATATTCAATCGGGAATCTTTGCCTAAATAGGTTTGGTTTAATTGGAAAATATTGAAACGAATTCCTTGTTGTGCCTTAACATCGCCATCAATTGTAATGTCTGACATTTCCCAAATTTTTGCCCAAGCATCAATCTGGTCCTGCAACATTTGGTCATAGCCTACTGCTAAAGCGGATTGAATCACTTTTTCGGCAGCAGTAATGGTATTTTCATGGTTTAAAGAAACCGTATACCCGCCAATTTTTTGGATCGATGATTTTTGACCCTGTCCCACAATTACATCATAACTAAACTGAATTTTATCAGCAGTTGCATCAATATTAGAAGGAGAAATTCCCGTTTTTTCACCACTTGTAAAAATGCTATTTTGCATGAAAGTGGTTACTTTGAAATGTGTTTTGAAGGTTTGTGCCGTTACAAAAGCTTCATTTCCTGATTTTTTTACATCAAGCGGTTCCCAGAATTTTTCTTCCCAGTTCGCATCTTCATTGGTTACACCAGCATCAATGTAAGGTTTGTAAACGATTTTTGAATCTTTGTTCAAAGGGGTAATTTCATAATTGATAACACCAACTTCATCCAACACGATTGAAAGAAAACGACGAATACTAACTGCGATTTCGGTTCCGTTTTTTAAAGTGGCTTCAAAAGAGCGGTGGTACCAACCTTCTTTCATGTTCAGCTCCCGACGAAAGTTTTTAACTTCAGCACAGGTATTCAAATCTAATTTTTCTCCATTGATTTCAATATCAATTCCAATCCAGTTTGGTGCATTCAAAACTTTAGCAAAGTATTCTGGATACCCGTTTTTCCACCAGCCCACTTTGGTTTTATCCGGATAATAAATTCCCGCAATATAACTTCCCTGAAATGTTTCACCAGTATAATTTTCTTCAAAATTAGCCCGTTGTCCCATAGCACCGTTGCCAATGCTGAACAGACTTTCAGATGATTTTACACACTCGGCATCAAATCCTTCTTCTATGATAGACCAATTGTCTGGTTTTATATAATCTTGATTCATTTTTTATAATTTAAAAATTCAAAGATTAAAAATTATTGTGATGCACAAATAATATTATCCTTTTTACTTTTTTGAATTTGTTTCGTTATTTGTTAATTAATTCTTCTATGAATTGGGTATCGATAGCTGTAAAATCGTTGAAGATGTATTTTGCTTCGTGCAAAGTAGTTGCTTCCCCAATTCCTATGCTGGTCATATTACCAATATTCGCCGCTTGAACTCCTGCGACTGAATCTTCAAAAACAATTGAATCTTCTGGTTTTATTTTTAATAATTTTGCGGCCATTAAGAATACTTCCGGATCGGGTTTCGCATTGGTCACATCATTTCCGTCTACAACAGCGTCAAAATAAGAGAGTAGTCCTGTTTTCTCCAGAATTGGTCTGGCGTTTTTACTGGCTGAACCCAATGCGATGGGTTGGTCGTTTTGTTTTAAAAATTTTAAAATTTCAAAAACTCCCGGAAGAATCTCACTTTCATTCATATCCACTAAATAAGATAAGTATTCCTCGTTTTTTTGGACTAACCATTGGTCTTTGTCTTCTTGTGAGGCGGTTACTTTTCCTAGTTCTAATATAATATCCAAAGAGCGCACCCGGCTGACTCCTTTTAGTAATTCGTTGTGTTCCAGTGTAAATTCGATATTTAATTCATTTGCAATTTTTTGCCACGCTAAATAATGGTATTTAGCCGTGTCTACAATCACTCCGTCTAGGTCGAATATAAATGCTTTTGTATTCATTGATTATTGTTTTATTAGGTCATCAACATCTTGTACTTTAACTACTAAAATAGCAGCAATCAAAAAGCTGACACCACTAGTGACTAATGCAAATATGGCATTGTCATGGTATACATATTTAACTAATGGTCCGCCAATTAAGGCATTAATAATTTGGGGAATAACGACAAAGAAGTTGAAAATACCCATGTAAACTCCCATTTTCATTGGGGAGATTGATCCGGCTAATATGGCATACGGCATAGATAGAATACTAGCCCAAGCAATACCCACTGCAACCATAGAAAGAATAAGCCAGTTTTCGTTAGGGACAAAATAGATCGAAATTAATCCAAGGCCACCAATAATAAGGGATAGGGAATGGGTTAATTTTCTTCCGATCTTTTTTGCGATATAAGGCAACGCAAAAGCATAGAAAGCAGAAACCAAATTGTAAATACCAAACAACACGCCAACCCAGTCTCCTGCATTTTGATACGCCTCACTTTTGCTGTCCGAAATAGGTAAACCATAAATATGATGGGCTATGGCCGGAGTGGTAAAAACCCACATTCCAAACAAACCAAACCAAGAGAAAAATTGTACCCAGCTCAATTGCCGCATCGTGGTAGGCATTTTTCTGAAATCATCAAAAATGTCCAGTACGCTGGATTCTTTAGCATTGGCATCAGCCACTTTGGTTTTCTGATGCGCCATTTCGTCTTCAAATTGGGCTAGCTCTTCCGGAGAATATTCTTTGGTAGAAAAAATGGAAACCAGGATAGAACCTATAAGTATAACAGCTCCTATTACAAAAGATAAAATCAAATGCATGGGAACACCGCCATCTTCATCTCTATTGGAAACGCCAAACCAATTCGTCAAAACATAAGGCAGCCAAGAACCAATCACGGCACCGAAACCAATTAAGGCGGTTTGTACGCTAAATCCAAGTGTTCTTTGATCCGTTCTTAAATTGTCGCCTACTAAAGCCCTGAAAGGTTCCATAGCAATATTGAAAGAGGCATCCATAATCATCAACATTCCGGCACCTACCCATAAGGCAGGCAAAAGAGCAATGAAAATTTCGGCTTGCGGCATTAATATTAAACCAATGGAGGCCAACAAAGCACCCACTAAAAAGAAGGGTTTTCGTCTTCCAAATTTCCCCCACGTTTTATCACTGTAATGGCCTATGATGGGCTGTACAATAAGTCCCATCAACGGGGCAATGATCCAAAACCAGGATAGTTCGTGCACATCAGCACCAAAAATCTGAAGAATTCTGCTGGCATTAGCATTTTGCAGTGCAAAACCCATCTGTATTCCCAGAAATCCGAAACTCATGTTCCAAATTTGCCAGAAACTTAATCTACGCTTTTCCATTATCGTAATTTATAAATTAATACGATAAGCGATATGCTTATCAAAACTTGTCTTATTTTCGAAGTAAAAGTGAG
Source organism: Flavobacterium bomense (assembly GCF_003970355.1). Classification (NCBI taxonomy): domain Bacteria; kingdom Pseudomonadati; phylum Bacteroidota; class Flavobacteriia; order Flavobacteriales; family Flavobacteriaceae; genus Flavobacterium; species Flavobacterium bomense. The sequence goes on along the minus strand of NZ_RYDJ01000001.1, from coordinate 43,674 downwards.
GCTTTGATGGGGTAAATATAAAAATATATTTTAAACTTTTGTTTTTCAGATACAAATAAAAAGAAACATTTTTCACTACAAGGTTGTAGTACTGAATATAATACAGCTGTTTTAAAAATTAGTCACAGTTTTCAGTCGCAGTTTTATGAAGGCAACTGAAAACGTATAATATCTAATGTGTAGATTCTCTTTCTATCAGATGCGTTTCAATTACTTCAGTTTTGTAATTTTCATCTTCTTCATCTTCCTCAGATTCGAGTCTTTCAATCAGCATTTTTGCCGCTTTATTTCCCATTTTGATACCATTCTGACTTACAGTAGTAATAGTAGGTGTAGAATATTTAGAAATGATACCATCTGTAAAGGCAATAACGGCTAAGTCTTTAGGAACATTTAATCCTATTTTATTGGCAGTTTTAATTATCGTTACTGCAAAAAGTTCGTTTACTGCAAAGACGGCATCAATGGCTTTGTCTTCTAATAGTTTTCCAATAGTGATTTCGCAGGTATCAACATCTTCAATTTTGATAATAAGATTTTCATTGAAGGGGATGTCATTGTCCAGTAATGCTTTGATATAACCATCTGTGCGAAGTTTACCCACACTCACATAATCAACAGTGGTAACTAAGGCGATTTTTTTCCGTCCTTTATCAATCAAGCTCTGAACGGCTTCATAGGCTGCAGATTGATCGTCTATAATGACTTTGTCGCAAAGGATATCGTTCGTAACTCTGTCAAACATGACTACAGGCATTCCCTGATTGATGACTTCTGTAATGTGGTGAAAATCGCCTTTGAATTGGGTTTCTTTAGACAGTGACATAATGAATCCGTCAATACTGCCGTTAGCGAGCATTTCCATATTCAGGACTTCTTTATCAAAGGAATCGTCTGAGAGGCAAATGAGTACGCTATACCCGTTTTCATTGGCCACTTGTTCAATTCCATTGATGACAGTGGAGAAGAAATGATGCACAATTTCCGGGATGATAATTCCAATGGTTTTTGTTTTTCTGTTTTTTAGGCTCAGCGCAATGTTATTGGGTTTGTAATTGTAAAATTTGGCGAAAGCTTGTACTTTAAGTCTGGTTTCCTCGCCTATTTCTGGACTGTTCCGTAATGACTTAGAAACGGTAGAAATAGAAACGTCTAATTCTTTGGCAATTTGTTTAAGCGTTATTTTCCTTTTCATGTGGAGAGGGAGTAAAATTTTATTTCGTAATAAAGATAAAATTTAATTTTACAAATGGTAATTAAACGGGTTAAAATTTAAATAAAACAAAAAGTTTTCAACACTATTACGTTTTCGTAACCCAATTAAAAAGGGCTCTTGTCGGGCGTGTAAAAATTTACATAAATTTAACATTCGAAGTAATAGTTACGCTTAAAAATTCAAGGAAAATTCAATTAAATTAAAGAAAATGTATGAAAACAATTTATAAAAAGTTGTTGATTTTAGTACTGCTGCTCCCTTTTAGTGTTCTGGCTCAGAATATTGTTGGCGGAACCGTTCTTGATAAAGTGTCAGGAGAGCCAATTCCAGGGGTAAACATAAATGTACAGGGTACAAATAATGGTGTTTCTACTGATTTTGATGGTAAATATCAGTTGTCTAATGTAAAAAGAGGGGATAAAATTGTGTTCTCTTATATTGGTTACACCAATACGGTCGTGACTTATGTTGCTCAAAATTCATTAAACGTGTCTTTAGAAGAAGATGCCAATCAATTAAAAGAAGTGGTGATCCAAGTGGGTTACGGGACTGTTAAGAAAAAAGATGCTACAGGAGCGGTAACCGTGCTGACTTCCAAAGATTTTAATAAAGGACCTGTTACTTCTGCAGATCAAATGATAACAGGGAAAGTAGCTGGTTTGCAGGTTATTAATGGAGGAGGTTCTCCAGGTGAAGGTGCAACTATCAGAATTAGAAGTGGCTCTTCACTATCTGCTAATAACGATCCGTTGTATGTTATTGATGGTGTACCGGTTGCTGCTGGTGGCGTAGAAGGAAGTAGAAATCCTTTGAGTACTATTAATCAAAATAATATTGAATCGATTACGGTTTTGAAAGATGCTTCGGCAACTGCTATCTACGGATCTCGTGCTTCGAATGGGGTAATTATAATTACTACCAAAAAAGGTAAAGCAGGGGAAATGCAAATTAATTATAATGCAAACTTCCAGGTTTCTGAAATCACGAATAAAGTAGATGCTTTATCAAGTACACAATTCAGAGATTTTGTAACGGCTAACGGAAATGCTGCTCAAATCGCGTTGATGGGTGCTGCTGATACAGATTGGCAGGATGAAATATTCAGAACAGCTATTGGTACAGATCATAATATTGCCCTAAGCGGTGGTTCTGATAATATAGTGTACAGAGCCTCTGTGGGATATGCTAATTTGAATGGTATCTTAAAAAGAGATAACATGGAGCGTACTACAATGTCTGCTGGTATAACCGGAAACTTCTTTGACGATCATTTAAAGATAGAATTGAATAATAATACGTCTCTGATTAATAGTAATTATAGTAATCGTGGTGCTATTGGTTCAGCCATTCGTTTTGATCCAACACAGGCGGTAAGAAATCCTGACGGAACCTTTTTTCAATGGTATACGTCTCCAACTGAAATCAACCAATTGGCAGGCAGAAACCCATTGTCTCAAATCGAACAACAAAACAGTTTTGGAACAGCGTACAGAAGCATTGGAAATATTCAAACCGAATATAAAATGCATTTTTTACCAGAATTAAAAGCAGTAGCTAATTTTGGTTACGATCAATTAACAGGACGTTCATTTGGTAATACAGAAGCTAATTTTTTGAATGGTCTTTCCGGTTCCGGTTTCAACAATACGTATGAAAAAACCCAATCACGGTTCAATAAATTGATGGATTTGTACTTAAATTACAACAAAAAAGTAGAATCAATCAATACCGTTTTTGATGTTACTGGAGGGTATTCCTACCAAGATTTCAGAGAGACTTTTTACTCTTCCAATTTTAATTTTCAGAGTAATAACACTACGGTAGATCCTAATTTCCCGTCTCGTATCAACTTGCAGTCTTTCTTTGCAAGAACTAATATTAATATCGCCGATAAGTATTTAGTGACTTTGTCCTATAGACGTGATGGTACTTCAAGATTTACAGAATCGAATCGTTGGGCTAATTTCCCTGCCGTTGCTTTGGCTTGGAAACTGAACGAAGAAAACTTCTTGAAAGACGTAAGTAGTATTTCTACCTTAAAAGTTCGTGGGGGTTGGGGTATTACCGGACAACAGGATATTGGAATAAGTTATCCTTCTATTCCGTTGTATTTAGCCTCTAATACTGCTGCTCAATACCCGTTTGGAAGTCAGTTTTACACTACTTACAGACCACAGCCGTACAATAGTAATTTGAAATGGGAACAAACCACTACTGTGAATGCAGGGTTGGATTTTGGATTTTTGAACAATAGAATCAATGGTAGTGTTGATTTGTACAAAAGAACTACACAAGATTTATTATTGTACACACAAAACCCATCATTCTTCGGGTTTTCAAATTTTGACAATTATAACGTAGGAACAATTGAAAATAGGGGGATTGAGATTGCTGCAGAAGTAATCCCATTTCGTTCTGATGATTTTGAATGGAGAATTGGCGGAAACGTAACCTTTCAAGAGTCTAAAATCACTAAGCTGACTACTACACTTCCTAATACGCCAGGAATTAATGTTGGAGGCTATGAAGGTGCTACCGGAAATTTTATTCAAAATCACCAAGTGGGTTATGCACCAAGTTCTTTTTACGTGTATGAGCAAGCGTATGGTGTAAACGGAAAACCTTTAGATGGGGTGTATGTTGACAGAAATCAAGATGGAATAATATCAGAGTTGGATAAATACCGTTTTCATAAACCGGCAGCAGATGTTTTTTACGGGTTTAACACTAGTGTGACCTACAAAAATTTTGACATGGGAATGAACTGGAGAGGATCATGGGGTAATTACAATTACAACAATGTGGATTCCAGCAAAGGATCTTTCAATAATATTTTGATCAGAAACACAGATTTGTCAAACGGAGTTGAAAATGTTTTGGAAACAGGTTTCAGATCTAATGACACCAAACGTTTCGAATCTGATTATTACATTCAAGATGCCTCTTTTGTAAGATTAGACAACGTAAGTGTTGGATATACTTTCAATCAAAAAGAGAATACGTCTTCATTAGTTAAATTGACATTGTCAGCACAAAATGTTTTGATCATTACTAATTATGAAGGATTAGATCCAGAAATTTCTGGAGGTATAGACGGAAATTTATACCCACGACCAATTACTTTCACGTTAGGTTTAAACGTTAATTTCTAATACAAATAGCAAGAAAAATGAAAAAGATACAAATAAAATTATTGGGCATTTCTTTGTTACTGTGCGTGATGGTATTCTCATCGTGTACAGATGATTTGAGCCAAGCCCCGGCAAGTAGTGTTGCAGTTCCGGGAGAACAGTTTTTTAGCACACCGGAATCGTACAAACAAAATCTGGCCAAGTTATACGCAGGATTTGCTACTTCAGGGCAAACGGCAGCTGGTTCTCCAGATATCTCCGGAATTGATGAAGGGGAAAGTCAATACATCAGAGGGATCTGGTTGATGCAGGAATTAACAACAGATGAGGCCGTAATCGCCTGGAATGATGGGACAATAAAAGACCTTCATTCACAAACATGGACTTCTTTAGACCGTTTTATCACGGCTACATTTGCCCGATTTTCTTTTCAAATTGTAAACTGTAATGAGTTTTTAAGACAAACTACGGATGCTAAATTAGCCTCCAGAGGTCTTGATGCCGCTTTGATAGCAGAGATTAAAACCTACAGAGCAGAAGCGCGTTTTATTAGAGCATTCACCTATTGGCACTTGATTGATATGTTTGGCGGAGGTTCTTTGGTAACTGAGGATTCCCCAACGAGTTTTTACTACCCGGAATATGCTTCAAGAGCAGAATTGTACAAATTTGTGGATGCCGAATTAACAGCAATTATTCCAGAATTGAAAGCGCCAAAATCAAATGAGGCGTATCGTGTGGATCAAGCTGCTGCCTGGATGTTACAAGCTAAGTTGTACATGAATGCTAAAGTATATATTGGTACTGATAATTATGCAGGAGCATTGCCTTTGATCACTAAAGTAATAGGATCAGGGTATACTTTACACAACAATTATAACCAATTATTTTTTGCGGATAATGATAGAAACGGAGCTCAAAACGAATTCATTTTTGCAATTGCTTTTGATGGACTAAGAACGCAAACGTTTGGTGGGACTACTTTCTTGACGCATGCACCAGTTGGTGGTACTATGAAGGCTTCTGAATTTGGAATCAATGGTGGTTGGGCTGGTATCAGAACAACATCAGCATTTGTAAATAAGTTTAGTGAAAATACTACAGACGCAAGAGGTCAATTTTATACCGATGGACAAACTAAAGAAATTGCTGATATTGGTACATTTACTGATGGATACGCAATTCAGAAATTTAGAAATGTGACGGTAAACGGAGTTCAGGGCTCAGATAAATCAGGAGACTTTTCTGACTCTGATTTTCCAATGTTCCGTTTAGCCGATGCGTATTTAATGTATGCTGAATGTGCGGTAGTTGGTAAAGTAGGAGATCTAGGAACTGCCAGAGGATATGTAAATGCTTTAAGAACCAGAGCGAATGCTTCAACGATAAGCGCTCTTACTGCGGATGCTGCAGGTGCTAACCTGATTCTAGACGAGCGAGCAAAAGAACTGCACTGGGAAGGACACCGAAGAACGGATTTAATTCGTTTTGGTAAATTTACAGGCGGTAGTTATGTGTGGCCTTGGAAAGGAAATGTAGCGGGTGGTGCGCCAACGCAAGCATTTAGAAATTTATTTCCTATTCCTGCTACAGCATTAGCATCAAACAATAAATTGAAACAAAACCCTGGGTATTAATAAAATTTAAATAATAAATAAAAAATGAAAAATATAACTAAATCAGTAATTGCCTTATTCGCAGTTTTTACCTTGTCTTGTAGCGTAGAGGATGTAGAAGACAGACCAGTAATTCAAGGAGTGGATACTCCTGAATTAGTGGCGCCTGAAAATGATAAATCATACGTTTTACTAGAAGAAAATGCGGAAGACGTTGCAGAACGTTTTGTGTGGACCAAAGCAACTTATGCTGGTAATGTAGAGATTGGGTACAAACTTTTGATGGATGTTAAAGGAGGAAATTTTACAAAAGCAATTGAATTAGGAGGAACTTCTGGAGCAACTCAAATTGAAGTAACTGTAAAAACATTGAATCAAGCAGTAATTCAATTGGGAGGAACACCTGATCAACTGGGTTCTTATGATGTCAAAGTAGTTTCTAGTTTAGCAGGAATTGAAAAAATGATGTCTAAAACTCCACTGACTATTTTAGTTAATGCGTACACTGGATTAATTCCTTACGCATTTAAAGACTGGTATTTTGTAGGCGACGCAACTGCTTCAGGATGGAACAATAATAATAAAAACCAACCTTTATTCAGAAGCGGAACAAACCCAAGTTTGTATCAATTTACCGGTTTTTTCAAAGCGGGTGCATTCAAATTAATTTCTACACTTGGACAATGGGCTCCAATGTATGGTAAAGGAGATAATGGTGCTATTGTGGCTAGACCTACAGAAGCTGATCCAGATCCAGCATCTTTTACTATTGCAACGGAAGGCTATTATACTTTTACAATGAATACTGAAACATTAAAATACACTTTAGTGACGTATAATGCAGCTGCTGCTAAAACTTTCACTACCGTAGGTATCATTGGAGATAGCACACCATTAAAATGGGATGCTTCAACAGCATTAACCCAATCTACGTTCAATTCTCATGTTTGGTCATTAAATTTGTTGCCATTAAATGATGGTAAAGCTAAATTTAGAGCAAATAATGCATGGGACGTAAGTTGGGGTGGAAACACTGCTTTTTCAGGATTCCCAAATAACGGAACAAGTGGAGGTGACCTACCGGTTGCAAAATCTAAATACAAAATCTATTTTAATGATTTAGATGGTAGTTATTTAATGATTCCTAATCAAGGATAATTTATTTCAAAAATTTTTAAGGGCTATCTATGGGTAGCCCTTTTTTTTAGTTTTTAATTTAATTAATACTTAGCCATGAAAAAAAATCTACTTTTATTAATTTTACTTATAACCTCTATAAGTTATTCCCAATTTACAACTACGCCATCACCTGCAATTGCAAGTAGTGCAGTTACTCTTAATTTTAACAAAACAGGAACGCCACTCTCCAGTTATACAGGTACAATATATGCGCATATTGGTTTAACTGTTAATGGAGCAAAGTGGCAAAACGTGAAAGGGAGTTGGGGTAATAATTCCACACAACCCGCATTAACATTGGTTTCAGGAACTACTTATAAATTGGATCTTACTCCGGATTTGTATGCTTATTTTGGGATTCCAAATACGAGCTCTATTACAGAAATTTGTGTAGTCTTAAGAAATGATGCCGGAAATATGCAGACTGCTGATACTTTTTTTAATGTTGGAGCTTTTCAGGCAACTTTAACTTCTCCAGCAGAAAACAGTTCGACAATTATTACATCTGGTGGCAGTTTGAATATTTCAGCTTCTAATACAGGCGGAAATGCCAGTTATGTTTTGAAGGCAAACGGAACAACTTTAAACATAAATACAGCTGCTTCCAGTTATACTTTTAATCACACAAATATCACCGGAAATCAAATCTATGAGTTGGAAGTTACTCAAGGAACTACTGTTATTACTAAAAAATTCAGTGTGATTGTAAATACGGGAACGATAAGTGCCGCGATGGCTAATGGTTTGTTAGACGGAATTAATTACAATACTGGTGATGCGACAAAAGCAACTTTAGTGTTGGATGCACCTTTAAAAGATTTTATTTATGTAGCAGGGAGTTTTAATAACTGGCAGCCAACATCAGCGCACTCTATGAAAAAAGACCCAACCAGCGGTAAATTTTGGTTAGAATTAACCGGATTGGTCTCGGGGACAAATTACATGTATCAATATTGGGTGGGGGACGCAACTCCCTTGGCCGGTTCGCCTGGTTTAGTAAAAACTGCGGATCCTTATTCCACTTTGGTTTTATCTCCTTTTGATGATCCAGGGATTTCATCTGTAAATTATCCAAATCTTCCGGTATATCCCGTTGGTCAGGAACGTGAAGTAACCGTTTTGCAAACCGGGAAAGCTGCTTACGCTTGGAGTAGCGCCACTACAAACTTTGTTAAACCAGCTAAAGAAAAATTAGTAGTTTATGAATTGTTAGTGCGTGATTTTGATGCCAATAAAAGCTATCAGGACTTGATTAATAAAATCGATTATTTCAAAAATTTGAAGATAAATGCGATTGAATTAATGCCAGTAATGGAGTTTGAAGGTAATGAAAGTTGGGGTTACAATACCTCTTTTCACATGGCTTTGGATAAATTCTATGGCACTTCGGATAAATTGAAAGAGTTTATTGATTTATGCCATCAAAACGGAATTGCTGTTATTCTTGATGTGGCGCTAAATCACGCTTTTGGTAGAAACCCAATGCTTCGCATGTGGATGAATGATCCTGACGGCAATGGTTGGGGCTCGCCTTCCACTGAAAATCCTTATTTTAATACAACAGCGATGCACAGTTATAGTGTGGGGGAAGATTTTAATCATCAACTGCCCAGAACACAAAATTATGTACAACGGGTCATTAAACAATGGGTTGAAGAATATAAAATTGACGGTTTCCGTTGGGATTTAACCAAAGGTTTTACACAAAATTGTCCAGCGAACGTAGCTGGCGGGCAAGAAAATTGTACCGGCAGTTTACAACAAGATAGAATAGATGTATTGAAAAAATATGCCGATTATTCTTGGAATTTAGATCCAAATCACTACGTTATTTTCGAACATTTGGGTGGTAATGAGGAAGAACAACAATGGGCTAATTACAGGTTGAATGAAACGCCAAGTAAAGGCGTGATGATGTGGGGAATAATGACTTTTGACTATAACAATCTTACAAAAGGGTATGCAGGTAATATTTCAAGAATGAGTTCATCAAGTCGAGGATTTACTGCACACCGATTGATGGGCTATGCAGAGAGTCATGATGAGGAGCGCTTAATGTACAATAATGTGCAAGCAGGAAACAATACCACTCCGGACCATAATGTACGAACCCTTACTGTAGCTTTATCCAGAATGTCTGCATTAGGAGCTGTTTCTTTATTGGTTCCAGGGCCAAAAATGATTTGGCAATTTGGAGAATTAGGATGGAATTCTTCTATTTTTACCTGCAATAATGGAACTGTGAACTCTCCTTCTGATGGTACATCCGGGGATTGTAAATTAGACACTAAGCCACAGCCACAATGGACGGGTAAATGGCTTGGAGATACCAGCAGAAGCATAATTTACGACGACTGGGCAAAAATGATTACGATGAAGACCGAAGAACCTGTGTTTTTAGGAACTGTAACAATCAATAATAGCAGTTCGTTATTACCGAATATCAAAATTACCAACAGTGCACTAGCATCAACACAACTGAAAGATGTATTGATTGTAGCTAATTTTGATGTGACGCCAAAAAATGCTCCTTCCGGGTTTCCATACACCGGAACATGGTACAATTTGATGGACAATACATCTATTAATGTAATCAGTACCTCAGTTGCAATTACTTTGAAACCGGGGGAATTTAAAATCTATGGGAATAAAACAGCATCATTGGCAATAGCGGATTACGAAAAATCACCAACGATTGTGTTGTATCCAAATCCGGCATCTGATTATTTTACATTGAATGAAACAACGGCTAAGGTGCAGGTGTTTTCTATCACGGGACAATTGCTAAAAAGTTTTGATACCAATAAAACGGCAGGATCTCAATTTTCGGTTAGTGATTTGAATCAAGGACTTTACATCGTAAAAACATTTGATGAAAATAATGAAATGAAAGTATTGAAACTGTTGAAAAATTAAGAATGCCTTGAAGATTGAAAAGGCTGTCCATAAAAAGGCAGCCTTTTTTGTATAAAAAAACTGCTCCATAAATGAAGCAGTTTTTAACTACAATTACAACTAAATATTAAATTTTACCGTCTTTGATTTCCTCCACAATTTCAGGATTTAACAAGGTTGAGGTATCGCCAAAATTAGAATAATCCCCTTCGGCAATCTTACGCAAAATTCTGCGCATGATTTTTCCGGAACGGGTTTTTGGCAAACCGGAAACAAACTGGATTTTGTCTAATTTGGCAATGGGTCCTATGTGATCGGATATGTGTTGGTTGATCTCTTTACTCAGGTTTTCTCTGTCGCGATATTCTCCGGTTTCTTTTAGAATTACAAAACCATACAACGCATTTCCTTTGATATCATGCGGGAAACCTACAATGGCTGATTCCGCAACAGCAGGATGTTCATTGATGGCATCTTCAATAGGGGCAGTCCCCAGATTGTGTCCGGAAACAATTACTACATCATCTACACGTCCAGTGATTCTGTAATACCCAACCTCGTCACGCAAAGCGCCGTCGCCAGTGAAATATTTACCTGGAAAGGTAGAAAAATAGGTTTCTTTATACCGTTGATGATCGCCCCAAATTGTTCTTGCAATTCCTGGCCAAGGAAATTTAATACACAAACTTCCGGTAACCTGATTCCCTTCTATTTCATTTCGTTTTTCATCCATCAAAACGGGTTGGATTCCCGGTAAAGGTAATGAAGCATAAGTAGGTTTTGTCGGGGTTACAAAGGCAATTGGTGAGATCATAATTCCTCCGGTTTCCGTTTGCCACCACGTATCTACCACAGGACATTTTTTATCGCCTACGTGGTTGTTGTACCAGTGCCATGCTTCCTCATTGATGGGTTCTCCTACAGATCCAATTACTTTCAAAGAGGTCAACTGGTAGCGTTGCACGTATTCGATGCTTTCTTTTGCTAAAGCTCTAATCGCTGTTGGCGCCGTGTAAAACTGGGTAACTTTGTGTTTTTCGATGGTTTGCCAAAAGCGACTGAAATCAGGATAAGACGGAACGCCTTCGAAAATTACGGTCGTAGCTCCGTTCAATAACGGGCCGTAAAGAATATAGGAATGTCCGGTAATCCAGCCAATATCAGCGGTACACCAGAAAATATCATTGTCTTCATAATTAAAAACGTTCTTGAACGTATATGCGGAATACACCATATAACCGGCTGTAGTGTGAACCATTCCTTTTGGTTTTCCTGTTGAACCGGAAGTATAAAGGATGAACAAAGGATCTTCGGCATCCATGATTTCAGCCACATTGTTATTCGAAGCTTGGTCTAAAAGTGGTTGCAGCCATTGGTCACGACCTTCTTTCATGTGGATAGTGGAGTTGATTCTTTTAGCTACTAAAACGTTCTCTACACAAGGGCAATTCAATAAGGCTTCGTCAACGATACTTTTTAAATCGATGGTTTTATTCCCGCGATACCCACCATCTGAAGTGATGACCATTTTACATTCGCTGTCATTGATTCTTGCGGCAACTGCCGAGGCGGAAAATCCTGCAAAAACAACCGAATGGATTGCTCCAATTCTGGCGCAGGCCAGAGTGGTAATCGCTAATTCAGGAATCATGGGTAAATAAATACAAACCCGATCTCCTTTTTGTATGCCTTGCTCCTTTAAGACATTCGCCATTTTGCAAACACGCTCGTATAACTCATTATATGAAATATGCAATGCCTCTTCATTTGGGTCATTCGGTTCAAAAATGATAGCTGTTTTATCTCCTTTTTTAGCAAGATGCCTGTCGATACAGTTTTTTACAATGTTTACTTTGGCATTGGTAAACCATTTTATTTCGGCGTCAGCCATATTGAAATCAACTACTTTATCCCATTGCTGGTACCAAGTAAAATTCTCTGAGGCCACTTTGTCCCAGAATTTTCCCGGTTCACGAATTGATTTTTTGTAATGTTTAAAGTACTCTTCTAGATTATTAATTTTATAGTAACTCATGATTATTGATAAATTTTATATGTTGTTAATTCCTATTTTATACTTTTTTAATGCGGTGATAATTTCTTCCACAATCGATTCGTCGTCAATGGTCGACGGAATTTGGAATTCGGCACCATCTGCAATGTTGCGCAGTAGTTTCCGAAGGGTTTTTCCCGAGCGCGTTTTTGGTAAGCGCGTTACAATAACTACATTTCGTAAAGAAGTGACCGCTCCAATTTGCTGGCGAATCAATTTAATAATTTCTTGCTCCAATTGATAATGCTCTATTGCAATATCTAATTTCGTTACGACCAATGCCAACGGAATTTGTCCTTTCAAATCATCTTGAATTCCAATGACCGCACACTCTGCAACGAATCGGTGGGAAGCAACAACTTCTTCCATTTCAGCTGTAGATAAGCGGTGTCCTGCTACATTGATAACATCATCCGTTCTTCCGGTGATGAAAATATAACCGTCCTCATCTTTATAACCACCATCACCAGATAGATAATAGCCATCAAATTTGCTGAAATAACTGGCTTTAAAACGGGCTTCGTTTTCCCAGATACCCAACATATTTCCCGGAGGCAAAGGTAATTTTATGACAACCAAGCCTTCTTCATTGGCGCTTAATTCGTCACCGTTTTCATTGAAAATCCGAATATCATATCCGCAAACTGCTTTTGTGGCAGAACCGAATTTCACCGGCATTTTTTCAATGCCGAGAGAATTGGCAATCATTGGCCAGCCTGATTCTGTTTGCCACCAATGGTCAATTACAGGAATAGGAATGTGTTGTTGATACCATTCTAAAGTGGCATTATCACAACGTTCGCCCGCCAAAAATTGATTTTTGAGACAACTTAAATCATATTGTTTGATGAATGTTCCATCAGGATCTTCTTTTTTGATAGCTCTAATGGCGGTAGGAGCCGTAAACATAGTGCCCACTTTATGCTCTGAAATTATTCTCCAAAACGTACTCGCATCGGGAGTTTTAATCGGTTTGCCTTCAAAAATTATGGTAGTATTTCGATTTAATAACGGAGCGTAAAGGATGTAGCTATGACCTACTGCCCAACCCATATCTGATGCGGCCCAAAAAGTCTCGCCTTCTTTGACATTATAGATGTATTTCATAGAGAATTTCAATGCCACAGCATATCCACCAGTATCTCTTACAATTCCTTTTGGCTTTCCCGTCGTTCCCGAAGTATACAAAATATAAAGCGGATGATTTGAATTTACAGGAACACAAGGAGTTTCTTCTGAGCCATAAACCAAGGCATCATAATCTACATCATATTTCTTAAACGGAATTCGGGCGCCTAATTTTCTGTTGAAAACGATTACTTTTTTTGGTCGGTGTGAAGCGAGTTCAATAGCTTGATCGACCAAAGGTTTGTACGCAATCAAACGATCCACTTCAATTCCCGAAGAAGCGGTAATAATGGCCCGGGGTTTGCAATCATCGATTCTGATGGCCAATTCATGTGGTGCAAAACCTCCAAAAACAACGGAATGGATTACGCCAATTCTTGCGCAAGCCAACATGGCAAAAGCTGTTTGTGGAATCATGGGCATGTAAATTATTGCGGTGTCGCCTTTTTTTAATCCCAGTGATTGCATGCCTCCTGCGAGTTTTGCAACTTCGGTTTTTACTTCCGAAAAAGTGTATTTTTTTACGGTTTGTGTTACCGGAGAGTCATAAATAAAAGCGACCTGGTCCCCACAGCCATCCTGAATGTGTTTGTCTAACGCCAGGTAACAAATGTTCAATTCGCCATCTTTGTACCAAAGCGGATAGCCATTTTCGTCTTTTGACAAAATTGTCTCCGGTTTGTTGTACCACTCAATTGCATCAGCTTGTTCAGCCCAGAATTTTTCTGGCTGCTCAATGCTTTCCTCATAAATTTCCTTGTATGTCATTGTGTTGAATTTGTTTCTTATTGAATTAATTCATGAACTTGGTCGACTAACTTTTTGATTGAAAAAGGCTTGACTACATATAAATTAGCGCCTAATGAAAGGCCTTTTTCAATGTCCTTTTCCTTGTTTTTTGCCGAAAGGAAAATGACTTTGCAATGCTGCAACCGTTCGTCTTTTTTTATTTGCTCTAATGTGGCATACCCGTCCACCATAGGCATCATGACATCAAGAATAATGACATCCGGAAGTTTATTTTTTAAAATATCCAATGCTTCCTGACCGTCGCGCGCAATGAAAACTTCAAAATTGTTCTTTTTGAAAGTGTACTCTAATGACATTACAATATTTGGTTCGTCATCTACAATTAAAATTTTTTTCATTTTTAATTATTTTCTGTTGTATTATAATTGGGTAATGTAAATACGAATGTGGCGCCTTCAGCGGTATCGTCTTCGGCCCAAATTTTACCTTTGTGATGTTCTATTATTTGTTTGCATATGGCTAAACCCAAGCCGCTTCCTATTGGTTTTTTTACGTTTTGGTTTCGAGATTGATAAAATTTATCAAAAATAGCTTGAAAATCTTCTTTCTTAATTGCCTTGCCGTTGTTGTGTATTTTGACTTCAATATTGTCTTTGTTTTCATGAATGGAAATCACTATTTTCCCGTTTGTCTCAGCGCAGAATTTTATCGCATTGGATACTAAATTGTGAATCACCTGAATGATTCGTTCCTCGTCATAAAAGGCTTTGATCTCTCTTGATTCCTCCTGAAATTCAACATTTATGTTTTTGTTTTTTAGGAGTTGCTGGAGGGAATTCAATGTTTTTTTGATTGTTTTTGAAATGTTGTTTTTAGAGAGGTAAATTTTTTGTTTTCCGGTTTCAAATTTTTCTAAATCCAGAATTTTATCAATTAAACGATTCAAACGATCGGACTCCGATATGATATTTTGCAAAAACTGTTTTCTCAACTCCTCCGGAATGTCGTCATCATCATGAAGGATTTCGCTTGCCGCACGAATTGCGGTTATTGGCGTTCTCAATTCGTGGGTAACCGTGTCTAGAAATTCATCTTTTTGAATGTCTTTGTTGACTAATTCCTGATTCGCATTTTTAAGTTGTTCGGATATTTTTTTTAATTCATTTGAGGTGTCCGTCAACTTTTTGTTGATGATGATGTTTTCTTTGGATTCTTCTAAAATTCGCAACACTTCTGGCAGACTGATTTTGTCTTCTTTGACCACGCTTGATATTAATATTTTGGCGGAAGCCGTACCAATGTGTCCCGTCAATAAATTCTCAGCAAATTTTATAAATCGGGCATCGGCGGTGGTGATGTCTTTGTCTATGTTGTATTTCAAATTGAAAATGGTCAGTGCACGTTTAGTTCTTTCTTCCCCTAGAAATCGCTGCAATACTTTTTGAATGTCGGAGATATAGGCCGTTCCTTTCCAAATAAAAGCATTTTCATGATTGGTAATGTATTTGTCGATGTCTACAAACATTTCGGCATAATTGCGTTCCCTGTAATTCCCTTTAAAACTAACGGAAATGGCCAGATAACTCATCAAATTGATTAATAAACTCCAAAAAACGGCATGTGGTATAGGTTCTAAATAATCCAATCCGAAAAGCTGAAATGGTTTTAGAAGTTCAATTCCCCAAGGGCCTTCTTGAATGAATAAGCTTGTTGATTCGGTTATCCCAATGGCGTAAGGAACTAGAAGGGTATAAAAACAGGTTATAAATCCAAGTAAAATCCCTGTTATAGCACCATTTTTTGATCCTCTTTTCCAGAATATGGCACCAAAAAAAGAAGGAGCCAATTGCGCGATTACTACAAAGGCGACAAGTCCTATGGAAACCAAAGAGTAGTCCAGAATAAAAATTCGATAGATAGCATACGCCAGGATAATGAGGGAAAAAATGCCTATTTTCCGACTGATCAAGATGCGTTTGTTGTTTTTTTTCTGGGAATCATTCTCGAGTGAACCTATAAAGCCATAAGGGATTAATAGGTTGTTACTAAGCATAGTGGCGAGCGCAATTGAGGAAACGATTATCATTGAGATCGCTGCCGAAAATCCGCCCAGAAAGACTAAAACCATTACGGTGTTGTTGTTGAAATATTGTGGGATTAACAATGAATAGGTATCGGAATTGAGTCCTTGCCCCTCAAATAAGATGTTTCCTCCCCAAGCAATTGGGAATACAAAAAGATTAAAAAGTAACAAATACAGTGGGAAAAGCCAAATGGCTGTTCGAATGTGGCTTTCTTTATTGTTTTCTACGATGGCAGTATGAAACTGTCTTGGCAATAGAAAAATTGCAAACATAGACAACACACAAAGGAAAAACCAGTTGATTCCGTTTGTAATCCCGCCAATGGTATTTTTTTTGTCAAAATTTTCAAGGACACTCGCTTTTTGATAAATATCATCAAACCCATCAAAAACAAAGAAGGTTACGTAAATGCCAATCATTAAAAAGAAAACTAATTTTAGGATTGATTCCATGGCTACGGCAGTTACAATACCACGTCTTTTTTCGGAAGCATCCACGTAGCGTGTTCCATAATAAGAGGCAAATAATGCCAAAGCAAGACACACATATGTAGTTGTATCCGTAAAGATGTTGTCGCTTGATTGTGTTTTGCTGACAATATGAAAGGTATCTGAAATTGATTTTAGTTGTAGTGAAATATAAGGAAGTATCCCAATAACACAAACCATGGTGACTAATGCTCCAAGAAATCTACTGTTTCCGTATCGTAAAGAAATAAAATCTGCTATACTGGAGATTTTATTTACTCTCGAAATTCGGATAATTCTCTTTAGGATGATCATCCACGTTGGTATAATAATAATAGGGCCTAAATAAATAGGTAAATAGGCTAGTCCTGTTTCTGCTGCGACTCCTATACTGCCATAATAGGTCCAAGCAGTACAATATACTGCCAATGAAAAAGAATAGACATACGGATTGTTAGTCCATTTAGAATGTCTTCTTTTTTCAGACCAATGCGCTATGTAAAATAAAATGGAGACATAAAGCGCTAAAATCAGTAAAACCCCTACGCTATTCATAATATCTTTTTATTATTAAGTAGGTTATAGCGATTGAAAATAGCCATGCCGAAAAAATGTAGAGGTAAATTAGGGGTAAACCAAAAATAGGTTTAGAACTGTCAAATAATAGCAAAAGCGGAATATTCAATGCTAATAAGATTAACACTGAGAGTATAACCAGCTTTTGTTCATGTCTTTTTTTCATTGTAAAAAAATAAACAATCTCTGCAAAAAAATGCAGAGATTGTTTTTAAGGAATGCATTTAATTAATCGTTTTTTTCATCGTAATCTCCCATTAAGGAGAAGTACCCAAAGGCTCCCAATCCTAAAACAATTAGTGGGGTGAGTATGAATAGGATGATAATCCCGAATACTAAATCCTCTTGTTTACCGGACATAAATTTGGGCAATCCGAAAGTGAAGATGCAAAAATAGGCTGCAGCAGCTGCTAATGCAATCCAAACTAATCCTAAAATTCTTTTTATTTGATTCATAGCTGTGTTTTTTAAATGTGAGCGTTTTTGTCTTTATTTTTAATGTAAACCATTCCAATTACAAAGCTGATAGCAGCAATAACAATTGGATACCAAAGTCCTTCGAGGTAAAATTCCGGATTCCCGCCTTCTTTTGCATTTATAACAAAATAGGTTGAAATGGCAGGAAGCAGTCCTCCAAAAATTCCATTTCCTACGTGGTATGGTAACGACATAGACGTATATCTAATTTTTACAGGGAACATCTCTACAAGGAAAGCCGCAATTGGACCATATACCATTGTAACAAATATGACCTGAACGAAGACTAGAAATATTAACGACCATTCGTCAGCAGTGGAGATCTTAATAGTTGTTTTGGTGTCTACTTTTGCTTTGCCATCTACAATTACTGCCGTTCCGTTTTCTAAATGTACGGTTTTTATTTCTTGAAAAGTAGTTCCATCCGCATACTCTTTATTGGTGGTGTAAATAGAGTCCATGGTTTGCTTCTTGTTCTCTTTCAACTCCGCGATTAGCGTTGTTTTTTCTACCATTTCCGTTTTATTGGCTATCGAGGTAGTTTCGTACATACTTTTATAAATAGGTCGGTATAATATGATGGCTAGCAACATCCCGCCCATCATGATGTATTTTCGGCCTATTTTATCACTTAACCAACCAAAAAGAATGAAAAACGGAGTGCCAAGCATTAATGCAATTCCCAGTAAAGTGTCAACTTGTGACGAATCAATAGCCATTACTGTTTTCATGAAATTCATGGCATAGAATTGACCGGTGTACCAAACGACCCCTTGGCCCATAGTAGCTCCAAATAAAGCTAATAAAACAAATTTCAAATTGTAACGATTTCCAAAACTTTCTTTCAATGGATTGGTACTAGTTTTTCCTTCCGCTTTTGCTTTAGCAAAAACAGGAGATTCATCCATATTTTTTCTAATTAAATAAGAAACGCCAACCATGATGATAGATACCCAGAACGGAACTCTCCATCCCCATTCGTCAAATTGCTCTGGCGTAAGGATATTTCGGGTGGCTAAAATCACCATCAAAGAGATGAATAAACCCACTGTTGCCGTAGTTTGAATCCACGAAGTCCAGTAGCCTCTTTGTCCTACAGGGGCATGCTCTGCTACGTATGTCGCGGCTCCGCCATATTCACCACCCAAAGCAAGACCTTGTAATAAACGAAGAATTAATACTAATAAAGGAGCCATAAATCCAATGGTTTCATAACTCGGAATACAACCTATCAAGAAGGTAGCACCACCCATTAAAAGTAAAGTAACCATGAAGGTGTATTTCCGCCCAATTAAATCTCCTAATCTTCCAAAGAAAAGGGCTCCAAATGGTCTAACTACAAACCCTGCTGCAAATGTTGCCAAAGTTGACAGGAAAGCAGCTGTTGGATTATCCGAAGGGAAAAATTTAGTTGAAATTACAACTGCTAAACTTCCAAAGATGTAAAAGTCATACCATTCGATCATGGTACCCATTGAGGATGCGGAAATAACTTTCCAAATTCCTTTTGTTGATTTTTCTTTCATGTATTGTTATTTTTAAAATTGATTATAGATAAATTTGAAGTTGTACTATGAAGTCTCCTAATGATCCTGAGCGGTTTGTTAGAGAGGTGTATACGGGTCGAGTTGAATATTGTGCCGTTATTTTGGCATGGTGTCCATCTATGAAAAAGTTAGACCCTACATCAAACTGTGTGCTTGATTGTTCCAAAGCATCAAAGTTTTTATAGGTAACAGCACCGAAAGGCTGGATACGAATTTTAGGTTTTGCTTCTTTACATGGCAATAAAACACCTGCTTGTGTGTACCAAATATTTCCAGATCCCATCGTTGGCTGTGCATTTCCAGCTCCCGCTATAGCTCTACTCCCTGTGAAATTTGGATCTACTGAGCCAATATTCATAATCCCAACATTACGCAAATAATTAGGACCAAAATCATAATCATATAGTACACTGTACGCTGTAACGGCCATTTTGTTTTCTTTTTTTCCAATAGGCATATCAAGAAAAACATCGGCAGAGAAAAGTTTGATGTCGTGTTTGTTGATCGTGCTGTTTACAGAAGTTTTTGTGGCATCAGGTGCAGTGTAAAAACCAGCACCAATGTTGAATACTTTTTTAGTTCCTAAATAGCTACCTACTTTAAAAGGCAATACATTGGCTTCTTGATCTAAAAATTGATACTCAAAATAACCCGCTTTAGACCATTTTGTATTTCCGCTATTGTCAACCGCTACTGCATTATCGGCCACTGTTACATTAGTAGGAACTAAATTTGTAGCATACGGTTTATTATAACTCATTCTATATTCTAACTTACCGTATTTTCCTTTAGCGAATAAACCTACTTGTCTGGCAAACTGATCGGAGTTCTCTATTAAAGGCCAGTTAAAAATAGGGGCGTCTATGGTTAAGAAGTTTAGCGTTGAAGCCATCGTAAGTCTAGACAATCCCATGTAGTAGTGCAATCCAGCTCCGAGGGTAAAACTAAATTTCTTATCTTTTTCTGGTAATACAACTGCATATTCATTCCATGCGTCATGAAAGAATAAGCCAGGTTTTTTTCCGGCACCGTAGCCACCAGTACCTGAGGATCCTGCTGCGCCACCGTTAATAAAAGTTTGGTTGTTGATTCCAAAATGGGTTAAGATCATGTATCTTTTGGATACTTGAGCATAAGCTAGAAAACGCAGACGTCGATTACCAATGTCGGTTGCAGTTGAAGTTGCTTCGCCACCAATCATTGTTCCTGGATTCATCTGAGAGGAACGCATCCAGATCTGGTTCCATGCAATTACACGCATGAATTTGGAACCGTCTTCGTTCAGGTTAAATTTCAATCCAGCGCCATAGTCAGTAGAGCCTTGTGAAAAACTTTTTAGCGACAATAATAATAGTGCCGCGATAAAAAATATTTTTTTCATAAATAAAATTTTGGTTATTAAATGGTTGGTTAATAAAGTGCCAAATTGAGTTATTTAATTCTAGAAAAAAATTTTGATATATTTTTATGTAAAGAGATATAGTTAGTCCTTGAATCGTTCCCATTTTATGAGCATAAACTTGTCTCCTAATTCAGTAATGATCATGCCTGCTCCGGATAACAATTGTTTATTTTTGAGATATTCCACCAGTTCTAAGTGACTAAAAATCTTATAAGTAGGGTGGTAATTTGCATGCGAAGGTTTTTTGATGTTAAAAGACTTTACCCAATTGCTGATCGTAACATGTGAAACGCCCAGAATACGCTCTATTTCTCGAAAACTGAGTCCTTCCAGATACAGCTGTAAAGCCTTGGTAACATAGTAATCATCAATCTTTTTCCCTATTTTATTTACCGTAAAAAAATACTTGCATTTTTTGCATAAGTACCTTTGTTTACTGTTGATTATGCCACTTTTTATTATCTGATTGTTTTGGCATTTAGGACAGCTTAAAATCTCCATATATATAAATTTTGCATAAATATAGTAATTTAGCAACAATTTAAAAATGAATTGTGTTAAAAAAATAGATTTATTTTACACACTATTTATTTTTATTGGCGAATGCTTTAATTATAAGTAGATAATTGCAGTTTTATGTAAAGCAGTTTTTAGAAAGTAGAAGTTTATTGGGTGTTAAAAATTAAATAGGGTTTGCCTCTTTGTAGCAATTTTTTTAGACAAAAATATCTTTGGTAGTAAATAAAAAGCGCTATTCTATCCGAAGAAAAGCGCTTTTTATTGGTGTTAAAATTGGTTTTAATGTGAGGAGGCTTCACCAACACCTGAAGGAATTCGGATGTTTTCTACAATTTCCTGAACTTCCTGCGGTGGTTCCGGTGTAAAACTATTGATAATAAAAGCAACAATGAAATTGGCTAGCATAGCGATTGTACCAAAACCTTCTGGAGAAATGCCAAAGCGCCCGCAGCTACCAAAGCAATAACCCAATCCGGTAAATTGGCAATTTCCGGATTTGTCAATACCATAATGTCATTGTCATTTTTTAGTTCACTTCCCTTTAATCCTTTTGCTTCAGCAGTGGCTATAAAAGCCGGATCCTTGCTGTGCAAACCAAAATCCCAGTGGAAATCCGCCCAGTTTTATGGTGTTTAATTATTCTGCAAATAGTATTCCTGCTCCAAAAGAAGAGATAAACCAGATCGCTAGTAAAATAAAGAGGTATCGTATATTTTCCTTCCAATAGGCGCTTGCGTTTTCTGGTGTTGTCATACTGTTTTTTTTAATAGATTAATTTATAAATAGATCATGGCTTGCAATGTAATGGTATTGATGGTGTTGAACGTAGCATATTTCAGAGATTGAAATTCTAACGTTAATTTTGAATTATGGCCGCTGAAATAAGCATTGGCGCCAATTCCAAATTGATTTGCAGAATCATCTAAAACATCAATTTGACGATTGTCATAAGATACATACGGCTGGATACGGGTTTTAGATTCTCCCGGAATAACATACCCTACATGACCGTGAACTAGAGAGCCGGTTTCGTATGTAGTTCCTAATCTAAAATTTTCGCCATAATCTGTTTTTTGAAACATACCATAAGCGGTTATGGCACCTCCTTTAGTGCCAACTGGGACATCGTAAAAAGCATCCAGAGCAAAAATGTTTACATTTTCACCACTTATATTTCCCGAAGCATCCGCTACGACTGCACCATTAGGATGGGAAAAAAAACCGGCTCCAATATTAAATATTTTTTGTGTTCCTAAATAGGATCCTACTTTATAGGGCAAAACATTACTTTCGGTATCAAAAAGGCTGTATTCAAAATAACCAGCAAAGGTTTTTCCGGCAGCTTTTGAACCCAATAACCTTCTGCCGGTATAGGTGGCGGCTCCATCATTAGTAGGCACAACTAATTGTTCTAAATTATTATTTGAGGCTTCATTCACAGAAACGCGATACTGTAACTTTCCAACGGTTCCTTTTGCATAAACCCCAATATGTCTGGCAAATTGATCCGATAAACCCAGCGTAGCCCAGCCTTGACGCGTATTGTCTAAGGTCATTAAGTTCAAAGTTCCTTGGTTGTTCATTCTGGAGATTCCGTTCCAATAATGCAGCCCTGCTCCCACGGCATTATTTGCGCCCACACTGTACTGTGCCCATGCATCATGAAGAAAAAATTGTGGGCCATCACCAAGTCCGGTTGGCGTCATTGAATTAGCATTTAAACTATTCAATCCAACATGAGTGACTATCAGAAAGTCTTTATTAATTTGTGCTAACAATAATACTCTGGATCTCCTAACGCTAAAATCGAGATCGCCTTGTTGGTTTCCATTGGCATCTAAAGGGCGATCCGAATTGTATTGGGACCAAATTTGAGCCCAGGAAATCACCCTTAGATATTTTGTTCCTTCGTCATTTAAATCGAATTTCATCCCAGCCCCATAATCTGGAGAACCTTGTGAAAAACCTTTTAAAGAGAAGAGCAATACGAAAACTATCAAATACGTTTTTTTCATAATAAATTAGAATTTAAGGCGTTAAAAAATATTCTTGCAACAATGCTAAAGTCCAATTTTATATTTAGTATAAAAATATATGGTATATATATAAGTTAAATACTATAGTTTTTATTTAAATTAAAGCCTGAATGCACCGGAATAGATAAGTATGTTTGTGGTTGATACATGCCTGACAAGAACAAAAATGGATTGGTTTTTGACGAAGCGTATTCAATTAAAATTCTAAAAATCAATGTTTTAAATTATTTTTATTTGTAATTATATTTTTTTTAAGGAATTTAACCGCTATTGGTTCAGCGGGAACAACACGATTCTTGCCTTGTTTTAAAATCAATACGATTTCTTAAATTAGGAATGCTTTTGTTGTATTAAAAAAGAGTAATAAGGGAAATGCAGTGGTTGTTTTATAAATATTTCTCAAATAAAATTTATTAGTATCTTTCTTTTTTTTGTATTGCTTAAAGAGCTTAAGCTCTGTGTAACTATTTTTTTTAAAGAAGAAAAGGTTCGTGTGTATATAAATTTTGCATAACTATAGTAAATTTGCAATTATCCAAAAAACGAATTATGTAAAAAATAACATATATTTTTATATTATTCTGTTTTATATTCAGTTAATTATCTTAATAAACGACGATACAATAGGTTTTTTTGCTTAATAATCACATATTGACTGTATCTTGAATTATTTTTATTTTTTAACTAAAACGATAAAACGACTAGGATTTTAATATAATTTTTGTCTTTTTGTATAAATCTAATTTATTTATCATAAATAAAAAACTGCTTTTGAAGAGGCAAATCGGATGCATCCTTTGATAGGAATCTATCCGAAACGAATAGTGCCAGTTTTATAAAAGGCGATTGATGAAAAGGAGTTAAAAATGACACGTTCCATTGCATCTGTACAACGCCAATTGATTCCGATTCCGAATGAAAAAAGACAGGTGTTTAAAAATATAAATACTGTTGCCGAGTTGAACGAATTGAATACCAATTTATCCCAGTTAAAATGAAAAATTCCAATACACCAAAATTGACAATCGTAGGGGCAGGTCCCGGAGATGTAGAGTTAATTACTTTGAAAGCGATCAAAGCATTAAAAAGTGCAGCTGTTGTTTTGTATGACGCCCTTGTAAATGAGGAATTGTTGCAATATGCGACGCAGGCAGAAATTATTTTTGTGGGGAAACGTTTTGGTTGTCACGCCTACAGTCAAGATCAAATTAATGAATTGATTGTATCGATGGCAAAACGTTTTGGTCATGTCGTCCGGTTGAAAGGCGGCGATCCATTTGTTTTTGGAAGAGGAAGCGAAGAGATTGAATATGCTGAAAAATTTGATTTGGAAACCGCAATTGTTCCCGGAATTTCATCGGCTTTAGGTGTCCCGGCGTCTAACGGAATCAGTTTGACACAGCGAAAAATTGCCGAAAGTTTCTGGGTAATCACCGGAACTACTTCGAATCATAAATTATCTAAAGATGTGGCTTTGGCATCGCAATCCGCGGCAACGGTGGTTATTTTGATGGGAATGAATAAATTAGACGAAATTATTTCGATTTATCAAAACAACAGAACCGATGATTTACCGGTTGCCATCATTCAGAACGGAACAAAAGACACGGAGAAAAAAGTGGTGGGAACCATCAATTCTATTGTGAAATTGGTTCAAGAACACCAACTTTCGTCACCTGCAATTATTGTCATTGGAGAAGTGGTACGTAATGCTTCAAAACTAACGGCTTATTTTCAAAAGAAGAATGTTGAAGATGTACCTGTTTCTGATAAAGAAATAGTTGAAAACAGTACTTTTACGGGGAATAAAAATAGGTTGTAGTATAAATATCATAAAGTAACCGAGTCGAAGGTCTTAAAGTCGAAAGTCATAAAGTCCGTTGTCGATAGCGATTGTCTTTAATGATTGTCTTAAACATTTTAAAGTACAAAAATAATTAAAAAGTAGTTCGTAGTTTCTATAATTAGTCGTTATCAGATTTAACCTGAAACTTTAAACATTTAAAAAAAAATGGTTGATATCACACATAAAATAAGTACGCTTCGTACAGCAACCGCAAAGGCCACAGTAATTGTGAGTCTTCAAGCCACAATTGACGCCGTTATAAATAATCTGGTTCCCAAAGGAAACGTACTGGAAATGGCTAAAACGGCTGGTTTATTTGCCGTGAAAAACACGCATTTATCCATTCCGGATTGTCATCCTATTCCAATTGAATTTACATCGGTGGAATATGAAATTAACGAATTACGCATTGATATTATTTTCAACGTGAAAACGGTTTACAAAACCGGAGTTGAGGTAGAGGCGATGCACGGTGCTTCGATTGTGGCGCTTACGATGTATGACATGCTGAAACCAATTGACAAAAATATCGAGATTTCAACCATTAAATTAATCAGTAAGGAAGGCGGAAAATCGTCTTTCAAAAATAGATTTCCATCCGCAATTAAAGCGGCGGTTTTCGTTTGTTCCGATTCTATTTTTGCGGGAGATAAACAAGATCGTTCCGGAAAAATAATCGTTGAAAAATTGGAAATTAGCGGTGTAGAAACGACGCATTACGAAATCATACCGGATGAAATTGATGTGATTCAGGAGCGGACTAAAGCTTTTGCCAAAGAAAATCAATTAATCATTTTTACAGGAGGAACCGGGCTTTCGCCAAGAGATGTCACCCCGCAAGCACTGGAGCCTTTATTAGAAACCCGAATTCCGGGAATTGAGGAGGCCATTCGCAATTATGGACAACAACGCATGCCGTATTCCATGCTTTCCAGAACAGTCGCGGGAACTTTAGGGAATTCGTTGGTATTGGCTTTGCCAGGTTCAACCAATGGCGCAAAGGAATCCATGGATGCGATATTTCCTCATGTGCTGCATGTTTTTCATATTTTGAAAGGCAATAATCATGATATCAAATAAGGCTGTTTTATCGAATGATTTTGGATGTAAACACCACTATTTACGTATTTCTCTAATTGAGAAATACAATTTGCGTTGCACCTATTGCATGCCGGTCGATGGAATTGTAGTACCTCCAAAAGCGAGCTAGGGATTTTGTAAAAAAAAGTACGAGAATGTGATTTCCCGTAAAATCCCTAAAGTAAAAGGATTTACTTTTGAAGAAGATATAAAGCTTAATGCGTTTTTATCAGTATTTTCGGTATTAAGTTATATATTTGAAAATAAATGAACACTGACTTTTATTAGACAAAGCGACCTAATTTAGGGAAGATAAGTCTTATAGGGTTTGATCTTTATTCGAGTTGGTGGTCAGTTTTTCCGAACTAAACGAAAATTAAATAAACCCAATAGATAAAACTTAAATCAAAAAAATTATGAAGAAAATAATATTTATCTCATTAACAATAGCATTTTTTTCTTGCTCTAAAAATGACGAGCAAATAGATTTAGTTAAAAATGATTTATTAAAAAATCAAAACATTACTAAAACTGAATTAGATCTTTTTAAATTTACTAATTCAAAAGTTTTAGGAAAAGATGCTTATAAAAACTCTTATGATGAAATGTATAAAAAAGCATCAGGCTTGATAGACTCAGATTTAACAGAAAGTGCTATGTACAAAGGGATAAACAAACAAATTGATACATTAGGAACAAGCTATGATAAAATTAAAGATAAAAGCTATTTCAAAATAAATGCTTATCGTATGACTGAAAACGATACTGTATCTAAACTGATTTATTATATAACAGACAAAAATAAAATTTACGATTTTAAAAAGATTAAATAACAAAGAAAATTCCCCGCTCGTGCCCATAATCAAATTCTTCAATCAGTTGAATTCCTCGAGGCTTTACCCCGGGGTTAGAGAGGAAAGTTAGCAAGTCCACTATCGTTGCGCTCACATATCCGAGTCATCAGGTATATCTCCGGATTTCTATGTTTTTTAGTGAAGTTTCTATAAAGCAGAAAGAAATTTTGCAATTTCAATAATACTCTTTTCCTCTTTCAAAGAAAAGGTATTCTTTTTTAAGTAAACTGCAATTTTCTCTTTTTTCATTGGGAACAAGTCTTGAAGCTCTTTCTTGTTCTTTGGCATTGGTCTTGCTATTTTATTTTCTAAACTTAGATAATACTCTGCATTTGTTTTAACAAATTTTGCGGGTTTAGCTTGCTGATAGCTTGTTCTGGCCTCTGTTGCTTTTTGGAGTATAATTTTATCTCTTCGGTACAAGGCGAGATAGCTTGTACCATGTAATTCAGATAGGTACCCATAAACGTCGCCTTCTTTATTTGTGTAATTTAAAAGTTTTAATTTATTTTGGTTAGAAACCATAGTGATGGTATTATATGGAGCTTTTTTTGTGAGCGAAAAGAATTGGTCACCCTCACTTTGAATCTCTAGAGTGTCTGTGACGGCATTGTATCGCACCATTAATTTTTTTGGAACATCAGAAACTTCCGCTAATTGAAAGTCTTTATTGAGGTAGTGCGTGCCTTCTGTTTTTGCTAAAACAGGATTGTTTAAATCAGTGCTTCGATATAATACACCAGTTGAGTATGGGTCAATTTTATCAAGATATCCTTGAGAATAGCTATTTAAAACAATGCAGAACAGGAATAAGACGTTAACGGTTATTTTTTTCATTTTAGTTAGATTTAGGTATCCAAGCATTAATTTTATTTTCTAATATCGCTAAAGGCATTACACCGGATTCCAATACTTTTTCATGGAATTTTTTAATATCGAATTTAGCACCCATTTTTGTTTCGGCTTTTTTACGTAATTCTAGAATCTTCAACTGACCAATTTTATAGGATAAAGCCTGTCCAGGGATGGCCATATACCGCTCTATTTCTGGAATAATACTAGCTTCACTTTCGGCCTCATTTGCTAATGAATATTGGATGGCTTGCGCTCTAGTCCAGCCTTTGGAGTGCAGTCCAGTGTCAACTACTAGTCGCACTGCGCGGTGCATTTCATTGCCCAGCATTCCAAAGTATTGATATGGATCTTGATACAATCCCAGTTCTTTTCCTAAGCTTTCCGTGTACAAAGCCCAACCCTCACCATAAGCGCCAAACCAATTGAATTTTCTGAAGTCAGGAAGATTTTCGTTTTCCTGCTGCAAGGATATTTGGAAATGGTGTCCAGGAACGGCTTCATGCAAAAACAAATCTTCATCGCCGTACATATTATAATTCGCTACATCAGGTATCGGAACATAGAAAATGCCTGGGCGCGAACCATCAGCAGTTCCTTGATTGTACTCGGCGCTAGCCGTTTTTTCTCTAAAGGCTTCTGTTCTTCTGATTTCAAACTTCGTCTTGGGTTGGAGTGCGAATAATTTATCTACATTCGGTTTGATACGGGTATAAATGCTTTGAAAATTGGCTATAACCTCTTCTGGTTTTGTAAATGGTTTTAATTCTTTTTTGTTTCTAACCACTTCAAAGAATTCTAATAAAGTGCCTTTGAAACCTACTTGCGTTTTTACCTTTTCCATTTCGGCGTTCAATCGTGCAACTTCTTTTAATCCCAGTTCGTGAATTTGTTCGGGAGTCATATCAGTAGTGGTCCATTGTTTTACATACGTGGCATATAGCTCTTTTCCAAAAGGCAAACTTCCTATTCCGCTGGTAGCTCTGGAAGCAGGAAGATATTCTTTATTCAGGAAATCGGCCATTTTCTTGTATTGCGGAATCAATTTGTTGTTGATGGTTGCGGTATATTTTGCGGTTAACTCGTTTTTGATTCTGTCAGGAAAAGTAGTAGGCAGGAGTATTATAGAAGAATAAAACAAATTGTCTTCGATTTTAGGTGTAGCCATTTCTGCAAATTGTGGAATCAGTTTTACCGTTAATGATTTTGGTAAAACAACCCCTTTTGCCATTCCTTTTTTCATATACACCATTGCTGAATCGATCCAGACAGCATATTTGTCCATTCTTTTTAGGAAATTGGTATAATCTTGTTCTGTCTTAAATGGTTGTGCACCGGTTCCTCCCGCAAATTGTCCCATGGTTAGATGTGTTCCCCAAAATTGATGTACCGGCAACAAATTTGTCGGTTGTTTTAATAAATCTTTCCCGATTTCAACTTCCCATTTGATGATTTCGTAACTGTTTTTTTCCTCTTCGGATAAGTCTTCAATAGCAAATCCTTTTAAGGCAGTTTGGTATTTGTTAAAGAAAGCTTCTTGTGATTTTCTAAAACTGTCCGTCATTTCAAACTGCAGTTGGTCGTTGTATTGGTTTTGACCACTTTGGGTCGCATCCAGAGGATTCATAGCATTTTTGTCGTCAAAATAATTTTCTGTCAAACTGCTAAAGTCTTGTTTTTTTTCTTCCGATTTACAATTAAGAAGCAATAATGAAGTGGTTACGGAAAGTAAAAGAGTGGTTATTTTTTTCATAATTATATTTGGTAATAGATTGAGCTAATTTATTGTTTTTTTTTCAAATTCAAATGTAAGGATAGTTTTTCGTTTGTAAAAATATCTTTATTTGTCATAAAATTTAGTTAACGCGCCATCGTACAGTTTGTTTTTAGTAGATTTCTGCTAAATTTACTTTTTTAATTAATCACACCTAAATGAGAAAAAAATCCTTTTTTATTTTGTTAGTTATCGGAAATATGCTAACAATTGAAGCACAAGAAAAACAAGAGAACACTAGTATGAATCCATTTTTTCAGGCTTACGACACGCCGTTTAATGTGCCGCCTTTCGATAAAATTAAAAACGAACATTTTAAGCCCGCGATTTTAGAGGGAATTAGTACCCATCAAGCGGAGGTTAATGCTGTTGCAAATAATACGCAACCCGCTACTTTTGAGAATACTATTCTTGCCATGGAAAATGCAGGGGAATTATTATCGAATGTGAATACGGTTTTTTCTAATCTGAATTCGGCGAATACCAATAAAGAGATTCAGAATATTGCCAAAGAAATGGCACCAAATCTTTCCGCGCACAGAGATAATATTTACCTGAACGAGAAATTATTCGCAAAAGTAAAAACGCTTTGGGACAAAAAAGAAACTTTGGGACTGAATTTAGAACAGGCTAAAATTTTGGATAATGCGTACAAAGATTTCGTTCGTAGTGGAGCCAATTTATCAAATGCTGACAAGGAAATATTGCGTAAAATAAACGGAGATCTTTCGCTGACCAGTTTAAAGTATGGACAGAATATTTTGGCGGAGACTAATTCATACGAGTTGGTTGTTGATACCAAAAAAGATTTGTCTGGATTGCCACAAGGATTAATTGATGCTGCAGCTGTTGATGCCAAAGCAAAAGGCAAAGAAGGAAAATGGGTTTTTACCCTTTCTAATTCCAGTGTGATGCCATTTCTGCAATACAGTTCTAATCGAGAATTGCGCAAGCAAATTTGGAATGCCTACCAGACTAGAGGTAATCAAGATAATGAATTTGACAATAAAAAGAATGCAATAGCATTAGCAAATCTTCGTGGGCAAAAAGCACGATTATTAGGGTATAAATCACATTCCAATTATGTCTTGGAAGAATCAATGGCTAAAACTCCCGAAAATGTGAATAAGCTATTGAATGATTTGTGGAAACCAGCTTTGGAAATTGCTAAAACGGAAGCTGCCGATATTCAGAAAATGATGGCTAAAGAAGGAATTAAAGGTGCCGTACAGCCGTATGACTGGAGGTATTACACGGAGAAAATCAGAAAAGAACGTTTTGATTTAGACGAAGAAGAATTAAAGCCGTATTTCAGTTTAGAAAATGTTAGAAAAGGCGTTTTTCAAGTAACCGAAAAGCTATACGGGCTTCAGTTTAAAGTATTGACGGATGTTCCAAAATACCATGAAGATGTTACAGTTTGGGAAGTGACTGAGAAAGACGGAACCCATTTGGGTGTTTTATACATGGACTTTCATCCGCGTGAATCCAAACGAGGCGGTGCATGGATGACCTCGTACAGAACTCAAAAAACGGTTGACGGAAAACGCGTGGCTCCAGTAGTTTCTATTGTTTGTAATTTTACTAAACCATCAGCGAATGCCCCAGCACTTTTGACATTTGATGAGGTTACGACTTTCTTTCACGAGTTTGGACATTCTTTACACGGAATGCTGTCTAATGTTACCTATAAAAGTTTAGCAGGAACAAGTGTTCCAAGAGATTTTGTAGAACTTCCTTCTCAAATTATGGAGAATTGGGCAGCTGAACCAGAGGTCTTAAAAATGTATGCAAAGCATTATAAAACTGGGGAAGTGATTCCAGAAACATTGGTGAATAAATTAAAAAAAGCAGGGACTTTTGACCAAGGTTTTACTACAACAGAATATCTAGCAGCTTCTTTATTGGATTTAGAATACCATTCTCAAACCAAAGACATTACCGTTGATGCAAACGCTTTCGAAAAAGCAGCAATGACAAAAATTGGTTTGATTCCATCTATTATTCCAAGATACCGAAGTACGTATTTCAGTCATATATTCTCTGGAGGATATTCTTCCGGATATTACAGTTATATATGGTCAGGAGTTTTAGATACGGATGCTTTTGAAGCGTTCAAAACAACTACTTTGTTCAATCCTGAAAAAGCCAAATTATTCCGTGAGAATGTTTTGGAAAAAGGAGGGACAGAAGATCCGATGGTTTTGTACAAACGTTTCCGCGGTGCGGAGCCAAGTATTGAACCGCTGTTGAGAAAACGTGGTTTGGACAAAAAAGAAGAAGTATTTAAAAAGATAAAAGGATAAAATAATTTTGTTCTAAAGCAAAAACCCTACAATACAAATAATGTGTTGTAGGGTTTTTTATTGTCCTTCAAAAAAGGCTTATCCGTGATACACTCTGGAAGCAATTATTTTACCTTCTCTGATATCTAATACTTCTGCTACCAGTAAATCTTCTTCACCGGCTACCGTTCGTATGTATTCCATAAAAACGCGGTCACCATTTGCGGTAAGCGATTTTACATTGTAATTCAAACTCGGCAAACGTTCAAAAGTATCTTTCCACCATTCTCGCAAGGCTTCTTTGCCGGTGACAAAACCGTTGCTTTCGGGTTTGAATATTTTTAGTTTTGGACTAAAATGCACAGCATCGTCATCATACAAAGACAATAGTTTTTCTAATTCTTTATTGTTGAAAGTTTCAAACCATTTAAAAGCTATAGATTGTAATTTTTCTGGCATCATACTAATTTTAATTTGCATTTTTAATTAAAAAAATCCCGTTTTGCTACGCAAAAGGGATTTAATTTTATAATTTCAAAGAAATATTAAACGTTCTTCAAATTGATAATTTCTTGTTCAGTAAGCAATCTCCAGTTTCCTCTTGGTAAATTCTTTTTAGTCAAACCAGCAAAAGCAACTCTGTCAATACGCAACACATCATAACTGAAATGTTCAAAAATATTACGAACCACTTTCACGTTAGCGGATCTCAACTGTAATCCAATTTCACTTTTCGCTTCTCCGTCAATGTAGCTTACATCTTCCACAAAAACACGGTGTCCGTCAAGAGTCAGTCCTTTGTTTATTTTTTCTAAATCCTCAAATTTCAAGTTTTTATCTAATGAAACTTGGTAGATTTTAGATGATTTTTGACTTGGTAACGTAAATTTACGAATCATATCCGTATCATTCGTAAACAATAGTAAACCAGTTGTATTCTTGTCCATTCTCCCAATAGCGCCAATTTTTGCTGTTGTAGAGCCTTTTACCAGTTCCAGTACATTACGATATTCCTGACCTTCGTCCATCGCAGTAGTAAAGTTTTTTGGTTTGTTCAATAAGATGTATACTTTTTTCTCCGGTGTCAAAGTGGCACCGTCAAAATTTACTACGTCTCCCGGTTTTACCATATATCCCATTTCGATAACGGGAATTCCATTTACTTTTACAGTTCCGGATTGAATGTAAATATCCGCATCACGACGCGAGCATGCCCCAGAATTGGCGATGTATTTATTCAAACGGATTTCGTCTTTTACCTTTGGTCTTTTAGGAGCTTGATTTGGTTTTTTTTCTACTTTATCCGTATCGACAGCTACAACTTTAGTATTTATTTTAACTTTTTTTGGCCCTTGTGCCCGTTTTTGCATCGCAGGTTTTGGCTTGTTAGAACTTGGTCTTGAACTATTTGTTCTAGCACCACTTCCTTTATTGTTGCCTTGCTTATTATTCATAATATTCCTTAATTTGCGCAAAGATAGTATTTATATAATTGACAATCAATAGATGGCAATTATAAAAACGGTAACTGGCTTGTTAATAAGCGAATTAAAAAAAAATTAAATTCGCTTTTTAGAGCTGGCTCTCGATTTCTACTGATCCCCCTTTTCTTTTTAAAACAAAAAAAATCTAGTCATCTTGCTATTTTCATAAGTTGTTTTTTGTTCGTTTTATCAGGAATGAAACAGTGAAATACTGCCGCAATAAAGCGCTAATTGTACTATTAGATGCAATCTTTCTGGGATATTTCAAGCAGTTATTAATGCGCTTCCAGCCAGTCTTTGCCAGTACCAAGATCTACTTCTAGTGGAGCATTTAACTTGAAAGCATTTTCCATTTCATATTTTATCATCGGTTTGATTTTTTCGAGTTCATCATTATGCACATCAAACACAAGCTCATCATGAACCTGTAGCAACATTTTACTTTTCCAATTTTCAGAGGTTAGTTTTCCGTGAATATTAATCATTGCAATTTTGATGATATCAGCAGCACTGCCTTGAATTGGTGCGTTTACCGCATTTCGTTCTGCGCCACCACGAACAATGGCGTTTTGTGAATTGATATCTTTCAAATAACGACGACGACCCAGTATTGTTTGTACATAACCGTTCTCTCTTGCAAAATCTATTTGATTCTGTATATAGGACTTTAATCTTGGATAGGTTTGGTAATACGCTTCAATCAAATCAGCGCTCTCTTTACGAGATAAGTTAGTTTGATTGCTCAATCCAAAAGCCGAAACACCATATATAATTCCGAAATTGACCGTTTTGGCCTGACTTCGTTGCTCGCGAGTCACTTCTTCCAGCGGAACATTAAAGACTTTTGAAGCAGTAGATTTGTGAATGTCTTCGTGATTCTGAAAGGCTTTGATCATGTTTTCTTCACCGCTTAATGCAGCAATTACTCGCAATTCTATTTGGGAATAATCTGCAGAAACCAATGTGTAATTTTCATCTCGTGCCACAAATGCTTTCCGGATTTGTCGGCCACGTTCGGTTCGAATCGGGATGTTTTGTAAGTTGGGATTATTCGAACTCAATCGTCCTGTTGCCGCAACGGTTTGCATATAATCGGTGTGTATGCGGTTCGTGATTTTGTCAACTTGGTTGGGTAAAGCATCAACATACGTGTTTTGCAGCTTTATCAATTGTCGCCAATCCAGAATGTCTTTTACAATTGGGTTTTCAGCGGCTAAATAGCTTAAGATTTCCTCTCCGGTTGCGTATTGACCGGTTTTGGTTTTCTTTTGTTTGGCTCCTCCAATTTTCAATTTGTCAAATAATACATCGCCCAGTTGTTTTGGGGAAGCGAGATTGAATTTTTCACCGGCAGTTTCATAAATATTTGCTTCCAATATCTTTATATCATCATCCAAGGTTTTCGACAGGGATTTCAAGAAATCGACATCTACACGGATTCCTTCTTTTTCCATAGCGGCCAAAACAGGTACCAATGGAATTTCGATTTCCTCAAAAAGTTTTTTGGTGCCGGTTTTGTCTAATTCTAAAGTGAATATTTCCTTGAGTTGCAAAGTTACATCAGCGTCTTCAACCGCATATTCTTTGATTTCTTCCAGTTCAACGTCGCGCATTGATTTCTGGTTTTTTCCTTTTTTCCCAATTAAAGTTTCAATAGATTGCGGGGAATATTTTAAATATGTTTCTGCCAAAATATCCATATTATGACGCATATCCGGATTGATTAGATAATGTGCAATCATGGTATCGAATAGTTTTCCTTTTACGGTAACCTTGTAATTAGAGAGTATCTTTAAATCGTATTTTAAATTCTGACCAATTTTCTCGATGTTTTCATTTTCGAAAAAAGGAATAAATTTCTCGATTAAAACTTGTGCTTCCTCTTGATTTTCCGGAAAAGGAACATAGAATCCTTTTCCTTTTTCGAAAGAAAACGAAATCCCCACTAATTCGGCATGCAAAGCATCTAGACCAGTTGTTTCGGTGTCAAAACATACTGAAGCTTGTTTTTGTAAATTTTGCAACAGCAACTTCAGCCCTAAATCCCCTTGGATTATCTGATACGAATGTTCTGTATTTGCTAATGAACTATAATATTGATGGCGTGTTTCTTCTGATGAATCTTCCTGAATGGCACTTCCAAAAAGATCAAACTGTTCTTCAGTTTTAGGTTGTGTTTTTTTATATAATTTAGTTTCATCAACCGGGTTATTGGCTGTCGCAGTCGCTCCTTTTTTGAATATAGCGTCAAACTGCTCTGCCATTCGGCGGAATTCTAACTCGTTGAACAGTGCGTCTGTTTTTTCGACATCAGGAGTGGATAATTCATAGTCCGTTTCATCAAAAATAACGGGACAATCCAGTAAAATTGTGGCTAAGGTTTTAGATAATAATCCTTTTTCCTTGTTCGCCTCAATGTTCTCTTTCATTTTTCCTTTCAGCTTATCCGTATTAGCTAAAAGATTTTCCATGGTTCCAAATTCTTTTAGAAACTTCTTTGCAGTGACTTCGCCTACCCCGGGAAGTCCTGGAATATTATCCGCTGCATCACCCATCATTCCAAGGAAATCGATTACCTGATCCGGACGTTCAATTTCAAATTTTGCCAAAACCTCAGGAATTCCCCAGATCTCTATTCCATTCCCCATTCGGGCAGGTTTGTACATAAATATGTTTTCAGAAACAAGTTGTGCAAAATCCTTATCCGGGGTGACCATAAAAACTTTATAATTTTGTTTTTCGGCTTGTTTGGCAATGGTCCCAATTAGGTCATCAGCCTCATAGCCTTTGACTTCTATTATAGGAATATGCATGGCTTTCAGTAAATCTTGGATATAAGGAATAGCAATTTTTATGGCTTCCGGAGTAGCATCACGATGGGCTTTGTATTCCGGGAAGATGTCATTTCTCAACTGGCTGCCACCATTGTCAAAAGCAACGGCTAAATGATCTGGTTTTTCTCTTTTTATAACATCCATCAATGAATTCATAAAACCCATAATGGCGGATGTATCCATTCCTTTAGAATTGATCCGTGGATTTTTTATAAAAGCATAATAGCCTCTGAAGATTAAGGCATAGGCATCAAGAAGAAACAGGCGTTTTTGTTGTGACATGAATTGTAATTTTTGTAAAGTTTTCAAAAGTACAAAACTTGTCAGATAAAGGCATGAAATATTTCTTCAAATCAATTTCACTATGTTTTTTAAAATAAAATAGGAGAAACAGGGGCTTAGGTGCAGCGATTTTATATTTGTTAAACTTGTTTATTAAATAAAGCACGAATAATTTGTACGATAACGGTTTTGCTTTTTATTTAAAATTAAGTTTTTCTATTTCAGCTAAGCTGTTTCAAGTTGATTTAATGTAATTTTAGTTAAATTTAGATTAATAAAAACGCATACTATTTTCTTAATTTGTTATTTTGTGTAAAATTTGATTAAAAATGATTTTCCGTGTCGTATTCTTGTGTTCAATTCTACTTATTATTGAGCTGTATACTTTTCAGATCTTAAAAACTTTGATAAAATCAAAACTAATATTGTTTTCAATTCAGGGTATAAGCCTATTAGTTTTAATATATATCGTGTATTCTTTAATGCAATTTGACCGTAGCGTAGGACAAACCCAGCAATTCATGTTTAGTATGGGATTGTTGCTTATTGTTTATGTTCCAAAATTAATTTTAGCCTTAATTTTAATAGGGGAAGACATTTTTAGAGTAGGTGCTGGAGCCTTAAATTTTTTCGTGGATTATGACAAGAGTACTGATTTCCTTAATTCCAGAAGAAAGTTTATCAGTCAAATAGGATTAGGGTTAGCGGCGGTTCCGTTTTTATCCTTGATATATGGAGTCACGATTGGGAAATACAATTACAAAGTGATCAGGCAGCGTATTTTTTTTCCGGATTTACCGGATGCTTTTGATGGTTTTAAAATTACTCAAATATCCGATGTTCATAGTGGAAGCTTTGATGACCCGGAAAAAATTAATTATGCGATTGACTTGGTAAATGAGCAAAATTCAGATATGATTCTGTTTACTGGAGATATTGTCAATACGCACGCCAAAGAGATGCATCCTTGGATAGAAACATTCAACCGAATTAAGAAACATGAATATGGCAAATATTCCGTTTTGGGGAATCATGATTACGGAGAATATGTAA
The DNA here is from genome assembly GCF_003970355.1 of Flavobacterium bomense. Lineage (NCBI taxonomy): Bacteria > Pseudomonadati > Bacteroidota > Flavobacteriia > Flavobacteriales > Flavobacteriaceae > Flavobacterium > Flavobacterium bomense. The sequence continues at coordinate 6,254 of NZ_RYDJ01000001.1, read as the reverse complement.
CCTGGCCAAGTGAAGCCGCAAAAGCAGATAATTTTAAGGCAATAAAAAATTTATACGGAGAAATTGGGTTTGATTTATTGCTGAATGAGCATACGTTTATCGAGAAAGGAGATGCCAAAATAGCATTAGTAGGTGTCGAAAACTGGGGACATAATTTCAAGCAGGCCGGAGATTTGAATAAGGCTTCGGGGCAGTTAAAGAAAGAAGATTTCAAGATTTTGATGAGCCATGACCCTTCCCATTGGGAGCACGTGGTGCAGCACGATGATAAACACTACCACCTTACGCTTTCCGGGCACACACACGGAATGCAATTTGGAATCGAAATTCCCGGTTATTTCAAATGGAGTTTGGCGCAATACGTATACAAACAATGGGCCGGCTTATATGAAAACCTGGGAAGATACGTTTATGTCAATAGGGGATTTGGTTTTCATGCCTTTCCCGGAAGAGTAGGAATCATGCCGGAAATAACGGTCATCGAACTAAAAAAAGGCACTAATGTAGCAGAATTCGTTTAAAATGCTACATTTGTAAAAATAATATCTCTGTTTAGTGAATTTTAAAAATTAAATTTTTGGTTTTATGTCAAAATTTGGAGAACTTATAAATACTAAAATTCCGGTATTAATTGACTTTTATACGGAGTGGAATGAATCCTCCGTTTTAATGCATCCTGTGATCAGAGATGTAGCGGCGGCTCTTGGCGATAAAGCGAAAGTCATTAAGATTGACGTGGATAAAAATCAAGAATTAGCGGATGCTTTGCGGATCAAAGGGTTGCCTACGTTGATGATCTATAAACAAGGTCAGATGATCTGGAGACAGTCCGGAGAACTTGACGCCAATACGATAATTAGTCTCGTTCAGGAACAATTGTAATATTTTTATAAAGGGTTGCACTTAAAATTATTTTCTTTTAAATAAGCTAGTGTTTTTGGCAACACGTATTGTAGGTTCTTGAACGCTTTTATACTGTCGTGAAAAACAATAATACTCCCCGGTCTTAAATTTGACAGCACATTGTTCAGGCATTTTTCTTTAGATATTGTGGCATCAAAATCAGCACTCAGGACATCCCACATAATTATTTTGTACCCTAGTCTTTGTAGTTTTTTTGATTGCGATTTTTTTATTTTTCCATACGGAGGGCGAAAAAGTTTAGCGTCTGGATGGGTGTGGTTTTCAATTGCTTCTTGAGCCTGTTGCATGTTTTTGATGTACGTCTCAGTAGTTGTTTGCCAGCCATTTAAGTGGTTGAAAGTGTGGTTTCCTATGGTGTGGCCTTCCCGAATCACCTTTTTGAATATTTCAGAATTTTTTTCGATATTATTTCCAATACAGAAAAAAGTGGCTTTGATTCCGTATTTTTTTAATTCCACCAAAACCCATTCTGTAACTTCTGGAATGGGGCCGTCATCAAAGGTAAGGTATACAGTATTTCCTGTATTGGAGACATCCCAACTATAATTAGAGAATATTTTTTTTATAATCGAATGGGTCTTTGTCCAATACAATTTCATTTTTTTCATTTTAAAATTAAAAAAAATAGCGACATTTTTCAATGTCACTATTTTTTTAATGGATCTTTAATATTACTCCTTGTCGCGTCCAAAACGTTCAAACATTTTGATGTACGTATTGAAGACAATTTTGTTCTTATTGTAAAATGCGAGATCGCCATTTTCTTTCATGACTTGCAAGAGGCTTCTGTAGCGCTCAATATCAGTTATGATTGGAATTGCAATACTGCTTTGTTCAGAAGATTTAAGATTGCCATAATAGCTGAGGTTTTCTTGGTACTTAAAGACTAATCGGTCCAATAATTGTTCGGCTTTTATTTTTTCGCCAGTTTTATAATAGCCTCCCGCAAAAGGTTCTACTAATGAATAATAGCCAAAGCTGTCCAAAGGCATTTTTGCCATAGCTAAATCAATGATTTTTTTGGCTTTTTCTTTCTGTCCTTCCAGGATTAACTGATTCATCAATCTTGACAGATTGTTTCGGTAGGTAATGCTATTTTTTCTGGTTTCTGGATCATGATAAATAGAAGGACTATCACTATTTCCCCAATCCCATTTCATGACCTTTGCATACATTCTGTCAGTGTCTATTTGTCCCATTTCAAGTGGACTTCCATCTTTGGACATTGGAGTTTTTATTGGAACTAGTTTGTACACCATACCTTCGAGTTGAAGATATTCTTTCATCCAGAGGTAGTCCTCGCTATCATAAGCACCACCGCTAAAATAAATTGGTCTTTTCCAGTTGTTATTAGCAACAATGTCAAGCATCATCAATCTGTTTTTGTACAACGCACTCCCTTTGATGTCTATATCAATATAAGGCACTATAGAGTCATTGTATTTAGGGGATACTACTTTGTTTTGTATGATCGTATTTTTGTCAACGGGAATCCGAATCTTATTGGTTGGGTAAAAATGGATGGTTTGTCCGTTTTGCATTCCTACCGTTGATTTCGGATTTTTAATAAAATCGATAAAATCTTTTATATCCCAGCGACTTTCAATTTTTGGAATATGGGCCACATAGTCTAATTTATCTCCAACATATTCCTCGTGTGTAAATGAAACCGGTACTGGGTCTGATTCGTATGTTTTGGTTTTCATTTGATCGATATACCAGTCCGTCATGAATAAACTGGTGTTTACAATTTTGACATCGGTTCTTATTTTTTCAATTTCCTGTGCGTACCAAAGCGGGAAAGTGTCATTGTCTCCAATGGTGAATAAGATGGCATTAGGGTCGCACGAGGTAAGATACGCTTTTGCCATAGACAAGGCGGTATATTTGCCGGAACGGTCGTGGTCATCCCAGTTTTGTGACGCCATAAGCACTGGTGCCGCTACCAAACTTAATGCGATAAGGAGAGGGCCAGCTATTTTTGGAGCGAGATGTTTTTTGACACTTTCATACAAGGCGTAAACACCAAAGCCTATCCAGATGGCAAATACATAAAAGGAGCCTACCAATGCATAATCCCTTTCTCGAGGTTCAAAAGGCCTTTCGTTCAAATAAATTTTCAGGGCTATTCCCGTAAAAAGGAACAAGGCAAGCAAAACATAAAAGCTTTTTAAATCCTTATTGGCATGATACATAAGTCCAATAAGGCCCAGAATAAAAGGCAAAAAGAAATATACATTCCGACCTTTATTGTTCAATACATCCGATGGTAAGTTGTCCTGACTTCCTAAATGCAATTCATCAATGAATTTTATACCACTGAGCCAGTTGCCATCCAGATAGTCGTATCGTCCCTGAACATCATTTTGACGGCCAACAAAATTCCACATCAAGTACCTCCAATACATGTATCCAAATTGATACTCTACCATAAAACCTAGATTGTCCGCAGTTGTTGGTTTTTCAACAATCAAATAGTCGCCATAACTTTTTAGGAAGGTGACATATCCTTCGTTGTCAATTTGTTTTTGTGCGTAGGCTTGTCTGAATTCAGAAATTATTTTTTGAGTTTCATTTTTGAGTTGTGCAATCGCTTTATTGTAATCTTCTTCACTAAGCTGACTGGCATCAATACCGTATTTTGCTAAATCATCCTCGTAAGGATAATTAGGATTTAATTTGAATTGAGGCGGATTGGTAAAATTCATGTAATTTTCAATATGTCCATCGCTCCACATTCTTGGGAGAATGGTTTTATGATTGTCATCTGAATTTTGGGAAGCATTTTTATAATTATTGACAATAACATATTTCCCTGTTTTATAATCTCTTTCATAATTGGGTGCTTTGTCTAAATAAGGATTATTGGCATCTAATCCGGCAAAATTCTCTGTGTATTGTGGACCATAGAACAATGCATTTACGCCATATTGTTCTCTATTGTAATAGGCTAAAACTTCGCGGGCATCAGACGGTTTGTTTTCATTGATTACAGTATTTGCATTTGCTCGAATGGGTAGCATCATCCATGTCGAGAAACCAATTAAAATAAAAAGGATGCAAAGAATTATGGTGTTGTAGAACACAAACCCTTTTTGTTTGGTGTATTTCAATCCAAAGTAAAAGAAAGCAATCAAAGCTATTGTAACAAACACAGTGCCCGAGTCAAACGGCAGTCCTAAACTATTGACCATAAAAACTTCTGTTTTACCAAAGAATCCCATGGTCATAGGAAGTAGCAATTTGAAAATAAACAACAAAATAGCAATTACTACAACATTTGCAATAAGGAAACTTTTAACGGTTACTACCTTATAGTTTTTAAAAAAATAAAGAAAACCTATTGCGGGAATTGTTAGTAATGCCATAAAGTGAACCCCAAAGGAAAGTCCTACAACAAGAGAAATAATCAATAACCACTTATTTCCTCTTGGAGTATTCATGTCTTGCTCCCAGCGTAAACCCAGCCAAAACAATAGGGCAATAAACAAGGATGCCATGGCGTAAACCTCAGCCTCGACAGCATTGTACCAAAAGCTATCTGAAAAGGTGAAGGCTAAAGCACCAACAAATGAACTTCCTAGTATAACGATTTCATTGTTTCTGTTAGTCTCTGAAAATCGGGAAATCAATTTTTTTAGAAGAATGGACGAAGACCAAAAAAGGAATAAAATAGTAAAGGCACTCGAGAATACAGACATCATGTTTACCATTAAGGCAATGTGTTGATCATCTGATGCAAACATGGCAAAAAAAGCGCCAATCATCTGGTATAAAGGAGCTCCCGGAGGGTGGCCAACTTGAAGTTTTGCTGCGGTGGAAATGTATTCGCCACAATCCCAAAAACTCATAGTAGGCTCAACAGTTAAAGTGTAAGTTAATAATGCGATTCCAAATGTTAACCAACCAACAATTGTGTTCCATTTATTGAAGTTGAATGTTCCTTTGTCCATGTATTAAAATTTAGTTTAAATGTAAGTTACAAAGAAAATGTTTTTTTATTTAACCCTAGTAGCATTAACACTATTTTCTGGAAAAGTAATAAAATTCAATAATCAATTGATTGTAAAGCTCTTTTGAGATGCTTTGCAGCTGATTTTATTTTTTGTTGTTATTTTTTTAATAAAAAGACAAAAAAAATTTGTGCAAACTAAATATTATTTTAAATTTGCACTCGCTTAGCAGCACTGCTGGTCTATGGTGTAATGGTAACACAACTGTTTTTGGTGCAGTCGTTCAAGGTTCGAGTCCTTGTAGACCAACAAAAAACCTCTCAATTCCTGAGAGGTTTTTTTATAGATAAAATTCTGAGTAGTGTTTGTTGGGATTTTCGAGATAAGAGAGTGAAGTTGGTTAGTTGTTTTTGCAAAGCCAAAAGGAGTTAAATTCTAAAAGTGATAACAGGTCTGGTGGTGTGGTTTACTAAGTCCTCACTGATGCTTCCGTTAAAAAAATGCGCTAAACCAGTTCTGCCATGAGTGCAAAGGCCAATTAAATCAGCATCTATTGTTTTTGAAAAATTGATTATTCCACTTTCAATATTTGCATCATTAAATAGATGTGAGGAGTAGTTTGGAAGATCAAATTCAGCCATAAAAGCGCCCATCACCTTTTCGGCAGCAAGAGTGGTCTTAAAACTATTGGGTGTGCAAATCATGACTAAAAACAAATTGGCATCAAAGATCTTCGCGAACTCCATCATTTTTTTAAAAGGCTTTTTAGCTTCTTTTGAAAAATCAGAGGCAAAGACGAAATTTTTAAATTTTAATTTACCTACATCTTTTTTTATAACTAAAACTGGAATTTCGGAGAGTCGGACCACTTTTTCAGTATTAGAGCCAATAATGATTTCTTCAATGCCTGAAGTGCCATGAGAGCCCATAACGATTAAATCAATTTTATTCTTTTTGTTAAAGGATAAAATACCGCTAAAAGCTTTTTCAAATTGTACAGAGACATGTACCGGAATTCCTTTCAAATAGGGCTGTTCTTTTATTTTTTGAAGGTTTTCGTTAACTTTTTTGATGAACAACATAAGCGCCGGAGTAATGTCTGCTCCAGTAACAGAGTCATTCATGTGGTTTGGGAGTTCTAACAAATGCAATAGGAATATTTCACACTTGTTTTTTCTTGCAATTACAGCAGCCACTTTTAGAGCGTTTCCGGCATGATCAGAAAAATCGGTTGGGACTAAAATACGTTTCATAATTACAGCGTGTTAAATTATGGTAAAACTGTTGTTTTGAATTGTTCATGCGAATCAAGGGTTAAAAAAGAAAGAAATATCTGTTTAAAAATTAGATTAATAAGCTGATAATCAGTATATTTAT